>NZ_CP150203.1:1471250-2136875 GCF_037969725.1 Paenibacillus sp. FSL W8-0426 | reverse complement strand
TCATGTCGTTGTCCTCACTTTATGTTCAAACGTAAACTCCCTGTTAGCATTTCCCGAATTCGCGGAACTATGAGACCAGGGCGAAACAAGTGCCTGCAGTCTCCTTGCAGCTTCTAAATTAACGGAAAATCTGATCAATCACCGCAATTTCCTCGGCGGACAACCGAACTTCCAAGGTTTTCAGATTGGATACGACTTGTTCCGGCTTTTTGGCGCCCGGAATCAATGCATCAATGGATGGTTGGGTAAGGTACCAGGCAAGCACCAGATGCGCGACCTCCACGTTTTTGGACTGGGCGATGCTCCGAAGCTGGTCCACCTTGCCCAGATTTCGAATATAAGCTTCCCCGGTAAACAGCGGATTTTTGGCCCGGCCGTCCTTGAATGTCGTATCTTTGGTGTATTTGCCGCCAAGAAGCCCGGCAGCCAGCGGGAAATACGGAACGAATGAAATATGCTGCTCCGTCGTATACGGGAGAATTTCTTTCTCCACCTCCCGTTTGAACAGGTTATATTCCGATTGCAGCACATCGACGTAACCGTCACGGTTCGCTTCGCGCAGCTGGTCGATCGAGAAGTTCGAAACACCGATCGCCCGGATTTTTCCTTCTTCTTTCAATCGGGCCAATGCTCCGACTGCTTCATCTTTCGGTGTGTGTTCATCCGGAAAATGGATGTAAAACAGATCGATGTAATCCGTTTGCAGCCGTTTCAGCGCTTCATCCACTGAAGCTTTCAAAAAGGCGGGGGAATTGTCGAGAACGATGCTGCCGTCCACGAATTTATGCGCAGCTTTGGTGGCGATGACCGCCTGCTGACGCTTTCCGGTTTCCTTCAACACTTCGCCGATCAAGCGCTCCGAATGTTCAGGTCCATAAATAAAGGCCGTATCAATAAAGTTAATGCCTTGTTCCAGTGCCGTGCGAACGACATCCTTGCCCGTTTCGTCATTGAGCAAATTCGGATAAATATTGTGGCCTCCGACCGCATTTGCCCCCAGCCCGATGGGATTAACCACCAGCTCGCTCTTACCCAGACGTGTCTGTTGTTCTGTCATGTCTCACGCATCTCCTTTATTGAAATTGATATGTAGGTACCCATCTATCAAACCGGATGAATCAGGCACCCGCAGCATCCCTGGACGAGGATCGGCTGTGATGAGATTATACCAGAAGCATAATCGGATTTAAAATATCGGATTTATCGGTTTCAGCTATTCTTCAAAACGGTTGCCTCCACATCGTTGATGAAGCGGCGCAGCTTCGCCGCAACGTCCCGGTTGATTTCGCCGTTTTCGTACAGCTGCTGCACGGTATTGCGCTGTTCCTGAACGGCTACCATTTGCAGCTGCAGCTTTTCCTGATCGAACGGATCTTCCGTCTCATCCTCGTTCCATGACCTTAGCTTCGCAACGAGGCGTTCGTATTTAGCGATGACAGATAACGCCGCAGAGCGATTGCTGTCGTTCATCTGTGAACGGATAGCCTTGATCGCCGCTTCGGAGCTCCGCAATTTGACCTGGCGATACAGGTCCGCATTTTCGATGGCAAACGGTTTATCCGGTTTGCCCGCCCGGTTGGCAAACAGATGGCCGAACATGCGCCCGATCTCGCCGAGCGAATACATCATCTGTGCATTCGTGCGGCTGGAGAGCATCATTTCCTTTTTGTCCAGCCAACTATTGCATTTGAACGCCGCATCGGATGAGATGACTTGTTCATCCATCATGCTTTCGATTTCTTTGCGCTCTGCCCGGGTGCCGATCAGGCTGATATCCGCCTCTTGTTTCAAAAATTCCTTCTGTTTCCGTGCATCCAAGCCGGATGCTTGGCGAATGGTTTTGGAAAGGTCGGAAACCACAGCAAGGGCAGCAGCCTTGTTGTCGTCGGTCATCTCCGACTTGACGGCGCGTATGGCGGCCTTGAGCATCATGTTCCGCGCTTTGCGCTCCGTCTTCTGAGGAGTTTCCTCGCCGACGGATTCATCCTTTTTGGCTAATACAGGAAGCAAGGCACTGCCGGCAATCAACGTGAACAAAATGACACCCGCCGCCAAAAAGATGATCAGATCCCTTTCCGGAAAAGGAGAACCGTCCTGAAGAACATACGGAATGGAGAACGCTCCTGCCAGCGTAACGGCCCCGCGCACCCCGGACAATGTGATGATGCTTGTCTCTTTCACCTTTGGTTTGCCAATAAACGATTTGCCTAGCAGCGCGTCGCTGCCTTGCCAGAACAAATAAATCCAGGCGAACCGCAGCAGCAGCAGCAGAACCGAGATCAGAACGACGTATCCGAGCACCTGCAGGTTGTCGAACGAGGCACTCGAGAAAATTTTGCCCAATACGTCAGGCATCTGCACCCCTAAAATGACAAAGACGAGACCATTCAAAATGTACAGAATGACCGACCACGTACTGGCCGATACCACCTGCATCTTGATCTGCACGGATTCGGTACGGTCCCGCTCAATCGCATGGATAATACCTCCCGCCACCACGGCCAAAATACCGGAAACGCCCAGCTCCTCGGTGACCATATAAATGATGAACGGCGTTAGAATCTGCAGGAGCATATGGACGGTGACGTCCTCCATGCCAAGCCTGCGGACCCAGACGCCAAGGCGAATGAGCAAAAACGACAAAATCGCCCCGAGCAGCAGTCCGCCAATCGAGATAATCAGAAAGCTGACCGATGCTTCCGCCAGGGAAAAGACGCCTGTAACCGTGGCCGCGATGGCGAATTTGAACGCGACCAGACCGGAAGCATCATTCATCAAGGCTTCGCCTTCCAGCAGCCTATGTATGCTTTTCGGCAAATGAACCCTGCCTGCCATCGCTCCGACGGCAACCGCGTCCGTGGGCGACAGAATCGCGGCGAGCGCGAAAGCAGCCGGTAACGGAATGCTGGGAATCCACCAATGAATCGCATATCCGGCAACCAGAACGGTAACAAAAACCAGGCCTAACGCCAGCAGCAGAATGGGAGCCCTCAGGTTCCACAACTCGTGCCTGGGCGTGCGTTTGCCATCGTTATATAGCAGCGGTGCTATGAACAGCACAAAAAACAATTCCGGGCTAAGCGGAAGCTTCACGCCGTGGGGTAGCAAAGCAACGACAACGCCCAGCGCGATCTGGATCAGCGGAACGGGGATAAACGGTACGAACCGGTTTAAAATATTCGATAAGCCGATCAGCACAAGAAGCACGAGCACAGGGATAAACAGTTCCATGATGACCTTCCTTTCCGCAGGCAAAAGTTTGACGTTTCGCATGTTGTATCGTTTGGCGCTTACCTCAAACCCAAAAGACCGATTCTGACTATAAGATGTTACAATAAGAACCGGACAATACCTGCATTGGAAAGGATCTTGATGTTATGGCCTTCGGAATCAAACGGCAGGAACTGGCCGAATGGAAAAAACGCGTCGCTCAAGGCGAGCTGGCTTATCTGACTCATTATTGGATCGATTCCCGTTTCCCCGGCGTCACAACTGTGACCAAGGTGGGATGCGCCGACCTGGATCGGTTGGAGAAGTGGTGCAGGGATCACGGATTGGACCCGCAGTACATCCACCGGCGACAGCCCTACCCACACTTTGACCTGCTCGGCAGGCGGCAAAAGGAAATCCTGCTCGAAGAGGGGTTAACCGAGCACATTGAACGTTTCCGTCTTTAATGCTGTCGGTCGCTCATCCATTCCACCCGGCCCCTGCTTCTTGTGCGGGAACAAGAAAAAAACGCCAGTTTTCGGGATGGCCCCCGTTGCACGGGGCATCCCTGAATACTGACGTCTTTCTGCACATGCCCGTTCAACGGTTCGCGTGCTCCAATTGCTTCATTTTCTCCAACAGCTTCAGTTCAATCTTCTTCAGCATACCCAGCATTTGCTGCTGCTCCTCTTCCGTAAGCGCCTGCAAAAGCTCCCACGTCATGCGTCCGCGATTTGCATTTAATGCCTGCGCAAGCTGTTCTCCTTCTTCCGTAAGGGAAAGCCAGACGATTCTGCGGTCTTCCTCGCTGCGTACGCGCCGAATCATGCCTTCGCTCTCCAACTGGTTCAGCACAATCGTCGTTGCCCCTGAAGAGAGGCTGAGCTGCCTGGCCACGTCGACAGCCATGCAGCGGCCTTCGCGCAAAATCATGCCAAGAATGTGACTCTTGGTTGGGTTCAGTTTGCAATTCGTGTCCGTTTTCTGTTTTTGCTCCAACACTTTGTTTTTATATCTGAAAAAAGCTTCAATCAATTGATCCACATTTGCCAATTGCGAGCTTTGCTCCGGTTCTGGGCGCATACCTTTTCCTCCCGACTAAAATCATAACCTGTCTTTTATTGTAACATATTTAACGAAAACGGTTTGAGCAATTTACCCTTACGGCTTCGCCAAAAAAATGAAATGGCAGTTGCAATCGTTCAAAAGATTTGTTTATAATAACATATACGTTTAAGTTACTTTTAGTTACTTAATGATTTTTGTAAATTTGTTATCATTAAGTAATTGTATATACTGATGGCAAGCTACTTTAATGCAAGGGAACTTACAGACATGAACAATAATACTCCGTTACACGTTGATGTGTGCATCGTGGGAGCCGGTCCTGCCGGAACGCTGCTCTCTCATCTTTTGAACCGAAAAGGAATATCCACGGCATTGGTCGAACGGCAGGCGAACCTGCATAAGTCATTTCGCGGCGAAGTGCTTAACCAGGACGGCGAGGCTGTCCTGAACAAATACGGGCTGTATTCTCTCGTTGCCCAGAGCGGCACGCTTCCGCTCGCAAAAATAGAATACTGGGAAAACGGGAGCATCCTGCACACCGTCTATCCAGGTGAACACGAGTCCCATGTAGGCATTCATGTGCCTCAGCATCATCTGCTCGACGTCATCGTTGCCGAGTCCGGCCGGCTTCCAGGCAACCGGGAACATGTATTGTTCAATACGATCATGACCGGTCTGCTGAAAGACGAGCAGGATAACGTGATCGGGATTCACGTACGGCAAGACGGATCGCCCGCCTCCATCCGGGCTTCGGTCATCGTGGGCGCAGACGGGCGTTATTCGGCCGTCCGCAGGCATGCGGGTTTGGTTCCGGACGTCCGCAAGCACGGGTATGATCTGTTATGGGCGCGAATCCCCGCTCCGGCGGCATGGGAACCGGCTGTGCGCCTGGCCAGCATGGACGGCGAGCAGCTCGCTCTTTTCTCCCAGTTCGGCGGTTACGTGCAGATTGGCTGGAATATTCCGCAAGGCTCTTATCCGAAACTGCGGCAGCAGCATTTTGAGCCGTTCATCCGGCAACTGGTCGCCGCGTTTCCGTGCCTTTCGGATTCCGTGGCCGCCCATATCCGGTCATGGAGCGATTTTGTATTATTATCCGTGGAAAGCAGTTACTGCGAGTCGTGGACGCATGGCAATATTGTGCTGCTCGGCGATGCGGCACACACCATGACGCCTACGGGTGCTTTTGGCCTGAACGCCGCCATCGAGGATGCCGACGTGTTAGCTGAATTGCTGATCGGAATGGCTGATGACCACTTTATCGATATGGCTCCATTACAGCAGTTGCAGCTCGCTCGTGGGGAGAAAGTGAAACAACAGCTGGCCAAACAGGTCGACATGGAGAATTCCTTCCAGGAGCGTTACGCCTCCTTTATGGTTTAGTGTGTGCAAAAATGCCTGACTGCATCAACAAGAATAAAAAAACAGCCGGAATGCCTGTGAGTGCAACCGGCTGTTTTTTTGGGGCAAACGCAATTAGCCTTCTCGCCCGTTCATGGCGCTCACCTTGAGCTCGCTTAAAGGCAAGCTGCCCCGTTCCGGATGGCGCAAGCGCACAGTCCGGCTCTCCCCCGGCAGCAGGTCAAAATAATTGTCGCTGAACCGGACGCGGCCCAAGGGAAGTTCCAGCTTGACCATACGGGCAATCGCATGATGCGCCGTCACCGTGACAGATAGCTCCTCTTCGTTGACGTGCACGCTCAGCCGGGATTCCGGCAATGCCACCTCCTTCGGATCGCGCAAGAAATATCGATTGGAAGGTGCCGCGAACCCTTCCGCGCTCAGTTCGACAATAACGTCTTGGGCACGCCGGCCCATAAGCGCCTCCGCTTCATTCAACTTCGCCACGCAGACCGCCGATTGCGGGCCCACCTCAGCGGCATAGCTGCTGGAGTATACGTTTCCGCCTTCAAAATCATACACCCGAAGCTGAAGCTGCCCACGCACCGGTTCCAGCGTATCATTCACCATCCAGAGGGCAAGCGGTTCGCCCGGTTCATGCTCCAAGGACAATAAAACAGGGTGAAAGAACACTTTCCCATAATAAAAAGAAGCCTTAGGCAGCAGCTCATAATCAATCATCGACCAGCTCGTGCCCGGCCAACTGTCATTCAGCTGCCATACCAGCGCACCGCTGTTGCGGTGTTTGATCCGCCGGAAATGTTCAATGCCGTAACGCAAGCCTTCGGCCTGTGTCAACATCGAAAAGTTCATGTATTCATCGATGTTTTGCGGAATGCCTGTGTAGCCTTCCATCAGCAAAATGCCTTTCTGGTGGTTCGTGTCTTTATTTCGGTAAGCCATCTCAGGGCTCCCCCAATAAAACTGGCCAGGAGGCATGTTTTTTTCAAGCGTATACCTGTTCGCCGAGGCATGCATGCCGAATTCGCTGCTAAACAGCGCCATATCCTTTTTATAGTTTTTGAACGTTACGCCTTCGACGCTGTAGTCCAACAACGGGGGTTCGCCTTGTTTTCGCGGATACACCGATCCATGCCACACCTGCCAGTTGTGCCGATCACCGACGCCGGGATCGTTGGCATCCATTCCGTGGCTATCGCCAAAAGGCGAGGATGGCCAATATGGCCTGGACGGGTCAAGCCGTTCCAACGCTTCCGGAATCAGCTCGTGATAGATCAATTCGCCATAGAACGGGCTTGTTATATCTCCGCTAGCCGATTTCATGTCATACAGCCAATCGATTTCGTTATTGCCGCACCACAGGGCAAGCGAGGCCCGATTGCGCAAACGCACTACATTGTTTTCCACTTCCCTGCGCACGTTCTCCATGAAATCCTGATTGAAATCCGGGAACAATGCGTTGGCAAACGCAAAATCCTGCCATACCAGCACGCCTTGACGGTCACATTCGTCATAGAACACGTCTTTCTCGTAGATTCCGCCCGCCCATACCCGCAGCATGTTCATATGGGCTTCCACGCTCAGCTCGACCAATTCGCGATAACGGTGCTCCGGAATCGAACCGATCAGATGATCTGCGGGAATCCAGTTGGCGCCCTTGGCATATATCTTCACTCCGTTCAGCACAAACGCAAACGAAGATTCTCCTTGCTCATTGTGCAGGGCAAGCTCCATCGTGCGAATGCCATACGGTTCGCTGTACCGATCCACTTCCCGGCCATCTGCATAAAGAACGACTTCAAGCGTATGCAAATACGGCTCGCCAAGATCATGCGTCCACCATAAACGCGGTGATGAAACTGACAAAGTAGCCTTCGCTTGTCCTGCCAGCACGGCTAGGCCGTGAGCCGATGCGATTTCGTTTCCTTGTGCATCAAACAGTCGTACATCGCAAGTAAGGGAGATCGGATGCTCCCTTCGTTTCTTGCTGCGAAAAGACTCAACGGAGGCGGCTTCTGCCGTAACATCGACAAGGGCCTGCTGCTTGCTCGCAGCACGGGTCTGCGCATACACGCTCTTTAGCTGGGCACGGGTGCTGCGCTTCAGCCATACCTTTCCCCAGATCCCCACAGTGACCATGCGCGGGCCCCAGTCCCATCCGAAGTTCATGGCCGCCTTGCGTAACCAGGGTCGTTCCTTCGTATAGGAGGACCAGTCAAACTGCTCCTTATCCCGATGATGGATGGATAGCGGATCGAATTTTACGGCGACAGCATTCCATCCATTGCGGATGATCGTTGTGACGTCGAACGTATGGGACATCAGCATGTTGGCTGTTTTGCCGATTTCATGCCCGTTGACGTATACCGTTGCAAAGGTATCAAGCCCCTCGAAAACCAGTTCAAAGCGATCTTCCGCGTTCATCTCCTTCACGCAGTTGAAGTTGGTTCTGTACCACCATTCCTTATGTTCGATCCAACGGCTTTTGGCATCGTTATGCCCATAATACGGCGGATCAATAATACCGCGTTGAATCAGGGCTGTGTGCACATCCCCCGGCACGTCCGCTCCGATCCAAAAACGGTCGTCCAATCCGGCCGCCGCCAATTCCATGGCCCGTTTTTCGCCCACCTCGAAATGCTGTATTTTCCATTCTCCCGACAAATCCAGATCTGAATTCTTCAACGTCATCATGTGCCTCTCTCCCAGCATTAAACATAGTCGTGCAGAAACCGTTTTCAGAAAATGAAACGAAAAATATACAAATATATTGCCTCTGATTTCACCCAACACTCAAAGATAACGCATACATAGCTAACTTAACACAGACCATTGCCCTGCGTCCAAAAAATTTCGTTCACAAAAAAGGAGCCCTCCTTCGAGAGCTCCTGCAAAGACGCCTTTCGTTTTGAATCGTAAAATTAGGATCATATGATTCCGGTTTATTCGATGCTGCTTTTCACGAGATCGGCAAAAGCTTCCGACCCTTCCACCGTCAAATGCACGCCATCGTGCTCAAAATATTCGTCGTGCCCTTCGCTTGCACTATACCAATCGATCAGCGATACATTGTCGTAGCTGCTTTCCGCATCGTTCAACGCTTTATTGACCGTACGCTCCCAAGGACGTGGCACCCTTACCGTCACGAGATATACCCGCTCTTTATCCTTGAGGGAGTCAAGTACGGCATTCAGACTCTTCGAGTTAAAGGAACCGTTCGTTCCGAGCTCAAGCACGACCCGGCTGCCCAATTTCCGATTCTGTGCCAGTTCCGTCAGAACGTCGGCAGCCTCCCACATCTGGCGGCCGACATGCCCGTCCACGTATACGCCGGCTATGCCTTTTTCAAGATAAGGTTTGGCATCCAGAATAACCGAATCTCCGATCACGGTATATGCAATTTTTCCGTCCTTGGCCGACAGTGGAACGACATCTTCCTTGCCCGCTTCATTGGACGGAGCTTCCGGCGCTTTCCCCCCTCTGCTGCCTTTGGAGTCGGGGACGTTTCCCTTCGGTTCATTCCCCGAAACGACCGGCGCATCTTCCTGCACCGGTTGTTTTCCTTCGCCGGAACCCGCTCCAGCGGCCGGCTTATCATTGCTTGACTGCGGCTCTCCCTGATCGTTGCTTCCATTCGCCGATTGGTCTGAACCGGATGAAGGCTTCTCGCTTGCAGTTACATGCTGTTCTTCAGCAGGAGTAGAGCCCGCATCGTTGGGGAGCAGCGTATGCCCTTCTTCTTCATTCGATTCACGATCTCCGTTGAATGTGGCCGAGACCGATTCCGAATGGGAATCCACGTTGGCGGCCGATGTAACCATCATCTGCGAAATGGTAAAGCAAAACAACAGCAAGCCCATCATAAGAGCAGCACGTTTTCCCCACAATTGGTGCTGCGGAACATTCTGCCGCCCCTTACCCCACCATCCGGAAAACGCATGGCGAAACCCGTTATGCCGAATCGGGTTTTCGATATACTTCAAAGATAACGATGCCAGCACAAACGTCGCCAGCACTTGCAGCAGCATGCGTACAGGGTCTGCTCCATCCGTGTCCACGGCAGGGCTGGTGAGCACAATGACCGGATAATGCCACAGGTATAGTCCGTATGAACGTTCACCAATCCAGCGCAGCGGCTTTGCGCCGATGACGCGTGCCAGCAACGACGCGGGGTGGGCCAGCACTGCCACAAGCACCGTGGTAGCAAGAGCCTGCAATGCCATGCCGCCCATATATAACGAAGGATCGTACTCGCTGCTGGTCAACAGCATAACCACAAGCACGCCCAAGGCGGTCAGTCCCACCGCATCCATCATCATTCTGCCCCTGGCGGCAATCGATGCGGACAGTTTGCGGCTCGGCCATACGACAGCCAAAGCTGCGCCTGCGAGAAGGGCAAACGCCCTCGTGTCCGTTCCATAATAGACGCGGCTTGGATCGAGATCCGGATCGTACAGGATCGCCATCATGCCGGCGGACAATTCCGCAACCACCACGATGAATACGACCAGCCATCCTTTCCGTTTAAACAATGCGATCGACGCAATGAGAATCAGAGGCCAAACGATATAGAACTGTTCCTCCACGGCCAGTGACCAGAAGTGGCCGAACGGCGATGGCGGCCCAAAACTCTCAAAGTAAGAAACGTGATGAAAAATGTACCACCAATTGCTTATGTATAAAATGCCCGAAATGATGTCTCCGCGAAGCGCCGCAAGCCGGGAAGGATCAGTAAACAACAACCAGATCATTACAACCGCCGTCATCGTGAGCATGCCCGGGAGCAGCCGCCTTGCCCTGCGCAGCCAGAAGTCGCCAAGGGCGATCCGCCCGTGCGCCTTCCATTGAGACAGTAGAATATCCGTTATGAGATAGCCCGATAAAACAAAAAACATGCCTACTCCGAGCAAACCGCCGGGAATAAATCCTAAATTCAGGTGATAGGCGATGACCGCCATCACCGCGATGGCCCTCATGCCATCCAGCCCGTTCATGTGGCGTCTGCCATTCATTACTTGTGACATGCAAGCCCCTCCTTGTCAGCAGGAGCCGACGCCGAAAGCGTCCGTAGCGTTGCCGTGCTTGTTGCATTTCTGGTTGTCATCCACATCATTAACATTCGTACTGCACCTTCCATCCTTCATTTCCACACAACAAAGACGCGCCATATTCTGTTCGCGTTGCATCTATATTTATTGAATCCGCATCGCTTCCCGTTTAGCATTATACGCCGATGCTTCCGGGAAGAAATGACAGCAACCATTACAAATCAATGAAACGATGTAACCTTTTCTGCCAGATTCAACTAGCTGTAAAATCATACTGCAAAACCGCCGTTTAATACAATGTTTTTCTCGTACTGGACAATATTACCTGTCATTTCATGGCCGCGTTTTCATCCGCAATGCAGAAGCACTTCCACAGATGTCGTGAAAACCCGACTTCGTCCGACAAAAAAAGGCTGCAAACCATGTCTAACAGCCATTACCCATTATAAACCGAATTATTGCCAGATTGAAAGTTTTGCCCCGAATTGCGTCCAGATACCTAGGACCAGGGAGAGAGTACGCATTAGCGTATGGAATCGCCAAGAAGGTGCATATTGATGAAAGTTCTGCAATTCTATGAAATCTCATGCCCGGACAAACGCGTACATTACGCATATGGTTATGAACTGCTTCCCGTTCGTCCATACTATAACCTACGAATACTACGTCATGAACCATGGCAGGGAGGATGCAACATGAACCGGAAACAACCGCAGAACAATCAACCTGCACCACCGAAATTGCCCGTTCCGCTGGAATTGGACCGCACCTGGTTGAACCAGCTCGAATCCCGGCTTGACAAAGGCGGTCCCTGGGGCGATTACCGGCTCTTTCAACTGGCGAATCAAGCCGAAGAAACGAATCTCATTCCCAATTTTGACGAAATCCATTGCCTGAAACATCTGCAAGGGCTTACTCCGCTCCCCCATCAACTGGATACTGCCCGCAAGGTACTCTTTGAAATGTCAGGCCGGGCCATTCTTGCCGACGAGGTAGGTCTGGGCAAAACGATCGAGGCCGGGCTGATCCTCAAAGAATACATGATCCGTGGACTCGTCTCCAAAGTGCTTATTCTCGTGCCCGCATCCCTTGTCCTGCAGTGGGTGCGAGAGCTGAATTCCAAGTTCGGCATTCCCGCAGTCGCGCAGAAAAAAGCCTACTCCTGGCAATCCGAAGTCGTCGTTGCCTCCATGGATACGGCCAAACGCGATCCGCATAAGGATATTTTGCTGGGCACGGACTACGACATGATCATTGTCGACGAGGCCCACAAGCTCAAAAACAAAAAGACGACGAACTATCAATTCATGCTCAAAATGCGAAAAAAGTACTGCCTGCTGCTTACCGCTACCCCGGTGCAAAACGACATGGGCGAGTTGTTTAACCTCATCAACCTGCTGAAGCCCGGGCAGCTCGGCAAGCAAGGCGATTTTGCCGCCAACTTCGTCGTCGACAAACGTATACCGAAAAATCAGGAGCAGCTCAAGGACGAGCTGTCCAAGGTCATGATCCGCAATCGGCGCGGTGAAGGCCCCGTTCAGTTCACGAAACGCAATGTATCCAACGTGAACCTGCAGCTGTCACCAGACGAACAGGCTCTTTATGATGCGGTTACGGCCTTCGTGAAGGATCAATACCAGGAGGCCGGCGGCAACTTAAACAGCATGCTGTCACTGGTCACGCTGCAGCGTGAAGTATGCAGCAGCCGCGATGCCGTCTTTGTCACCCTGGTCAACCTGGCCAAAAAGCTTCCGCTGGATTCTCCGCTGCGGGACAAGATCTGGGAGCTCGTTGCCCACATCAAAGCCATTAAGGCCAATTCCAAAGCGGAAAAAACGATGGAACTCATTCGCGGCATGAACGAAAAAGTGATCATCTTCACGGAATACCGGGCCACGCAGGAATACCTGCTGAACTATTTCCGCAATAACGGGCTGACGGCAGTTCCCTACCGCGGCGGTATGAACCGGGGCAAAAAAGATTGGATGATGGACCTCTTCCGCGGTCGCGTGCAAGCCATGATTGCCACGGAAGCGGGCGGCGAGGGCATCAACCTGCAGTTCTGCCACCATATGATCAATTTCGATCTTCCATGGAATCCGATGCGGGTCGAGCAGCGAATCGGGCGTGTACATCGGCTCGGGCAGCAGAACGACGTCAATATCTATAACCTTTCGACGACAGGCACCATTGAGGAGCATATCCTGAACCTGCTTCATGAAAAAATCAACATGTTCGAAATGGTTATTGGCGGCCTGGACGTTATTCTGGAACGGCTGGAAAAGAAAGAATCCATCGAAAAAAGCCTGTACAAAATCATGCTGGAATCCCAAAACGAAGACGATATCCGGCGCAAAATGGATTCCCTCGGCCAATCGCTCCATTCCATTCAGCGCGAAGTACAGAGTGAAGTGCCCGAGCGGGAATTACGGGAAGGAGGAAGATCACGATGAGCATGGCGCCAAACGAAGTGCAGGCTTACGTGCTGACCTATCTGGAAGCAACGGATTGCGACATTTTGGAAAAATCCCCGGCCCATGTTACGGTCAAGCTTTCTCCGGAGGCAGACAAAGCCCTGACGAATCGCCCTTATTACTGGGGGTTTGTGGAACGCACCGGCGCTCCGGCCGAAACGATGTCGTTCACCTTCGTTTTCGATCCCGAAGCCTATCAACGCTCCCTTGAAGCAGCAGAAGCGGCTTCCGCCGCCTCGCAGGCGCCCAATTCACCTGCAGCAGGCGGTGAAGCAAAGGAAAGCATTTTGGGCCGGTATTTCGGCATTGCTCCTGCCCTTCCGCAGCTCGGACCAGGGCGCATCCTGCGCGAGGATGTCGTGTACGGCAGCCGGCGGTTGCAGCAGATTTTCGGCGCTGCCCGCGAAGGCGGCTCCTATGTCAATTTGTTCGAGCAGCCTGCCAAGCGGCAGCTGAACGCTTCTGCCCCATCCCTGTACGAGCCCTGGCTCGGCGTCTGCTTCAAGGTGGAATTTGCCTGCGACCTAAAGCGGGAAGAACTGCATTTCCTCGGCATTTCCTTACGGTCCGGCGAAATCGTCGAACGATTCGGCTCCAAGCTTAACCGGCGCGTCCTCAGCCCGCGGCTGGCCGAAAACATGCACGTCCAAACGGCCAAAATGTCGCTGGCCGCCGCCGGAGACGCGCTGGAAACCCATCTGACCAACCAGCTGATGCTGCTGGATTACAGCTGGGCCGAACAAGCGAAGCAGCGTCTGGAATTGGAGCTGTCCGTGCTGGATGCCTATTACGAAGCTGTTTTCAACGAAGAGGAAGGCGAAACGACAACGTCCAAACGTGCCGAAGCGAAGGATGCTTCCCCTGACGAAGACAAGGTAGAGCAAGCCGCATTGGCGCGCGAAGCCCTGAAACAGCAGTATGAAACACGTCGAACCGAAATGATCTGGCAGTATGAGCCCAAAGTGAAGGTTACGGCAATCAGTTGCGGCATGTTTCATTTAAGATAGACGTGGATGCTACTTTTCCAGCAAATGACGGCAAAAGTAGTGTTTATTCCTGAGCCGCCTGACGACAGGTTGCAGCACCCTTTGCACGGCCTGTCCCCTAGAATAGGAACTGGAATCGAATCGAACCGAAAAAGAAGGTGTGAGTCCATTGAACAAGCTTCTCTGCAGGCCGCGCATACTCCACGGGTTTCTGATCGGATTGGGAATAAGCCTGACCGGTCTGTTCGTGTCATCCTTCCCGATGTATGCAGAAGGCGCGGAACGGCAGCAACAGCGGGAGTCCTCGGCATATGCTGCCTCTGCGGCTAATCCCGAATTTACGCTCCCTTCTTCTGTACAAGCGCCCGAATCCGTGCAGCAGTTTGCCCGTAATCAGGCACGGGTGCTCGGAGCCGGATCACCCGAATCATCCCATATATGGGGTCGTGCAGAGCTGCGTTTCTTTCCCCTGGGGCCGGGGACACACGGCTGGTTGGTTCATGCTTATGTGGACGATGCGGCTCTAGGATATATGATCATCGTTGCCAGCGAACAGGGGGACCTGGTTCTAAGCGAATATGGTGAAGGCAAAGAACCGCTGTACAGTTTCACTTTGCTGAAAAAGGCTCTGCTTCGGCAACAGCTCGATCCACAGGTGGTCACGGCAGGCGGCGGGTCAATCGAGCTTCGCTACATGCCGCCTATGCTGGCCTACTGGTCCGTGAAGCAAAAAAACGGAGATTCTTTATATATCGACGCTGCAGGAGGTGATCTGCTTCCGTTCGAAGTTGTGCAGGCCGCGGAACAACGGCTCGCCGCCGGCGATCCCCATTCCTTTTGGAGCCTTTCGTTTAAGGAAAAGCAGCAGATCGTATCTTCACCTGACCCCCACGTCCTGGATGCATCAACGTTTACGGTTGACCAGCTGCATGCTGTCCCCTTGTACGATCCGGTTGAACAATTGTCATGGATCACCTCGCCTGCGATTCCTGTGAAGGGAACTGACGATCTGTTCAAACTATGGGGTCAAGGCCAATCCATCGTATTCTCGGCTGGCGAACGCAACATGTATTATGGCGGCCCGCTGCCGGTCGGCGGCATTCAAGTCTGGACATCATTGTCGGACGGGATGAAGATTGCGTATGCTGCCATAGGCGGCAGTTCGACCATTCAACGAAGGGTACCCTTGCAAACCTTGATCCATGACGGACATTTTTACGTGTTCGATCCCCTCGCCTCCGTGCATCATCAATGATACAATTGGTCATTATATCCAGTATTTCTATCGATATGGAGGGCATGATTCATGAGGTGGGGCTTCGGTGTTGGCATTGGCGTAATCGTATGTTTTGCCGCGGGATTTTTTTGGATGGTTACGTTTATTCAAAACGTGGGTGTCCCCCAAGTCCGGATGATGCAAACATTGAATTCAACCAACCTGGACATTGGCGCACTCGGAACGGACGAACAAGGCCACGGACTGTTTCTGACCCGGAACAACTTACAGCGTACCACTCAACTGTTTCAGGATCGCATGAGCCAACAAGGCTGGACGTATACCGGACAGGAAGGTTCGGGTTATTTTTTCAAAAAAGGCCGGCAAACCGCGGTCGTCACAACCCGCATCATGCACCGGAAATTCATTCAAATTCAGGTGCAGCATAATGTCGTTAACATTGCCGACTCATCCACAACAAATAAGACGCATTCCTCAGACTCACTCTAGGAAAGCGTCTTTTTGTCTTTCTTTGTACGATCTAAGTGAAGCCAGAGCTGCCCGCCGACCACTTATTTACGGTCCTTTCTTCTGACCCACATGGATAGGCCGTAGGGAAGCATGCCGAACCATTTAACCGCCCACGGTTCCTTCGTTTTGCGCTGTCCCTTTCGTTCCTCCCGCGGGGTTTCCATATAATGGACGACACGCTGCGTAATGTACTTCACCAATTCATCGCTTTTAGCCATTCTTTCGCCTCCTCACTATTCTACCGGCGGATCGCCGCCGGTTAGTTATAGTGTGCGCAGGACATCCGGCAGGTAAACATTTTTCCGGCTCGCAAAGTATGAAAAGCGTCAGAATGCACAGCCTAATGTCAAAGGGTTCCACTGCATCCAGTTCATGCGTGAGGTGCCTATTTAGATAAGGAGTGTGCGTTAACATGTTAAAGCTGTTATCCGTGACGATGGCACTGCTCATCGGCCTTTCCACACTATCCCATTCCACTGCCTTTGCAAGTGCAGGAATCCAGCGTGAATCCGTTTCTTCACCATCTACCGAAAAACAAAGCGAAAGTCCTTCCCTTTTGCCGCTCATGGACGGGGATGCTTATCGCTCCTCCCACCACGCCTTTGCCACACCGGTGATTTTACTCGATGTGGGCCATGGCGGAATTGATGGCGGTACAAGTGCGAAAGGCGTTTTGGAAAAAGACATCAACCTTGCCATCAGTCAGAAACTTTATCTGCTCCTGCGCAGCAAAGGATACGCGGTAATCATTAACCGGCTCGGCGATTATGCGCTCAGCGATGATAATCGTTGGCTGAACAGCCGTTCCAGGCACCATCGCGACTTGGCCCAACGGAAAAGCTTGAGCGAGGAAGTCAGTACCGACATTGTGGTCAGCATCCATGCCAACTGGAGCAAAAAAGCGGCCATCCGCGGTCCCGTCGTCTTGCACCAAAAGGAAGGCCGCAGTTATTTACTGGCCGAAGCCATTCAAAGCCGGCTCAATGACTTGTACGGAACCCGGCATGGCGTAGAATGGGGCAAACCGTTTTATTTGCTTAACCAGGTAAAACAGCCCGCCGTTATCGTCGAGACAGGATTTTTGAGCAATGCCGGGGATCTGGCCATGATCAACGATTCCGAAGGACAGAAGCGGATCGCAGAGGCTATCGCTGACGGCATTATTTTTTATCTATCGGCTGTGTAGGAAAAGCGTTCCAACTCCATACTTCCCGGGCCAAATCGCCAATACCGACGAATTCAACCTGTCCTTTGTAGCGTATCATCGCCTCATGAACGACGGCGGATGTGTTCAATCCGGTATGGCCGACATGACCGATCACCACGCAATTGGTTTTATCGAGCGTATGTTTCACGGCAGCGTCCATCTGTTTACGGATGTGCTGCTGCGTATTGCGGTCATCCAGAAATATGTCATTGCCGATGGGAGGCATGTTTTTCTGGACGGCCAGTTCGCCGACGATCGAGCGGAAATTGGTGCGGCTGTCCACAAAAAACAGCCCTCGCTCCCGGCACACATCCAGTACGACGGACATAATGCGTTTGTCTGAAGTGATTTTGGAGCCCATATGATTGTTCATGCCGATGGCATAAGGAACGTCATCGATTGCTCTTTCTACCCGCTCCCGGACCTCCTCATCGCTTAGTCCTGACGTGATGGCGCCCGGACCGAGCCATTCAGGTCTTCCCTTTTTCGGTTCCATGGGCATATGGACAATGACGTCCATGCCCTTTTCATGCGCAGCGACCGCGTCCTTTTTCGTTGTCGGCAAAAAAGGCATGACCGCCACCGTCAGCTTCGCAGGCACAGCCAATATTTCCGCCGTGCCCTTCATGTCGTTGCCTGCGTCGTCGATAATAATGGCAAGCCGCTTATGCGGTTCAGAGGATTCAATGCCTGAACCATCCTTGCCGGCTGGCTTCTGCATGTTCCATCCAGCATTGGCATGTTCAATCAAGTCGGAGCGACCTGCAGCAGCTCCAAATGCCCCGGCTGAGCCCTGCAGCAGCATTAGCACCATCGCACCGGCCATGATCACTTTTACGGCCCTGTTTTTGCCTATTCGCGCTTGTTGGCCTACATCTTGCTTTTTCATCATAACCCCCTCCTTATGTCCGTGTACTCATTGTTTCATATTGGAGGAGTGAATATGTACGCTGCTGACCCAGTCTTTCCGGTAAAAAATTGCACGTCAAACAGGCTTGCCAATATCGCTGGAACGCAAGCCTGTCATGTCATATTTATGCTGATACAAGGACGAATCACTATGTTAGCGCCCCAGCAATGAACAAAGATTCAAGAGCGGATATCCCGCAGCTTATCCGTCATTTAGTTAGATCATACCTTAAATTGGCGGCAGCTTCCACTTGCTGAAAGCCTTCCTGAAGGTAGAGGTTCTTGGCTCGTTCATTCTCGGCATTGACGCACAGGATCGCTTGAGAGTACCCTTGTTCAACCGCGAACGCCATTGCCGCTCTAAGGAGAATTCTCCCCAGCCCTTTTCCTTGGTATTCAGGAACAAGCGCAACCGGCCCGATGTTCATGATCGATGCTCCTTGGAATTCATCGTCCGAACCCCGCACGATTCCAACAGGCCGGTCCCCATGATACAGCATCAGCATCCCGCCCTCAAGGTAATCCTCCTCCGCAACCATTTTGGTTACCATGTCCGGTGTTACCGGTGTTTCATTTCCTTTCAGCTTGGCGAAACCCGCGTTTCGGATTTCTGCCCATGCCGCTTCGTCCAATCCCGTACGGAAAGCTTCCAATCGATATCCGTCAGGTACCTCGAAAGCCGGCTTTTCGAGCTGATGATGTACCAGAATAAAGGCATATCGCTCCAGCTTGAAATCCAGCTTTTTCAACGTTTCCATAAATTCGTGATGTACGGTTGGCACAAAAACAAACAGGTGATCCAGCCCTTTCCCATGCTGTATAATCGACTTCAACAATCGGCCGTGTAGAGTGAGATCACTCACTTCGGCGTGAAAAATGCGGAACCGCCCACGCCGCCCTTTGCGGTGATAAGCATCTTTAATGAGCGAAACTGCGCCAACCACTTCCTCCGCCGAATCCAGGGCAATATAGGTCGGATTGTCTTCATGGATGGCAAAGTCGCGCAAGTCCTCTTCGTATAAAAACGAATCATCCACTTCATTACGGTGCTTCCTGCAATATGCTAAAAAGCTCCCCAGAGTTTCCTGGCTCAAAGCTTCAATTCTATGATTGGTCATATGCGCTTCCCCGCCTCTACTTATATTATGAAAAAACTCCAGAGTTTCTCTGGAGTTTTGCTTATGATTTGTGGATGCGGTCGAGAGGACTCGAACCTGCAACAAAGACTAAGATACCGTGTATTAATTACGGGGTCAACCTATTTTTATCGAACAACAAACTCCAAATTGAAGTTACAGGAAGTCAAAGGTTACATTCCCATGAATGAAGAGATCGGACTGTACGAAAAATAAAGACCGTTATTCGGATAAGAATAACCATTCAAAAAGGTGGTGAAATGGCATGCAATGGACGCGACTCCTAAATAATCGGGGAATCCTAATGTCGTTATTGGCTGTAGGAGTTGGATTGGCTACCTATGGGGTTACACGGCGGCTAAGATAAAACAGCATTGACTGGCGTCCAATGATGTCGCCTGTTCGAAAAATGTTCTAAGTACAGCAGCAATAAACACCAAACAACCACCGGTATAAAAGTATACCGGTGGTCTCATGATCAATGCATGAACGCTGCAAAGATCCCTACAAAATCTGCGGGTACCTTGAACGAATTCATCAAAGAGTTTGTTTATCAACACGGTCACCAATAATGAAAGAGGGCATTTGAAACGCCTTCTCTTTTCACCTATTGCTTTTCTGGGCCTTCTTTGTTACGAGATTAAGCAAATAAGCTTTTAAGTCGACCATTCGCAAGTGTTCCGGCTTTTGGTCTGTTCCGCTGATGATCAAGGGAACAAGCGATTCCATTTTGCGAATGGAACCATGACCGCCTCCGCCCTTATGCGCAGGTGAACTGCCGCCCGTCAATTCATATCCCGGTTTTGCCGTGACAACCAAAAATTCGCCTTGGTGTGAACGGAGCGCGCTTGACAAACGTTTCAGAACATCGGGATATTGATCGTAATTCAATGAATGTGTGGCCGTGTTTATGCTTAAATCCAGCACCTCTTGATCCTGTTCGACCGTCCATGATTGGTTGTATGGATCAGTTAGATTGCCGCCTGCTTTAAATTTGATCTGTTTGCCTGTTGCCCCCTGAATGGCGTATATCCATTCCTGGTCTTTCCAGGAAACGAAATCGATGCGCGGATCGCTCTTCAATACATTTGCCGTGTCTCTCAGGGATCGATCCGCTTTCAATGAATATACATAGGCCATCGTTTCATTGACGGCGAGCACGATATCCGTATCTTCCGATACGGCTTCACCCGGACGCAAAATGGTGGCGTCTCCGAGCAAAGAAGGCAGATCAATGACCGGATTTTGCTTGGCAGGCAAAATCTGTGTCATTCCGCTGTCGCCTGCAATGACAAATACGGCCTCTTTCAAGGCTTTCTCCGGAGAACCGAATGTTTCCAATACAGATTGAAGCTGCTGATCCAACTTTTTGACTCCATGAAGTCCAGTGGGACCTTTTTTATGTAACTCCCGGTCCAAGTCCGGCAAATAAACAAACAAAAAATCCGGCAATGTATTGGAGTGAATCAAATATTTTACGGCTTCAATAGCGAAGTCATTATGGATGCCCAACCGATTCGTTACACCGTCCGGCAAGTTTTTTATCCCCTGAAACGGATTAGACAACGAACCCAGGGACAACAGGTCCGGCCCTTTCACATGAATCTCTTTCGGTAAAGAAGCAGGACCTTGAATCCAATCGGGTATCGACAACTTATGATCGGACGCCCCCCTGTAAATCAGGCCGTTGATCGAACCAGACTTAAACCCTTGCCGGGCTAAGTCCTCATAGATCGTAGGCAAATTCTTGCTCAAATGACTCCCGTTCAAATGGATCAGCGCATCAGCAAGTACCCGATTCACTCCGAGCCTGAGCACTTCCATCGGTCCGGTTCCATAGTTGATCATTCTCTTGGTTTCCGCTGAGTACCACGTCAGACCCGGCACACGGTGAATGTCCGGATACGCACCGGTAAGCAATGAGCTGTCGATCGTGACGGACATCGTGGGAAAGGAACTGACCAGGTTTTTATAATATTGTCCGTGTTCGATCAGAAATTTTAATGTCGGAAGCTCCTGCTTGCCGATTCCTTGGTCAATCGCCTGAACCATCAAAGAGTCTACCATCAGGAAAATGACTTTCTTCGCATTTTCTCCACTGGCGGAATTTATTCGCATCAAATCCTGTTCTTTGGGCTTCGAGTTCTGGCATCCGATCAGCATGATCGATATAAGGATCACAGGCCACATTCGAATCCCTTTTTTCTTCATAACGGTTCACCCCTTTATGTACATTGTGTCTTGAAATCTAGGGGGTATCCGAGGTTATTTTTTCCATTATGAACATAACCAAGATGACAATTACATCCGTTCCGTGAAAAGTATGGCTGGATTCAGGACAAATACAGCGTCTCGTGGCAAATCTCTCCCGCCGCACTGGACGAAATGATGGCCAATGGCACGCCGGTACAGCGTGACCGCGTTACACAGGCGTTCCTAAAGATGAAAAAAGCTCCTGAATCTCCAAATAAGGAAATTCAAGAGCTTTCTTATGGTTGTATTGATGCGGTCGAGAGGACTCGAACCTCCACGGGGGGTTAGCCCACACGGACCTGAACCGTGCGCGTCTGCCAATTCCGCCACGACCGCATATGTGGTATATCTCCGGAAATATCACGGCGACAAGGAAGAATATATCATAGAAACCGAAACTCTGTCAACACATTAACAGCCATGATGAACAGCAAAATGACGCAAAAGGAAATGGATGCTGTAGTCAGGCGACAAACTATTTATTTGTCCATTCCATTAGCTGTTGAAACGGTGGTTACTTTTTTGTAACCGAAAAACGACAGCCTTTTCGCAATTTGAGCATAAAAAATGAGAATTCCGTTAACATGGCGGTGCAGATAACCGTTTCAGAACGATTTGACAATTTCGTATTTATGCAATATCATTTCAAATGGTTACAAAATATTCATTATTCATGTGCCGAGTTTCATTAGTGAAAACGGGGGAACCATACCGGGTGAATTATTCCGATACATAGGAAATATAGGGAACCTTCTACCGAACCCTTAGCTAACTCCGTAGGCATCGAAGGGAGAACATAACATTTTGAAAAAGCTTATCCTGTCCTTATTCGGCGCAGCCGTTTTATTTACTTCCGGTGCAACAGCAACCGAAGCAAGCAGCATCAATACCGTAGTCAACAGCATGACTGGCATTCCGTACAAGTGGGGCGGCACAACAATGGCCGGCTTCGATTGTTCCGGATTTATGAGATACCTGTTTAACAAATACAGCATCGAGCTGCCGCGTACCTCGCAGGCACAAGCCAAGGCTGGCACCGCTGTTTCCAAAGCCAACCTTCGCACAGGCGACCTTGTATTTTTCAATACCACTGGAAAAGGCATCTCTCATACAGGCGTGTATATCGGTGGAGGCAACTTCGCCCATGCTTCAAGCAGCAAAGGCGTCAGCATCACCAAATTGTCCAATCCTTATTTCAGCGACCGCTACGTCACTGCACGCCGTGTAACCGGCGAATTCATGTATAACAAAATGCTTGGAAAAATTTAAACGATACCGCACTTGTTCATCCAGATCACTTGAGAAACATTGTACTCTAACCAAGAATGCCAAAAAACCAGACAGGGCTCGAGCCTTGTCTGGTTTTTTGGTGCAAATATGGGCTTATCGGATTAATGCAGTGCCTTCTGAACCCTAAGAGCCCCTTGAGACAGGGCGTGTCCGCCTCCAACGGCTCCGGCGACAGCAACGGCCTCCAGTATTTCCTGATCGGAAGCTCCCTTGGCACGGGCCTCCTGCACGTGGTAGAGCGTGCACACTTCATTATTCGCAAACAATCCGATGCCCAGCGCGATTAATTGTTTCGTTTTGGCGTCGATGGCGCCTGGCTGAAAACACTCGCCCGTAAATTCGTGATAGGACTTGACCACGCCGGGAAGCAAACCTTCCAATTCGCCAATCTGATCCTTGTACGCATGGACTTTATCGTTCATCAGTGTCATGTTGCAATCATCCCCTCACAGATAGGTTCCAGTCACTCACCGACCTTATCCTGTCTCCCGGAGCAGACAACTATGCCCAAACGTCCATGGTAAATCCAGTTAACCTCAGGAATAATCCTGATGCAGACAGCTACTCCTTCAGCGGGCTTCGACGGGGTTCGCTGAAACGTTGGAAGCTGTAATGGCGATCCAGCTTGACCACTCGCCGATTTTGACGACGAATGAGAACCTGCTCATCGTCCCACGCAACGACAATGCCTTTCACGTCGTTGGATTCCAACTCGTCGCGCACCACCCTCACTTTTTCTCCCGACAAGCGGAGCGCATTCAATTCTTCATCGCTAATCATGATTCATGGCCTCGACTTTCTATAAAATGATGGTCTGTATCTGTGCTAAACGGCAACGTGCTACAAAAAGAGACCTAAATGAAATTCATTTAGGTCTCGCGTGACTGCTGCCGTGTCATTCCTAAGTGGTTCCCTACTGAAAATTATCGCTGAGCGTGCTCTTTGCTGTCGTTCTTCTCAAACCAGAAATCAAGCACCTTGGCGGACATCACGCGTGATTCCAGGTACTCCACTTGATGCGGCGTAAATTGTTCTTTCCAAGAGAAGGACAACTCTTCGCACAAGCCCACGATCGTCAGCAGCTCTGACCAGGCAACGTAGCGTTTGTACCAGAAAAACTGCGGATGTTCAATCATATAGGGATAAAGGTCATCAAATTCCGTATGTTTACAATCCAGGGCACGTTCAAAATGAACTTTTGATTCAGCCAGCTTATCCATAAAAAACTGTTCTGTTGCCGGTTGGTTTCCCATGGTGTTGCCTCCTCTCCCTAACATAACCCCATTATAAAACAAATGCACGGTCATGCAAAGGTATAGTTAAGAAAAAATGAGTCTTTCCTTCGAATGGTCAACATTCCGAATCGTCAAACTGCACGGTACCGTTCTCCAGGGAACGGATCCGAACCAACGCTTCCACCGGAACGCCCAACTCGCGAATGGTGCGTGCGCCGGCCTGAAAGCATTTTTCCACCACGACTCCGAATCCGACCAGCTCAGCCCCCGAACGCTCTATAATTTTGATGATGCCGCGCGCGGCATCCCCATTGGCAATGATGTCGTCAATGAACAGGATTCGATCATTTTCCCGGATGAACTCGCGGGATACCATTATATCGGTTACGATTCCTTTGGTAAAGGAAGGTACGCGCTCACAGTAGGCGTCTGGGTCAGCCAAAAGCGTTTTTTTGCGCCTTGCGAATACGAGCGGCACGCCAAGTTCGTGCGCTGTGGCAAAAGCGACCGGAATGCCCGACGATTCAACCGTAATGATCCGGGTTACCCCGCTTTCGCGGAAACGTGCTGCAAATTCGCGTCCCATTTCCATCGTCAATTCCGTATCGATCTGATGGTTGAGCAGGGCGTCCAGCTTCAGAACCTGGTCCGAAATAACCACGCCTTCTTCCAAAATCCGTTGTTTCAATACTTCCATGTTTTGACCTCCCAGCCTATCCTATGAGGTAAAAGTATCATACATCCTGCCCATAGTTCAAGCGAAATCGCCCCAGTCTTCATGACGAAGGAAAAAGTTGTCGACTCTACGCGCTTGTCATGACTTTTTCGGGTCAAGCATACCTTGTACCATGGCACCCGCATGTCCAAACTAATTTGGTGCCTGAGAGGGGAAACGCATGAAACAGGCTTTCCGGGTACTGCAGATCGCATTCACATACATCGGAACGGTTGTCGGCGCCGGCTTCGCGACAGGACAGGAAATATTGCAGTTTTTCACCCAGTATGGCAAATGGGCCACCATCACCATCGGTTTATCCACCATACTGTTTGTCTGGCTGGGCACCAAAATGATGCTGATTGCCCACGATACCGAATCCCGCTCCTATGAGGATCTCAACAAGCATTTGTTCGGGCAGCAGGCAGGCAAATGGATTACCTGGGTTACCCTCCTGGTCCTCATTGGCGTCAACAGCGTGATGCTTGCTGGCGCAGGCTCGGTATTCGTGGAGCATCTGGGGATGCATTACCAAACCGGACTACTCATTACGCTGGTCGGTACATACCTTTTGCTTGGACGAGGCATACAAGCGATTCTGCAGATGAACAGCATCGTGGTGCCCATGATGCTTCTGTTGTCGTTGCTCATGATTGTCAGCACCATTCATCATCCAGCCGCCACGCGGTTCATTACGCTGACGACGGATGCTAATCCGGTTAGGGTCTGGCTATCCCCCTTGCTGTATTCGTCATTTAACCTTGCCCTGGCTCAGGCGGTGCTCGTGCCGTTAGGCAGTCAGATCCGTGATCGTAACGTACTGAAGTGGGGCGGCATTGTAGGGGGCGTTGGCGTCGGTTTCATGCTGATGGCAGCACATTTTGCGATGTCGGCCTATATGCCTGGAATTACTCAATTCGAGATTCCGATGGGCAGCATTGCCTTTCAATTGGGATGGGTTGTGCAATCCATCTACGTGTCTCTGATTTTTATGGAAATCTTCAGCACGTTCGTTGCCGATATCTATGGCATGACGCTCCAGCTTAAACAGCATGTCCAGGTTCCGCCCAAACTGCTTATCCTGACGATCATGTTGCTGTGTTACCTGCTCAGCCAATTGGGGTTCAGTTCATTGCTTTCCGTTCTGTACCCGATCTTCGGCTGCCTCGCCCTGGTCTGGGCAACCAAATTGATCATGAACCATTGGGGAAGCTTTCGCAAACCCGGCAAGAATCAATAAAAGCAAAGGAGCGAAATAAACGGGCAGCAGACCCGGCATTTCGCTCCTTTGCTCATTGGCGGTTTCCGTCGGCGGATCGCCTCCGCTTTCGATTCAATCTTCTATGCCGGAAGTCCGGCGATCCAATTGCAAATATAGCTTTTTCAGCTTATTGACGGATTGGCCCAAGGAGTACTCTGCCTTTGCCTTGGCACAGGCTGACCGGGCAAGCTCATACCGATAAGCAGGATCAAGCATGACTTTCTCCAATGCCTCGGCAAGCGCAAGCGGGTCTTCGGCAGGCACAAGCAGGCCATTGCTCCCATCCTCAATCTGCTCGGGAATCCCGCCCACGTCGGTGCCCACAAGCGCAAGACAGCTGAGCGCCGCTTCGGCGAACACGGATCCGAACGCCTCTGCCCGCGATGGGAGTACGAAAATATCGAAAAACGGCATGAATTCCTCCGGATGCAGCGTGTACCCGTAAAATATGGTCTCATTGTAAATGCCAAGCCGCTGTGCCAGTTCTTCCAGATCGGGCCGGATCGGGCCATCCCCGATAATATGTAAAACATATTCATGGCCGCGCTCCTTCAGCTCGGCGCATGCCTTGAACAAAATATCCAGCCCCTTCGCCGGAACGAGCCGGCAAACCGTAACCAGCTGCGGAATCGCATTATCATGCGGTATCGGCTTGAAGCGTTTCTCGTCAAATCCGTTCGGAATCACTCCGATCGCTTCGGGTTTCCGGAGCAGAGGTGCCAGATACGACCTGAACGAATTCGATACCGTCAGCAGCCGGTCCGCATGATGCTCCAGTTCGCCATAGATCGACAGCAGGAAACGATGCTCCGGTCCATCCGGTTCAATGCGCCCGTTCAGGATCAGCTCCCGCTCATAACTGGAGTGAATCGTTTGAATAAGGGGCACCTGCGGAAAAACCTTTTTCATCGCAAGCCCGGCAATCGGGTGATGGGCATGGATCAGATCATAGGACTTCTGGATGCGCAGCTTGGTCCACCACAGATAGTCCCGGTAGGTTTGCATGTATTTTTGCACGATTGGACTGTCCCCGTATTGCGTCCAATCGAACGTTTCGAACCGGACTTCCTCCACGCCCTTGTTACGAATCCGTTTGGGCAGCGAAAACAGGTCCATCTCCCATCTTGGAGAAGTGAACCTCTCCTGCATATAGGGAACCATAGAGGATACACCTCCGGGCTGTTCCGGAGGAAAGAATAGCGCCTGCAGCAATTTCACCGTAAGTTTCCCCCTTCCTTGCATCGGTCTTTTCAGTATAACTTGAAACATGATATATTGGAACGTATGTTTCAGTCAAAGAGAGTACGGCCTTGTACGTTCCACCTTGCTAATCCCCTGTTTTTCATGAAAGGAGAATGTTTCGAAATGGGCAAGCCCCAACTTCCCAATGCGTATGTACAATATATGCGGCAAATGCTTGGCAAAGAAGCAGATGCTTTTATCAACAGCTATCAACAGCCCCGCACACATGGATTGCGCTTCAATTCGCTCAAGGCAACCCCGGAACGATTGCAGCAGGTAACGGAGCTGTTCTCCCTTACTCCCGTGCCTTGGTGCGAATCGGGTTATTATTATGACGAGAACCAACGGCCAGGCAAGCATGCATATCATGCAGCAGGCCTTTATTATATTCAGGAGCCTTCAGCGATGTCGGCCGTAGAAATGCTGAACCCCCAATCCGGTGAAACGATCCTTGACCTGGCGGCGGCACCGGGTGGAAAAACGACGCATATCGCCTCCCTCATCCAAGACCGGGGACTGCTGATCTCCAATGAAATCCATCCGGCCCGGGCCAAAATACTGGCCGAAAACGTGGAACGGATGGGACTGGCCTCCGTGGTTGTCACCTGCGCTGCGCCCGGTGAGCTGGCAGCCCGTTTCCCTGCAACGTTCGATCGCATCATGCTGGATGCCCCTTGTTCGGGCGAAGGCATGTTCCGCAAGGACGCCGATGCAGTGACGGATTGGACCGAGGATCTGGTCACGCTGTGCGTCAACAGGCAATGGGATATTTTGCAGGATGCATATACGATGCTGAAACCCGGCGGAACGATGGCTTACTCTACATGTACTTTTAATCGCGAGGAAAACGAGGGCATGATGGAGCGATTGGTCGCTGCCTATCCGGACTTGACTCTTGTGCGTAAAGAGCGAATTTGGCCTCATTTGAACCGCGGAGAGGGACACTTCGTTGCGGTCCTGACCAAAGCGGAAGCACGACATGCAAACATCGGCGAATCGGAAGAAAGCATGGCCACAGCCAAACGTCATGGCAAAAAGGGGAAAGCCGGCCGCCAAAATAACCCTGGCAAAGAAACGCAATCCGCCTGGGACGCGTTCATCGCCTGGAGCGACGAGCATATGCCGGATCACGTTGTGCGAACGGGTCGCCCGCTCCTTTTCGGCGAAGCCTTGTATGCCCTGCCGGACAGCGGCGCGGCACTGCTCAGCGACGAGCGTTTGAGCGGCTTGAAGCTTCCGCGAGCCGGGCTGCATGTCGGCGACTGGAAAAAAGGGCGCTTTGAGCCTGCTCATGCTCTGGCCTTGTCCATTGCACCCGATGCGGCAGCCCGGATGCAGCATGTGACCCTGGAGGCGGACAGCGACCTGACAGCCGCTTATCTGCGTGGCGAGAGTCTACCGGCGGATGCCGCGTTGAAAGGCTGGACGCTGGTGACGGTGGATGGACTGCCGCTCGGATGGGGCAAAGCCAGTGGCGGACAGCTGAAGAACCGTCTGCCGAAAGGCTTGCGCCGCATGCAGTAAGCCGTGTTCGGCTGGTATCAGCCTGTCTGCAAGACGGTACGTTTTTTCAAAAATTCAATTTTTGATCATAGAGAACAGAAGGGTTGAATCATGACAAAATACGAAAATCAGATTCCGACGTCCGCAGGCATGAGCTTCAACTCGTTAATAAGCATGTTAAGAGACTCGATCCGAGGCAGTGCCGAACGGAGGCCGGCAGCCAACATGCCGATCGTGAAATGTGAACCTGCCGAATCGTTGAACGCATCGGATAACCCACAGGTCACATGGTTCGGCCATTCGGCTTTCCTGCTTGAAATGGAAGGACGCAGGCTGCTTTTTGACCCGATGCTGGGTAAACGCCCTTCCCCTGTATCCTGGGCGGGTACGAAACGGTACAGCACCCGTTTGCCGATCGAGCCGGAGGATTTCCCGGCCATCGATGCAATCATTATTTCGCATGACCATTATGACCATCTGGACTCTTCCTCCATCCGCAGATTAAAGGATAAAACAGAACGATTTATCGTCCCGCTCGGCGTTCGCCGACGATTGATCCAAATGGGTGTTCCTGCGGAACAGATTACCGAGCACCACTGGTGGAATGAGTTCTCCTTCATGGGATTCACTGTTGCTTGCACGCCAGCGCGTCATTTCTCAGGCCGAGGCTTGTTTGATCGCAATTCCACCTTGTGGTGCTCATGGGTCATTGCTGGACGGGAAACGAAGGTTTTCTTTAGCGGCGACAGCGGATACGGCCCTCATTTCAAGGAAATCGGCAGAAAATACGGGCCTTTTGACCTGACCTTGATGGAGTGTGGACAATATGACGAGCGTTGGTCCAACATTCATATGATGCCGGAAGAAACGGTACAAGCTCATTTGGATGTAGGTGGCGAACTGCTCATCCCGATTCATTGGGCCGCATTTACGCTGGCCTTTCATGCCTGGAACGAGCCGGTTGAACGGGTCACCAAGGCAGCACAAGCCTTGAAGGTTAACATCGCCACACCCAAAATTGGTGAGAAGGTCAGGCTATATACGGCGGATTACCCGAGCCAACCATGGTGGAGATACCCTGAACCCCGGGGTTAACCGATGAAATGGTTAGGGATGCATTTGATGGCATAAAAAACAAGCGCAAAAAGACGTGACCGGACAGATCGTTCACAACAATCCGTCCAGTCACGTCTTTAGTTTTACCCAAACATGCTCCAAAGGTTGGTGCCCAAATCAGCAGATCTTCGTCAAGCTTCATCGCCGAGCAGTTTCTCATAAATGCTATACCCGTCGTTCTCCCCAAGGTATGTATATCCGTTCCTTGCATAGAACGCGTTCAGCGTATCATTGCCGGCCACGCAGTCCAACCGGACCCGATCCTTGTTCTCAAACCGGATGCCGGTACTGCTCCATTTCAATATGCGTTTACCCAACCCGACGCTGGCATATTTGCGGCTTACGGCCAACCGGTGCAAATATAACGCTCCATCCTCTGTTCCCGCTTGTTCTCCCCACAGTCGCTCGTCCCACTCGCTCGGACTACGCAACAAGGTCACCATCCCGGCCACCTCATCGCCTTGCTTTACGACGAATACGTCGCCCCGGCGAATCGCTCCGACCGTATCATGAGAGTCTTCTCCCCGAAGAAGCGCGCCCCATTGGCTCGACCCCTGGCTGTTTAACCACTCCGCAATTTCAACCAGCATGCGCATAATGGCATCGGTATCGTCCGGATGGGCCCGGTCGATGTAAAACGCTTCGCCGAGATCATGTTGCTGAATGGTATAGGTTGGTTGTTCCATGGCTTCTCTCCCTCTCCCTATTTAACCTTCGGACAGCACATGCTTTCGAATGGCATGCGCCACGCCTTGCTCGTTGTTGGAGTATGTCACTTCATCGGCAGCCGCCTTGACTTCCTCCGGCGAGTTGTCCATTGCAATGCCTTTGCCGGCAAAGGTCAGCATCGTAATGTCATTATAATAGTTTCCGATCGCCATGATCTCCTCGGGAGCGATGCCTTTGGTTTCGGCCAAACGTTTCAGCGCTGCGCCTTTGGATGCCTCCGGATGCATCAGATCGATGAAAAAGTCGCCGCTGCGGGTCATGTAATAAGGCAGATCCCAGGTTTCCCATTCTTGCTGGACGGCGTTCATCTGTTCGAGCGGACCGAATGCGGTAAATTTGGCCAATGGCTCCGACAAATCCGCCCATGTCGGCAGTTTTAACGGCTCCATCATGAAATTGGCATACATCTCCTGCACGTTCAGGGCCAAGCCTTCAGGTTGATCTACATATAGCCCAAACGCCGTGTTGATGTCAAAATGAACGGCATTGCTGCGGCAATAGTCAATGATGGGCTGCAAACCTTGTCCGTCCAACGCAAAACGATGCACGATTTCGCGGGATTCCACTTCGGCTGTCACTGCACCGTTATGCGTAATGACATAACCGTCCAAACCCATGCGCTCCATGAACGGAATCGTGTTGGCAGGCCCTCTGCCGGAGCAGAGAACGATTTCTGCGCCCTGACGCGAAGCCTGAATCAACGTCTCCTGCGTGAACTCGGTCAATTCGTGATGATCATTCAAAAGTGTTCCGTCTACGTCCAGCGCGATCAATTTGTAAGTCATTTGTCTTTCTATCCCCAATCCTCAAATATGTTCTCCTAGTGTGAACCGCCTAATCAATCACACCAGGCCACTGCGAGTGCCTCTGCTTCCGATGCTGCTTTCTTTCAGAAAGCTTTTTGAGCGAACGCTTCGTTTCTCCACATTGGTTCTGCCTACTTCCGCAGCAAATTCAACTCGTCCTCGGTCAGCTCGCGATATCGCCCGATCGGCAGATCCGGGTCCAGCTGCAAGCCGCCCATCGCCACGCGTTTCAAATAAATAACGCGCTTGCCCACCGCTTGGAACATTCGCTTTACCTGATGAAATTTCCCTTCATGAATAATAAGCGAAATATGGGATACCACCCCTTCTTCCGTATCCTCATGGTTCAGTACGGTCAATTCCGCAGGCATCGCGTCGTATCCGTCATCCAGCTGCACGCCTTGTTTGAAACGTTTGACGTCTTCTTCGTCCACGTTGCCGAGCACTCGGGCTTCGTACGTTTTCGGCACGTGCTTGCGTGGAGATAGAAGGTCATGCGCAAGCGGCCCATCATTGGTCAGGATGAGCAGACCTTCGGTATCCTTGTCCAGCCGTCCCACAGGGAACGGATTGAAGCTCCGGTCCTCTTTTTTCAACAAGTCAAGCACCGTACGATCTCTGGTATCCTCTGTCGCAGACACCACGCCGGGAGGTTTGTGCAGCATCAGATAGATCATTTCGCGGTAAACAATTCGTTCCCCGTCTGCCTCAATGACATGGACATCCGGATCAACCTGAATGCCGCTGTCCTTTACCGCTTTGCCATCCACGTGGATTCGGCCTTGTTTGACCATTTTTTTAAGCTCGCTGCGGGTACCTACGCCCATATGGCTCAATATTTTATCCAATCGCTGCGTTTTCTTGCCTTTGCTGCTCATGCCGATGTCCACCTCCAGCCTGCAGGATATTCATTTTTCAAAACGCCGTCCAGCCATTTCCCCCAGCCGAGGGCATATCCGTCCACGCATATAAGCGCATAGCCCTTACGGGCAATACCAGCTTCCACCTCGACCCGATCCTCGTCCACGTTTAACGTCTCGCCTTTGAGATATCTTACCGCTTCGCCGTCTGCCGAGGATAGATGGATCACTCTCTTTGCTTCCTGCGCGCGGAGCGCACAGGCCAGCGGATGGGAAGGCACGAAACGCCCGTTTTTGACGGTACCCATAAACCAACCCGGGCGAACGACCTTTAACCCTTCCAGCCTTGCTGCTCCGACTGCGGATTGATACACCCGATCGCCGTAGAACACCGTCTCCCCACACAGCTCGATCTCTGTATGCTCCGCAATGAAGCGGGAATACACTTGTCCGGCGTCCGCACCACCCTGTTCGACACGTTTCGTGCCACGATCGGATTTGTTTCCGCCGCGTTCCTTGCCTTTGCTATGTTTGCCGCCGCTTTTGCCTCCAGAATCCTGCTGGCGATCACGTCCCTCGTACCTGGTCAACCGTTCATGCTTCCGATCTCTGGCATCAGTCCATGGCTCTCCCGCAGCCGAGGCGTGGATCGCGACTTCTTCCTCCACGACGTCAGCTGTCATGGCCGGTTCGCCATTATGCTGCAGCACCGCCAAATAGTGTCCTTCCCCTTCGAGCAAATGAGGCCACAGCCGTGCCGTACCCCGCACCTGATCCAGCACCCTTTCGGTCTGCTCAGCCGTTTCAGGCAGCATCCGGCGCACCCAGTCAGGTCTGCCGGGGGCAAATCCTGCCTCCGCCGGAATCGGCTTCACGGCAAATTCGGGATTTGCAGCAAGGAACTCGGCAATCATCGCTTCATTTTCCTCCGGAGCAAACGTGCAGGTTGAATAAACGATCGTTCCGCCGGGGGCGAGCAAACGGGCCGCGGTTTTGAGGATATCGCGCTGCATCAGCACACACTTTTCGACCGAATGATGCTCCCAGGATTTCACCATGTCCTCGTCTTTGCGGAACATGCCTTCGCCAGAGCAAGGCGCATCGATCAGCACTTTGTCAAAGTAATAAGGAAACGCCTCCGCGATGCGTTCCGGCGATTCATTCAGTACAACAGCATTGCGGACGCCATAGAGCTCCACGTTTTTGGCAAGCGCCTTGGTCCGTTCGGCATGAATGTCATTGGTGACCAGAACGCCCTCGCCCTGCAATTTGGCCGCAATCTGCGTCGATTTGCCGCCAGGTGCAGCGCATAGATCCAGAACACGGTCTCCCGGTTCCACTCCCAGCACCTCCACGGGTGCCATGGCACTCGGTTCCTGAATATAGTACAACCCCGCATGGTAATACGGATGCAGTCCAGGTTTGACGCCATGCGGAACGTAAAAGCCCGTTTCAGACCATGGTATAGGTCTCAATTCGTAAGGAATGATCTCACGCAGATGTTCTACCGATATTTTCAACGTATTCACCCGTAAACCCGCATACGGGGAATGCTGATATGATGTCATAAATTGTTCAAATTCTTCGCCAAGCAGCATTTCCATGCGTCCGGCAAAGCTTGGTGGCAACTGTACAGCCATATTTCCACTCATCCTGTCTCGTTAAAATGCATATTGCTCTATGTTATCATATCCCGCGATTGCTTTCCTATTGATCTTGTTCACGTATTCCACTACACACTGTAATGTTGTATAATGACAAGTAGGTTGATGAACGAGCATAATTCAGGGTGTTTATGAATATTATCCCAGAATTTTTGCCGAAACCATATCTTGATATGATCAATGGAGGATGTCCGATGAAATCGAAGAAAAAGAAAAGCGCCGCCATTTTTATTTTTTTGGGCGCATTTGTCGTTCTGCTCGCTGCGCTTGCTTTGGTGAACCAGCAATCCAAAAAGCAGTTGGACGCTACGCCGAACCCCTACGGCATCGCAGCCTCCAAGCTTAATCCGGCGACCAGGGAACTGCTTGACGATCCGAATTACCAACAAATCATTTTGCCCGACCAGCTCAAGTCCAAGATCGATAACAAAGACAGCTTTTTCGTTTACTTCTTTGCCTCCGATTGCGTGCACTGCCGGGCTACGACGCCTCAATTGATGCCGCTCGTCGACGAAGAAGGCATCAAATTGCCGCAGTTCAATCTGCGCGAATTCGAGTCCGGCTGGACCGATTACAACATCGAGTTTACGCCTACGCTCGTTTATTACGAGAAAGGCGTCGAGAAAGACCGCATGGTTGGCGGATTGAGTGAGCAAAATTCCGACAACGGGTACACGTTGGATGATTACAAGCAATTTTTTGATAAATACAAGGCTAACCTGACGCCAGCAGCAAGCTAAACCATTTTCCGGGCAACATGGTCCGAAAAGATTCCGTGTCCAAAAATCTTTGGACAAGCCTACCGCACTTCTAATTATGGCGCATGATGCAAACACCCCGGCGGCTCCATGACGGAGCCACCCGGGGTGTTTTTTGCCTTGCTCTTTGACGTCAGAATGGGCCTAGCTAGCATCCTAACTCCGACGGCCTTCCGACTGTGCGTTCCCTTGCTTCATTGCCTTCATTCGTTCCTCATAAATGCGTCCACGCGTCGGGCTGCGCCGCTGCGGAACGTTCGCCTTCAGCTGAGAGGAACGCTGCCGGATTGCTTGCATTAACGCTTCATCCTGGATGTGAATCACAAGATCCCGATACGGAACAGGTTCATCATGCCGGCCGGAGAGCTCTTCAGCCAACTCCCTCACGTCCTCCACAAGACGTCCAAGATCAATTCCCCTTGCATCATCAGGGTACGGCTGCAACAATTGCAGCGCGCTCTGCAGCATCATCCGGCCGCCTCGCAAATTGCCGTTCCTGAAATGGTACAGTCCGACGGCAACCTGCAGCAAACCTTTATATAAAGCATCCCGATCCTTCTCAAGCCATAACTCTTCCAACGCTTCATGGCATTCGAAATAATCCTGGTCGCGGTTGAAATAGATCAGATAGTCAATATATAACGGCTCATAGGGATTCATCGGGATTGTCGCCCTTCCTGGCCGTATTCAGCAGCGTTTTGACGTCATCCAATAGCTGCTTGAGACCCTCCATGTCATGGCGTTCCCAGAGTTCGTTGAATCGCTGCTGTGCATCGATCGCTTCCTTCACCAAATGATAGAAGTACAATTGATGAATGATCGATAACGTCTTGGACACGATGTTGGAATCGTCTTCGAACTCCTTCTGCGCTTCGAGGATCTGCAGCCGAATGGCCGACATCTCGTTGTCCAGGACAAATGCGGCTTCCGCCGTTTTCTTCAACCGCTCTCTCATATCGTCCGGCAAACTCTCCCGGTATTTGTAACTGAGCGAATGCTCGATGGTCGCCCAGAAATTCATGGCCAGCGTGCGAATTTGGATTTCTGCCAGCACCTTTTTCTGTCCGAGCGCCGTTTGCACGGGATATTCGATAATCATATGAAAACTGCGATAACCGCTTTCCTTGAAATTGGTAATGTAATCTTTCTCGATCAGCACGGTCAGATCCTTGCGGGCCCGGATGTATTCGGCAACGCGGCGGATATCCTCCACGAACTGGCACATGATGCGAATGCCCGCAATATCCTCGATTCCTGTTTCGATTTGATCAAGCGGCACGCTCAGACGTTTGGATTTCTCCAATATGCTGGATATTTTTTTGACCCGTCCTGTTACAAATTCGATGGGCGCATATTCTTCTCTCTTTTTGAGTTCTGCCCGCATCGTTTTGAACTTGACTTTCAATTCCTCTACCGTTTGTTCATAAGGAAGTAAAAATGTACCCCAGTCTCTACCGTCCATGTTTAATGCCTCCTGTCTCTATAGCGTCCCCTATGTTCCATTATACATGATGTCGGGCGGGGGGAAGAGTTCCGCGCATATTGCCCTCTTCCTGCTTCTTTTTTCTGGGGATGTAGTCATTACACGCTCTCACTGTCTTTTATCTTATCAGAAAGCATGCCGTTCGCAGCCCAAAGTCTGGGCGATTGCAGCAAAAACAGCCGCAATACGCGGTCTGTTTTCTCAGCGCCTTTATCGGCCCATGCACCACTAGCGGTGATCCGCGCCGACAGCCTCCGAAATATGGCTGTATCCGTCCTTGCGCAGCAGCTCCCGCAACCCTGCGTGAAGCCGGCGGTTGATCTCGGGCCCTTCGTAGATCAGTGCCGTATAGATTTCCACCAGGCTGGCACCTGCTTTTATTTTCTCGTAAGCATCCTCGCTCGTGAAAATGCCGCCCGATCCGATGATCGGCAGCTTTCCTTCCGTCTGACGATAAATTTGGCGAATGACCTCCGTGGAACGCTCGCGCAGCGGCTTGCCGCTAAGCCCTCCCGTTTCCTTTGCATGTTCGTGGGACAGTCCTTCGCGGCTGATCGTTGTATTGGTTGCAATGATGCCGGACACGCCGCTGTCCACGATGGTGCCAACCATGTATTCGAGTTCTTGCTCATTGACGTCGGGTGCGATTTTGACCAAGACCGATTTGAGCGTTCCCCCGGCTCTTTGCTGCTGTGCCTTCAGTTCGACCATAACGGCTGCGAGCAGCTCCTTCAATTCGTTTCCATGCTGCAGATTACGCAAATCCGGCGTATTTGGTGAACTGATGTTCACGACAAAAAGATCGGCATAATCATAGAGCGCACGGATGCATTTGGCGTAATCGAGATGAGCTTCTTCGTTGGGGGTCGCCTTGTTTTTTCCGATATTTACGGCTACGGGGATCCGTCGTTCCCTCAGCTTCGCCAGTTCACCTGCCATGGCCTCGGCCCCCAAATTGTTGAAACCCATACGATTCACCAGCGCCTCATCCGGAGGCAAACGGAACAAACGCGGCTGTTCATTCCCCGGCTGCCCCAGCGGAGTCACGGTGCCTACCTCCATGAATCCGAAACCGATGGAAGAAAAGCCGGCGACGGCCTGTCCGTTTTTATCCAAACCGGCAGCCAGGCCTACCGGCGTCGGGAAATGGCAGCCAAACAGATCCACGGCGAGGTCCTCCGTTTCGTTTACGCCGTACATCACTCGCAGCCCGGCAGGAACCGGGCGAATGCTGCCCATTCCGCTGAGTCCCCCGATAATCAGATGATGGGCCTTCTCCGGGTCCATTTTGAACAACAAGGGTTTAGCCAAACTTTTGTATAACAAATCCACTCACTCCGTTCTCGTCCGGTACGCCGTTAACATGCTTTCCCGTCCATTTATATGTAAAAACACCCTACTCCCAAGTCTATCCGTTTCTGACCTAAAAGGAAAGTAGTTTGCGCATAGACGCAGGCATTTGCCCTACTGAAACCATGTCTCATATCGGCAGCGCCCGGGGAACAAATACAACCGCATACTGGAAATAACGTGATGATTTATTTACAATGAAAGCAGTGGCCTCGACTGCAAGGCTCGATGTTAATAAAGGAGGATATGCCCATGGCTCCCAAACGAAAACCGCCCACGCTGCAGCAGAAAAAAGAAGAAGTCAATCGCAAAGCCATTATTTGGACGGCAGCAAGCGTTGTAGGGTTGATCATCATCATCAGCGCGCTTATTATTATCGCCAACCTGTGACCAATCCAATCCAGGGCCTGCTCATCTACATAACCACGCTTCACGAATGATCTGCTGCCAGGTCAATTCAACCAGTGATACGTTTTATTCGGGTTGTTTTGCTTGGGAACCAGCGTATCCCGGTAACGTTCCTTGTCGCCAGGAACGAGCGTTTCCTCGGGCAGCAGGTCATTCCCGATCTGAACAGGGGTCCCTTGCGGAGCAAGAGCAAACAGCTCCTCCACATCCCCCTTGCTCATCCGAATGCATCCCAAAGATTCATCCAGACCGATGCTGTCAGGTTCGTTCGTGCCGTGAATGGCATAATTCGTATCCGATAATTGCATGCCTCGCGTCCCGAATTCGCCGTCAGAGCGACCGTTGGGGTTGACGACTTTGTCGGAAATGGCGAAACTCCCCTCCGGCGTTCGTTCGCCTCCCAAACCCACTTCATAATTGCGGATGATGGTTGTGCCGCTGATTACCGCAAGCCTGTGCTTTTTCTTATCCACCACGATTCGCAATCGTTCCTGCAAAAACGGCTGCCCTCCGAGCGTATCGCCAAAAACGCCTGCTCGGGAGTCCGTATCGCCGCCATTACCCTGCTTACCGCCTGATGGATTCGATGCATTTGCGTTCTGGTTCAAAGCAAGCAGTTCAGGAAACATTTCGCTCATGCCCGGCATGGTTTCACCCAAGATGTTATTTGGAAACGGCCGCGTCAGGTTGCCCAAGCTTTTGGGCCATGCCCCGTTTTTCTTATGGTAGGAAGCGATGGCACTGGACAAGGCGGCTGCCGATTCCTGTTTCTCCGTCCAAGCCTGGGCCAATTGCTTGATTTTATTCGAAACGTCCGGAGGCTCGCATTCGCATTGCTTCGGGTCGTAGCTCTGAGCGGTAAGCCTGCCCTTGCCCGTCGTCTGCACGATATATTTTACGGGCATGTCGCGTTTCCACAGCATCCAGTCCCCAGAGGCCTTCATCCCGAGCACCGCTGTAGTCCGCACCCCCTCGTTCGCATCCGACATCGCTGAAGCAAGTGCACCTTCCCCCAGGCTGCCGCCGCCGAAGCCGGCAGCGGTAAACGTATTGGATGCTTGCAGAGCGGCCGCGGCATCCTGATCTTTCGCGGCCGCTTCCTCGTCTTCCGCGGAATCCAGCGCCGCGGCCAACGCATCGCCCGCATCCCGGGCGAAACCCGGCGCGTCTGCGGGTGGCAATCCAGCCAGCATGAGCAGCATAAGCAGCGTCAGCCACATTTTGCGCATGCGGCGTTTTTTCTCCTTTTGCTCCGCGGCTTCAACGAGTTTGTTCTGGTAATCTACCCAAATGTCAGCCGGCGCCTTGCTGCGCTCGAACGCTTCATATACCTCTCCGGCCTGCTGAAAACAATAATTGGCCTTGGCTTCCTGGCCTTCATTAAGATATTCTTTGCCCAGCAAATACCAGGCCATCTTATTATCTGGATGTTTCTTCACATAACTTCGCAAATGAGTATTTTGCATCCGGTCCTCCGTCATTTTGCCTTTTTCAGGTTATACCTTAGATATATCGGCAAAAGAAGTCAACAAATCCATAGGACTTCAGTACCCGGACCCCTTACCCGTTCGACAAAAATTGCCGACCCAATATGAATGAAGAGCTTCAATGGCAAAAAAAAAAGCATATTCGCTGTCATCGGGACAGCAGAACATGCTTTCTCTGCAAAACAACATATGATAAAGATTAACCTTCTTTATTGAAAGGCTCGTCCGCAATTTTAATGGAATCTGTAGGGCAGCCGTCGCATGCATCCTGCATGTCGTCGAACAGGTCGTCCGGAATGGCTACCACGCCTCTGTTGGCATCGCCGTCGAAAATCACTTCTGCCAAACCTTCATCGTCGTAATCATAGATGTCGGGTGCCGTTGCTCCGCAAGCGCCGCATGCGATGCATGTATCTTTTTCAACCCAAGTATATTTGCTCATTACAATCTCTCCTCCTAAAATTCAAAAACGAACAGTGATTTTATCTAGAAACATATTAATACAAAGCAAGAATAATTACAAATCATTTTAACGACTCAAGACTTCATTATGCCTCATTTACTCCGGACTTTGCAAGTTGTCTTTTTGAAGCGACGTTCCGCGAACCTTGTGATTTCGAAGCAGGACGGAAGGGTCATCCCCAAGCATGCCTGCCGTGACGACGGCATTTTCCCCGAACTTGTCCCGAAGTTGGTCCATGATGCGAATCAGGTTTTCCTTTTTTGGCTTTTGCTCATAATCGAACAAATCCAGCTGAACCGCGCTCTCCTCGCGTGGAATCAGATTCTGAAGGGTGATCCCCAGCATCCGGACAGGCTTTCCGTTCCCCCAGTGCCTGGCGAAAAGGGTACAGGCTTCGCGGTAAATGACGGTTGCGTCTTCGGTTGGCACATCCAGCATGCGGGATCGGGTAATCGTCTTCATCTCGGGTGTTCGAATGGTGATTTGTATGCCTTGGCTCAGCATCTCGTGCCGGCGCAGTCTCCTTCCCACTTGGTCGCTTATATTCAGGAGGACCCGATGCACGTCGTCTATTTCGGTGATATCGGCAGGCAGCGTGGTGGTGTGCCCGATGGACTTGTTTGCTTCCCGCTCCGGCTGAACGGGCGAATGATTGATGCCTTGCGCCGAATTTTTCAACCAGGTCCCGTTGATGCCAAAAACGTCGACCAGCATCCGTTCATCCGACTGCGCCAACTGGCCAATCGTTTCGATTCCTATTTTTTTCAATTTTTCCGCCGTTTTTCGTCCGATGCCAAACAGCTCCCCGCATGGTTTCGGCCACAGGATATGAGGAACATCCCTCATGCGCAGTATCGAAATGCCATTCGGCTTCTTCATATCGGATGCCATTTTGGCCAACAGCTTATTAGGCGCAATGCCGATCGAGCAAGGAAGCCCGAGTTCGTCACGAATGCGGCGCTGAATCGTTTCGGCAATGTCAAGCGGGGTTCCAAACTGCTTCGATCCCGTAATGTCAAGGTAACACTCGTCGATCGAGGTGGCTTCCAACTGCGGCGTGAAGCTATATGCAATTTGCATGAATGCTCTCGAGTACTGCCGATACAAATGAAAGTCCGGGCGAATAACGATCAAATCCGGGCATTTGCGCAGTGCCTGGTGGACGACCATACCTGTAGAAATCCCCTTGCTTCGGGCCGCATAAGAACAGGTCACGATCACGCCCTTGCGCACCTCGCTGCTTCCAGCTACGGCCGTTGCCTTGCCCCGGTACAACTCCGGTTCCTCGGCTTCATGCACGGAACAGTAAAATGCGTTCATGTCGACATGCAAAATAACCCTTCCGGCTGCAGGATAGTAACGCTCCACATCAGCATGCCGGGTTCTTTCGGAAGACAATGACATCCCGCCCTTCGTACGGTCCTATCGTCTATTTTCTATAGACCTGCTTCCCATTATACCAAGGAACGTTATGTAAAATCATGTATGCAGCGAAAGGGCTGGGCATGCACAATCATCGGAATGCACCTATTGTATGCTTTTCAACTGCCGCAAAGTGTGTTCACCGTCACGCAAAACCATTTGTAACATCAAAATGAGAATTGCATGTGGCATTTGGCGGCAATGGTGCTATAATAATAAATTATACAAATTCCCGAAGGTAGGACAAATTCATCTTGCGAATTTAATACAGTGTAGCGTTGCAGGATCGAAGGATTCACCCAAACATAACGAAAAAAAGTAGCTTTACCTTTAAAGGAGGATCTTCATGTCAAAGGCCATTTCCATCTTCGATACGACTTTACGTGACGGCACGCAAGGAGAGGGCGTCAGTCTGTCCGCGGACGACAAGCTCAAAATTGCCAGAAAGCTCGATGATCTGGGTGCCCATTATATTGAAGGCGGAATTCCGGGCAGCAACACCAAGGACATTGAATTTTTCAAACGGGTCAAAGAGTTGCATCTCAACGCCAAAATCGTTGCATTTGGCAGCACGCGCCGCAAAGGCAGCATTGCAAGCGAAGACGCAAACCTGAAGCGAATTCTCGAATCAGGCGCGCATGCGGCTACTTTGGTGGGCAAATCATGGGATTTCCACGTGCATACGGCACTGCAAACCACATTGGAAGAGAATCTGTCCATGATATATGATTCCATCGCCTTTCTGAAACAAAACGGCATGGAGGTCATCTTTGATGCCGAGCATTTTTTTGACGGGTATAAACATAATCCCGATTATGCAAAAGCCGTCCTGAGCAAAGCCCACGAAGCCGGAGCGGATTGGCTGGTGATGTGCGATACGAATGGCGGAACGATGCCGCATGAGGTGTATGAAATCGTATCCGTCATGGCAAACCGCCTGCCCGAGGCCTATCTCGGCATCCACACGCATAACGACTGCGAATTGGCGGTGGCCAACACGTTAAGTGCCGTACAAGCTGGCGCCAGACAGGTGCAGGGTACGATGAACGGGTATGGCGAGCGTTGCGGAAATGCAAACCTTGCCTCGATCATTCCGAACCTGCAATTAAAAATGGGATACGAGTGCGTTTCCCAGGAATCCATGAAGCAACTGACCAATGTGGCCCGTTATGTCAGCGAGATCGCCAATGTGAACATGCCAACCAACCAGCCTTATGTCGGCAATTCGGCTTTTGCGCACAAAGGCGGCATCCACGTCTCCGCGATTTTACGGGATTCCCGCACATATGAGCATATCGAACCGGAACTCGTCGGCAACAAACAGCGCGTGCTGGTGTCGGAGCTGGCGGGACAAAGCAACATCGTATCCAAAGCGCAGGAGCTGGGTCTTGAATTCGATCCGAACAGTGAAGATTCCCGCCAGATCATTAACAAAATCAAGGATCTGGAGCATCAAGGATATCAATTCGAAGGTGCGGATGCCTCCCTTGAATTGCTGATCCGTGAAGCGAATGGAGACATTCAGGAGCTGTTTGCCTTTGAGTCGTTCAAAATGCTCGTGGAAAAAGGAGCCGGCAAGCCGGTCGTTTCCGAAGCATTCGTGAAACTGAACGTAGCTGGTTCAAGCGTATACACTGCTGCAGAAGGAAACGGTCCGGTCAACGCGCTGGACAACGCCCTTCGGAAAGCGTTGGTGCAGTACTTCCCTTCCCTTGCTCATATGCACTTGTCCGACTATAAGGTGCGTGTACTGGATGAAAAAGATGCAACGGCCGCCAAGGTTCGTGTATTGATCGAATCCAAGAACACGGAAGATACGTGGAATACCGTCGGCGTTTCGGAAAACGTCATCGAAGCTTCCTGGGAAGCTCTCGTACACAGCTTCCGTTATGCGCTGCTTCAGGAAGAATTGCAGGACGGGCCCGGCATCGTGCACACTGCCGCTCATGGTCTTAGCAATCATTAAGGCGAAATGGCTATTTCCCGGAAAATATGATGCATTGCACAACAAAAACACCTTGTTTCTCCATTCGGAAAACAGGTGTTTTTGTTTTTTTCTTGCCATTATCCTTTAATCAATTTCTTGATCTTCTTCTCCAATTCCTTTTCAGGCAGGATGCCGAGAATAATCTCTTGCACGACCCCATTCCCATCAATCAACACGTTCGTCGGGAAAGCAACACCGTTATATTTGGCGTAGGCCGATCCATCCTCATCGAGTAAAATCGGAAACGTAAGCTTATAGTTGTCCACAAATGCCATCGCATCTTTCAGTTTGTCATAAGGCGTTACATTCACACCGTAGACGTCGAGATCATTTTGATATTTGGCAGCCAACTGGTTGAGTCCAGGCGCCTCTTGTTTGCACGGCTCGCACCATGAGGCCCAGAAATTGACGAGGATCGGCTTCTCTTTTGCTCCGCCTGCCGTATACGTCCGGCCATCCATACCCTGAAGCGAAAAAGCAGGCGCCAGCAAACCGGCCTGCGGCCCGGTCTTCGTGGGCAACGGCTTCTCCTGGCTGAACACAGCGGCAATCTCTTCACCTTTATTTTGAGCGACGGCTATGCCTACCAACAGCACAACCCCCAAAATGATGTACAGATTTCTTCTCATGGCAAGCCACCTTTGATTGTAATCGCAAAACAAAGCCACGATCCGGACTTGTCCCCTCCATGCTGCAAACGCATTCCTTGAATACGATGACATTCGTCCTTTTATATTGTACCCTTTTCGTTTAAAATTTTACAATCGACACCAGACAAAAAAGGACCCCTGCCGAAGCAGGAGCCAAAGAGAGAGGGGTGAATACAAATGGCAGCACTTCACGGACAGCAAAACATGATCTACATCCCCCGCTCCATAGAGCAGGAAATGGCGAGGCACATGTTCTCTTCACTGCCGCAAGAAGCCTGCGGGGTTGTGCTGGGTGAAGCTGCAGCGGGCGGCATGCGAATCAGCCGGTTTAAGCCCATTCGCAACGTAGCGCCTGACCCGCTGCATCACTTCGTCATGGACGAGGCTGAATGGATACGCTGCGTGTTCCAGGAAAAGCAGCTCATCGGCATATTTCATTCCCATCCGCGCACCTCTCCGATTCCATCGGCGAGAGACTTGGACAACCTCCCCTCGTTTGCGGGACTGCTGCGTATCTATCTCATCGGGTCACCCGTTCCAGCAAGCTCATCCAATGCCCGGATGCTGCTCGGCGGCTATGAAATCATGAAAGCGCCGGAAAAAGGCAGCCTGTCAGCCTCGACTGAATCGTATGCCTTGCAACCAACCCCCCTAAGCGTGACTTAACTGGGTATACAGATCGCCTAACGTTTCCACGTTTTTGCGAGTCATGTCTTCCAGATAACATGACCACAGCTGCGCCGTCATTCTCGCATCCTCAAGCGCATGATGCCGGCCTTGGATCGGAATGCCGCGGGACTCCAGCAGCTCATCCAGCCCATATCCCGGGCGCTGCGGCTCCAGCCAGCGTGCCAGCATCATCGTATCGATCAACCTGTGGGTCAGCCTTACCTTGGATGTTTTCCATAATGCAGCGTTCAGAAAAGCGCGATCATGGGCACTCGCGTGGGCGACAAGAACGTTGCCGCCCACAAAGGACATGAAATCATGAAGCCCTTCGAGCAATGTAGGCGCATCCGATGTCATTTGCTGAGTGATGCCGGTCAATTCGGTAATGTGCGGAGGAACGGCCGTTTTGGATTGGACCAACGTATAAAAATGTTCTCCTTCCACAACCTCCCCGCCGCAAATGCGTACCGCACCGAACGAAAGAATTTCATCCCCGTGCTGCGGGGAAAAACCCGTCGTTTCCAGATCGAACACGACCGCATTAAGCTCGCGCAGCGGCGTATGCAGCGCCTCCGGCTTCCGCTGCTCCCGCATCATCGAGCGGATAAAGGCCATGTGTTGCGCCGTAGGGGCCCCCATCATGGAAGCGATGGCGGAAGGCACCCCTCCCTGACGCAGCGAATTCCAGAATCCAGTACTGCCCCTAGCCGGCTCTCTCATGAACGTCTCCTTTCCGTGAAACGCAGCTGTCTTTGAAGGGCACGATGTACCCTCCTAACCAGTCCCAGCGTTTCCCTGAGCTCAAAATGCACTTGTTTTTGCTTTAGCTGTTTTTCATCCAAAAACCCGCTGCTGTGCTGCAACCCGTCCTTTAGAGCAATCGGCGTGCTGCGCCTCAGCTTGAGCGCGCTCATGAATGCCCGCTGTGCCGCATCCGACAGCGTCATCGGCACGGCTTCAAGCACCATCAGCCGCTGAAGCCGTTTGAGCGTTGACGTCTCTTTGATTCCATGCTGAAGTGCAAGGAAACGTGCACTATTCACGAGAGGAATATAAACGCCGTATTTCACATCGAAACCGCCTGCGTGTTCGCCAAACCGCTCAGTGACGACCTGGCCCAGAATGTTAAGCGTAGCTTTATGTTTTACCGTATTGCGAAGCACGGCATCCGACAACTCCGGCACGGTTCTAAACCCCTCGTAGAACGCGGCAACCCATTGCTCGGCGAGACTCTGCTCACCTGCCACAAATCGCATATCCGATGCGATGATCAGATTGCGAACAGGTTCCCAAGCCAGATCCGTTCGCCAATCATGCAATTGCTTCTTCCATGCCTCCAGCGTTTTGCGCCACAACGCTTCCGAGCACATGACCTTCCCTTCGCACTTGGCATAACCTAGTTGTTCCAGCGTATCGCTGAGCCGAAGTCCCAATTCCGCGAAATAGGCTTCTTTCCCGTCATGCGGGGCATCATCGATGATCATGCCGTTGTCCTGATCACTCCACAATGTTGCCTCTTCCCTGCCCGAACTTCCAAACACGATAAAGGCATAGGGGACGGGAGGCTGACCGAAGCCCTCCTCTACCATCCCCTGAATGCACAGCTCCACTGCTTTCCGATAAATCCGGTCATGCAGCTCATTTACCGTCTGGTACCACTCGATCGGCGACAAGGAAGCGGACAACAATCCCTGGAGCTCATTCTGCAATAATACGCGCGCCTGGCGCAGTTCTTCAAAAGAAGAAGCACCGTCAATTCCTTCAAAGGACCAGGATTGATTGATATACGGAATGGGTTCCATCATGTCCAGCCTCCTTGCAGCGTGATTCATTTCAATGCCCACCTTTTAGGAGCTGAACGTTCCGCTTCCCGATTTATTTTCCAGACTTTTCATTTGCTCAGGATAACCGTAAGTCCCATGCTCACTCATGTCCAGACCCATGGTCTCTTCTTCCTCCGTAACACGAATGCCCATAATCGCTTTCATTCCGCCCAGGATGATGAAGGACAATACCAGCACAAAGGCAAATGCGCCTACGAGACCGAGCAACTGAACTCCCAATTGATGGAATCCACCACCGTAGAACAGACCCGCTTGGCCTACTCCTACAGTTTCGGCAAGTTCCGGCGTTGCGAACAAACCTGTGGAGATTGCGCCCCACATACCGGCTATACCATGTACGGAGAACGCGTAGATTGGATCATCGATGCCTTTGCGGTCAAACCATTGAGCGGTAAAGAATGTAATAATTCCTGCCAAAGCACCGATGACCAAAGCGGCCCAAGGTTCAACGAAGGCACAAGCACCTGTAATGGCTACGAGCGCCGCAAGCACACCGTTCAGCATGCTAGGAATGTCGGATTTGCCAAGTACTGCCCAGGAAATCAGAAGTGCAGCTACACCACCAGCCGCAGCAGCTACGTTGGTCGTCAAAGCGACGTAACCGAAGAATCCGTCTCCCATTGCAGACAGCGTGCTGCCCGGGTTGAAACCGAACCAACCGATCCAGAGGATGATGACGCCAAGCACAGAATAGACTTGGTTGTGACCTGGAATAATGTTAGGTTTACCGTCTTTGTTGTATTTACCGATACGAGGTTTCAATAGAATCGTTGCTACCAGCGCTGCAGTGGCACCCGTCAAGTGAACGACGGTGGAACCTGCGAAGTCTTGCATGCCCAGTTCCGCGAGCCAGCCGCCGCCCCATACCCAGTGAGCGACAACAGGGTACATGATGATGGTGTACAGGGCTCCAAATACGATATATACGCTCATTTTTGCACGTTCAGCCATGCCACCACACGCAATGGCCAAGGATACCGCCGCAAAAGCGAGGTGGAATACAAATTTGACGGTCAGCGGTACATCGGAAAAGGCCAGGGATTCAAAAGATGCTGCCATTTGATCTCCGCTCAGGAAGAAACCTGTCGTTCCGAAAAATCCATTTCCGTTGCCGAAGCCAAGAGCGAATCCGAATGCCCAGAAGGCAATGACCGAAATTCCCAATGTCAGGATGGTTTTACCCGCAATATGTCCTGCATTTTTCATTCTTGTGGAGCCTGCTTCAAGTAAAGCAAATCCCCCTTGCATAAAGAACACCAGCACTACCGCCAGAAACGTAAAGGCCGAGTTCAACCCGCTTTGGAGTTCGACGTTCGTCGGCCCCTCGGCTGCCGCAAAAGCACTGACCGGGAAAGCCAACAAGGTAAGCATTGCTAACATCGAAACCAACCATTTCTTTCTCATGTACCCCACTCCCTCAAGTGTTAGTTTTCTTCACATGTCGTGAAATTCTTAATGTCATTATAAGCAGGAGTCAGGAAAGTTGACAAGGGTTTTTTCAGCAAATCCGAAAATATTTTATAGCCATAAAGTCTTACGTCTTTTTCTTGTACTTAAGTACATAATCATGTCCAATAAGCACATAGACATAGATAACACGATCCCTTTTTGCTAAAGCGTAACGTTTGACTGTATGGTTAAAAATCATGTATCATATCTATAGATCGTAATGGGGCGGATGCCGCTTTACCGCAATCGGAATGACCAATTCCCTACATTTGAACTGCAAAAGAGGTGAATATCATTGGGGGATATGAAACTGTTTCGGATTGGCGAACTTGCCAAGACCGCTGGTGTGAGCGAACGGACGATTGATTATTACACCAAATTGGGCCTGATCGCTCCAGAAGAGCGCACCGAAAAAAATTATCGTCTCTATAGTAATGAAACCTTAACTAGGCTGGAACGTATTGTACAGATGAAGCAAGAGAAGTATAGTCTCGAAGAGATTAAACAGACGCTGGAAAAGTGGAGCCTGGTAAGCACCGAAGAACAGGTTGCAAGCAAACTGTCCAGCCTGGAGCTTCATGTTCAACAGCTCGAGCGGGAAGTCAACGAACTTAAGCCGCTGCTTGGAGAGATGAAGCCCTCACAATCACGCAAGATGATCACCGGACTTCTCGCGAAAAGCGCCGGCACGATGGAAGCGTTGAAAATCTTGCTCGAAAACACCATGATGTAATATTTAAGAAAGAAAACGGAGGAATGAATATGGGTTTTAACTCGGGTATGCTAATACTGATCATGCTGGCATTCGGCCTCTCTGTTTGGGCGCAATTCCGCGTTAAAGGTACATTTAACCGCTGGTCTGACGTACCGAACCAACGCGGGATGACCGGATATGATGCAGCACGCCACATGTTGGATACCAACGGCCTGCACGACGTTCCGATCGAACCTGTTCGCGGCGCGTTGTCTGACCACTACGATCCAATTAACCGCGTCGTCAGGCTTTCGGAACCTGTATATTACGAAAATTCGATCTCGGCCATTTCGGTCGCTTGCCACGAAGTAGGCCATGCCATCCAGCACAAGGAAAGTTACCCTATGCTGGCGCTGCGTCACCGGATTTTCCCGATCGTGAACTTTGCATCCGGACTCGCTCCTTTCCTGCTGCTTGGCGGATTTATCTTCAACGCATTCAATCTGATCGGTCTGGGGATCATCTTTTTCTCGGTCACCGTGGCTTTCCAGCTTATTACGCTGCCGGTCGAATTCAATGCCAGCAACCGTGCCAGAGAAATTATGGTATCCGAAGGTTACATTCGCAATGAAGAGGAGAAAGGCGTAGCGAAGGTACTTAATGCCGCAGCTCTTACTTATGTGGCAGCAGCACTGATCTCCCTGCTGGAGTTGATCCGCTATATCGGTATCTTCAACAACCGCGACTAATGGTCGTTTGTAGATCATACAACAAAAACAATACCCCGTCCTGATCAGGACGGGGTATTGTTTTTGTGCAAGCCGAAATAATTAAGCAGGAATGTGCGAAAAGATTGAGCGACAAGCGGGAGTTTGTCATCTGCACGATGAATTAACCCAATCGTTCTCGTCACTTTCGGTTGGGAAATAGCCACATGGGCCGGCTGCAATGGTTTGGTTTCAAAGAGGGACATTTCGGGAAGCAAGCTAACACCCATTCCTGCAGCTACCAGTCCCCGAATCGTGTCCGTCTCTTCCCCCTCGAAGGCAATTTTTGGCGTAAACCCTGCCTCCAAGCAGGCATGCCAAACAATCGGGCGCAGAGAGTAACCTTTGCTGAACAATACAAATTTGTCATCTTTAAGCTGCTGCAGCTCGATTTCATTCTCGCCGGCCAACGGATGATTCGGAGGAAGAATGGCGTGCAGCTCTTCCGTCAACACAATGTCCCCCGCTACCTGATCATGCTTTTCGGGAAACGGAGAAATGAACGCCAGATCCACTTCAGCCGATAATACGTCGCGAATGAGCGTGGGAAACATGCCCTGTTTAAATCTGAATTTAACGTTTGGATAACGCTGCCGAAATGCCGCCACAACCGAGGGAATCAAATGAATGCCCAGACTGTGCGGAAAACCGATGCGAATCTCGCCATGCTCCGGGTCCAGAAATTCATGCACTTCGCCCACGGCTTTATCAAGGTCTTTCAAAATACCTTCGACCCGTTTGCAAAAAAGCTGGCCAACCGGAGTCAGCTGCAAATTACGACCCTTTTGCATAAAAAGGTCAACACCCAACTCCTCCTCCAACTGGTGAATTTGGCGACTCACGGCAGATTGCGCCACATGCAGCTCTTCTGCAGCCTGAGTTACATGCTCTTTCTGTGCCACCTTCACAAAGTAATGCAACTGTCTTAATTCCACTCGCCTGATCTCTCCAATCTGCTATTACCCTTCTTATCCTACTTTGTATACTCCATGAAACTTTAAACGCTACCTCTTCAACATGCGGGGTTTCCATAGTCTGATCATTAGGCCATAAATGAAAAATCCGCTGAGCAAACCGCCGAGGTGAGCCATCCAGTTAACACCCGACATAGCAATCGAAAAAATGATCCCGAACACAAGCAGCGTATACAGGGTTTTGCGCGACGCTTCATCCATCATCGACCGTTGGAATAAGGCGACGTACAAAAATGCCCCATAGATGCCATAGATCGCCCCTGATGCCCCTACGGATATCGTGAGCATATTTGCGGAATTATACCATGCCACCGATATCACATTCCCTAACACGCCGCTTGCAAGATACAGCACCCCATACCTTAACGATCCTAACAGCCGCTCCATAGGAGGTGCAAACACAATCAACGCAAAGCTGTTGAAAAATAAATGGTCAAAACCCGAATGCATGAAAATGGACGTGATATAACGCCACCACTCTCCCTCAAAAGACGGATCGTTCGTCACGGCGCCATACTCCAGTAACGTTCTAAAATCTGTCGAACCGCCATTAAAGGACAGCACGATGAACATAATAACGTTGGCCAACAACAACAAAGATGTCAGCGGGAAAAATTTCAAATAACTCCGCCAGTTCTCGTACCGAATAAATATCATAGGTCTATAGGTTCACTCCACCCTTTTCGGAACACCATTCGGTGAACCGAATCATAATCATGAAACGGCCTCCATATTGGACAATGCCTCTCATAAAAGATTATAATGGATTTTGGCACGGATCACCAATTAAAAGGAGGAACATTATTATGTCACAAGAACGTACAGGCGTAGCCACATTCAAAGGCAACCCTATTACTCTGATCGGCCCTGAATTGAAAGTGGGCGATCAGGCACCTGATTTCACACTGAGCAAAAACCTGCTCGAAGACGCAACTTTGAAAGACTATGCCGGAAAAATCAAACTCATCAGCGTTGTTCCTTCCCTGGACACCGGAGTATGTGATGCACAGACACGCCGCTTCAACGTGGAAGCCGGAGAGCTCGGAGAAAATGTGGTTGTGTTGACCGTGAGCGTTGACCTTCCGTTTGCGCAAGAGCGTTGGTGCGGGGCTGCTGGTGTGGATCGCGTTGTCACCCTGTCCGACTACAAAACGCGTTCGTTCGGCCAAAGCTACGGCGTCCTGATCAAGGAATTCCAATTGGACATGCGTTCCATTTTTGTTGTAGATGCCAACGACAAAATTACATATGTGGAATATTTGCCTGAGATGGCGGATTCCCCGAACTTTGAACAGGCTATTGCTGCCGTCAAAGCTTTGCTGTAAAACAATGCTGCGCATTCAGAACAAAAGCGAGGAAGGTTTACCTTCTCTCGCTTTTGTTTTTTTGATCCTCAGTCACTCATTCATGCACTTTAAACTGAGCCAGCTTCTTGTCGAGCACCGAGAATAAGTTCAGGATCGTTCGATAATTGGAGCCCAAATCCCCAAAAGATCCCCGGGAAGCCGAGTACATATCCACCGCGCTGCGTACCGGACTTACCGAAATGATCGACACCGTAATATCCATCGTTCTGCCAAACGACGTGCGCTTTTCCAGAATAATTTCTCCTACCGAAGGCACTTCATGCAGCACACGGTATCCGGGAATCTTTTTCAGCGTCGAAGACACTTCTTCAAAGGCTTTATCTTTGGACATGTTATAATACCGCGTTTTCATCTTGGGATCCTTGGCTCGATCACTGGTCCCTTCCATACTTCGGATGATGCCAACGAACGTTCTCTTTAATGACAAGACCCTTCCCCCTTTAAATGTAACCGTTCCATTTATGTATACTAGTGTATCATTGTTCAGGTAGTAACAAAAGAGCATGAAGCACTTTTAACAAAACCAGAATGGTTTACGCACAAAAAAAGCACCCTGAATTCCTTCCAAAGGAAGCAGTCAGGGTGCTGTACGTCTGTTAGAGAACCCGCCTATGCCGTCCGGCTACATTGTCTTATGAACCTGCTTGGCAGGTGGGTGACCGCAAAAATGTGTTTGAAGTCCCCTTGTCATATAGACAGGGCTTTTCAGCAACATTCTATGTAGATCTCCCGAAGACATCATCATTGGTTCAAAACAACGATTAACCGAAACGTACATCGCAGGATGTACAGTTATTATATCCCTAACCGCGGCAAAAGTAAATGCCGCTCATCAAGATTATTTAACCTGCTCCCGATCGGATTTATCGGCAGGTCCCTCACTGGCCGGATTTCCGTCTGCCCGTTCGTCCCCTTTTTCCTCAGCCAGAGCCGCTTCCTCTTCTTCCTTCTGCAGCTGCATCTTCTGCATTTGTTCCTGCATCTTGTTAAATGTGGCATAGAAGTTGAAGAAGGCAAACCAGGCAACAATGCTAATGATGAAGAAGATGAACAATACAGGATAACTAAAGCCGATATAGAACAGCAATCCGCTTCCGAGCAGTGTGGAAAATACGCGGAACGGTCTGATCAGTGTCAAAAGCACCGCATTTTTGATAATGAGTCCGATGGACATATGATAGTGAACAACCATCGAGAAAAAGTTGAACAAGGACACAAACAGCAGCAGCAGCAAAATCAACATAATAATACCGACAAGCTGCATGTTTCGGAACTGCGTCATGTAAACCGTATAATCCAGATACATGACAACAAACAGCACCGTGTAGAAAATACCCCCGAGCAAGCTCTGTTTGTAATTTTCCTTGTACCCTTTAAAAAAAGTACGGAAAATCGGTACATCCGTATCTCCCATATTCCACTTCCGGACAACCGTGAACAGTGCCGAAGTCGCCGGAAAAAGTGTAAGCGGTGCCACAATACCGATAGCCCAGTTCATTTGCAATGATTCGTTGGCGAGATTCTGCTGCATCACCAGCAGCTTCATGATCAAGAAAAACAAGAACGGCGACGAGCAAATCGCCCACAACAGGTTGGTTGCGGCCAGTCTCGTAATCCACTCTGTCAGCCGATAGATCCCGCCCATAGCTCCTTTAAATTCCAAACATTTCTCCTCCTCCACAGCCTTGCTTCTAACGTAAACTCTAATATTAATATACTCTATTCTGGATAGGAAAAGCCAGCACTTCCCGAAAAGAGCTGTCTAAGCGAGCTGCCTGCATAAGCAAATCATCCGTATCGTTAACCTCGGCTCAGAAAGTCCCTGCCCGAAGGCAAAACAAAAGAATGGAGCAGGAAACCTGCTCCATTCTTAGTCATGCTTTATTATTCGAAAGAAGACTCCCGTGCAGGGCGACGTCCTTCATTGTTGTTTGTGCGCGGTTTGCGGTCACGGTTATAGCCACCTTCGCGGTTGCTGCTTCCGCTGCTGTAGCGATCGCGGTTATATCCGCCACGTCCGCCATTGCTGTTGCGGTCGCGGTTATATCCGCCGCCGCCACCGCTACGGTTGCCGTTGTAACCGGATGGTTTGCGTCCGCTGGAACGCACATCTGGTCTGCGGCGTTTTGCACGGATCGGATCTTCCGGCGTCAATTCGATTTGCGCATCCTTTTTGTCGCCAGTCAGCAACTTCAATGCCGCAGACAACAATTGAACGGAATCGTATTGTTCCAGCAATTGAATGGCAATGCCTTTGTATTCGTTCAACTCGCCGGTTTGCATGATTTCAAGCAGACGTTCTGCAGTTACGCGCTGTTTGCCTTCTACTGCTTCAGCAAGCGTAGGCAGCGGTTTGCGCGGAATGCGATGGCGCGTCACGCGTTCGATGAAGTGCAGGTGATCGATCTCGCGCGGAGTAACGAACGACCATGCTGCGCCTTCTTTACCAGCGCGGCCCGTACGGCCGATACGGTGAACGTAGCTCTCCGGATCTTGCGGAAGGTCAAAGTTCACAACGTGAGTTACGCCGGAAACGTCCAGACCACGCGCCGCAACGTCCGTTGCCACGAGAACGTCGATGCTGCCGTCACGGAATTTGCGCATAACGGTATCGCGTTGATTTTGAGACAAGTCACCATGCAGACCATCAGCGGAATAACCGCGTTTTTGCAACGCTTCAGCCAATTCGTCCACACGGCGTTTCGTACGACCGAACACGATGGCGAGCTCCGGGGATTCCATGTCGAGCAAACGGCTCAACGCCTCAAACTTCTGGCGCTCAGGCACTTCAATGTAAGCCTGGTCGATCAGAGGTGCACTAACTTGTTTTGGAATGACGGAAACATGCTCTGGGTTGTTCAGGAATTGTTGAGCCAATTTCTGGATGTTAGGAGGCATTGTCGCTGAGAACAACATGGTTTGACGATCGTCCGGCACTTGCTTCAGGATGGATTGGATATCTTCCATGAAGCCCATATCCAGCATTTCATCCGCTTCGTCCAGTACAACGGTTTGTACGTCTTCAAGCTTAATCGTTTTGCGGTTGATGTGATCCAGGAGACGTCCTGGCGTACCGATGATAATTTGTGGTTTTCTTTTCAGGGCACGGATTTGGCGAACGATGTCTTGTCCGCCGTAGATAGGCAGGGAGCGCAGGCCCTTGAAGCGGGTAAGTTTTTCGATCTCTTCGGCAACCTGAATCGCAAGTTCGCGGGTAGGCGCCATGATGAGGGCACGGATTTTTTCGTCGTTTTTGGAAATTTTGCTGATCAGCGGAATACCGAAAGCAGCCGTTTTACCTGTACCTGTTTGAGCTTGACCGATCAAATCACGGCCCGTCAGAGCTACTGGAATCGATTTTGCCTGAATCGGAGTCGCTTCTTCAAATCCGAGTTCGGTGATCGCTTGCAGCACCAGTGGTTCCAAATTGAATTCTGAGAAATTTGTCAAAATTATTCATACTCCTTCTATAGGGTGGACATGGTGGACAATCCACTTTGTTGTCTGTATTCTTAAGTAGCGTTAATATTTATAGGGTTTCCCACAACGCCGATTTCATTTCACCAATTTTACCTTGTTGCCGAATTCGTGAATGGGCCCCCAACATAAGACTAAAACTACATAGCATACGTTGAAACACTTTAAATTTTAACCGTTCCAATTGGAAAAAGTTTCCTACTCAAGAATATCCACAAATTATTATATCACAAAACAAATCAAGATTACCAGCGATCTGATTCAAAACTAAAATGAGGTGATTAAATTGCCCAAAATGATTTGGCATTTTCTGGCGATCATCGTTGGCGCGGCTGCCATTGCGTGCGGCTTTAACTGGTTCTTGATTCCCCATCAGCTCCTTAGCGGCGGGGTTTCCGGCATATCCATGCTTCTTGGCTACTTTACGGCATTAAATCTGAGCGTGATGTACTTTGTCCTGAATATTCCACTGCTCATTGCAGGCTGGTTCATTCTCGGAAGGCGCTTTATTATACTTAGCATTGTTTCGGTCCTAGCCACTTCGTGGTTTATCGGCTTTCTGCCAATCATTACCGTAGCGGACGACCCATTGCTGAGCTGTGTTTTCGGGGGAGTTCTGGTCGGACTGGGAACAGGCATTTCATTCCGGGTTGGCGGCTCGACCGGCGGTCTTGACATTGTCGGCTCGATCTTTACCCGCAATCGCGATTTTCCGATCGGAACCGTAATGGCCGGCATGAATGGGGCCATTATTTTGCTTGCCGGTTACCTGAACGATGACTGGAACATCGCCCTGGCCTCCATTTTGTCGATATACATTACAGGCAAAGTGCTCGATCTCATCCATATCAGCCATGTCAAAGTCACGCTGTATATTGTGACCAACGAAACCGAGGCCATGCTCAAAAAAATGCTTGTACACAAGCGCGGCGTCACCAAAATCAAAACGCAAGGAGCATACACCGACATTGAAAAGGACATGTTAATGACAGTAACCACGCGGTATGAACTCGTCGAAGTCAAACGCATTATCAAGGAAACCGACCCAAACGCATTTGTTAACATTGTGGAAACGGTTGGCGTAATGGGCTCGTTCCGTAGAGGATAAAGGTTTCTGTCCGATTAACAATTCGTAACTTTGTGGTATAATAATGGTGCACAGCTCCTAAATATGATTGTATAGCAGGGAACTGCCCTTCAATTTCACAGGCCTTATGCTTTTCCAATTCTCGCCGAATGAGTTACCATGTTTGGAATTCGAGTAGGAAAGGGTGATTGTTGTGGAGATGGAAACGGTGAAACTGTTAGAAATCGTCAACAGATGGTGCCCTGAGATGCTCCCTTTCTTGAAACCGAATGAGCTGGACTCACTCATTGTCCTCCGGGATGGAATGGGCATTCTGGAGCAAGGGGACGCAATGGAAATTATTCAATACAGTATTTGCGAACATCAGAACGAAAGTTTTATTCAATAATTCAAAGATGAACAAATCGCCTTCAGCCGGGAATGCCCGGTTGGAGGCGGTTTTTGTTTCCCCGTCTATTCAAACGAATGAAAATCCTCTACAATGAATAGCTGTGCGCTTTCAATACGACAGCTTGATGATATTATTCAGAACAGAGAGGCCTTTCACGTGAACATGTTAACAACGAGCTTTTCGCAAAAAATCAAACCGTTTTTGATCATATTTTTACCGATCTTCACGACGCAAATATCGCTGTCTGCCATGTCGTTCTTCGATACGAACATGTCAGGGCGCTTCTCTCCCGCCGATCTGGCCGGCGTCGCTATCGGCACAAGCCTCTGGATGCCCGTTCAGACCGGGCTTAACGGCATTTTGATGGGGATCACTCCCATCGTTTCGCACCTTCTTGGCTCCAAACGCTATGACGAGATCGGCCGCAGCACGTTGCAGGCCCTATACCTTGGCCTCGCGGTTGCACTGATTGTGCTCGGCGCTGGCGCTCTGCTGCTAAACCCCGTTCTGGACGCCATGCCTCTGGACTTCCGGGTTGCAGAAGTCGCTCATGGATTTTTGAGCGCGCTTGCTTTCGGCATTCTACCGCTGTTCGGGTATACCGTGCTCCGCAGTTTCATGGATGCGCTGGGGCAAACGAGAGTCACGATGCTGATTACGTTGATCTCCCTTCCGATCAACATTGTTCTGAATTATTTGCTGATCTACGGACGCTGGGGTTTTCCCGCATTGGGCGGGGTCGGAGCAGGCGTTGCAACGGCAAGCACCTATTGGTTGATTTTTCTGATCAGCATATTTTTTGTGCATCGGATTCAGCCGTTTGCCCGATACGGAGTTTTCCGAAAATGGTGTGGCGTATCGCTGAGCAAGTGGAAGGAATTGCTGCGAATCGGCATCCCGATCGGGTTTGCCACCTTTTTCGAAACTTCGATCTTTGCCGCCGTCACGTTGCTCATGAGCCGATTCGATACGGTAACCATAGCGGCGCACCAGGCGGCGCTGAATTTTGCATCAACCTTGTACATGCTGCCGGTAAGCATATGCATGGCACTTACCATCCTTGTCGGCTATGAATCGGGAGCAGGCCGCGTGAAGGACGCCAAACAATACAGTCTCCTAGGCATTGGAGGCGCAGTGCTGCTTTCTCTGGTTACCGCCGCTCTGCTCCTGATATTCGGCGAAACGGTAGCCCGGCTGTACTCCAAAGAAGCCGACGTCATCGGGCTAACCCAGCACTTTTTGATCTACGCCATTTTTTTCCAGATTTCAGATGCCATCGCAACCCCGACGCAAGGCGCGCTCAGAGGGTACAAGGATGTAAATCCTGCTCTGATCATTACGTTTGTCGCTTATTGGATTATCGGCTTGCCCGTCGGCTATCTCATGGCAACGTACACATCCTTCGGCCCGTTTGGGTACTGGATCGGCCTGATCGCTGGTCTTGCTGTGGGGGCTGTCGCTCTCTTGTATCGCCTGTTTGTCGTGCAGCGTATGGCGGCGCAGCAGAACAGCAACCACGTTCAGCAACGATAAACCGATGACGCTCCGCATGCGGTGCATAAAGAAAGAGCACGGCCCACTTCAAGTGGTGCCGTGCTCTTTCTTGCATGATGCCGGATTTATTGGGACAGACGAATCGCAAGCTCGTAAGTGTCCAAATCGAATTGTTTTTTGGTGTTGACCACTTTATCGATGTCCGTCAATACAAGCTCGCCTTTGATGATTCCGCAAGCTTTGTCTGTTTCTCCCTCAATCAGTGAGCGTACGGCGAAATCGCCCAGACGGCTGGCCAGGTTGCGGTCAAACGGCGTTGGAGTCCCGCCGCGCTGGATATGTCCCAACACGGTTACACGCGGTTCATAGGTCGGGCAGCGTTCCATCAATTCTTTGGCTACATCTTCGCCTTTTCCTACACCTTCGGCAACAACGATGATACTGTGGCGTTTGCCATGTGAAAAGTTTGCTTTCATGCGCTCTGCCACTTCGTCCATGTCGAATGGAACTTCCGGCACCAGGATCGTTTCCGCGCCGGAAGCCAGGCCGGCATGCAGTGCGATATCGCCGCAATGGCGTCCCATAACCTCAACAATGGAAGAACGTTCATGGGAGGACATCGTGTCGCGCAATTTGTTAACCGCATCGACAACTACGCTAACCGCTGTATCAAAGCCAATGGTGTAATCCGTAAACGAAATGTCGTTGTCGATCGTTCCAGGAAGTCCCATGGTGTTAATGCCCAATTTGCTCAATTTGTTTGCCCCGTTGTAGGAGCCATCTCCACCGATCACGACCAGGCCGTCAATGCCGCGCGCACGCAGAATGTCCGCCCCTTTTTGTTGTCCTTCAGCGGTGTAGAACTCTTTGCAGCGGGCCGATTGCAAGACGGTTCCTCCGCGCTGAATGATATCGCCAACGCTGCGCAAATCCATAGGGAAAATGTCGTTGTTGAGCAAACCCTGGTATCCACGCTGCACGCCGTAGACTTCCAGACCATGGTACAAACCACTGCGAACGACGGCACGAACAGCTGCGTTCATTCCTTGTGAGTCGCCACCGCTCGTTAGAACTGCGATTTTTTTTACTGCTGACATGATGTTTCTTCCTCCTCTAGTTTCACTTCAGGCTCCCGCAACAAAAACGCCTGACTTACATTTTTTTGCGAATCCAGCGGCTGAACGCGAAGAAGAACACCCGGGTCATCGGGCTCTTCTTCATCAAACGCTTGGATACGGCGCGAACTTCCTGCTGTTCGCTGACTTTGGGATCAGACAGGTAAATGGCCAGCAGTCCCTCGATAATCATTCGGTGGAACGAATTCCCCGGAATGTTCCGCACATCGCTGCGTGCCATCTCCACGATAAAAGCAATGCGGTCCAGCATGGTCTCAACATGATCGTAATAATTGCAAAAGTTGAGATCTCCGCCCACACGGTCCTCATCCTGGTCGATCAAATAATCAAGCAAGATGTGCAGTGCGCACACATGCGGGAAGTAGGCTCTATGAATCAAAGCAGCCTGCTCTTCCGTCAGGTGCCCGTCGCTTGCAGCCAAGAATAGCATGAAAACGCCCAGCGTGGAACCGGTCGCGGCAGCAAATTCGTTCCAGCGCAGCTGAGGCGTGCGGTGACGATGCTTTGACCACCATTCAAGCAGCGCCGTTTCTCTCAGCTCGGGTTTGATGTGCTTATATACCTGCAGGTCCGTGTATAGACCTGCCAGATCCTGAATTTGAGGTTTGGCGGCCTCGTAGCCGGGCAACTGGCGCGTCAGCTCCTGACACCGCGTCACCAAGGAATGAAGGTATCCTCCGTCATCCTGCTCCTCGCGAAGCGCGTAATAGTTGACAGGCGAAGCCTCCGGGTTAACCGCATCAAGCATCGATTGATGAAGCAGGCGAAAATCGCCGGGATCCATCGACGTGCTGCGATCACATAGATTGTCCAAATAATCACTAATGGTTTGATAAGAAACGATAAGCGGGATCAGAATGTGCCTCTGGTTCATGTCGGGCAAGGCATATACCGTGCCCCCTTCGCAGTGAAACTGCTTGTCCCTGAGGCTGGCCAAGGCTTGATTGCGCAGCTCCTCGTTCGGAATGCGCTCCGCCGCTGCTCTCCAACCGTCCAGTTCCTTCCGGGTTTCCGGAATGGTGTTCCTGTACACCTTCCTCATCAAATCGAGCGGTCCCCGCGGATATTGATGGCGGCTTTGATTGAATTGGCTCAAATTAAATGTGCCTCCACTTGATTGAATACGTAATAAAGCGATTTTAAACCACTACTATTATAATATGATCCCCCTAATTGTACAAATGATCTGCCCTGCCGGCACGGCAAAAAATCGCATCCACTGCATAAGCTTTGTGGTATACTAACTTTATTTCATCCATAAAAGGAGTCGTTGACATGACGTCAGGTGAACCGCTCTCATGGAGACGGTTATTTGCTTTTTTCGTGCCGCTCGGCATTTCCGCCTCTCTCGTCACCATTTCTCACGTAATCATTAACAGCACGCTGGCGCGCTCGGCGCACCCGGAAACGGTCATTGCCAGTTATGCAATCGCCGGAAGCCTGCTGACCTTAACCGAGCGCCCTTCCACTTTATTGCGGCAAACCTGCTCTGCGCTGGTTCGTGACCGCCTTTCTTTTCAGGCGCTCGCTTTCGTCACGAAAATATTTTTGGCCTGCGTGCTTCTGATCGGTTTTGCGATCGTGTATTCCCCCGTAGGAACGCTCGTGTTCAAATATTTGTTCGGCGTTAGTCCCGACCTCTTGACCAAAGTCATCGATGTATACGAGATCCTGATGTATGTCAGCATATTTTCGGTCATCCGTAACATCTATCAAGGCATCATCATTACGAATAACCGCACGAAATGGCTAACGTTCGGCATGTTGTTCCGGCTTGCCGGCATGTATGGACTTTCCCTCTATTTCATCTATACGGATATCATTAACAGCGGTCGTGTAGGCGCTATCATTTTTGCGGTCGGCATGATTATTGAGGCGTTGGTTAGTTTTGTCGAAGGAAACAGCATCAAACGGAACATGCCTGCCAAATTGGAAGATCATCCGGTAGAAACGAAGGGGCAAGTATTTCGCTTTTACAAACCTTTGCTCCTGTCCAGCTTCGTCGCGCTGTTCATCGGCCCGGTCATTAACATCGCGCTTGGCAAAACGACGGGCATCGCACTGGCGATCTCCTCCTTTGCGGTAGCAAGCAGCCTGATGCAGCTCATGCTGAGCTTCTTTACTTATATTCACCAGATCGTGCTGAACTTCTATGAGGTCAATGCCACGCTCGTCAAAAAGTTCGCGCTCGTCACGGGCTTCGTTCCGTTTGCGATGACGACGTCTATCGCCTATACGCCGCTAGGCCCATGGGTTTTGGAACATATCATGAGCGTGGAAGGCAATCTGCTGGAACAGAGCTTATGGACCCTGCGCGCCTTTGTGCTGTTTCCGCTGATCTCCCCGTTCCTGGATTTCAGCAACGGCCTCATTTTGCTGCGCGGGCAGACCAAAACGATGTTCCGATCCCAGGCCGCCAATGCAATATGCACTATGATTGTTCTGCTTATCCTGATTAACCTGTTTCCGTCCTGGAACGGCATGATCGGCGCCATCGCGCAATCCCTGGGTCTGTTTGCCGAACTGGTCATCGTGTGGCTGGTCATCCGTCGCACGCAGCAGGAGCCTACGATGAGATCGGCAGGCAGGGGCGGAAAATCCTCCGCCCTTTAGGAACAACGGATTTCAACTACGAGATTGGAGTATGTCAACCATGAATTCAAGTCCTCTCGCCCGTCCGGATCAAAGCTGGCTGCGGGCACTCATGTTCACCATTTTCGGGTCCACCGTGCTCGTTGTGTCCTATTTCCAGCTGTTTTTCAGCCATCTGGGCTTCAGCCGGGCCGAAATTGGCTACCTGTATGGAATCGGTCCGCTCATCTCCGTGTTTTCCAACATGTTTTGGAGCATGGCCAGCGACCGATACCAAACGGTGCGGAAAGTGATGATCATTTTGCTGGCCGGGCAGTTGATCATGGGTGTGCTGCTTGCCAATGCAACAACGTTTGGCGAAGTGTTCGTCCTGGTCACCCTTTTTTATTTTTTCTATTATCCGGTCTACCCCCTGGCTGATACGATGGCGATCACCACGGCCAGCAAATACGGCAAAAACTTTACGTCCATTCGGGTTTTTGGTTCGATCGGGTATGCCTTCTTTGCATTGGCCATCGGATATTTTCTCGGCTCCTTCGGACCGGGTTGGACGATGTGGATATGTATTGCCATCGTGACAACCACGCTGCTTATCGGATTCAAGCTTCAGGATCAGCCTGTGGCGAGCAGCAGCAAGATGGAGCTTTCCGGGCTATGGTCGATTCTGAAGAGCCGGGAGGTATTGCTTTTTTTCGGCTGTACCTTCCTGCTTGCCCTGGGCCACCGAATGAACGAAGCCTTTCTGACGATCACGCTTAAGGAACTCGGAGCGAACGAAGGGGTCATCGGCTGGTCCCTGCTCATTGGGTCCGTAAGCGAAATTCCCGTGTTTTTGCTGCTCAGCAAGTACGGCAACCGCTATAAAGAGCTGCCTTTGCTTGCTCTTGCCGCACTGATGTACACGATCCGGCTGTTCTTGATGTCCATGGCAGATACGCCCGCTACCGTCATCATGGTTCAGTTTCTGCACAGCTTGACCTTCGGCGTTTTCTATGTGACCGCTGTCCGCTACATTACTCGGCTCGTTCCCGACAATTACCGGGCGACCGGCATGGCCCTGTTCACGATTGTATGGTCCAGCGCATCAGGACTGCTCAGCGGCACATTGGGCGGATTGCTTCTGGAACATGCCGGCAGGGAAACGTTTTATTTGACGGCGATGGCTTTTGCATTCGCCGCCCTGATCGGATTCGCGCTCCAACTGTTCTTCCACATGCTCCGCCGCACGTAATCGGGTGGGGCTTGGTTGAACCGAACCAAAAAAAGCACAGCCACCCATAAGGGAGACTGTGCTTGATTGCTAATGTTCAGCTATCGGTCAATCATTTATAAGAGATCCGCCGGGCGGATAGATCTTACAATTTAATTACGTTAGCTGCTTGAGGACCACGGCTTCCTTCAGTGATTTCGAATTCAACCGCTTGACCTTCCTCCAAAGTTTTGAAACCGTCGCCTTGAATTGCGGAGAAATGTACGAATACGTCCTCGCCGCCTTCAACGGAAATAAAGCCATAGCCTTTTTCTGCGTTAAACCATTTAACTGTACCTTTCAAATGAACAACCTCCTAAAAATATCACCATCTGTGGTGAATACCATCATTATACTGTATGACCATGCACATTGCAATTTATCTTTTCCAAAGAATGCGAAAAAATTTGCTTTGCATCTAAGGGTACGGTATCATTTTACCAAAACCGTAAGTTTGGAGACGACCTATGATCAAAAAACATGAAATATACAAAACCGACAAGTGGAACATGATGACCGTTGAAGTGCAGGGCAAATATTTGGTGCTGCGCGAAATTTCCGACCAGTGGGGCGAGGAATGCCATACGTTTCTGAGCCGTCCTGCCTTGATGCAGTGGGCCGAACGCCGCTTCCCGAAAGAAGATTTCGAAAACCGCGAGGAAGAATGGCAGCGTCTGATGGCCGCCTTCAAAGAGGTTTGATATGCAGCTTGATTCAAGCAATGCGTTCATCTTCATTATTCTGGCCTTCTCCCTCGGGATCGTACTGATCCTGGGGCGGGAGTCCATCCCGGCCAAGCTGAAACGGGGCATGGCCCTCATTGCTACCCTCATGATCGGCTTCGCCTTTTTTCTGATCGTTTACTTCTTGTTCAACATGGGCGCTTGACGCTCCCAAATATTTCAGCGATCCTCCGGCCATACTATTCGGGTATTTTACCGACGAGGAGGAAACCGCTTGAAATGGCGAAACACGTTGCTCGTTCTGATGGCGTTCAGTCTGATCCCTTCGCCTCTCCCCGCACAAGCGAACGTGGCAAGGACAGACCGGCCCATACATACATCCCTTCCATTATCCCAACAAAGGAGGATTCCCATGAGTCAATTATTGAAACGTTCCGAGGTGCCGGCTGAGCATACATGGAAACTGGAGGACTTGTTTGCAGACCAAAAGGCTTGGGATCAGGAATATGAGGAAGTATTTGCTTTAATCAAAAAAGCCTCCGAATTCCAGGGAAAGCTGAACAAACCCGAATCGCTGAAGGCAAGCTTTGAGCTCGAAGACGAAGTCAGCCTGAAGCTGGAGCGCTTGTTTGTCTATGCACGCATGCATCAGGATGAAGACACCGCCAACCCTACATACCAGAGTCTCTCCCAGAAAGCTCAGAAACTGAGCGTCAAGGTCGGCGAAGCGCTTTCGTTCGTAACGCCTGAAATTTTGTCCCTGCCGGACGAACAGCTTGATGCCTTCATTGCCAACGACGATCTCAAACCCTACCGATTTACGTTACAGGAAATGAAACGCGAAAAGGCGCATGTTCTCACCCAGGCCGAGGAAGCTTTGCTGGCCCAGGTGGGGAACCTCTCGCAGGCTCCGTCAACCATTTTCAGCATGTTGAACAACGCCGACTTAAAGTTCCCGAAAGTGAAGGACGAAAACGGCAAGGAAGTCGAACTCACTCACGGCAGCTATATCCAATTGCTTGAGAATCCGAACCGCGAGGTCCGGGAACGTGCCTTCAAAGCCGTTTACGAAACGTACGCCAAACAAAAGAATACGATCGCCGCAGCCTTAAATGCCAACGTAACCAAAAACATGTTCTACGCCAATGTGCGAAAGTACCCTTCCGTGCTGGAAATGTCCCTATATGGCGACAACATCCCGAAAGAAGTGTATACCAATCTTGTGGACACCATCCACGAAAGCCTGCCGCTGCTGCATCGGTACATGGAATTGCGCAAAAAGCTGCTTAAGGTCGACGAACTGCACATGTACGATCTGTTCGCCCCGCTCGTGGACGAATACAAAATGGACATCACCTATGATGAAGCGAAGAAAATCGTGAAAGAAGGGCTAAAGCCGCTGGGCGAGGATTATGCCTCCGTCCTGCAATCCGGATACGACGATCGCTGGATCGACGTGTACGAAAACGAAAACAAACGGTCGGGCGCTTATGCTTGGGGCGCTTATGGCACGCACCCTTATGTATTGCTCAACCACAAGGACAATTTGAACAGCATGTTCACGTTGGCGCATGAAATGGGCCACGCGCTGCATTCGTATTATTCGGACAACGCGCTGCCTTACCGTGATGCGCAGTACACCATTTTCTTGGCCGAAGTCGCTTCCACGACCAACGAAGCTCTGCTGATGGATTACTTGCTCAAAAAATCGACAGATCCGAAAGAAAAGCTGTATTTGCTTACTTATTATGCGGACCAATTCCGCACCACCGTATTCCGTCAAACCATGTTTGCGGAATTCGAGAAAATCATTCATGAACGTGCCGAGCAGGGCGAGGCTCTTACGCCGCAATTGCTGTCGGAAATTTATTATGACCTTAACGTCAAATATCACGGAAACGGCATGGTCGTTGATAAAGATATCGAGATGGAATGGGCTCGCATTCCCCATTTCTACAACAGCTTTTACGTTTATAAATACGCAACAGGATTCTCTGCGGCAACCAGCTTTTCCAAGCAAATTCTTGAGGAAGGCCAACCTGCGGTAGATCGTTATCTCGGATTCCTGAAAAGCGGCGGCAGCGACTTCTCCATCAACATCCTTAAAAAGGCAGGCGTGGATATGTCCTCGCCGCAGCCGATTCGCGAAGCCATGAGCGTTTTCAAGGAACTGATCGAGCAGATGGAACAGCTCACCAAGTAAGGCGGACCCCTGTTTGAACGGTTTGAAACGGTTCATCCCTTGCCCTTGTCGGGCAGGGGATTTTATCATCGGATCAGACTGCAAACGTTCAGGACCCAGGAAAGAATTAAAATGCTGCATAGCCTTTCCTTCAAGGAAAAGGACGGTCCTAACAAGGAGGCAACATCATGAAAATGCAATGGTCCCTCATTGCAGGTCTCGTTTTTGCATTATTAACTGGCATTTTTGCGGTGATTAACGTCAACGCCGTGAAGGTCAACCTGCTGTTCAACACGTTCCAGATTCCGTTGATTCTGCTCATTCTCGGCTGCACGCTGATCGGCGGCGTTATCGTGGGATCTTACGGCATTTACCGCCAATACCGGCTTCAGCGCGAAAACAAACAATTGAAGCTGCGTATTACCGAACTAGAACAATCTGCGGCGAGCCCATTCTCGCCTGATTCGTTTGCTTCCGCGGAACCATCTCAAACAGCTGCTCCGATCGGAACGGAGGATCCAGATTCCTTGCATAAAAAGGAGTAGGGATTTAGAGCGGAACAATACATGGTAGCACTCGAAGCAGCCTGCCGGGTACTTGGTGATGCACTGCATTTCCGCCTGCCAGGCTGTGTTTCTGTTTTTTAAATTGTGAGTTTCAATGAAGGAGGACAAATGACCCATGCATCATACCATCGATGAATCATACGTATTGAATTTTTTGAAAACGTTGTTGGACACTCCTAGTCCCAGCGGTTATACCCATCATATTATCGATATGATCTGCAAGGAAGCCCAATCTCTAGGCATCGAATCCAAACTGAACAACAAAGGCGGCGCCATTCTGCGTTTGCCCGGGCAAGACAACAGCAAAACGATCGGCCTCAGCGCACACGTCGATACGTTGGGTGCCATGGTCCGCTCCATTACGTCCTACGGCACGCTCAAACTGACTTCGGTTGGCGGATTTACCATGCACAGCATCGAAAACGAATATTGCACGATCCATGCCCGTGACGGCAGAACGTATACAGGCACTATCCTTACGCTGCATCCTTCGGTCCATGTCTACCCTGACGCCCGCACGTTCGAGCGCAAGGAAAGCCATATGGAAGTACGCATCGACGAACTCGTGAACAACAAAGAGGACGTTCTCGCGCTCGGAATCGGCGTCGGGGATTTTATTTCCTTTGATGCCCGGGCCGTTATTACGCCAAGTGGTTACATCAAATCGAGACACCTGGATGACAAAGCCAGCGTAGCTGCACTGTTCGGCTTGTTGGAATCTTCCAAACGCGAGGGTTGGAAGCCGGCGCATGACGTTCTTTTGCTCATTTCGAACTATGAGGAAGTCGGTCATGGCGCCGCGCACATCCCAGCGGAGATCAGTGAAATGATCGCCGTTGATATGGGCGCCATGGGGGATGATCTGAGCTGCAAAGAAACCGACGTTTCGATCTGTGCCAAAGATTCTTCCGGGCCTTACGATTATGCCATGACAAGCCGTCTGATTGAATTGGCCAAAAAAGGCGGCCTGGATCATGCCGTCGACATTTATCCGGATTACGGTTCGGACGCCAGCGCAGCGCTCCGCGGCGGCAACAATATCCGCGCCGCACTCATCGGTCCAGGCGTTCATGCTTCCCATTCCATGGAGCGTACGCACAAAAATGCGGTACTGAACACGGCAAGGCTGCTAACGGCATATATCACAACCCCTTAAGCCCCATAATATCGCGACGATATACACCGCAAAAAAGGATGCCTACGGACTTTTCTTATTCCGTTGCGGCATCCTTTGCTTTTGGAAAAATAAATCGACACCACGCTGCGCATTCTCCCCCACGCACTCCTCATATCAAATGTTTCAAATCAAGTCCTATAGGTCGGAATAGATCCAGGGAAAAGGTACAAAATTTCTGCTGAGCGCCTTACTAGCGGACAATGCAAAAACACCTTCCTGCTCAGTGCGACAGCAAAGCGGCGCTTGATCAGAAAGGTGTTCATATCGGTTTATGCCCCGAACAGATGGCATCCTTGCTTCAAATTCGTGTCCGTGGTTACGATTTGCTCTGCTCGATCTGTTCTGCAAGTTCGTTCAGGTAGGTCCAGCGTTCCATCAATTGCTCCAAATGCCGTTCGGCTTCCGCCTGCTCAGCCATCAATTCCTGCAAACGGGCGGAATCGCTAAAAGCTTCTTCCATGGCCGTATTGATCCGCGCGATGTTGGCTTCCGCCTTTTCGATATGATCATCGATCTGTTCATATTCGCGCTGCTCCTTAAAGCTGAACTTCAGCTTCGGCTTGGAAGCGGAAGCAGGCTTGACGTCAGCCGTTTCAGCTTGTGCCTTGGCACCGCCTGCGGCATTTTCCAATCCCGCCGGGGCCGGGGCATTACGGGCCATCCATTCCGCGTATTCGCTGTAATCGCCCACATGCACCCGCACTACGCCCGCGCCTTCGAAGGCCAACACTTTGTCGATGGTCCGATCCAGGAAATACCGATCATGGGATACGACAAATACGACGCCCGGGAAATCGTCCAGGTAATCCTCAAGCACGGCCAACGTCTGAATATCCAAATCATTGGTCGGCTCATCCAGCAGCAGTACGTTCGGCGCACCCATCAGCACGCGCAGCAAGTAGAGCCGCCGCTTCTCCCCGCCCGACAGGCGCGAAATCGGCGTCCACTGCGAGGCAGGAGGGAACAGGAAACGCTCCAGCATTTGCGAGGCGGTGATAACCGAACCATCGGCTGTTTTCACGTTCTCGGCCGCCTCCTTGATGTATTCAATCACGCGCAGGGATTCATTCATCTCCTGATGCTCCTGCGTGAAATAACCCAAGTTCACGGTTGGTCCGAGGACCACTTCGCCTTCATCCGGCTCCAGCTTGCCGGAAATCATCTGCAGCAAGGTAGACTTGCCGCTGCCGTTGGGGCCAATAATGCCCACCCGATCGCCGGGAACGGCAATGTAATTCAGGTCGCTGATCAGCTTGCGATCTCCGACCGATTTGGAGAGATGCTCGATCTCCAGAATTTTTTTGCCCAACCGCGTGGAACCGACGGACACATCCATTGCCCCCGAACGCTGGATGCCCTGCTGGTCTTTCAATTGTTCGAAACGGTCGATCCGCGCCTTCTGTTTGGTCGTACGCGCCTTGGCACCGCGCCGAATCCACGCCAGCTCCGTGCGGAGCAGGTTTTGCCGCTTCTGCTCGGAAGCAACCTCACGCTCCTCGCGTTCAGCCTTCAGTTCCAAAAAACGGGTGTAGTTCGCCTCATAGCGATACAAACGGCCATGGTCCAATTCCAGCATCACGTTCGCTACCCGGTCCAGGAAATAGCGATCATGCGTAATCATAAGCAGCGCGCCGCGCCGTTTCTGCAAATATTGTTCCAGCCATACCACCGAATCGTTATCGATATGGTTCGTCGGCTCGTCCAGAATCAGCAGTTCGCAAGGATGAATAAGCGCTGACGCCAATGCCACCCTTTTGCGCTGTCCACCGGATAAGGTCCCCATGCGTGCATCAAACTGCCGGATGCCCAATTTGGACAAAATGCTTTTGGCTTCGCTCTCCAACTGCCAGATCTGGAGCTGTTCCATCTGCTGGTTCAGTCGCAGCAGTCTTTCCTGCAAAGCCGTGTCGGAAGGATGAAGCTCCAGCAGCTCCATCGTTTCCGTGTAATCGCGCACGGTCTTCATCTCCGGGCTGTCACCCTCAAATACTTGCTGCAGCACCGTATTATCCGGGTTGAAGTCGGGATTTTGTGCCAAAAACTGAATGCGCACGTCATTGCCGATCGCGATCTGCCCTTCGTCGGGTTGTTCAATCCCGGCAATGACGCGCAAAAACGTAGATTTCCCCGTCCCGTTTACGCCGACAATGCCGATTTTGTCCTGGTCGTTCAAGCCGAATGAGGCATCCTTAAACAATATTTTTTCGCCATAGCTCTTGGAGATTTGCTCCACAGTCATTATATTCATGCTCGTTACCCACTTCTCCGTAAATTAGTTGATGGTGTCCCCGCTCCACTCATGCTTGCAAAAAAGAACGGCACCCATCCAGGAATAATGCTGCCGCAAACGCAATCCGTCTGTTCAGATCCTCTTCGCCGAACTCGGGATTCAGCATGATATCCATTTTCAGGCGGTCAAGAATGCCGATATAAGCTTCTGCCAGCAACACAGGGTCCGGCACGCCTGCCCGCTCCAGCACCTCGCGTACCACGCCCATGTACTCGCGCATGAACCCTTTCATGAACTGCATCAGATCCGGATCGTTGTTCGGGGCCATAAAAAACAGCTTGGTATGATTGCGGCGTTCATAATAATACGTCAGATGTGTTTCGGCAATGGCCCCAAGCTTGTCGCCCGTGCTTTCATGAGCTTCCAGCGCTCGGCCCAGACGGCTGATGAATTCATTGCAGTCCCTTTTCGATACGGCCACAAATAATTGCTCTTTGCTTTTGAAATATAAATAAATCGTGCCTTTGGCGATACCCGCATCGTCCGCGATATCGGACATCTTGGTTTCGTAAAATCCCTTCGATCCAAATATCGTGTATGCCGCATCCAAAATGGCTTCCGATTTGTCTCCCTGCACGCTGCTCAAAATGCAACTCCCCCTATAGCGCAAAAATGTTCCCTAATCCAATGGCCACGCCTGCACCGACAAGGGAACTGATTACGTTCACCAGATCGTTGCTCATCCATGACCAGCCTCGCGCTCGCACCGTATCATGCCCGCAATGCGTTCCAACCTCCACGTCGCGCCCACATACGGTGCAGCGATACATACGCTGCACGGTTGCTCCCAGATAGGAATCGGCAAAAGCCCCCGCAAGCCCGCCGACCAGTCCCGTACATATCCAGCCCAACACATGAGCATGTTCCATGCCGGCCATCCAGCCAAAGAAGGAGGCTCCCGCGCCGATCATGGCCCCGCCTGCAGCAGCAGCAGTGGTGCCAAGCATCGATACACCTCCGGAAGCTCCGGGTGTCAGCACCTTCCATGTCAGCACGGAACGAGGAGGCTTGCGGCTTAAACTACCCAGTTCAGTCGCCCAGGTATCGGAGGTAACGGTCGCCATGACACCGATGAACGCATACAACCAAGCCGGATGCGGATACAGCCAGTATGCAAGGCAAAGAATCATGCCGATGCCGCCATTGGCCATGACTTGTCCCGCGTCACGATTTCCCGTTTTGGCGTACGATTTCTCCAGCTCCTGCTTGCGATCCTTTCGATACTTCGAAAGCATCGTGGAAGTGATGAAAAACAGCAGCAGCGTACCAAACCAAAACAAATTCCCCGCGCCGTAATAGATGGTTCCCATCATGACAGCCGCAAGCGCTCCCGACAGGGTAAGCGATTTTTTGGCATAGGCGGCGCCCGCTACAATAAAGGCGCACACGGCGCCGATGATCCAGTCCATATGTTCTCCTGTACGTCAGCATGCGTTAAATGCAACGGACGCTCTCCCATTTTAAAAGTTGATCAACAGTACACTGATTATAACACGGTTTCCCGTGATGCCGAAATGTTGATGAAATGCCGCAAAACCAAAAGGAGCGCCTTCGCGCTCCTTGCAGCTTTGTTCCCGTTATAGACAGATCACATGTTGGTGTCCTCTACTTCAATGCGATGGAACATTTGCCCACCGTTTGGCCATTCCAGCCCAATTCCAGCACGTCTCCTGCCGTCGTTGGTCCCACCCCTTCAGGTGTTCCGGTAAAGATCACATCACCAGCTCCCAGGCCATAATGATGGCCAACATAATCCACGATGTCCTGCAAGCTGAAAATCATGTTGCGGATGTTGCCGCGCTGCACCGTTTCCCCATTTTTGGTCAGCGTAAAGTCGCTTTCCAGCAAGTCTTTCACCCCAGGAAAAGGCTGAAAATCGGTAATCGGCGCCGAATTGCGGAACCCTTTGGCCGCCGTCCAAGGATGGCCTTTTTGTTTAATTTTGGACTGTACGTCCCGAAGCGTGAAATCAATGCCAAAAGCATAAGCATCGACAAGCTCATCTACCTTGACTCCCGGCTCGTAGCTGCTTCCGATGCGGATGACCAGTTCGGCCTCATAATGGATTTCACCTTTTCCGGCCGGCAGTTCAATGACCTCTTCAGTCATGGGGATGACCGCGTGGGAAGGTTTCATGAAAATCATCGGTTCGTCAGGAACGGCATTGCCCAGTTCTTCGGCATGAAGTTTATAATTGCGTCCTACACAGTATACGTTGCGAATATTTGTCAGCATGAATACAACCACCTTTGTCGGATTCGTTATGCAAAGCTTTGCCTCTAACGTTTGATAAACCGGTCATGCGAATCACGGAAAGCTACCTGCCACGCATGCACATCGTTTGTGCAGATCATCACTTCCGGATCGACCGCCGCGAGCTGCTGCATGACGGCCGGATCGTCCACCGTCCAAGCCATGACTTGGATGCCTCTGCTCCGCAAATCGTTCATCATGCTGCGATTGACATGGGAGTGTCCAATAGACAGAAAACTGCACTTCATTTCCTGCAAACGCTCGGGAAGATCGGCTGGATAGGCATCAATGATCAACCCGGTCCTAATCCCGGGGTCAATCTCCTTTGCTTTGATCAAAGCCGTCGGTTCGAAGGAGGTCAAAACAACGTCGTTCTGCATATGACGCTTCTTCACCTCTCGAATGACCGCTTCCGGCAAATCGGGGTACATGTTCCCTACCGTCTTCAATTCGATATTGAGCCGTACTTTGCCGCAGCAGCGATCCAGCACTTCCGCCAAAGTCGGTATGCGCTCCCCTGCGTATTGTTTGCTTTTCCATGATCCGGCATCAAGCGATGCCATAGTGGAGCGATCTGTCTCCCGGACCAAACCTTCGCCATTTGTCGTACGTTCCAACGAAAAATCATGAATGACGACGGGAACACCATCGCGCGACATTTGAACATCCAGCTCAATCCATTGCACTTGCGGCTGCTCCATGGCCAGCAAAAAGGCCGCCATCGTGTTTTCGGGCGCTACCGAGGAGTATCCGCGGTGCGCGACACATATGTTTTTCACTAGGTTTCCCCCTAAAATGATAGTCATTTCGTCACAGCTGCTCCGTTTGGTTCAAAACGGATGCCAGGAGAAAGCGTGGTCATCTGTTCCAGAAGCAACCGTGCAGCGTCGGCTTCCATCGGAATGGCTTGCCCCAGCCCTGCTTCATAAGGCACCACTTTCATGCTGCATTTGGCATCCGCGCTGCAGCGCGCCTGGAAGACAGCCGTTTTCCAGGTCTCCTCCGTGGTCGATCTTGAAAAAATGAAATTGCCTGTACTGTAAGCGATCCATTTGCCCTTGTACAGCTCGACGCCTTGCAGTACATGAGGGTGTCCCCCGATGATCAGATCCGCGCCAGCGTCAACGAATTCATGAGCCAGTCTCGTCTGGTCACTGTTGGGGGTGCTTACACGTTCCTCTCCCCAATGGGCGACCACAATGACCAAATCGGCATGCTTGCGGGCCTCCTTGATTGCATTTACAGCCGCGGCCGAGCTGTAAGCTTCTGCAACGCCAGCCCGGTTTCCTTCGGCTTTCCAACTCGTTTCCGGAACGACCCTGCTGAAACCAAGCAGGGCAATCTTCATTCCTTTGCGTTCCATGTATACAGGAGCATACGCCTCGTCCTGATTCATGCCCGCGCCGACATGTTCGATGCCATACTCCTTGAGATAGGTGAGCGTATCCACCAAACCTTCCACGCCCTGATCCAAAATGTGATTGTTGGCCAGGTTTACGGCGTCAAATCCAGCAGCGACCATTGCGGCAAGCGCTTTGGGTGAAGATTTGTACACAAAGGTTTTGTTGGCAGCCCCGGTTCCGCCAAGCGTAACAGGGGTTTCCAAATTGCCGATGGTCAGGTCGTCTTCCTTAAACATGCCTCCAAGTTGAGCAAAGGCATAGTCATAGCCGTTTTTATCGAGGACTTCCGCTACCTTGCCCGAAAATTGCATATCTCCGACAATATTAATAATGACATCACCGGAGGTACCCGAAGGCTGAGGCGCAACAACGCTGCTACCCGAAGACTTATCGTTGTCCTGAGCAGCCGAAGCGTTGGATGACGCAGGCTTCTCTGGCTTTTCCGGCTGTTTCGCAGGTTGGTCTGTCTTGCCGGCCTCGGAAGTTCCGGATGCATTCGCAGGCTCTGAACCTTGCTTCCCTCCACTTGCAGCAGGGGATTCCTGATGGTCAGGCTGAGGCGTTTGGTCAGGCTCTTCATCCAACGTTCCGCCAGTTACCGGTTTTGCATCTGATTCACCAGCAGGTTGGTTCTCCTCGGTATTGTCGCGATCCGCCGGAACCTCACTTACAATCTCATCTTGCGGGTTTGTGCTTGCCTGCTGCTCCTTCATCCCGAGAATATAGTAGAGCGAGACCAGGATGATACAGACAAAAAGCAGCAGATTAATGCTCCAGACTACCTTTTGCGGGCTTATGCGCTTTCGCTTTTTCTTCCTTGCACCTCGTTCGGATCTTGGGGGATACATAGACCACCTCTTCTATTCCTTTTCAACCCAATCGCTATCATTATATAAGAAAAATAACTATCGATGCACTCTCTAAGTAGACAGACCGCCTTTAGCAGAAATTTTTCTTGCGATTATGGCCTTCAACTTCGCTCACACCCGCGAAATTCCATAATCTAAAGAAAAATAACTATCGATGCACTCCCTAAGTAGACAGACCGCCTGAAAAAAAAGAGGCCGTCTCCACGTATCCATTTCAACGTTCGAGACAGCCCCATGATGAATGTTACAACGCCGCAAGCGCGGCTGCAGCCTGCATGGACATTTCCTTCGCCTGTTTGATGCAATCCGGCAAACCAACGCCTTCATACGCAGCCCCGGCAACATAAACGCCCGGCAATTTGTCGCCGAGTTCCTGCCGAAGCGCCGCAATATGCTGCAGATGCCCGACCGGATACTGCGGCATCGATTTGCGAAGCCGCGTAATTTCTGTGAAGAGCGGAACGGCATCAACTCCCATCGTCTCATGTAAATCCTTGAGCACGAGGTCAGTCAGCACGTCATCCGGAAGCTCCACGTTCTGTTCGTCCCCGGAACGGCCGACATAGCAGCGAAGCAGCACTTTGTCACCCGGACTTGTATGCAGCCACTTCGTCGAAGTCCACGTGCATGCCGTGATGTTGCGCCCTTCCTTGCGCGGCACGAGAAATCCCGAGCCGTCGAAGACGTGCTCCACGTCCTTTTTCTGGAATGCGAGCACCACATTGGCCACGGACACATAATTGATGGCATCGAGCGCGGAGGTATCCACATGGGGTTTCAACAGCGGCGCTGCCGCAAAAGCCGGCACGGTGACAATGATATCTTCGGCAGCCAGCGACTCCCCGTTATCCAGATGGACCCGGTATCTTGCCTCTCCCTCGTCGTGCTTCTCAAAAGATTGCACTCCGGTGTTCAGCAGCTGCTTCACGTCATGCAGATCATGAACAAGCGCGTGAACAAGGCTTTGCAGCCCCTGACGAAACGTAAGAAACGCACTTCTTTTCGTTCCCGTATGGGTCTCTGCCGGCTTGCGTCCGGTCATCATGCCGCGAATCAGGCTGCCGTAATCCCGCTCCACCGCGCCGAATTGCGGAAAGGTGGCCTGAAGGCTCAGCTTGCGCATATCCCCGGCATAAATGCCGGCCAAGAGCGGTTCGGTCAGGTTCTCCAGCACCTCCGGCCCAAGCCTGCGCTCAATCATGTACCCGAGCGACTCATCCTCTGACGATCGACGCGGCGGGATGAAGAAATCCATCAATGCGCGCAGCTTGCCTTGTGGAGACACCAACCCGCTTCGCAGAAACGGCGCCAGTTCCGTAGGTATGCCAAGCACCAGTCCTGCAGGCATCGGATGCAGCTTGCCGCGCTGCATAATGTAGGTTTTTTTGGATTCCGGATTTTGGCTGACCAGTTCATGGTCGATTTCCAGTTCCTTGGCCAGATCGACCATAGCCGTTTTGCGGGCCAAGAAGGAATCCGGGCCTTTCTCGATCACGAAACCGTCACGATGAAGCGTCTGAATCATACCGCCCATGGACGAGCTTTTTTCCACAAGCGTAATTTGGGCCTCTACCCCTGCTTCCCGGTAATGTTTCCGGATGTAAAATGCCGCGCTGAGGCCGGTCAACCCGCCGCCGATGACTATGACACGCCGTTTCTTATCAACCATTACGCATCTGTTCCTTGCCGCCATCGGCCTATAATTACATCGCTGAGCGTTTCCATGTACAGAGGATCACTGTTCAGCGAATCAATGCGCATCAAACGTATGTCGATTTCCTTGGCGATCGTTTTGGCTTCAATATCCAGATCATAGAGCACTTCCAAATGATCGGACACGAATCCGACGGGTGCCACCAGGACGTCCTCCACCTGCTCGCGCGCCAGATTCTGAAGCGTGTCCAGAATGTCCGGTCCCAACCACGGCTCTGCGGTTCTTCCCGCACTCTGCCATGTGAACTGCCAATTACTGATCCCCGTGCGGGAAGCGATCGCTTCCGATGTCTCCAGCAGCTGCTGCGGATAAGGATCGCCCATGCCGACGATCCGTTCGGGCAGACTGTGTGCGCTGAACAGGACCCGAACCTCCCCGCGTTTTGCGCCAGCTTCCTCAAACGCATCCAGCTTGGCATTGACACGGCTCGCAAAAGCCTGAATCAACTTCGGATGCAGATGATAACTTTCGACGAAAGACATCTGAATGCCGAGCTCCTCCGCCTTCTCGCGGGCACGCTTAATGTAGCTGCCCACACTCATCGTGGAATAATGTGGAGCAAGCACGATGCCAACCGCCGTCCGGATGCCGTCCTTGGCCATCTGTTCAACGCCGTCCTCGATGAACGGGCGGGCATGCTTCAATCCCTGATAACAACGGAATTCCACCTCTGTTGTGCGCTCATCCCGGTTCAATGTTTCCTGCAGGGCCTTCACTTGGTTGTCCGTGTTTTCCCTGAGCGGGAACACACCGCCGACAATGGCCTCATACCGATCCGTCAATTCCTTCAATTGCTCCGGCTCGGGAGGACGCCCCCGGCGAATATGCGTGTAGTACGCTTCGATGCCTTCCATGCTCTCCGGTGTGCCATAAGACATCACCAGTACGCCTACTGTATTAGTCATTGGTAACTTTCACTCCCATTCTCAATGCTTCAGCAGAATATTCGTGAATATACGCCGTCAATTCTTTCAATTTATCAAGCGAGGCTTCCGGGAACAATCCATGACCCAGATTGAAAATATAGCCCGGCTCCTTAACGCCTTCGTCGATGATCGCTTTGGCCTGCTGCTTGATGACATCCATCGGCGCGGTCAGCACGTACGGGTCAAGGTTGCCTTGCACGGCAAACTTGCCCCCCAGTCTCTTGCGTCCTTCGGAGATGGATACCCGCCAATCCAATCCAATGACGTTCGCCTGCAGTTCAAGCAGCGCGGGCAGCAATTCTCCCGAAGCAACGCCAGGGAAATAAATTTTGGGTACATTCAAATCCGACAATTCGGCAAAGATACGGGTAATGGTTGGCAGGACATAGGTCTTGAAGTCAATCGGTGAAAGCGCGCCTACCCAGCTGTCGAACAACTGGAACGCTTTGCCGCCGCTGCCGATATGGGCTCGTACATATGTAATGACCATGTCGCCCAGCTTCTGCATCAGCCGATGCCATACTTCAGGCTCGCTGTACATCAACGTTTTGGTGCGAATATATCCTTTGGACGGCCTGCCTTCGATCAGATAGCTGGCGATCGTAAACGGCGCACCCGCAAACGTAATCAAAGGAACGTCCAGCTCTTTGTCCAGAATCCGGATCGTCTCTAATATATGGGACAAATCCCCCTCCACGTCGATGGGACGAAGCCGATCCACGTCCGCAGCGCTGCGGATGGGATTATCGATGACGGGACCGATGTTTTTGACAATATCGAAATCAATGCCGATTGACGCAACCGGATTCATAATATCGGAATACAAAATAGCCGCATCCACGCCGAGTTTGCGTACCGGCATTAGGGTCACTTCAGCAGCCAGCTCGGGCTGGCGGCAAATTTCAAGCAATGAATATTTCTCTTTGATCTTGCGGTAATCGGGATCGTAACGCCCAGCCTGACGCATGTACCACACCGGAACACGGTCCACCTGCTGTCCGAAGCTCGCCCGAATCAGACGGTCATTATAGCTCATTGTTAAGATGCCTCCAACTCGTTTTGGACTCATAACTACCATTATGCCCTTTTTGAAGACCAGTAACAACCACGTCTGGATGACAATACTATGACATTCCTTACATCCCGATGCCCATATGCCAATTATGGTATAATAAAAGAATCGTGTTTTTTTAGGTGTTTCAGAAATGATCCAGAAAGGAGTGAAAAGCACTTTGAAAACCTGGAAAGTAAACCTCATCGTGCTTTGGTTCGGGCAATTTCTGGCCAACTCCGGTATGACCATGATCACCCCGTTTTTGTCCCTTTATTTGGCACAAGACCTCGGCGTGGTAGGCGAGCATGAAATCGGCATCTGGGCGGGGATCATCTTTGCGGCCAATTTCCTGACCTCCTTTTTGTTCCAGCCCCTGTGGGGCAAGCTGTCGGACAAATACGGCCGCAAAATCATGCTGCTGCGTTCGGGCTTCGGCATGGCGATCGTCATCGGCTTGATGGGACTCGCGCAAAGCCCGTGGCAGCTGCTGCTATTGCGCCTGTTGAACGGCACGATTTCGGGCTTCAACCCGGCCGCCGTATCGCTGATCTCAAGCACGACACCAAAAGACCGCATGGGCTTCGCCATGGGGATCAGCCAGTCCGGCCAGGTCGCCGGCACGATTCTCGGCCCGCTGATCGGCGGTTTGCTGGCGGACCAAGTCGGCTTCCGTCCGATTTTCTACATTACGGGCGGACTGATCTTTACGGCCTCGATGCTGGCCCTGTTTTTCGTTAGGGAGACATTCGACCGCGAAAAAGCGGCCAAGCTGCCAGAGCAATCGGTCCTGTCCGGTTTGAAAGAGCTGAACAAGTTTCCGCAGCTCCCTGCATTGTTCGCCGTAACGTTCCTGCTTCAGTTCGCCATGATCAGTCCGATGTCTCTGCTGCCGCTGTACGTGCAGAAGCTTCACGCGTCCGACGTCAACGTAGCGTTCTGGGCAGGGTTGGTCGGTGCCGTGACCGGGATGTCCAACATGGCGATGTCGCCCGTGCTCGGCAAGCTCAGCGACAAGATCGGGGCCCACAAGGTGTTGACCTTTTCACTCATCGGCACGGGCCTCATGTTGATTCCGCAGGCCTTTGTACAGACGGTATGGCAGCTCATCCTTGTACGCTTCGTCATGGGTATGTTCATGGGCGGCCTGCTGCCAAGCGTCAATGCGCTGATCCGTTCCTATTCGCCGGAAGGCATGATCAGCCGTGCATTCAGCTTCAATACGAGCACGCTTGCACTGGGCAACATGCTCGGCGCCGTGTTCGGCGGTTTCCTGGCCGGCTTTATCGGAATCGAAGGACTTTTCATTTTGTCGGGCGCCCTATTGTTGCTGAATATGATCTGGGTCCGATTCAAGCTGTACGGCAAACCAGCATCCCTGCGTGATCCTTGACATGCAGCTTCCCCGGACCACGAATCCCACATGCAGCTTCTCTCCGAGCTTCCTTTACAGGAAGACTTGGAGGGGAGCTCTTTTTTTTCAAAGGAATGTCCTGCATCCGCCCGTTATATACGAAGCTACGTGACCAATAATCGGCCCAACCTCTCTGAGTTTATCGATAGACGATTTCATTTCTCGCCTATACCGATCATGACAGCACAACCTCAAGCCTATTATGGAATATTATCTGACATAATCAGATGAAAACCCAATCATTCCAACGTCGTATTTTTCCTCAAAATTTCAAATAAATATGCAATATACTCTTTCAATCTTTCAATTTAACCGCTTTCCTTATGCAATCTTTCGTTTGTCATATTTTCTAACACATAATACAATAACCCTACAATCATTACATAATACCTCACACACCATTGACCTGAAGGAGCGTGTTACTATGACAAAACGTTCAAATCTTCGCCCTTGGGCTGTATGGAGCACAGCCGCTTTGACAGCACTGACCATCTCCTTATCCCCAATCGGAACTTACGCAGCCTCTGCCGCCATCGTCGAAACGAGCGGTACGACGGCTCCCGTGCAGACGACATCGTCCACGCCGGCGCGCAACACAACCATTCCTCCTGTCACTGATGCCGCCAAACAATCCCAGCTGCCTAACGTTCTCGTCATCGGTACAGGGGGAACCATCGCCGGCCAGTCCAAGGACGAAACCAGCTTTCAAAACTACAAAGCCGGTACGCTGGCCATAGCCGATATGGTGGATTCACTGCCCGATAAACAGAAGATCGCGGATGTCAATACGCTCCAGTTCGGCAATTCCGGTTCAGGCTCCTATACCATGGCCGATCTCTATGATCTCTCGCAATCCGTAGACGAAGCGCTCAAACAATATGACGGCGTTGTCGTCACGACAGGAACGGATACCATGGAGGAAATCGCCTATTTCCTCGATTTGACGGTCCAAAGCGACAAACCGGTAGTGATCACCGGATCGATGCGGCCATGGACGGTGATTGGTTCCGATGCGCAGGCCAACTTGTACAATGCCATCAAATTGTCCGCGAGCGGTCGCACCACTTCCTTCGGCACCGTGCTCATGTTGAATGACACCATTCAACTGGCACGAGGCGTAACCAAAACGAACGACTATCGCACAGACACCTTTGAAACCCCGATGCTTGGGGCCGTCGGTTACATCGATGAAGACAACATTCGCATCTACCGCGCACCTTCGCGGGCCATGCAGCCTTCCGGGGCAGCCAAACCGGTCTTCGATCTGAGCAAAATCAAAAAATCCGACCTCGCGAAGGTCGAGATCGCGATCTCTTACCAGGAAGCCGGAGGAGAAGCCATCGAAGGCTTCGTTAAAGGCGGAGCCAAGGGCATCGTAACGTCAGGCACCGGCGCAGGCGGCATTTCAAAAGCGATGGGTCAAGCACGCACCAAAGCGATCGAAGAAGGCGTCGTTTTCGTGACGACAACCCGTACAGGCTCGGGAAGCGTATACGGGGGCAGCGACGGCATCATCGCCGGAGACAACCTTAGCCCGCAGCAGGCTCGGATCTTGCTGATGCTCTCCCTCTCGTTCAGCAGCGATTTCGATACGATCAAGAAATGGTTCGAAACCTACGGAACGCCTGAAGTATAATAAGGATACGCCGATTCCGGCCAACCCATAGACGATCTTAATGAACATGCAGCAGCCATCATACATTTAAAAAACCGTTTAAACCCGCAGAAAGACCACGCCCTCAGGAAGAACAGGCGTGGTCTTTCTTAACGATGTACCTATTTTTTCACTTCACCCAGGCCAGGGCCAAACCATCGTAATCCGGCAGCATCGTGGTCACGAGGCGCGGGTCACTGGCCATCTGTTCGTTGAAACGGCGCACGGCGAGCACGGCCGGGCCTTGCTTGTCCGGATTCAACGTACGACCTCGCAGGAAGCAATTGTCGCCTACGATGACCGTTCCCGGACGGGCCAGCCGGATTGCGTAATCGAGATAAACCGGATAGTTTTCCTTGTCCGCATCGATGAAAACGAAATCGAACGTGCGCCCTTCCTCTTCGAGCCGCTGCAAGCTGTCTGCGGCAGGACCGATGTGATACTCCACTTTATCTCCGAAACCGCCTTCTTCCAGATGGCCTTTCGCCATCGCTGCGTAAGCTTCTTTCAATTCGAGCGAGGTCAGCTTGCCGCCTTCCCCCAAGCCGCGGGCCAGGCAGATGCCGCTATACCCTCCCAGAGCCCCGATTTCGAGAATGGCCGAAGCGCCGGATGTTTTCGCCAGGAAAGTCAGCAAACGGCCGTACGCCGGGGCAATGGACACTTCAGGCATCCCGCTCGCCCGAATGGCCTCCTTCACTTTCAACAAGAGCTCATCCTCTTGATATAATTGATTCACATATTCGTCAGGTGTCAAATTCACCGCAATATCCTCCCTCGGACACTTGGACCGCTTTCCATCTGCATCCCAATGTTCTATAATGAATGTTTGTTATTGATACAGGCGGTTAAGCTTGAATACATACCGCATTACTCATTGTAAGTTTTTTCACGGCAAGCGGCAAGGCCGCACCGTCTACTATACGGCATCGGAAAGGCATATTTCCTTCCAGCCTGAAATGGAGTTGAATATTTAGCAATGGCTCAATTGCAATTGATCGCCACCTCGGCGATGGGGCTTGAGGCGGTTGTCGCCAGGGAACTGAAAGAACTAGGATACGAGGATGTCAAGACAGAGAACGGGCGGGTCACGTTTACAGGGGATTACATCGACATTTGCCGCTGCAATCTGTGGCTGAGAAGCTCGGATCGGGTGCTCGTCAAAATGGGCGAATTCGATGCGACCACATTCGACGAATTGTTCGAAGGGACCAAGGCGCTCCCTTGGGAAGAATGGATTCCGGCAAACGGCGAATTCCCTGTCGAAGGGCGTTCCCACAAATCCCAACTGAGCAGCGTGCCCGCGGCCCAAGGGATCGTCAAAAAAGCGATCGTCGAAAAACTGAAGCTGACGCATCGCACGGAGTGGTTTCCCGAAAATGGCGCGAGATACGTGATCGAGGTATCTCTTCTCAACGATCGCGCCCTGCTTACGCTGGACACGACAGGTGCAGGGCTCCATAAACGCGGGTATCGCAAACTGGTAACGGAAGCACCGCTCAAGGAAACGCTCGCGGCCGCGCTAATCCAGCTCAGCCGTTGGAACGTGAACCGCCCGTTCTATGATCCGTGCTGCGGTTCGGGCACGATGCTCATCGAAGCGGCCATGATCGGCTGGAATATTGCGCCGGGACTGCGCCGTTCCTTCAATGCGGAACATTGGGGCGTCGTTCCGCCAGAACTGTGGGAACAGGCCCGCGAGGAAGCCTTCGATGCCGTTCAAGACGACGTGCCGCTGCAAATTGCCGGCAGCGATATCGATCCGGAAGCCATCGAAGTCGCCAAAGCAGCCGTCAAGAGCGCCGGCTTCGCCAAAGACATTCAGCTCAGCGTGATGCCTGCGCATCGCGCAAGACCACAGGGAGAATATGGCGTGTTAATGACCAATCCTCCTTATGGCGAACGTCTTGGCGACGACAAGGAAGTCGAGAAACTCATTCGTTCTCTCGGACGCTCCGCCCTGGAAATGCCGACATGGTCCTTTTTTGCGATCACGTCCACCAAATCGTTCGAGCATTATTTCGGCCGGAAAGCGGACAAACGGCGCAAGCTGTTCAACGGACGCATTGAGACCCAATTTTACCAATATCTCGGCCCATTGCCGCCGCGCGGACCTAAACCCGAATAAAACGAGAGCATGGTTCGGTTGGCACTGCGATCAACCGCAACCGGTGCAGGTCCCTCTTAGCCGGCCCTTGCCTTCCTCAGGCAAGGGCTTTTTTCGTTCCGCTGCGGCACCGATGATCGCGATCTTCTCATACCTTGCTCCCCTTGAGAGTTCCTCCACATATCCAGACACAGCGTTACCCATCCTATGAATGGGAGAGATAACCTTCGTCTATTTCCGCCCGGTTGAAATGGAGTGAGGCCGCGCTATAATGAATGGAGTCCCGTTTTACACTGCGTTAACAAATGAATTTACAGGAGGAACATCATCGTGGTCCTTACCCGGTCAACACCGAGCGGCATGCTGCGCAAACTGCTGAACCATCCGCTGACGATTTACCTTGTGTTTCTGGCACTCATCCTATTCAAACTGATCTGGCTGCATCACAATCTGCATGCATACAACATTACGATGGACTTTTTTGACAAAGTGATCGCCGTGGGTTCCCTGCTGCTTGTCTCCTTCTGGACCTGGTGGCTTCCGCCCAAAGGCAGAATGGCAGGACTTGTCCTGCTGCACCTGTTCCTCACGGCGCTGATTTATGCGGATATGGTCTACTACCGGTATTTCCAAGACTTTTTGACCATTCCTGTGCTTATGCAAGCCGGACAAGTCAATGCGCTGGGAGACAGCATCGTCACGCTGCTTCATGTTAGCGACATCTTGTTTTTTGCCGACTGGCTGCTCGTCATCCCATATGGCATCATCGTTCTCTTTGGTCGTCGCTCCCCACGGCATTACAGCCTGCACGCCTTCGAGAGCTCTTCAGTTCGAACGAAAGGGACTCGCAGGCAAACGCGCATTCGCCGATTCGCGTCGGGCTGCATCGCCCTTGTGCTTGGACTAGGCCTGGCTGTCGGGCCAATTTATTATTACAGCCAGACCTGGGCAAAAGGCTTGTTCGACAATAATTGGTGGAACGTATCGATGTACAACGTGACCGGTCTGATCGCCTTTCACGGTTACGATCTGTACAGCTTCGCCCGGGACCACATCGGTTCAGGAACGGAAGCCAGCGAGAGCGAACTGCAGCAGGTTCGTTCCTATTTCTCGGCTCGGCAAGAAGCCGGTTCGCCGCAGGACGAGTGGTTTGGCAAATACAAAAACAGCAACGTCATCATCGTGCAGGGCGAGGCCTTCATGAACTTCATGATCGGACGCAGCATCAACGGCCAGGAGATTACGCCCCATTTTAACGAGCTGATGAAAGAAAGCCAGTACTATAGCCATTTTTACCACCAGACCGGCCAAGGAAGAACGTCGGATGCCGACTTCGGCGCCAACATTTCGCTGCATCCGCTGCCGTCCGGCTCGGTCTTCGTTCGCTACGCCGACCATACGTATGACTCGCTGCCCTCCATCCTGAAAGATTCAGGGTACAGCACCAACGCGTTTCACGCCTATGAGAGCGGCTTCTGGAACAGGTATACGATGTATCGAAATATGAAATATGACCGATTTTACAGCAAAAACGACTTTGTGGAGGATGACCCGCTCGGCTGGTCCTTATCCGACAAGTCCTTTTTCCGTCAATCTGTCGACAAAATGAGCGGCGAGGCCGTCGCCCCGTTCTATTCGTTCCTGATCACGCTTAGCAGCCATCACCCTTACTCCCTTCCGCAGAATAAACGCCAACTGGATGTCGGCGAATTCGAGGGCACGATGCTCGGGAATTACTTGCAATCGGTCCATTATGTCGACGCCGCACTCGGCAGCATGGTAGAGGATCTTAAAAGCCGCGGCTGGTGGGACAATACGATATTTATGTTTTACGGGGATCATGACAATTCAATCACTGAACAGGATGATTACGAGAAATTTTTGGGCCGCTCGTTGAATGCATTGGACATGGAACAGATCATGAACGAGGTGCCGCTGCTCGTGCATCTTCCGGACGGCGCAGGCGCAGGCACCATCGACGCTCCCGCAGGACAGCTCGACATTACGCCTTCGGTGCTGCACCTGCTCGGCATCTCCGATCAAGCATATTACCACATGGGGAACGACCTGTACTCCGGGTCGCCGCGGACGGTCGTGCTGCGCAGCGGCGCATTTACGGACGGCTCGTTGTTTTATATCCCCTCGGACGACTACCTGTTCGAGAACGGTTCATGTTACGATATAAGCACAAGCGCACCAACAGGCATCAATGCATGCCGCCCTGGACATGAAGAAGCGCAGAAACGATTGCAGGTGTCGGATACGGTCATTACCTATGACCTCATTCCGCGCTTGCGGCAGGAAAAAGGAGAACCCCAATGACGATGAAAACAAATATTGAACATCATTCCATTGAACAAAAGCTGTACGATGAGGCAACCGCCTTTGTAAAACATCGATATCCCCAGGGTTGGGGAGGCGCAGCTGCCGTCTACACCGAACAAGGCTCGGTCCTCATCAGCGTTGCTCCCGAAGTGATCAATGCCGCGACCGAATTGTGCATGGAGACCGGAGCCTTTCTGGAAGCTCACAAGCTCAACGAACACGTCACCCATTCCATCTGCGTGGCCCGCGATGACGAGCAATCCGAATTCAAAGTATTGACGCCTTGCGGCGTTTGCCAGGAACGGTTGTTTTTTTGGGGAGAAGACGTCAAAGCCGCCATCTACGATCCGGAGGGTCGGTTAATTTACAAAAGGCTGGATGAGATTCAGCCCTTTCATTGGTTCAAAGCCTTTCGCGACCAATAAAGCATCCCTCGGTGAATGCAATGTGCCGAAGCCGCACCTCGCTGCGTGTTTCGGCATTTTTTGATTCAAACGTCCGCAAGGAAACTTGCGAATACGGATCGGCTGTTTTATAATTGTAACCAAAATAGTTTCAACTACATTGGAGGTCCAACATGAATATTGAAATATGGTCTGACTATATGTGCCCTTTCTGTTATATCGGCAAGCGCCGTCTGGAGCAAGTCCTGGAACAATTTCCGCATCGTGGCGACGTTACCGTTGAATTCAAAAGCTTTGAGCTCGACCCGAACGCCGAATTGAACAGCGGCAAATCCAACACCGACTATTTGACGGAAAAGTATAACATCAGCGCCGAGCAAGCTCAGGCCATGAATGCCCAAATGAATGCCAATGCCAGAGCCGCGGGGCTGGAATACGACATCGACTCGATGGTTCCGACCAATTCCTTCGCCGCTCACCGCTTATCTCAATGGGCCGGCACCCAAGGCAAAATGCTGGAACTCAGCGAGCGGCTGTTCCAAGCCGTATTTATCGAAGGCAAAGATACAGGAGATCATCACACGCTGATCCAACTCGCTGAAGAAGTGGGATTGGACGGCCAGGAAGCCGCTGCCGTGCTGGCGAGCAATCAATACGCGGACCATGTGCGGGCGGATCAAGCCGAAGCTGCGCAGCTGGGGGTTCGCGGCGTTCCTTTCTTTGTCATCGACCGGAAATTCGCCGTCTCCGGCGCACAACCGGAAGACGTATTCCGAAACGCGTTGCAAAAAGCCTGGGATGAGCGTACTCCTTTCACTATGGTGGAGTCTGCCGGAGACAACACTGCCGATGCAGGTCTCTGCACGGATGAAGGCTGCGAGCTGCCCCAAAAACCTTCGAACTGAACGTCGACGAAAAAGCAGCAGGACTTGGCATACTCCAAGACCTGCTGCTTTTTTATCGATGAAACTACGTTTCCCCGAAATGCCGTCCATGTCAATCTAATCCCAAAACAACTGGTCCGGATGCGGGCCCGTTCGCTTGTCGGCATCGAGTGCATCGATCAAACTCAGTTCGTCCGGCGTTAACTCAAAGTCAAAGATGTCGGCATTCTCGCGAATGCGCTCCGGCGTAACCGACTTTGGAATCGTCACGATCTGATTCTGGATGTCCCAGCGCAAAATGATTTGCGCCGTGCTCTTCCCGTACTTCTGGGCTAACGCCTTCAGGGTCGACTCCTTGTCCAGCTTGTTGCGCATGATGGGACTCCATGCAACCAACTGGATGCCGTGCTCCCCGCAAAAATCCTGCAATTCCTGTTGGACCAGACCAGGATGCAGCTCGACCTGATTTACCGCAGGCACTATTCCACTTTCGTCCATTAAGTCTTGCAAATGATGAATCTGAAAATTGCTTACGCCGATAGCTCGTACACTTTTCTCATGATATAGACGCTCGAAGGCTCTCCACGTATCCTTATATCGGTCCCTGCCGGGCCAATGGATCAAATACAGATCGATGACGTCCAGACCCAGCGCCTTTTGGCTCGCCTCAAACGCACGAAGCGTTTGGTCATAGCCCTGATCCTCATTCCACAGCTTGGTTGTGACAAACAACTCGCTCCGGGCAATCCCGCTGCCCGCAAGCGCCTGTCCCACTTCTTCCTCATTGCCGTACACGGATGCAGTATCCACGCTGCGATAACCCACTTCCAGCGCTGTCTCCACCGCTTCCTGCACTTCTTTTCCTTTGGCCCGATAAGTCCCCAGGCCCAGCCAAGGCATCGTGACTCCATTGTTCAGTATGGTGCAATCCGTAATATGTTTTGTCATCCTATACCTCCCGATTGGAATTAACCTGCTCTTGGTCTATTAACCTCCTCGCGAAAAATGAAGCGGTCACCGGGCGCAAAAAACCCGCAGGAAGCATTCTGCCCTGCGGGTTCCGGTGTGACAGGAACGAATTATGAATTCCCTTGGCCGCTCTGGCTGCGGATGGAGCTGAATCGTCTCTTCTCCACGGCCAACATCTCTTCGGCAAGCTCGACGCCCTGACCTCCCAAAGAACGTTCGGCTTGACGCATCGCCTGCTCGGTATGAGCCAAGCGCCGTTCGGCTTGTTCAATGGTTTGCTCGGTCGGATGGGACATCGCCTGGGAAACGGCGAAATGCAGTTTGTTGACCGCATTTTGCGCCTGAGATACGGTCGTATTGGCTTGCAAGCTGGAATCGTAACGCTTCGGCATGAATACACCCTCCTTGGGAATCATGTTCCTGTTACCCCTTTAGGATGGATTAGGTTTATCCGCCTTATGCCCTTTCGCGCCCAAAACCATTATTTCACGAATTTTGCAACTTTCTCCAGCACTTCTTCTTCCGTAGGAGCACTAATGTAACGGCCATTGACGAAAACAAATGCACGTTTGGCGCAAGGTCCGCAATACGATTTACACCCCACCTTGATTTCGGTGCCTGGAGCCATTTTCTCCAGTTTAGGTACGATCGATTTCAATTTAATATGCCTGCATTTCTCGCAGACGCGGATATCGTTAGCCATGATTTCCCCTTCTTTGCGCCTTAATGGTCGCCGTGATTGCCTTTGGAAGGGTTCGTAATGACAAATCCCTCTTGCGGGAAATACAGATAGTCAATTTTAACGCCATCCAGCATCGGCTGATCTTTCTCGAGAATTACGTCGATCTCTTTATCCGTAGACACGACTTCGTCGTGATCTCCCGGGGTATCCAGATCGAGCCCGTAATGGGCGTGATCGCCATGGGCGTGAGTAATGACAACCCGCAGCTTTTTCCCTTCATTCTCAGGCTTGTCCAATTCAAGCTTCAATACTTTGGCAGCATTGCGCGTAATTTTGCAATTCATCTGTTCATCTCCTATATCGTAATTGCTGGATCCAACAATTGCAGCATTTTCGAAACTCCAGCATCTATTTTAAAGAAAGTTAACCCGCTGTGCAATAACATTGATGCAAAATCGTGCCATAATGCCCCATTTGCGGCAATACTCTTTATTTTGAAGCAGGCGGCAGCGCCGGATATTTACGTTCGGCCCGACTGACAAACCAGTTCATCAGCAAAAGCGTCACGCCAATATCATCGATCGGCATAAAAGGCATCACGTCGGGAAGCACCCAATACAACAACGCCGGCACGGCAAACAGCAGTTTTTCCCAGAGCGGAATCTCGGGGGCCCGCAACAAACGAGGCAATCTCGTGAATACCTCTCCCCACCGCTTAAATGACAACAATCTTCTCCATTTCATCGACATGACCTCCTATCCCTTCCTTACCCGAAAGCACAAGACCCTGCACCACCCATGCTCTATGGATCAGGAAGCTGAATTGAAAAAAACGGATCGCGGTGTGCGGCATCCGTTTTTTTCGTTACGGAAATGAAACCTGAAGGTTTCACCCGTTTTACGGCGTCCCCTTTTTCCCTTCGCCGGAAAGCAATTCTCCGAGCAGCATGCCGATCTCCATGCAAAGATCATCAAACTGCTCCACCGGGAGAGGGTTCACGCCTAATCCCATTTCAACCGTAAAACCCGGCCTGCCGAACTTTTGAATGAACCAATCCTTGTATCCTGCATCGCTTCCGCTAAGCCTCACGGCTTTGTATCCGGATGCTTTGGCCAACCTGCGGGATAACCAAACACTTTCTACAGGCTCCAGATCGCGATAATTCCAGTAAATCTCCTTGCCTTGACTATGGAGGGCTACAACCGCCGAAAAATCATGCTGGTCCGTCCATTGCGCCAGGGCCAGAGCCTCCGGTTCGGACAACGGCGTTCTCCCCGCATAATCGCGCGGCCCAGGCGAAGCCACCCCTCTCCTGGCCACCTCTTCTTCCCAGTAAGCCGGAAACTGGTCATTCAGATCCACGCCTCTAATGTTTGCTTTCCAATGCCTGAAATCGGCACGGCCCGCATTCCATGCAAGCAGTTCATCGGCATAAGGGTGTCCATTCACAACACCTTCCTGAACGAGCTCCACCCCATCCGGATTCACCATCGGCACGATCCAAAGCGTCGTTTCCTTAAACCATTGATTCGGGTAGAAACCATACCAGGAAGAACCCGTGCCGACGACAGCCGCATACTGCTCAATAAACCGCAGCAAAACCGGAGTCGTCAGCCACTCGTTTGCATGAATGGAGGCATTAACATGAAAATGCCGGGCTCCTTCACCGATCCGCACATAATGCAGCGGTTTGCCCATCACACTCGTACCGATCGTGCCCGTATGGATAAATGGATAACGTTTCTCAAGCTCCCGAATGTCACGGTTCATGTCACGGTACCCATATTCACCCTGGATTCTGATTATAGTTTGGCCCATTACATCCGGAATATGAATGCAGTGTCCGTGCCAATCGTCCATTTCTGCAATATTGGTATTTGCGTTTCGCAATTCAGCCTCCGTCATCCCGAAGCGCTTCGCGATTCCGCTTGCGGTTTCTCCAGGCTGAACCGCATAGCGACGCCCCGTGCCCGGAATGATCCGCAGCATCTGTCCTGCCAACAAGTAGGGCTGGGCCGCGGCCTCCGGATTAAGTGCTGCGAGGTGTTCCCTGGTCATGCGATGTACGGCAGCGATGCGGGAAATCGTGTCTCCCGGCTGTACGATGATCCATTTCGATTCCATGCGCTCCCCTTTCCCGGCAGGAAACCCTTGAAGTCTGACCGTCGCCCCTGCCCGTCTTCTCCTGATTAGCTGCAGGCTCTCAAAACATCACGAATCGCATGCAGCATGGTTCATCATGCTATTGCATAGCATTGATAATGTATATGCGCATGAAGTCGTCCGACATGTGGTCGCCATGCAGTCATCGACGGGTCGGCATGAACGCACGACAAAGATCCCGGAGCCTCATGGCCCCGGGATCAATCGCACCCCTTGTCGCAATGATCGAGAACGTCAAAATGGTTATGATAATTGCGTGACCTGCCATACTACTGGCGTTTTGGAGATCTGCTCTCCCAGCCATTGACGGGCAATATTCTGAAACATGCCCGGGTCTCCCGTGCAGAAAAATTGGTGTACCGGAATCTCGTCTCCGCTTGCCAGTTTTCGTTTATCGTACAAAATCGTGCTTATTTCCCTTGCGGTCTCATCCGCTGAACTGATCAGCTTCACGTCCTGACCGATGACTTCCTGAATGGTATCCATCAGAAACGGGTAGTGGGTGCAGCCGAGAATGAGACAATCGAGAGGCTCATGCCTGAGCGGATCGATGGACCGCTTCACGACGCCGGTCGTCTTGACGGAGCGGAATTCCCCCTTCTCCACCAGCGGCACAAGATCCGGGCAGGCCTGGCTTACCACTTCGATATAAGGGGAAAGCTCTTTAAGGGCCGCCGTATACGCACCGCTGCTGATCGTGCCGATCGTTCCAATGACTCCAATCTTACCTGTGCGCGTTGCCGTAATGGCCGCCCGCGCTCCGGGATGAATGACGCCGATGACCGGAATCGGGACCTTGGCCCGGATATAATCCAGAGCTGCCGCCGTAGCCGTATTGCAGGCAATAACGATCACCTTTGGATCGAATTGGATCAAAAAATCTACAATTTGTTCTGTAAATTGTTTCACTTGTTCGGACGAACGGGGTCCGTACGGTGTCCGGGCAGTATCTCCAAAATAAATGATCTTTTCCCTGGGAAGCTGACGCATCACTTCCTTTGCGACCGTCAAACCTCCGACACCGGAATCTAATATAGCGATAGCTTGTTGCACGAACACACCGCTTCCTTCTTCGATTAAAATTGTTCTGAAATGCATGTTTGCCTGAGCTTTCATCCTACTTTATGAGTTTTCGGGCAAAAAGGTACCTACATCTTACCCGATTTCATCGTCGGCTTCAAATTCCGGATACAACCCCCGACTGGGGTTTATTCCCTTCCGCACAGCAAAGCAGGCTCTCCTCTGAGGGAAAGCCTGCTTAAACCCAAGCCTTTTTGCTTAATTCTGGTTTTTCGACTCGTCTTCGGGAAGCTGGAGGGCCGCATCCTTGCCAATCTCATCAACCTCTTTTCTAGTCGACAGATGATCTTCTGAGGCTGGATTAGCAGGGATCGCCGAAACCAGCAATTCCTTGGAGCTGCTGCCGCTCCGCCATGATTGGATATCATGGATCACGACATCAGCCGCTTCTTTGACTTTGGACACGAGATTCGTGCCCTGTTCGCCCACTTTGCTGACCAATTCCTGGCCTTTCTCCGTGACTTGGCGCGCACCTTCCGAAATGTCCTGACGAAGCTCGCGCCCGGATTTCGGAGCAAGCAGCAAAGCTGTCACCGAACCAACCACCGAACCAATTAACGCTCCCCATAACAGGCTTTTGTTGGAATCCTTCACGTTGCATCTCTCCCTTTCGAATTGTCGTTACCGATTTAACCCAACATTTTCGTTTCGCTAAACCGGGCGAATGCCTATTCCGTTGATGCATTATAAGCAGCACCGGTTTGTCCTGACACTCCCTGAACAAAAAAAAGTTGGAGTACAAGCAACTATGCCTCGGCCTTCTCTCCAGGCTGAAGATCAATGACATAGCGCCCGGGCGCAATCAATGCCGCCTGGCGCTCGCACCGCCAACGCCTGCCGCCGGAGGAGCCGAGCAGCTGTCCATTTTGAAGCACATCGCCTTGATCGAATATGTAATAAGCTGCCCCGAGAAGCGTTTGGGCAACCGTATCCGGATCAATTCCCGTGAAATGACATTGGACATCGGGTATGCCGAGTGCGGAAAGTCCCACCGTGTCCATCACAAGTTCACGTTGTTCCTCATCCCCGCCGGCCTGATACATCCGCACGTTCATGGCGCCGTACAGATGCTCTTCCCTCTCCTGCGACTGGCGATAAGCCGCTGGTTCAACCACTTTGTCGCTGCCGTACCAATAGATCGCCTCGCACGGCAGGACCTCAAGGATCGCCTGGAGCGTTTTTTGAAACAATTCCAGCCGCTGTTTCCGCGGCATCGCCGCCGCAAACATGTCATGCAGCCGCATGGAATATTCGGCAGACGACACAGCCCGCTCTGCTTCGGACCAATGCCAAGCCTGCTGAATCGCCCCTTTAAAACGGGAACGATCCTCGATTTTCTGCACGGCGAGAACACAGGTTTGCGAAGGAACGGCCCCTTCCTCAAAAGAAACCAGATGGTCCAAGTGATAGAAGACCAACAACTCTTCCTTGTACTCCGGATCCGGCTGCACAGCATTTTTCTCTCCGGGGAGTTCCTGATCCCCCGCGGTTTCACCCTGATCATGGCGCTGCTTCACGGCTAACCGAACTTGACCGGTATACCGGCTTATCGCATCATGCAGTCGGCGGCGATCGACATGCGGCGGGGTTTTGAACAGCAGCTCCACCATATATACGGGATGAAATCCCGAAGGCGTTTTTGCGCTTTCTTTTTCTTGCAAATGTTCGTTGCTTTCATGCATCATGCTGCTTCCCTCTTCCTTGTGCTGCTAACCCTTTGCCTGCACGTTTTGAAATGGACCGAGTTCCCGGTCCACGTAATCGGAGACGTGTTCTGCAAAACGTTCGAGAACGTCCGGCAGCTCCCGGCTTAACGGATGCAGCTCGGACCGATTCCAGCTGAAGTATTCTTGTACTAACGGCTTTCGTAGAGCAACAAGACGGCTTAACACCTCATATGTCGCCGTATCGAACACCTTTTCCTCGTGATTGATCGTGATGATGTCGTCATAACTGCTTGCATCCCGCATAATAAACCCGTCTATAAGGTAACTTCCTACATCGGTCACGATTTCGATGGCCAGATGCAGGCATCGTTCCTGAACCAAGCCGAGCACAAGCCCGCCATCCCACGAATGTACCGCATGACGAAGCCCCTCGGCGATTTCCGGCACTGCAGCCAACCTATGGGCAATCTGCTCTCTGTTTACGTAATACAACACGTTCACCTTCTGTTCCCTAGATTATCGGTTCCGCTTGCCTCTGCGCTTCAGCCAGAATAGCATGACTGGACAAGCGATCAGAAACACGATAAAAATGTACAAAAATTCCATAACGTCTCTCAAATCGCTCATATCCAGTCCCCTTTACTTCTGTAAATGGAATGAAAAAGATCAGATTTCGTAATCCACCGCAATCGATTGTTCTCTTACTTCGTTCATGTATTTGATGACTTCCTGATGTAATGGGTGGACCTGATACGCCTGCAAGTCTTCCAAAGAAGCGAATTCCGCTGTAAGCGAAATGTCAAAAGACCTGTCCGACCGCAAAACATCCACGCCAACCTCCAGGGAAATCAGGACGTCGATTTTGCCTTCCAGGTTTCGAAGGACTTGCGCAGCGGCTTCAATATTCTCCGGAGAACGCTCCTTCATTTTAAAAAGAACAATATGCTTAATCATCGTAGACGGCTCCTCTTCTGCGTATAATCCATATCCTTGCGTAAATCCATCGTTGATCCACGGGTGCTTCCTTCTTAAGCGGAAGATCGGAGCAACGTTGCTGTATTCAAAATATACCATAACGTTTGCTATTGTAAAAGGATACTGGAAACGTTCTCCCAGAGAATACGAGAAGCATTTCAGGCAGGGATTTAGTTGGACTCGTCCGAGTCCTTCACGTTCTTCGCTCGTTCCGACTCGGGCAACCGGGATTCGGGCTGCTTCTGGTCAGAAACCGGCGGTTTGGCTTCGCTCTCCGACTCAGACTTGGCGCCAGACCGTGACCATTCCTGATCCGAGATGCCTTCTTTCTTTTTCAGTACCGTAATGGCCTGACGAAGTTTCTCGGGCAGCGGAAGACCGATTTTGGCATAATTTTCCGTAATCGAAATCAGCTCGTTGACCAAATAGAAATAAATCGCCCCGCCCTTGATGATATCCATTCCCATTAACAGATCGATCCGGTGAGCGAGAAGGATGACCGTGAGCATAAGCCCCTTGCGGGCAAGCCCCCAGAAACCGACATTACTGTTCAAACCGGTACCCGACCTTACAGCTGCAGCAATACCCGTAATGTAATCTATGGCCATGGCAACGGCCAACAGACTGAGCAGCTGATCCCATCCACCAAAAGCAAACGTAACAATAGCTCCTGAAATGGCTGCAAAGGTATTCACGGCTGGTTGCACAATGCTCCCCCCCATCTCTTGATCCTCTGTACAAGATATGCACGGTTAAGAGATTTTGACCAACCAGTTGCCTGGTGCAAACCGTGGAAATGCGATTGCCGATTTGCGCATAATCACATTAAAAAGTGAAAGGTGAATCCGGAAAACATTGGCTAATAGAGGTAAACAAACCGCATCATATCAACAAAAATTCGGAAAAAGTAAAATAGTCCTAAGAATAGTCTTATAGAATCATTTTGATGTTTCTACAGCTTCTTTTAACTCTGAAAATTTAGTGAATCATTGTAATCTAGGAATATACTAGGAAGTCCACGGACAAACTTCTAGTCCATAACTCCCCCCCGGCCATGCGCCATCGCGGTTCGCGTTTGCAAAACGGTGCACCTGGCACTTGAAAGTACCCCTGTTCTTATTGTAGTATTTGTTTAAAAAAATCGGAGGAAATATGCCTAATCAACCAGAACAACATTCCATCCAGGCGTGGTCTCTGATCAACCGTAAATACTTGGGTAAAGGCGTCCGTGTGAAACGATTCCGCAAACCGACACGCTGTCAAATCCGTAATCGCGTTCTTCTTGCCGTGCTGATGGCCAATGACATCAAGTTGTCCCAGCTGGCCGAAGACCTGTCCATTTCGTCCCGGAGCGTAAGCGCCTGGGTATACGAAGGGCGGATACCCGGCAGTACCAATCTGGACAAGGCCTGCCAATTGCTCGGCTACCCGCGCCACATTCTTTTCAATGAAGAAGTCGTTCGCAAAAGCCCGGTAATTTGCCAGCCTGAGCCTTCCCGTTTCATGAAGCGTACGGTGACCCGTTCTCCGGTTAGCAACCGTATTCTGACAGGCTTATGCATGGTCCATGATTTGTCGGTGACAGATGTCAGCCACTGGATCGGGGTTCACCCCGGCACTTTTCGCAAATGGCTGCATCAGGGAACGCTGCCTTCCGCTGCGTTTCAGGAACAGGCGGAACAATTTTTCCGCATTCCAAAAACGATATTGTTTGCAGATGTCATCTTGAAAGATCGCCGCAGCAACTAAATGGAGCAGACTGTCCGGGTGCAGTGCACCCTGCGACAACCAATGTCACCTTAAATACAGAAAACACGGGTATATGGCTGAAATGGCCAAATCCCGTGTTTTTTGTTTTGTCGATTTTGTTTTGTCGAGCAATTCAACTTCAATAACCTGAAGCCTGTTGTGAATAATACATACAAAAGTCTGATTACACACAATCCAAAAAATTTGTTCGACCATAAATTAAAAATATAGACAATTGTACGTACAACTAACAACTAACAAAAAGACAAATAACCCCGCCATCGCGAAACAAATGTATCTCGCACCCGTTATTTGGAACAAAGGACTTCGTTCATATATTTGAGCCCCGTATAGCGATCACGAAGCGTATGCGCGGTCGCAAAAGCGCGTTCCACCATCTCCGGAGAAATGCCCAGTTCTTCCGTTGTGGTCGGCCCGCCAACTTGTCCCAACCATGCAGACAATTGCTCCTGTTCGGGCAATGAGTGGTATACCTGAAAGGCTCGCTCGTTCGTTGTACGTACAAGCTCCTTGTATTTCCCCGTCAACAACGCACAAGCCACACCCACTTTGGCCCCATGCAAAATCGGTTTGCGACCCAGCTCCATCAGCTCCATCTCCCAGCGATGGGATACATGATGCTCCCCTCCGGAGGCCGGGCGAGAGTGATCGATGATCAGCATCGATATGCCTGACATGATCAATGCATCCATCAGCGCAGTCACGCCTTCCTGACTTCCCTCCGCAATCGCATCCACCTGATCGATGCACGCGTCCAATGCCTCTTTGGTCATCCGGTATGCAACAGGGCAGAATGGCTCTCCTCCAAGATCGCGGGATACTTCCCAATCGGCAAGGGACGTAAATTTGCCGAGCATGTCTCCGAAACCTGCTGCCGTCATCTCTTGGGGTGCCGATGCAAACACGTCGATGTCGGCAAAAATGATTTCCGGCGGAACCGCTTGAAACGTTTGCTTTACCCCGTTTACGATGAGCGGCGCTCCCGCAGACGTAAAACCATCCACCGATGCTGCCGTTGGAATCGACAGAAACGATTTGTTCATTTTGGCGCACACGATACGAACGACATCGTGAATCGTCCCGGAACCGATCGCAATGATCGCTTGACTTCCCTGCTGCACGCCCAAAAGCAGCTGTACGATGGCCGCCTCGTCGGCAATGACATCTCCGGCAGCCGCAGGTCTCAAACAGATCTCATCCACCCGGTTTCCCGCTGCTCGAAGGCTCCGCACCACGCCAAAAGCGGCAATGGGCCCCGTATTCGCATCATAAACGACCGTCACATGATGATATGACTTCCGGCTCAAATAGTCAGGCACCTTGCGAATCGCACCATGCTCCATGACCACCTGGATATCCACCGCACGATGCTCATGTCCGCAATCGCATTCCTGGGCTCGCCTGTTCCAGTCCGCAATTCGTTCGTTCATATTCATTCTTCCATCCTCCTGTCCTGGGTTCATGCATATTTCTTCGGTTAAAGCGCACAATGAAAACAAGGAAAACGATGTTATATTTTTCCTGATCACACTTTACCGCTAGTTCTGCTACTTTGCAACCACTTACCACAACAGAAGCAGGTGAATCTATGAAATTCACGAAGGACATCGGCATCGCCCTCGGCTTTCTTGCCGGCACGACGCTGGGCAGCGGCATCTCGTTCCTGTTCCGTTTCCAGCCAAACCACCTTATGGGCACGGTCGCGATTTGCGGTCTGGCCGGCGTGATTGCCGGCCTCTGGGCAGCAGATTACTTACAGCAGCAGACAAAACGAAGTTGAGTTGAACAAACAAAAAAGAATGGAAGAATTGCGTGTGCAACTCTTCCATTCTTTTTCTGAGATGCGGTCGAGAGGACTCGAACCTCCACGGGGGGTTAGCCCACACGGACCTGAACCGTGCGCGTCTGCCAATTCCGCCACGACCGCATAATATGCAGCTTTTTCATTGATGTGAAAATGCTCCGGTCAAACCATTGCTTGTTTCACCGTAATTAAGAGTATACAGGTTATTCTACACGATTGCAATATATTTTTGTATCAAAAAAAAGGACATATGTCCTTTTTAATCGAATGCGAACCCGCTATCTTAAAACATGATGTCATCAAGATTAGCCAAATCATGTACAAATCAAATTTTCAAGGAGAGATTGGCGTTGCCTCAGACCAAACTTTGTTTTATCGGAGCAGGATTCCATGCCACCACCAACATCCTGCCCGCTGCCGTAGAAGCAGGAGCCAAGATTCAGGCCATATCCACCCGCAGCATCGAACGTTCACGGGCCGCGTTGCTTCGATTCGGCAGCGAAGGCCAAGCGTATGACAACGCGCTCAAAATGCTGCGCAACGAAAACTGCGATGGCGTCGTTGTCGTTGCACAGCCGCATGACCAGACGGCTCTCGTTCGCGACTGCATTCGTGCGGGCAAACATGTATACGTAGATAAACCGCTGGGATGGAATGCCGCCGAAGCGGAGGAATTATCCCGCTTGGCCGAGGATGCCGGCGTTGTGCTCATGGTTGGTTTCATGAAACGATATGCTCCCGTTTACATGAAATTAAAGGAGTTGATCGACCGTCGCGAATTGGGACAAGCCCGTTCGTTTCAAATGCGCTTCGCCGTGGATTCCACGCCGTTTTGCGAAGATGAAGAACAGTTCATTAAACTGGCCGCCATTCACATGGTCGATCTGATGCGTTTCCTCTTCGGCGAAGCGGTAGAGGTAACGGGAACCCGGGCCACAACGGGACGTCAAATCAACCAGAGCATTTCCATCGCGTTCGACAGCGGTGTAGCAGGCAGCATTTATTTTACCGGCATGAGTGCATGGTCCCGCGAAAGCGAAAGCCTGCTGGTCACCTTTGATAACGGGTTTGCTTCTGCGGATGAGATCAACACCCTGACCGTGCACTCCTCCCGCACTTCATCGAATATCCCATGGAAATCCCTTGAAGAGCAGGATACTGTCTTCACTCCTTCAGCCTCGCCCATGTCCGGTGCATACCGCGACCTTTATTTGCGGGGATTCGTGGGCGAAATGGCCCATTTCATGGCATGCTGCCGTACCGGAGCAACCCCTCTTAGCAGCGGGAAAGACAACATTGGCACGATGGCGTTATGCGACCGCATATTGACATCGATTCTGTAGGTTTGGCTGTAGCGGTGGACCGAATTGGCCTTTATTATATATTTCTCTGAGTTCGCTTATAGATTCTTAAGGTAACCAACCAGCTAATGATCATGATTCCCAGAAAAAGCAGGAGCATATTACTATACAAATACGCAGGCGGTTCAGTTATTGTAGGCAGCAGCCTTCGATCTAGTAAACGTACGGATAATAATCCGCCAACGATCGCAATACCTGTTCCCTCTGATAAGAAGCTAGTAAAATTGAGCAAACTCATTCCGGCACCAGCATCATTTTGTTTTAAACTGCTTGACACTATTGTAGAAACAACGGTTTTAGTAAATGAAAGCCCACCAAAAACCAAAACCAATACCATGGTCATAACCCATGGTGCTGCTTCTGCAAATAAGGCAGCGATCAAAAAACCGATGGAAAGTAAGGCAACTCCGATGGTCAATACAACCAAAGGACCTTTCCGATCAACAAGCAATCCTCCAATGTAACCGAAGAGGATGACACTCATCGTTCCGGGAAAAATAATCCCGCTTCCGATAGCCGCAGTACTTAACTGGTGAACATCTTTCATCATATAAGGGACCATGGAGACAAAACCTGCTACCGTACCGAAGATTAGCCCGCCACAAAGGACTCCAATCATAAATGGAATATTTTTACCCAGTGCAGGATCGACAAAAGGGTTTTCAGCTTTCTTAATATGTTTTACAAATATCAGAAAAGAGAGAATGCTGATGACAAGAAAAGAAATTGTAAATGACGTTGTAAACAGCATAAAAAATACAATGCCTAGTGACATCAATATAATACCCGTTTTATCAAAATAAGCTTTTGTTCCTTCATCCTTTTTCAACAGTTTTGCAAGAAACGGCACAGTGATTATCGTCATCGTTGGGATAAGCAGCAAGTATGACCAATGGATGTAATGGGCAATCATTCCACCAATGGCCGGTCCAACCCCTTCCCCCATGGCGATTATGGATCCGATAAGACCAAATGCTTTACCCCTGTTTTCTTTCGGGATATAGCGCGCAACTACAACCATCACGAGTGCAGGAAATGCGGCTGCACCCGTCCCTTGAATAAACCGTGAAAGAATAAGGATGGGAAAGAACGAGTGACCAACAAAACCGATTACCGATCCGAAGCAATTGACGATAATCCCAAACAAGAGCAGTTTTTTGATGCCCAGTTGGTCCGATAACTTTCCATATACCGCTGTTCCAACCGAAAAGGACAACATAAAAGCTGTATTCACCCAGTTTGTGCTCGCTGGAAGTTTATTCAAATCATTGGCGATATCAGGTAATGAGACGTTCAGAACCATTTCATTTAATACGCTAAAAAAAGAAAGCACACAAAGCCAAATTAAAATGGGGTTGTGTCGCAAAGTTGATTGTGAATGAGATGTATTCACATTCTACCTCCAAACATGAGGCAGCGTAGTTTATAGGGTCAGTGATACGCTCCCCTCTTCGGTTTGTACCCTGTTATATTTATTGCACTTCATAAGTAATCCCTCCACATAAAATTAATTATATTTATCATTTTTAGTTGCTGCTCTTCATTGTCGCTCTATGCTTGAATATCGGAGCAATACCATAAAGAGTAGTACCCGTCTTCATCGGGAGCTTCGTTTTCCAATACAAAACCGGCAGACTGAAAACATTTCAAACAAGCGACGTTGTCAGCTTCGATCCCCGCATACCACTTATGAATCGTCCTGAGCTCGGGGAGCTGCATTGCTTTTTCAAGCATTGCCCTGCCATATCCCTGGTTCCTGACGGATGGTTTGACTATGACGGCAATGCTGCCCGTATTTTGCTCATCCTGCTCGAGCATAATTATGCCCACGACTTCTCTCTCCGCATACGCGATCCGCACGTGATAACCGGGATGCCGTTCCACATGCTCGTACCATTCACCTAACGGAAGCATTCCCTCCAATCGCTGCTGAACCTCTGCATCTTTAAACCAATCCTCCAGCATCGGCAGATTGTGTTCCGTAAACGGCAATAGTTTGTCAACCCATACCACGCTAATCCCCCCTTATCCGCTTGCATAATCGTCCGTTAAGATACCTTATGTAATAGCTCTTGCAGACTTGATCCATCGTTTTCCTTCATTCAATCTATTATAAAACTCTTTTCATCCAAGGTCTAACTCATCAACAACGCCTAGTCACCAACGAGGTTCAGAGCAAACAGCAGGACGTGCAGGCCGATCTTCACAGAAAGAAGCCGACCCCGTTCGTCCGGGATCAGCTTCTTTTTTTTCGCTATTTTCGCAAAGCCTTTATCGTTACGGTACGGTTGCGTCCCTCTTCCTTTGCCCTGTACAAGGCCGTATCCGCGAGATGAAACAGCTCGCTCGCGGACGAAGAATGGAGGGGATGCTCGGCGATGCCTGCCGAAATCGTCACTTGCCGATCCACGGGCATAACGCTGCCTGCAACCGAAACGCGAATGTTCTCCGCAATCTGATAGGCCTCTTTGGTATCTGCATCACGAAGCAATACCACGAATTCCTCGCCCCCGAATCGCGAACTCACATCCTCCGGGCGCACCGATAACCGGATCAGGTTGGCGATATGCTTCAATACTTCGTCACCTGCATGGTGCCCATACGTGTCGTTAATGGATTTGAAACGGTCGATATCGAGCACCACGATTGAAAAGCGGATGCCTTCGTCCAACCAATTCTGGATGACCTCTTCAAACGTTCTGCGGTTGGTCATTCCGGTCAAAACATCCGTTCTTGCATCATAAGTGAGCTGCTCCCTTTGCTTGCGGAAATTGGCCAATGCCGACAGCACTGTACGATTCAGCAAGTCCGCTTCCCGGTTCCAATGCGGCTTCATGATCGGCAAGTCCACTCTCCCTTGATCCACCTGCTGCACCAGATCGGTCAGCGATACGAATGGACGAGCGAGTTGTCTCGCAACACGAATGACGATCAGGGTCAGCAGCAAAAAAGGAACGGAAGTGTACAGGATAAGCAGCCCGATTTGATGATTCAACTGGTCATATACGGTCTGGGTCGGAGATACCACGACCACTCCCCAATCCGTTGTGGGCACCTTATAGTAACCTGCGAGAGAATCGACGCCAGCCAGATTTCTGTATTGTGCCTTGCCCTTCTCGTTGTTCAGCAGCTTGGAAACGACCGTATTGCGGCTAATGTTCTCCCCGATTCTCGCTGTGTCGGGATGATAAATGAGCGTGCCTTTCGAGTCCACGATGAAAAAATGAGATCCTTGACTTGTTTTCATCTGGCTTCCGAACAACAGATTCAGAATATTCTGATCCTGCAAATAGATGTTGCCCCCGATCATTCCTTTGAATTTGCCATGCGCGTCAAAGACGGGTTCGCTGACAAATACGATTCTGCGTTTCTTCCGGGGCGTCTTGTACGCTTCAGATATGTACGGTTCCTGTAATCGGAGCGCTGTCTTTGCAGCCTCTGACGAAACATGGTAACCAACCGAATCGGCCGAATACGGCGATATGCTAAGGACAAGCCCGTCCGAATCCACCAATGTCATCGAGTTGAAGTAATTGCTGCTGTTCTTGATCAGGTCCAATGCGGAATTCAGCTTTCGCGAATCGGAATAGTCGAGATCGGCGAAATACCTGGCATCATGGGCCAGATTGTTCTGCATGGATTTGAATAGCGCATCCAATGTATTGCTCATCTGCACGGCATTCGAATAATTCAAGGATAACGTTGTGTTGATCAAAGATTGTTTCTGGGAAGTGTACGACGATATAAACATAATGGTTAACGTCATCAGAACCGAAATGGTAACGAGCCCACCGAGCAATGCGGTGAGACTTATCTTTTTGAACCTCCTGATCTTCCCCCGAAATCTGGATGCTGCATTCTGTGAAATCATGATTGTTCGTTCCCCCGAAATTTCATGAAAGGCATATCGTAATATTTTACACGAAAGTTGTTAAGAAGGTATGTCTATTTCGCAAACATTTATCATCCATGATGTCCGGCATTGCCGCCGGGCCATTCCAAATCCAATAGGAGGTTTTACAGCCAATGATTTTCATTTTGAATGACATGCCCTTCACCAGGCTGCTGCTCCACGAACCCGGCCATTTGCCGCGCCTGATAATGAATTGCGGAGTCGCTTCCGGCCAGAATGCGATTCTGGATCTCATCGCCGGATTCCGTCGGCAAAGCAAACAGGCGTGTGCGTTCAAAATGTTCCGAAAGCGTAGCACAGATGGCATTCACTTGCCTGTCATTGCCCGATCGTCCAAAAACGTTCATCAATAACAGGCCATTCGGTCGCAATCTGTCCTTCACCAAACGAAAAAAAGAGCTGGACATGAACTGTGCAGGCGTACCTGCTGCCGTAAACGCATCAACGACGATTACGTCGTACATCCCCGAAGGTTCCTGTTCCAGCAGTTCCCGTCCATCGCCCACAATGACATCATTCGCCTCGTAACCAAAAAACGTCCTGCTGATTTCAACCACTTCGGCATCCAGTTCAGCCACCTTGAGCCGCCGGTTTGCCAAATAGGCAGACAATGTGCCGATGCCATGCCCTATAATAAACGCCGTCTCGAATTCCGGATTGTTCCGTTCCATTAAATGAACCATCGCTCGCGGGTACTCCAGCACCATTCGGGCAGGCTGCTCCAGATCCATCGCTCCTTGAACGGCCTCGCCTGAAAATTCCAAAACCCGAAATTGCCCCTTCTCCCCGTAAAGTTTCTTGATATCGTATACCACCAAGTCATGTTGTTCGCTCCGATTCCGATATAACACTCGCACGTGTGACGTTCCCTCATTCCGCTAAATATAAGTACGTTACTTCTATTATAACAGTCACTGGATGCTCCGCTCCATCAAAATGACAAAAACCGTTCCAACCGGGAACGAATCAGGAGCCGATCGCTTCATGCAGCGCATGGACGTATGCCTCGCCCAGAATGGACAAGGAGGCGCTTTTATGGCGAATCCAGCCTACATTGATCGACTCCTCGCACTCCAGCGGAACCGGAATAATCTCGTTGCCGTTCAAATCAGAACTTAACACGCCCGTAGAGATCGTATACCCGTTCAGCCCGATGAGCAGATTGAACAACGTTGCCCGATCATTGACCTGAATGCTTTTGGGATGAGAGAGCGTGCTTAATATTTCTTCGGAAAAATGAAACGAATTGTACTCCCCCTGGTCAAAAGACAGGTACGGGTAATCCCGAAGCTGCTCAATCGTTACGGAAGCTTGCTTGGCAAGCGGATTGTGAATGCTGATAAATATATGCGGTTTCGCCGTAAACAGGCTGTTGAACTCCAACCCGGCGTCTTTGAGCAGCTTGTTGATGACTTTGGCATTGAACTCGTTCAGGTACAAAATCCCGATCTCGCTGCGCATGCTGCGCACGTCCTGAATGATCTCGTACGTTTTCGTTTCGCGCAAGGCAAGCTCATACTCCTCATGCCCGTATTGCCGGACCAAATTCACGAAAGCATTGACCGCGAACGCATAGTGCTGCGTGGATACGGAAAAATGCTGCGGAGACGGCTTGGCATTCAGATAACGATTCTCCAACAGTTCGGCCTGCTCGACGACCTGACGGGCATAACTAAGAAATTCGACGCCTTCCTTGGACAATGTAATCCCCTTGTTGGTTCGTTCAAAAATAGTAATACGGAGCTCCTGCTCCAATTCCCGAATCGCGTTCGACAAACTGGGCTGCGAAATAAACAGCCGCTTGGCCGCTTCGTTCATCGAGCCGCGCGTTGCCACTTCGATCGCATATTTTAATTGCTGCAGCGTCATTCCTGATTCTCCCTTCAAACGTATCCCAGTTCTCAGGGACATCTCAGGCAAAAAAACCGTCCACATCCCTCTTTATCATAATAGCCTTAACCCGCCATCAAAGAAAGAACCCGAAACTTACAAACCCAAGGGCGGTGGGTCACGGCACGTTCTCCCAAAAAGCGTCGCCAGAATGTTTTATCCGGTCATTGTCCCACATATTGAGCAGGCCCCCCATCATAGGTGTAAATAACGAGAATTAGGCGTATCCAAAATAATCACTAACCCTGCAAGGAGGACAAGAAACAATGACCAATTCGGATCATACCCGTCTCAAAAACGTGAACGTGCCTCAGCCGATCCGTAAGGACGGGGCTGGCGGACCAGACCTTGGACCGCGCAACGTGATGCTCGACCGGCAAAATCCGAACATGCTCGTGCCGCCGGCGACCGACTCCGGCCTGTTGCCCAATCTGAAGATGTCTTTCTCGAACACCCATATGCAGCTTAATCAAGGCGGCTGGTCGCGCGAGATTACCGTGCGGGATCTTCCCGTAGCTACCACGCTGGCCGGCGTGAACATGAGCCTCATTCCCGGAGGCGTGCGCGAGCTCCACTGGCATCAGCAGTCGGAATGGGCATACATGATTTGGGGAACCGCCAGGATCACTTCTGTCGATCAGGACGGTCGCAACTTTATTGCGGATGTAGGCCCCGGCGATCTTTGGTTTTTCCCCAAAGGGCTTCCCCATTCCATACAAGGCCTCGGAGAAGGCTGCGAATTTTTGCTGGTGTTTGACGACGGGACGTTCTCGGACCTGAATACGTTATCCATCTCCGACTGGTTCGCGCACACTCCGCCTGAAGTATTGTCCCGCAATTTCGGAGTGTCGGAGAATGCCTTTGCCCACCTTCCGAAAGACCAGGTATATATCTATCCAGACCAAGTACCGGGTTCGATCGAAAGCCAGGCAGTCCAGTCGCCATACGGGACGGTTCCGCTGACATTCACCCATCGGCTGTTGGCGCAGGAGCCGCTCGTTACGCCGGGAGGAAGCGTAAGAATCGTGGATTCGCGCAATTTCCCCATCTCGACGACGGTTGCTGCGGCCTTGGTCGAGATTAAGCCTGGAGCCATGCGCGAGATGCACTGGCATCCCAATGCGGATGAGTGGCAATACTATTTGACGGGGCAAGGCAGAATGACGGTATTCGGCGGCAATGGAACGGCCCGCACGTTTGATTACCGGGCCGGAGATGTCGGATACGTTCCCGTGGCCATGGGGCATTACATTGAGAATACCGGAGATGATACGTTGTGGTTTCTGGAAATTTTCCGCAGTGACCGTTTCGAGGATATTTCGCTGAATCAATGGATGGCGTTGACTCCGACTCAACTGGTGCAAAGCAACCTCAATGCTTCACCCGAGCTGCTTCATTCGCTGCGCAAAATCAAATGGCCGGTGGTTTGAACATCCGCAATGTCGTCGATCGGCCAGCATCTTTTTGGGTAAACAAAGAAAGAATCCGAACACAAAGGAGGCTGCATCGTGAAAGCTGTTACGTTTCAAGGCATCAAAGACGTGCAAGTCAAGCAAGTCCAGGACCCGACCATTGAAAAAAAGGACGATATCATCGTCCGGATTACGTCCACGGCCATTTGCGGCTCCGATCTTCATATTTATCTGGGTGCATTGCCTGCACAGAAGGATTATGTCATCGGACACGAACCGATGGGCATCGTCGAAGAAGTAGGCCCTGACGTTACGCGCGTGAAAAAGGGGGACCGCGTGGTCCTCCCTTTCAACATCGCATGCGGTCAATGCTTCTACTGCAGCCACGACATGGAGAGCCAGTGCGACAACTCCAACCGTAATCCCGACATCCATACCGGGGGTTATTTCGGATTTACGGACCGTTACGGCAATTATCCAGGCGGACAAGCCGAGCTGTTAAGAGTCCCTTACGGAAACTTTGTGCCGTTCGTCATTCCCGAATCATGCGAATTGGAGGACGAAGCGCTGCTGTTTCTGTCGGATGTGCTGCCGACCGCTTATTGGAGCGTCGAAAATGCGGACGTCAAACCCGGGGATACCGTCACGGTTCTCGGCAGCGGGCCGGTTGGCCTCATGACGCAGAAATTTGCCTGGATGAAGGGAGCAAGGCGCGTCATTGCCGTCGACCGTCTTGCCTATCGATTGGATAAAGCCAAACGCATGAACGATGTGGAGACTTATAACTTCGAAGAGTTCGAGGACATGGGTGCACATATTCGTGAAATCACGAAAGGGGGTACCGACGTTGTCATCGATTGCGTCGGCATGGATGGCAAAAAAACGGTGCTGGAACAGATCGGGCAAAAGCTCAAGCTCCAGGGAGGTACCCTGAGCGCCCTTGAAATCGGTATGAAGGCCGTACGGAAATTCGGCACGCTGCAGCTTACGGGCGTATACGGCTCATTGTATAACATGTTCCCCCTCGGCAACCTGTTCGAACGCAACATCAACTTGAGAATGGGACAAGCTCCTGTCATCCATTACATGCCTGAATTGTTCCGCAAAATTACGGCCGGCGAGCTTGATCCGACGGAAATCATTTCCCACCGCGTTCCGATGGATCAGGCAAGCGAAGCCTACCGGATGTTCTCCGAGCACGAAGACGAATGCACCAAAGTGGTGCTTAAACCGTAGCCTTCCGGCCGTTTCGTGCTTTAGGGCGGACATCCGCTTGGCCTGTAATGCTTCGATCGAATAGGCAAGCCGAGGCAACCGCAACCCGGCTTGCTTATTCAGCGTTAAGGGAGTGAAGTTTGCTCCTTCACAACCCGAATGCCCATGCTCTCGCCTTCGAACCCAAACAATGTACCATCCTCCCGGCTTTGAAACCGAAACGTCCGTTGAAGATGGTCCGGTGCTGCCAGCATCGTTTCTTCCAGCTTGATCTGTTCAGCGCGGGGAAGCGCCATCCGTTCGCACCATTCGGTGAAAACGAAGTTTTTCCGGAAAACCTCCATCGTCTCCACACGAAACCCGGCGGATTCGAGCATCGAAATCCACTCCGTCTTGCGCCATGCCCGAACATGGCTAGGGTCCCGCCGGCACTCGATTTCATTATAGAAGCGATCCGCTTCCCCCGATTCCGGAACCACATTATCAATAAGCAGCAATCTTCCTCCAGTCCGAGTTACCCGGTAGGCCTCCGCGACGAAATCACGAACATGCGGGAAATGATGCGCGGCAATCCGGCATGTCACCAGATCGAACGATTCATTCGGAAAAGGCAGCTTTTCCGCATCCCCTGGGACAAAATCCACGTTGGAGTGGCCGTTGCCCCGGATGAACTGCCCGGCTGCTTGCAGCATATCTTCCGTCATGTCCAGCGCCGTCACCCTGCTGACGAGAGGAGCCAGCGCATTGGCTACATGCCCTCCGCCAGTGGCTACGTCCAAGGCGTTCATTCCCGGTTCGGCTCCCGCCGCCTCAACCAACCAGGCCAGATCCTGCCCTTTGGCGTGTCCTGCACTGGTTACATACTTGTGTGCATTCTCGCCAAATTGTTTGCGAACACGACTCTTGATCTCATCACTCATTTCGCGTCCTCCTTTAGTTTGATATAGCCCGACTCATTATGTTTCACCAGATAAAACTATGTTTCATTTATCGGTATACCCTCAGCTTATCATAGGTCAAGCTTCCCGAACAATAGGACAATACAAAAAAGCATCACCCCAGTGATGACCCACTCGGGCGATGCTTTTTTGAATGTTGCGGAAACAAAGTGTGGAAGTGTCCCGAAATGCAGTGTGCAGCACAACATTTCGAACGTTTATGATTTCACTGCCGTTGGTCTTTTCTTCCATACGCCCAAAATCAGGCCGGAGATGACCGAGCCGATGGCTACGGCAAGCAGGAACAACAGTGCATGGTTCGCCAATGCGGCTACGAAGATACCCCCGTGCGGAGCAGGCACGTTAATGCTCCAAAGCTGCGTCAAGCCGCCAGCTAAGGCGGAACCGATAATGCAGGATGTCAGGACGCGCAGCGGATCTGCTGCCGCAAACGGGATCGCACCTTCGGTAATGAAGGACAAGCCCAGCACATAGTTGGTCAAACCGGATTTGCGCTCTTGGTCCGTGTACTTCGATTTAAAGAATGTCGTGGACAGCGCGATCGCAATCGGCGGAACCATACCGCCAGCCATAACGGCTGCCATCCAGGCACCATCCGTATTGCCGCTTGATGTGAACACGCCGATGGCAAACGTATATGCCGCTTTGTTGAACGGACCGCCCATATCGATCGCCATCATGCCGCCCAGCAGGATGCCCAGCAGTACGGCATTTCCTGTACCCATGTTTTGCAGGGCATCCACCATCCATGTGTTGATGGAGCCGAAGATCGGATCAAAAATGTAATAACTGATTGCACCTACGATCAAGAGTCCAAGCACAGGATACAGCAGGATCGGCTTCAAGCCATCGATTGCTTTCGGCAATCCTTTAAGAGCTTTGCGCAAACCAACAACGACGTAACCAGCCAGGAAACCGGCAGCTAACCCGCCAAGGAAACCGGCATTGGAGTTGACCGCCATCAGACCGCCGACCATACCTGGCATCAATGCCGGGCGATCGCCGATGCTCATTGCGATAAATCCGGCCAATACAGGAATCAGGAAGTGGAATGCACCCTCTCCTCCGCCGATCGTCTGCAGTAATTGGAAGAGCGGATTATCCGGGCTTGCTACCTGTTCGATCAGGAAAGACAAAGCCAGCAATATGCCCCCGCCGACGACGAATGGCAGCATGTGCGAAATCCCGTTCATCAAATCTTTGTAAATTTTGCTGCCCACGCTCATTTTCTCGGCAGCGCCTTCATCGGAACCGGCCTTACCTGCACCTTGACTGCGATAGATCGGGGCATCGCCCTTCACCGCTTTGCTGATCAGTTCTTCTGTCTTACGAATGCCGTCGCTGACCGGGCGCTGCAGCAGAGGTTTGCCGTCGAAACGATCCATGTCGACCTTTTTGTCGGCTGCGATGATGACGCCTTTGGCCCGTGCGATCTCTTCCGGTGTAAGCACATTTTGTGCGCCTTCGGAGCCGTTGGTTTCGACCCGGATGTTGATGCCCATTTCCTGTGCTTTTTTCTTGAGCGCATCTTCCGCCATGAATGTATGCGCAATGCCTGTCGGGCAAGCGGTAACCGCAACGACGAAATCTTCCGAGGACGGGTTGCCCTCAATGATTCCGGCAGGCTTGGACTGAACAGCTGCCTCCGCTGCCGCTTTGGCCTCTTTATCGGCCTTTGCCTTTTGCTTCGCCGCTTCCTTCTTCTCGGCTTCCTCCTGCTTCGCGTCAAACAGCGCGCTGACCTCAGCCGGGGAATCCGTGTTCATCAGTTGAGCGATGAAATCGTTATCAATCAACAGCCTGGAAAGAGCCGCAAGTGTGCGCAAATGGGTGTTTCCGGCACCTTCAGGCGCAGCAATCATAAAAAATACATGTGCTGGCTGGTCATCCAGCGCTTCGAAATCCAGCCCTTTTCGACTCTTGGCAAATACTACGGTAGGTTCGTTGACCGCGCTTGTTTTGGCATGCGGCATCGCGATTCCGTTACCGATGCCCGTGCTGGATTCGGCTTCCCGTTTGTAGATCATGTCTTTGAACAGTACCGGATCGTTGATGCGTCCCGTTCTGCTCAGGCTGGAGATCAGCTCGTCAATGACTTCATCCTTGGTTGTGGCTTGCAGGTCCATGATCATCGCTTCCTGGATCATCAGGTCTGTTATTCTCATTGGTTACACTCCCCTAAATCGCTTCCGGCCCGACACTTGCGGACCGGTCGTCATTCACTTTTCATTTCATACCCAGGTCGTTACGGCTGCAATTGCGTTATGCCTACCTGATTACGCAACTCCTCAATATATGCACGTTCGGCCAGATCATCGGAGAAGGCGGTTGCACTTCCCGAAGCGACGCCCGTTCGAAATGCTTCCTGCAAATTCCCGTTCAGCACCCATGTACCTACGAATCCGCCGATCATGGAATCCCCTGCACCTACCGAGTTTTTCACCGTCCCCTTCGGAACTGTGGCATGAAAAACATCCGTTTCGGTAATCAGCAAAGCGCCTTCCCCGGCCATCGAGATCAACACATGCTGAGCACCCGCTGCGAGCAATTTGCGTCCATAAACGACCAGTTCCTCACGCGTTTCGATGTTGACGCCGAACAGTTCGGCAAGCTCGTGGTGGTTCGGCTTCACCAGCAGAGGCTGATACTTGAGCGCATCCATCAGGGCCGGCCCGGTCGTGTCGATCACGAACTCCGCACCCTTTTGCCGACATACCGCAATGAGTTTTTCGTAAAAATCGTTGCCGAGCGATGGCGGAATGCTGCCGGAGAGGATGACGATGTCTCCTTGATGAAGGGCGGACAATTTGCTTACCAAACGATCGGCTTCTTCGGTCGTGATCGCCGGGCCCAAACCGTTGATTTCCGTCTCTTCTCCGTGCTTCAGTTTGATGTTGATCCGCGTATCGTCCGCAATGGTCACGAAATCGGTCCGGATCCGGTCTTCCCGGAGTTTATCGTTGATGAAACGTCCCGTGAATCCGCCCAGGAATCCGATCGCCGTATTCTCCGCGCCCAACTGGTTCAAAATACGCGATACGTTAATGCCTTTGCCTCCCGGGAGCTTGAGATCCCGGTTCATGCGATTCAGTCCTCCAAGCTGGATATCGTGCACTTCCACGATGTAGTCGATGGAAGGGTTTAGCGTTACGGTATATATCATGGTTATCCCTCAATTATTTTAGTTTTCTGCGCGATTGCGTTCCGCCAATGCTCCGGCATCTGCTCGGTAATGAGGTCGGCTTCCTCCAAATCAAACAATTTGGCAAAAGTGATCTCTCCGATTTTGCTGGAATCCGCAAGCACGTACGATTTGCCTGACAATTGGTGGGCACGTCTTTTGACCATCGCTTCTTCCGGGTCGGGCGTTGTGTATCCCATCTCTGGATCCACCCCGTTGGTCCCAAGGAAGCATTTGTCAAATCGGAAATGGTCCATATTTTGCAATGCGATGCTTCCAATGACGGCTTTGGTATGCATTTTCATCATGCCGCCAAGCAGATAGCTGCGGATCCGCTTGCCCACCAATGCTTCGACATGAGACAAACCATTGGTAACTACCGTGACGTCTGTGGCTTCAATGAACGGAATGATCGCTAATGTAGTGGTTCCCGCATCTAGATAAATGCATTCGCCATTTTTGATCTCTTGCGCCGCCAAACGGGCAATCATCATTTTCTGTTGAATGTTTTTGGATGTTTTCTCTTCCATGCCGGGTTCCAGCGCTTTCTCGTTCATCAATGAAGCTCCCCCATGGATCCGTTTGAGTACCTGTCGGTTCTCCAAGTCGATCAAGTCTCGTCTTATCGTGGATTCCGAGGCGCCAAGCACCTCAACAAGCTCCTGAAGCTTTACGATACCCCGTTGATGTAAGCGCTCTATAATTGCAGCATGTCTCTCTTCTGTTAACATAGCCATTCCTCCAACTGCTTTCTATAGTATCATATAATCCGCAAAAAACAATCATTTTCTTTCAAAATAATCTAAAAACATTCATCATCCTGCACGGTTTGACGAATTTGTACACACAATATCCTTATTTTACACGTTCAAGCGGCCTATTTCATTCAAAACCCTTCAACGGCAAAAATCCCGCAAACGCTGTGCAAAGCACAACGCTGCAGGATCCGCTTCCGTCATTTCGTCGTCATCCGCGAGATTTCGCTAACGGTTCTTCTCACGTCTTGGTTTGGGTTTGAGCCATTGGCCTTCTTCGTTGATGAATGCGCCCTTGAAGCGCCCCATCTCCAGTTTTTCAATCAGCTTGGTTTCGTCAACGCTCAGAATGTCGGCCAACTGTGCTGACGTATAATACTCATTTGGGTCATACTCGATCAGTAGCGGGACCGCCGTATCGTACAATTCCCGAAGCAAATTTTCAAACGATTGCCGGCCAAGGTTCTCCATATCCTTATACAATTGGAGCTTTTGCGACACCAGATTGCGGAACGATTTGTTTTCCAGGTTCATCCACAGGGTGTTGCAAGCCTGTACACTCATGTAATTTTGTTCTACGTCGAAAAACTGCACTTCTTCCAGCTTCATATACTTTTCCTGAAAAGCAATGATTTTAATGATGGGTACATCTCGCTGACGTGATGCCTTTTTCAAGTGAGCCCTGAATTGTTCATAGCTCATCTCTTTCATACTTCCTTACACCTGCCTTCAACATCCTACATTCGACATTTTACAACAAAAACAGTTTCGACGTAACCGTCCCGCCAAAGAAAAACGTCTTCTAACAGGCCAGCACAGGAAAATCCCTGCAATCCGGATCCGTTCCCCCAAAAAAACAAACCGCACAGCATTAGAATGCTGCACGGTTCGCATATCGGAGCATGGCTCCCTTTATCATCATACGTTGATGCTTTCTCCCCAGGTCGCGGTGAACTCTTTCTCCTCATAACCGTAATACCGTTCCAGGATGGACTCCCGCTCATCCAAAAACAATTGGTCGGCCACCGCCGCCACCAACTTCGGAATGGCGCTGCGGGTGCCTGATATTGCCGATGCAGAGAGACCGCAGCTTGCAAGTGCCGAATAATTGAAAACAAACAGTCCGTACAGCAGCGCCTCCCCTTCTTCATCCCTGCTTGTCATCGCGAAGCCTGGGCTTAGATAAGGATGTGCGTCAAGCAGGGCGTTGCGTATGCCTTCGGGCGCGTCGTATCGGTCCGCCCAACGGGCAATATGACGCTCCACAAGCTGAAGCTCCGGACGTAATCCGGGATCGCTGAGCAATCCGGTGCTGATGATCAGAAAATCGAACGCAAGCGTTCCCTTTGATGTCGTTACGATAGCCTCTTTTCCAGTCTCCGCCACACTTAACCAAGGCGCCCCCAGATGCAGTTCGAATCCCGGCCACGCGGCAGCCCGGTTGAATGTATCGTTCGTCGGCGGCTGATTATATTGGAGAAAATGAGCGATCACCGCATACTTGTCAGGGACGGACAATGCGTGGAATCGTTCGATCATGCCGGATTGCTCCATCTGCCGAATCGGGTTGATGCGGGGCAGCTGCTCCCGGCGCACGAAAACATGAGCTTCGGTCACGCCTGCCGCAAGCGCATGGGCGGCATTGTCGAAGGCGGATGCTCCCCCGCCAAGGATCGCAATCCGTTTTCCGCGCAACCGTTCGAAATCGATCGCCTCGGACGTATGCGCATACCGTTCCTTCGGCAGACTGTCTGCAATCATTGGCGGCACATGCCATCCCCCGCCGCCCTGAATGCCTGTGGCCAACACGACTTTTCGGGCAAGCAGCACCTTGGCGTCCGCGCCGGCACCTTCCACGTGAAGCTGGTGAATTCCGTCCGGGAGCGGTTCGATCAACCTCAGCTTCACTTCGTTCAGGACGGGAAGATTCAGCACTCGCCGATACCAGCGCAAATAATTCATCCAGGCTCCGCGCGGAATTTTGTCCATGCCGTCCCAACCGTCACGTCCAGCCTGGGCTTCCCACCAGGCCCTAAACGTCAAGGATGGAATGCCGAGATCAATCGACGTCAGGTGTTTGGGCGTACGCAAAGTGACCATACGGGCATAGGATTCCCAAGGCCCCTCGCTGCCAGCCTCGTTTTCGTCAATGACCAGAATGTTGGATATCCTTTCTTTCAACAGCCCAAACGCTGCCCCAAGGCCGCTTTGTCCTCCGCCGACAATGATGACATCATAAACATGCCCATTGGGGTGCTGCTTGGGCTGCAGCCAATCCTTTCCTCCATATGCCAAATAGGCAAGGTCAGTTTTGACGCGTTCATTCAATGCTTCCAGGCTCATGATTAATCACCCTTTCCAAACAAGCATGGCAACAAAGGAAAAACATAACTTAACGAGTTATATATAAGTTATGTTCATTCGGTAATAAACCGTTCTTTTGCATTTCCCATCCATAGATTAGCGTTATTATAGAAGCTCGAATGGTATATTTGAAGTATATGGAAGGTTAATTGTCATTGAAACTAAAAATAGCTATCATGCTTGTTGATCGAAACGAAAGGGCGGAAAGAGCGATTTTATGTCTGCATCCAACCTGAGAAGCACTGGAATAACCAAAAGATCATGACTATTTCCTAAACGCTTCAAACGAATTTAGTGATTGATCAATAACTTAGAAAGTTACAACGATCTTCTGATCTCTCTTACCGTTGCCGCAATCCCTTCTTCAAAGGCAGTGGATACGATCGGTCCGATCCTTGTTTCGTATTTTTTTCGGCTTAATCGCAGAGGTTCCGTTGTCAAATAGAGCATTTCTACAATTTCTTTCATCACCGGCACACCCAGCCCGAGCAGCGACAACCCGATTTTCCCCAATGCCAGCACCGGTTTTTTCACGCCTGCCGCTTGCTGAGCAATGCGCACGATGTCTTTGCCTGAGATCGTTCCCGATCCGGGAATGTTCCAGTTCTCACCGTACGTGTCTTCCTTGCTAGCCAGTTCCACCACCATCGCCGCCGCATCCGGCAAATATACATATTCGCGGGGAATGCTCATGTTTCCGATAAAAAATGCCATTCTCCCCTTCGCGATTGCATCCAGCGTGGAACCCAAGTAAGAAGCTTCATTGGCGGTCGGGCCATAATAATCGGGCAGGCGCACAATCATGAGACGTTCTCTCGCCCAAGAGTAGCTGAATAACATCTGCTCATAAGCCAGCCGGGTTTTCCCTTTTCGCGTATGCGGCCGTTTGGGATGCTCTTCGGTGACCTCATCCATCTGACTTTTCCCGTAAGGATAGATGCCGTCCATGACAACAACCTTGATGCCAAGCTGCCCTGCTGCCCGCATGACGGATTCGCCGAGCGGAATCAACCTGCTTTCCATCTCGTGATAAGGGACATTGGCGCAATGGAACATAACATCGGCTCCGCCCGAAGCAGCCACAATATCCTCGCTGCGGAAGGCATCACCGGTTTGGATGCGAACATGTGCCGGATTCCCCAAACGGTGGACCAGCTGCTCCAACTTTTGCCGCGAACGGCCAAACACGATCGTCTCTACACCTCGTTTCACCAGCTCCTCCGTAATTGCTGCTCCCGTTCCTCCCGTAGCTCCGATAACCAGCGCTTTTTTCATCTTCTTTCATCCTTCCTTCTGATGTGTTATTGATCAATTACTTATCTGATGACCATATCATAACGCATAATTAGTGATTGATCAATAACTAAATCAAAAAAAGGGCATTTCGTCCCTTTAACGTTCCTTAAGTTCAGGCATATCCAACGCCGAAGAAATGTTGCACAGCATGCCGATCGCCAAAAAGGTCAGCGTTCTGTATTTGGGGTTTGCATATCCGGCCTGGGTGAAAGCATTCAGCACCATATTGCGTACCTCGCCTAATGCTTTTTGCATCGCATGCCGTATCTCTTCCTCCCGCATCGTCTGCGCCTGCATCTGGAGCAGGATTTCATTTTTATGCGTTTCCAGAATTCGTTCGTATGCCTCGATCAGTTCGTGTTCAAGCGCCTCTGCCGATGCCGTCTCCACCACCGCACGAAAAGAATCGATGATCCGCGTCCAGGATACTTCCAGCGCACTGAGCAGCAATGCCTCCTTCGTTTTGAAAAAACGAAAAACGTACGGCTGCGAGATTCTGGCCTTTTCGGCGACCAGCGCGGTCGTGGCCCGGTAATATCCGATTTCGGCAAACACCTCGATGGCTGCAGAAATAATTTCGTTCCGGCGGTTGACCGATGCCGCTCCGTCTTTTGCCATTTTAATGCACCTCCACATAGGTTATGAATGAATCAATAACCAGAAGTATAGCGGATCACCGCTCCCATTGCAAAATACTCCGGCCCATACCCTTCTCAATAAAAGAAAAAAACGAAATAATAATGTCCTAGACTCCGGATAGAATAACTGAGGAGGTCCCTTTTCATATCGGCCTTTGATTTCGTCTCATCTGGAGGTTGGTTGCAAAAACAAATGAACCATGCTATATTGATTGAGCCGTCAATCATTGATGCCTCAAATTTTGAGCGCTCAACGATGATGGCCCTGTTCATCATTATGCAATGGCCCTGTATGTGGCACTTTACCATTAATTTGTTAACATACGCCCTTGTCCATGGATGAGATTTACCCGGGAGGTCCAGACATGACACGTATCGTTTCCAAAGAAGAACTGATTCTGACGCTGCTGAACGGGCTGGGCAACAAGATCAGTCCCAAGTTCGAGCGCTGCACGGGCATTAGCTCATCCCGCTTCGAAATTTTGTGCCAGTTGAACTTGGTCGACGAGATCAATCAATCCGCGCTGCAAAAAAACGTCGATATCGACGGGGCGGCCATTACCCGCCATCTGAAACAACTGGAGCTGGACGGCATGGTCAGCCGGCGCAAAAATCCGGACGATAACCGCGAAACGTTCGTTTCCCTCACCGATGAGGGGCGCCACCGGATCGATGGCTATAAGGCGGAAAAGGATATCCTGATCCGCCAAATCCTTGAAGGTTTCAGCGAGGAAGAGATCCATAACCTGGCGGGGTATCTTGAACGCATGCAGAACAATTTATAAACCGTAGACAGAGGAGAGAAACGAATATGAGCACAACGACAGGCAAATTTCATAAAACCAACGATTTTAATGAAATTGTGCTGGGACGGCGTTCCGTCAAAGCGTATGATCCCGAAGTAAAAATCAGCCGGGAGGAAATGACGGAGATTTTGGCAGAAGCTTCCCGGGCACCTTCATCCATCAATCTGCAGCCTTGGCGTTTTCTTGTCATCGACAGTGCGGAAGGCAAAGAAAAACTGGCGCCGCTCGCTCGCTTCAACCAGACGCAAGTGCTGACGTCCTCGGCGGTCATCGCCGTATTCTATGATGCCAACAATATCGAGCACATGGATGAAATCTTTGGCAAAGCGGTGGAACTCGGATACATGCCGAAAGACATCGCGGATATGCAGGTGCAAAAAGTGAAACCATATTATGCGAACATGGCTGCGTCCGATCTGCGCGACGTGAACCTGATTGACTCCGGACTCGTTTCGATGCAGCTGATGCTCGTAGCGCGCGCTCATGGATACGACACCAATCCGATTGGCGGTTATGAGAAGGACCAGATCGCGGAAGCGTTCGGCCTGGACAAAGACCGCTTCCAACCGGTCATGCTGATTTCGATGGGCAAATCGGCCAAAGAAGGGCATCCTTCTTACCGCTTGCCTGTGGACACCATTACGACTTGGGCATAATCGTCCCCTGCTTTTCACAAAAAAAACGCTGGAGGTTGTCATTATGATTATCATTCACGCACATCTGTCCGTTAAACCCGATCAAGAGCAAGCTTTCCTCGCTGCCGCCAAGGAGCTGGTTGCCGCAACCCGCCAGGAGGAAGGCAACATCTCCTACACGCTGGTTAAACACACCGAGCAAGAACACCAATACATCATGGTCGAGCAATGGAAAGACGAAGCTGCTACTCAAGCACATAACGCAAGCGCGCATTTCCAAGGTTTCGTGCAGCAAGCCGCTGCTTTCATGGCAGCGCCAATGAACGTGGAAGTGTTCGCTGGAGAGAAAGTAAACTAATCTCCGTGAGCAAAAAAAAGATCGGTTTCGGGTCACACAGACGTGATCCAAACCGATCTTTTTTGGGTTGTCCAGCTTTTGCTGTCCTGTCCATCCACGGTGTCTTCGCTTAGTACCTCCCATTGCGCTTTGCCCCGATCAGGACTTTTTCAACAACAGATAGACAAAGTAAGGCACGCCGATCAAGGAAACCATAATGCCGGCCGCGATGCCGTCGGGATCGACGAGATTGCGCCCAATGGTGTCCGCGACAAGCAGCAGCCATCCACCGAGCAAAACGGCGACCGGAATAAATAAGGAACTTCGCGGTCCAACCAACGCTTTGGCAATATGAGGGGCCATCAGGCCGACAAAAGCGATGCCGCCCGTAACCGATACCGCCGAGGCGGCAGCGGCTACGGCGACCAGCACCAACACCAATCTTTCCTTTTCCATGCGCACGCCCAAACCGATTGCGGTTTCTTCATTCAAAGCAAGCAAATCCAGCCGCCCTGCACGAAGCAGCGCAATCGGAAGCAGCACCAGCAGCCAAGGCAGCAAAGCCCATATAAACGGCCAGTCCGTTCCCCAGATGCTGCCCGAGATCCATTTGGCGATAAAATCCACTTTGGTGCGCTCCGCCGCAGAAATGATTACGATCATCACACCGGAGAGCGCCATCGAGAACCCGACGCCGACCAACACCATGCGGATGGGATCGAGTCCTCGCGTACGGCTGTATGAAAAAAGATAGATCAGTGCAGCGGTAACCAGCGAACCCAGCAATGCAGCGAGTGGCAGCATATAGGCCAATGAGCCTGGTTCAAGGGGTGCATACAGAAAAAAGACCGCTACGGCAATCCCGGCACCCGAATTGATCCCGATAATGCCCGGGTCGGCAAGGTCGTTGCGCGTGACGCTCTGCAGGATGGACCCCGAGAGCGCAAGCAGCATGCCTGCCAGAACGGTAATCAAGATTCGAGGCAAGCGCACGGAAAACAGGATGAAATCTTCCTTGAATGTTCCTTGTCCTACAAGGACGGGCAGCAGCCGTTTGACTGACAAAGAAGAATACCCCCAGCTCATGCCGATGACGATGGTTAATGCAATCAGCAGCAAACATGCGATCAAGATCAGCCGCTGCTTGCGAAGGCGGGCAGACATCATCATGAGAATGCTTTCCCTCCTTTACGCCACACCACAAACAGAAAAAACGGCAGTCCCAGCATGGAGGCAATCGCAACAACCGGTGTTTCGTACGGCGCGTTGATCGTGCGTCCCAACGTTTCGGCCAGCAGCATGAACGCTGCTCCGGCAAAGATGGATAGCGGCAATATGTGCCGATAATCCGTGCCGACCACCTTGCGTACAATATGCGGAATCATTAGCCCTACAAAAACCATATTGCCAATCAGGGCCACCGAAGCGCCGGTGAGGATGATAACCAAAAGGAACAGCATCAATTTGACGAAAACAAGCTTCTGACCCAAACCGGTTGCGACATCGTCGCTCAGGCTGAGAACATTCATTTGATGTGCCAGAAAAGGGACCAGGAACAGGCCGATCAGGATGACCGGACCGATCGTCTGCACCTGCTGCATCGTCGTACCGATCAATCCGCCGGCAGCCCACATGGATACGTCTTTGGATATTTTGAAATAGAGGGTCACCCCATCCGCAATGGCATACATAAATGAAGATACGGCAGCTCCCGCCAGGACGACGCGGAGCGGTGAAAGCCTGCCTCGTCCAAAGGCTCCGAGCACGACAACGATGGCTGCGCCAAAGGCGGCTCCGACGAAACATGCGGCCATAATGCCAAAGGTTCCGAGCGACGGCACAAAAACAAAAGCGATGGCCAGCGCCAGATTGGAGCCTGACGTCAGGCCGAGCAGCCCCGGATCGGCGAGTGGATTCCTCGTCACTCCCTGCATGATCGCACCGGATACGGCGAGCGCCGCCCCGATCAGCATGGCCGCGATTTCCCGCGGCAGCCTGATCTCGCGCAAAATCATGACATGATCATCCGGCTCCGCTGCAGTGAAGGCCAGCCATATGCTGCGAAAGTCCGCCTGCTCCGCCCCGTACTTCATGGCAAGGACAAAGCATAGAACGAGCACGACCACGCTGCCCGCCAGCTTGATCCAAAAGCGGTTCGAAACATGTTTATTTTTCATGGCGGTTCAAGTTACTTGCCCAGGAATTGTTTTTCAAAGAATTCAAGCTGATACTCCAGGCTGAGCGGATCGTTGAAATAAAACGTTTTGGCATCGGCCTCAAACACCCGGTTGTTTTGCACGGCCGGCACGTTTTTGTAGGTTTCCGTGGTCTGGAAAGTGTTGTCTTCGTCCGTGTTTTTACTGAAAATCACGTAGTCGCCCATGTAGTCCTTCAGCACTTCGGTCGATACAGCGAAAAATCCGTCCGTTTTGGTTGCTTCTTTCACTTTTTCAGGCATTGCCAGACCAAACTGCCCGTACAGCAGCTCGGTCCCCCGTCCAAAGTTCTCGCCGTACACGTACAGCTGTTTATTGAAGGTTTCGATGACGGATACGGTGGCATCCGCACCGATTTTGGCCTTGATTTCTTCTCCGATTTTTTTGCTGCGTGCATCAAAATCGTCCACCCAGGCTTGAGCTTCGGTTTCCTTGTTCAACAGTTTTCCGATTTCCAGCTGCTGTTCCAGAAAATTCAGCTTGCCGTAAGTGTAGGTTACGGTGGGAGCGATTTGTTTCAACTTGTCCACGTTTTTGATATCCGACTGGCCGATGATCAGGTCGGGATTCAGTTCGATGATTTTCTCCAAGCTTTCGTCCGTCACCGCTTCGGCATCAGCCAGCTTTTCCTTGAAGTTCGGGTTTTCCTTGGACATTTCGTCCACGCCCACCAGCGGAACGCCAAGCTGCATCACATTTCCCGTCAAAAAACGCGTCAGCACGATTACACGCTGCGGATGTGTAGGAACGTCCACAGGTCCATTCTCGGACTCGTATACAAAGGTGTCTCCCGACTTGGCCGAATCGGTGGACGCGGACGAAGTTGCCGCCTCCGTTGTGCTGGAGCCTGCTTGGGCATCCTCGCTGCCGTTGTTTCCGCATGCCGCAAGCAGCATCATCAAGGCAAGTAATACAGGCGCAAAACTCTTTTTCATGGATGACTCTCTCCCCTTTTTGTTTGAACATGAAAATCATTCTCATTAACATAGCTAATTATAGGCATGGCGAATGAAGCTAACCATGCCTTTTTGTTTGCAAAATGACTTGCATTATTGATTCCCCGCCCAAAGCTTGAGCGCCCGTTCAAGCTGAAGACGAACAGAAACGGGATTATACGGAATCCATTCCTCTTGATCCAACACATGCACCCGATTCTGTTTAACCGCGCTCAGACCTTGCCATTCCTCGGAGGCAAAAATCCGCTCGGCATGGGCGGTAGCCCCCTTCTCATCCGGGAACACCATAACCAGAAACCAATTTCCTTCGTACTCCTTCAGTTCGGATCGTGCGATGGAAACGGAATGAAACTCATCCCCGAAATGTTCTATTTCCTGGGCAATCTTTGCCGAAGGCTGCAATCCCAACGAATGGTACAGGACATAACCTGCATTCCTTGCCCCGTAAATTTGCAACCTTTCCGGTTTGATGACGACAATGGTTACGGTTTCATCAACCACCTTCTGCTCCTGCACCGTCTCCCTTGCCCGTCGTTCTTGTTGTTCGAAATCGGCTAACCAACGCTCTGCTATTTCGCTCTTTCGAATCGCGTGGGCAATCATACGCAAATGTTCTTTCCACCCGAGTTCCATCCATGGAACCTCAATGATCGGGGCGACCGATCTCAATTGCTCGGCAGTCAAACCGGTCTCCTGCAGATGTTGCTTTGCAGCAATGATCAAATCGACGTTTTCCTCCTGCAAAGCAGCTTTTATTTGCTCGGGAGGGGTGTCCATATGAATAAATCGCACGCTTTGCGGAGTCAGCAGACCATCTGCCCTTACGTATTCGCTGCTTTCCGAAATAACGATGGATGGCTCCACGCCAAGCAAAAACAGGTGGCTTGCATATGGCGCAAACCATACTGCAGACCGTTGAACGTTTCGGGATCGACTATAGGATGAGGGACTTTCTCCCGTCTGGTGTTTGAAACGGCGGCTGAGATAGAATTCGTCCTTGTAGCCTACCTTTAACGCAATGTCCCTTAGGGATAACGTGCTGCCAATGATCAATTCTTTGGCCCGATGCACGCGCAGCTTGGATAAATATTCGTTCGGAGAGAATCCGGTCATCTGCTTGAACAAAATGGAGTAATGCGAACGGCTGACCCCGGCCATCTCGGACAAAAGCTCTGTCGTAATTTTTTCGTTAAAATGGCCTTCCATATAGGCCAAGCTTCGTTCCATCGAGGGCAGATCGGAAAAAGAATCCCCGCTTTCCATACGTTCCAGCAATGCTAGCAAGACCTGGTGAAATACGATCTGATTGCGCATATGCCGGGTCTCGCTTTCGGGCAAGCGATGTATAAACAGTTCTTCCAGCAGGGCCGCAATCGCCGGTGCGTCGATGAAATACTCCACGTTTTTGGCTGAACCAATCATGCTCACCCGGCTCATCGAGCCCTCATGGGTCGTACGTGCCTGGGCTTGCGTGCTAATCGTCAGCATATATATGTGCAGTGGCTGTCCAGACCCGGCCGTCACGACCGCCTTGGCGCCTGGCGGAAGCAAAACAGACGTGCCCTGCGACAATTCATAGGTTTCTTGTTCCCGTTGCAGCGAACTCGCGCCGCTGTTTACCGCCAGCAGCACGGGAACATGTTCATGAATGGTATGGAGCGGCCGATTGGAAGTGAAGTATAGGGATTGAATGCCTTCCATCACAAAATTGGGAAAGTATGATCCCGACCACTCAGAGTTTTTCATTGAGGGTTTCCTCCGTATCGTTAATGACAGTCAGTGTATGATTTAAGGATTAGTCCGTTCATTTGGCGCTGCCCGAGCGGGAATATCCCGTTTGGCGGAGCCGTAATCTATTTTATCACTCGAACCTTGGGACGAATACATCATTTTCGCTTTGCGGCTTCGGCGCAGGATATGAGCTAACGGATTGAATGGCAAAAAACACGCTGCGGGGAGCGTGTTTAAGTTGATGTCTTTGGCGCGGATCGCGTAACTTCAGTCCGTCATGCATTCAAATCCGTGATCGCCGGAACATGGATTTCCTTAACACAAGCTGCGCTGGAGAGACTGACAATACATTTAACGATGGATACGATGTCCTGAACCGGAATACGGGTTCCCCCATACAGGGCAATCGCTTTGTCCGCCCCTTCCTCATAAGGGACTGCGGCAGCCAATTCTCCCGGATTGATGCAGGTTACCGCAATGCCATCTTTGCGAACATGTTCTCTTAGAGCATTGGCGATGCCGCGCAGTCCGAATTTGGAGGCCACAAACGATACTTGTGCATTGTTCGTATGCTCCAATCCGGCGGTAGATCCGATCAGAATAATTTTTCCCGCCCCCGACATGCGAACGTTCGGCAATAACGCCTGAATGGCAGTGATGGTCGAGGTGATATTCACATGAACGATGTTGGCGATGTCTGCCGGGTCATCCTTCTCGAAGTCGTAATGCTCCTCGAATCCTGCCTTCTCCCAAATGCCCACGTTATATATCAGAACATCGATCGGTTCAGATGCCAAAGCATCCGTTATTTTCCGTGCTGCATCCGGCCGCGCCAGATCCGCTTCGATCCATGTCCGTTTGACGCCATCGTTCAGTGCCAAGCTGCCCGGCTTGCTCCGGGACACGATCCATACTTGATCCCCCTGCTCCGGCAGCCCTTTGACGAATGCATCCCCCAATCCCTTGCTGGCGCCAAAAATGATATAATTTTTCATTTATTTCTCCTTTTTTGAAAGTGATATGGTCGATTTCTAATCTATTATAACCAGATGGATTTTCCGTACAAAGAAAGATCGTTCCTCGTTACCGTTGTTGCGATAACTGAAACGATCTTTGGGAAGGGATGGCTTAACGTATCTTCCTGGCCCCGGGGTGTCGCTTGCACCTTACTACACGTTGTTGGTTTAACCACTCTCCTTTTCGTTTGAGTGCAACCTTCGTATCCCTTTAACCGTCTAATAAAGCGCAATAATCAATCACACTAGACCACTGCGAGCGCAGTACCATCTTCCAATCGCTGTTATTCCCAGATTTTTCGAATCCCCTTTTTGAAGGGAAAAATCCGGTGAACAGACTATGCTTCCGATGCAGCTTTCTTTCAGAAAGCTTTTAAGCGAACGCTACGCTTCTTCAGATTGGTTCTGCCTCTCCGTTAACGTGTGGATGTTTTTCAGTTTATGTAATAAGTACCTTTGGGGAAGGAGAGAAAGGGAAATGAAATCGATATGGTCTGTTTTCATTTTGGTTCTTATGGTTACAGGTTGCAGTGGCAAAGGTGATCATGCTAACCAATCAAAAGAACCGCAAGATGCACTGAAGACATCTGAGGCTATTGTTCTTGCAAAACAGGAGTCAAAGGGACAAAAGAAAATTCTTCTTGCGTTGGACACAAAAAATCCCGAGTTACAGTCAAACCTAGAAGAAATTACGGGTCAGACCGTCCAAGAGATTTTAAAGGCGAATAAATATAACTTAGAATGGCTGGATCTAAAAAACATCTCACCGGGAAAAGATGATTTTAATGCCCTGAAGATCGGGGCGAAAATCAATTTTGTTGCTGATAAAGAGCATCTGGATACGATTCCTCCAACATCTTTTGCCAAAGAAATAAATATAACAGAATAAAAAAATGGTTAGTGTATGACCACGACCATGAAATCAAACAAATTTCTACATAGCAAAAACCCGCCAAACACTCGGAAATCCTTGTGTTTAGCGGGTTCTTTTGGTATGGAGCCTAGGAGGGCGAACCTGACTTATACAATTAAGTATCCCGAACCTAGGCAAGCGCTGATACATACAGTGTGTAAAAAATACGCTTCAGGAGGTTTTTTACAATGTATTACCATCAACGTTACTGGATTCGTTTTGGATATCGGCAAGAACCAATGGACTTACCAATTAACGGGAAAGTGTCGATACTTTTCAGTGAAACAAATCAATACGTCATTGCAGAGCCAGGCGCAAACAATGTCAACAAACTTATTGCATTTCAACCCAACTCCGATGGATTGGCAGAATTTGAAATGCGACAATTAGGAGGAAATGACAGCAGACTCTTCAATTTGTACTCACCTAGCATGCAACGTTATGTTTCAATAAAGTATGGGTGGTTGACAGCAAGCGAAGCAGGCGCTGGTCCAACTGAAGAATTCACACTTCATACTGAAACATTAGATGGAACTAGCTGGAATGTCATCTTTTCACCAGTTCAACAACACTATATTGGTGTTGATATGAGTAGTCAAAACTACTTACGAGGCTATTTTCCATGTCTTGGTTCTTGGCAACGATTTATCATAGAACCAAAATAGCACCGGAGAAGAATTTTCCTTCCTATTTACCTACTATAAATTCGAATCACAGACATTGGCCCACCACTATTCAACGTACTACAGACATAAAATACTCATTTACTCAATCAAAGGTTGATTCTACGAGAAATATTGTATACACACGCAATTGAAAAATTGAACCGTGATGCAAATCACAATTGCAAGTTAAACACAACCTGTCCCCAACTGAGAAAAAATGTAGAATGACTCATTTTAATATCACAGAAAAAAAGAAAAACCCTTATATACAAAGGGTTTCAACAGTTCAATATGTATGGAGCCTAGGGGGATCGAACCCCTGACCTCATCGCTGCCAGCGATGCGCTCTCCCAGCTGAGCTAAGGCCCCAGGATATGTATTTATTCCTCATCGCCATATCGTTTGCTTCAGGCGACTTCTATATCATATAAAATTCAGCCCATGTTGTCAACATCTTTTTAAAAATTAATTCATTTCAATCCATACCTAACCCTAAAGTGATCGGAGAAGAACAACCTTTATGCACAACGTGTAACGATAACTCTGGACTGCTCTTCTCCCTCAACCCTTCACTTTAAGCCTTCAATCTTCCATGTCCTCGTTGGACAGCAGCGATTTCAGTTCTTTCATGAACATGTTGATGTCTTTGAACTGGCGATACACCGAGGCGAATCGAACGTAGGCCACCTCGTCCACAGGAAACAGCTGTTCCATCAGCAATTCGCCGATCTGGCGGCTTTCCACTTCGGCGTCCGCCGTATTGCGCAGCGATTTCTCCACTTCGGAAACCATCATTTCCAACGTTTCGACGGAAACCGGACGTTTCTCGCAGGCACGGATCAAACCGCGCAAAATTTTGTCCCGGCTGAATTCCTCCCGGCTTCCGTCCTTCTTAATCACGATGAGCGGAGTCTCCTCCACCATTTCAAACGTAGTAAACCTTCGGCTGCACTGCTCGCATTCGCGGCGGCGCCGAATCGACTTGGATTCGTTCGCCGGCCTTGAGTCCAGTACTTTAGTGCCCAAGTAGCCGCAATAAGGACATTTCAAATCAGATCACTTCCCATGTTTTTCTTTTGGAACAAATTCCCTATAGACATTCGTAATGAAAATCGAAGCTTGGACACATAATACTTTTACCAACCGCGAGGAGGTGAACAGCAATGGCCCAAAGCAATGGTAACTCCAATAATCTGGTGGTAACTAGAGCTTCCGCAGCTCTCGAGCAAATGAAATACGAAGTTGCTCAAGAACTCGGAATTAGCATCCCACAGGACGGATACCAAGGTAACATGACTTCTTACGAGAACGGTTCGATCGGTGGTTACATCACGAAGCGTCTGGTAACAATTGCAGAACAGCAATTGGCAGGTCAATACTAATATCCGTTCGGGAATACGTAATACAGAGGAGCACGGAGTGGTCGGCAGCATGCCGGCCACTCTGTTTTTCTTGCTCTTTTCATCCGGATTCTGTCTCTTTTAGAACGTATCATAGATATCTACATATTGATTATAATAATAAATAACGCGTTGTACATAGTGCCGGGTTTCTCCAAAAGGAATATCCTTGATCGACTCCAACGTTCCGTCCCATACGCCGTTCTTAAGCCACTCGTTGACCTTGCCCGGACCTGCGTTATATGCAGCGATCATCGCGATGGGATTGCCATCGAATTGCTCGGACAAATTTTTCAAGTACCACGTTCCCAGCTGGATGTTCCTGTCCGGCTCATGCTTCAGCTCGTCCAGCGAGGTATGCGGAATTTTGGCCTGTTCCATGATCCAGTTCGCCGTATCGGGCATGAGCTGCATCAAACCGATGGCGCCTTTTCTGGATTCCTTGCTTGTTTTGAAATTCGTTTCCACCCGGATAATCGAAGCGATCAGAAACGGGTCCACTTCATAACTCTGCGATTGCGCCCGAATTTCGTTTTTGTATTGGATCGGATAAAACCATGCCATCCAGTTCGTATTCAGGAACAACACGAGCACAAATGACACAAACAGCAGCAGCAGCACTCTCTTTTTGCGCAGCAGCTTCATGACAGACCCTTACGATGCCAAAACGCTGCCAACTGCTTTTCCGTCTCCGTCCATGAACCGCTATTGTCAATGACGATATCTGCGCGCCGCTTTTTCAGTTCGATATCCATTTGCGCCCCAAGGCGTGCATCAGCCTGCTCTGACGTCAATCCATCCCGAATCATCAGTCTTTCCTTTTGCACGGAACGGGGGACATATACAACCATAACTTCGTCAAACCCATTCTCCAATCCCGATTCGTACAATAAAGGAATATCCGATACCACAAGCTTGTCCGGATATTCTGTCCGATATGCGACGGCACGCTCCCGCATCTCCTGACGGATTGCCGGGTGCGTGATCGCTTCCAGCGCTTTTCGCTCTTCGGGGTTCCCGAAGACGATGCTGCCCAGTTTTTTGCGATCCAACGTACCGTCTTCATGCAATATGGCTTGTCCAAACCGCTGCACGGTGGCAGCCAAAACCGGATGCCCGGGCAGCATAACTTCCCGGGCAATCACGTCTGCGTCAATGATCAACGCCCCCTTGCTTGCAAGAAAGGCGGAAACACTGCTTTTTCCGGTTGCGATCCCGCCGGTTAAGCCCATATTCATCGTTTCACCTCACAACAGCTTCATTATTCCCATAGCCACCAACAAAATGGCAGGCAGCACCGACAAACGTTGCATCCAGCGCAGGTCGGCAAAGCGCAATCCTACCTTCATCCCGAGCGAGAGAAACGCCCCGCTGAACAGCGCAATCACCAATGCGGTCCAGAACGTCGGAAACCCCAGCAAGGCTGCCCCGAGTCCGGCACCAAAAGCATCCAGTGACAACGCTATGCCGAGCCACATCGCTTCTTGGGCAGATATGCTGCCCGAATTGTCGATATCCGCCTTGGAAGGACTGCGCAAAATCTGGATCACCACGCCCAGCTTGCGCAGTTCCAACGTAAACACCATACGTTCCAATGATCCGCCTGAAGCCGATTGCTCCAGTTCCAGTGCCATGACCTGACTTTGCCTTCTGGTCACCTGTTCTTCTCCACCATAGATCTCCGTTCCATATCCCGAAGACGCCCTCATCCCTTCCTGTTCAATGGAAGTGTTGGCTTCGGCCGAATCTTTGCTCTTCTTTCGTACAAGCTGAAGGAGCGACCAGCCGCCAATGCCGATCAGAATGACCGCGCCGACAACGGAAGCCACGTCCGGAGACACAAAACGGGATAATAGCACGCCGACCTGCATCGATACGGCAATGACCAATCCCGAACACAACGAAATGACGGCAATGGATAAGAGCGGGATCTTGGTCCTGCGCAATCCATATGTAATTCCGACTCCAAAACCATCCAGACTCACCGCGAAGGCCAGCACGAACAACGAAATAAAATGAGGCAGCACCCCGGATTCCTCCCCTGTGCGGATCACATCCACCTACCCGGAAGTAGGTATTCGCCCGCTTATTTCTGCCATATCAGTATATGGAGAGAGGAGTCCATGGGTGCTACGATGGGATGATTTCATTGATCCTGCCGCTTGGCTCAGCTTATTCTGACGGCTGGCATGTCGGACAATAATGCGTGCCCCTGCCGCCGACCACGCTTTTTTCAATCAAGGTGCCGCATACGGTACACGGCTCGGACTTGCGACCGTAAATTTTCAACTGATGCTGAAACATTCCCATCTCGCCTTGTCCGTTGACGTACGATTTGATGGAGGAACCGCCTGCATCGACGGCATCCTGCAGCGTCACCACAATCGCTTCATGCAATCTGGCGAGCTGGGCTTCGCTCAATGTCCTGGCAATCGTTTCGGGATGGATGCCCGCCCGGAACAAGGCCTCGTCCACATAAATATTCCCGATGCCCACGACATATGCCTGATTTAGCAGAACGGCCTTGATCTTCGTTGTCCGTTTGCCAACGGCTTCCCGGAACGCATCCAACGTAAACGCCGGATCGAGCGGTTCGAGCCCCAGCTTCAGCAGCGGTTTCGATACAAGCTCTTCGCCTGCTTTAAACAGGTGCATCGTACCGAACTGGCGCACGTCCTTGTAGCGCAATTCCGTGCCGTCGGTGAAATGGAAAATCACGTGTGTGTGTTTTTCCACCTCTTCATGCTGCTTGTACAGGCCGTACCGCCCTTCCATGCGCAAATGGGACACCAGCACAAGCCCGTCCAGCAAAATCCGCAAAAACTTGCCCCTGCGCTCCACGCCGACCACGGTATGCCCCGCAAGTTCCAAAGCAAATGCATGTATATCATCAGGCCGCTGAATGATTCGCGGCAGATTCACGGTAACATGATCGATCGTTTTGCCGACGATCAATTGATTCAACGTTCTTTTGACAGTTTCGACTTCCGGCAATTCCGGCATAGTGTTATTCACCTCGTCTCTATTATAACGGAAGAAAAGGCGAAACGGGACCCTTCTTGTGCCGAAACCTTGTGCAAAAGGAATTCCATATATCGGAAATCAAAGCAAACCCAATCTATTTCGCCTCGTACCAGTTGTCTCCATAGCTGACTTCCGCCTTAAGCGGCACGGACAGCTTCAGCGCTTGTTCCATCACCGCAGGCACCAGTTCCTTCATTTGTTCCAGTTCGTCCGCCGGCACTTCGAACACAAGCTCGTCATGTACTTGAAGCAGCATACGGCTCTTCAAATCACGCGTACGAAGCGCTTCGTCCATCTGAACCATGGCCAGCTTGATGATGTCCGCAGCCGTACCCTGGATCGGCGTATTCATCGCCGTGCGTTCGGCAAAGGAACGCAGGTTGAAATTGCTCGCATTGATCTCCGGCAAATAACGCCGGCGTTCCAGGAGCGTTTTGACATAACCGTTCTGGCGCGCTTCCTTCACGATATCGTCCATATAACGGCGCACCCCCTGGAACACGTCAAAATATTGGTCGATGAACTGCGCTGCTTCCTTGCGGGTAATGTTCAGGTTTTGAGAGAGTCCGTAATCGCTGATCCCATAAACGATACCGAAGTTGACCGCTTTGGCAGAGCGGCGCATATTGCTGTCCACGTCCTCCGGTTTGACGCCGAAAACGTCCGATGCCGTCTTGGTATGGATGTCCATATCGTGCAGGAATGCTTCCTTCAGGCGCTCGTCGTCCGAAATGTGAGCCAGCACCCGCAGCTCGATTTGTGAGTAATCCGCCGCCAGAATGGACCATCCAGGCTCGGACGGCACAAACACCTTGCGGATTTTCCGGCCTTCCTCCATGCGGATCGGAATGTTCTGCAAATTCGGGAACTGGCTGCTGAGGCGCCCGGTTGCCGCAATCGTTTGCCGGTAATACGTGTGCACCTTGCCGTCCTTCTCCGAAATTTCCTTGAGCAAGCCTTCCACGTACGTGGACTGCAGCTTGGCCAATTGGCGGTATTGCAAAATCAATTGCACCACATCGTTGTACGGCGCCAGCTTTTCGAGCACCTCGGCATCGGTGGAATAACCGGTCTTCGTTTTTTTCACGACAGGCAAGCCCAATTTATCGAACAAAATTTCACCCAGCTGTTTCGGCGAATTCAGGTTGAATTCAGTACCGGCCAATCGGTAAATGTCAGCCATCAGCTTGGCGATCTGCTCCTCGAACTCGCGGCCCAAAGCCTGCAAATCGGCAACGTTAGCCTTGATGCCTTGCTTTTCCATGTCGGCCAATATGCGCGACAACGGCATCTCCATCTCATGGAACAGGGCGTTCATTTCATCCTTTTCCAGCGCCTGCTCCTGAAGCGGAACGATGGCTGCCGCTGCCGCGGCTTTACGACATACAAAGTCGGCCAGAATCTCCGTCTCCGGTACCTTATACTTGGCACCCTTGCCCATAACGGCCTCATCCTCAGCCAGGGAAGGGAGACCATATTTCGCCGTCAAGCCGCTCAGCGTCTGATTGGCTTCCGTCGGATCCAGCAAATAAGCGGCGAGCTGCACGTCAAAAGCCGCTCCGGCAAATTCCACGCCATGGGCGTGCAATGCCAGATCCACCTTGTGAAGATCGTATCCACGCTTCGGCTGATCGGGGCTGGCCAGCCATTCCCTCACCGGAGCAGCTGCCTGAGAGCGAAGCAGCTCCGGGGACAAAAAGACATACGCCGAACCCGAACCGACGGCCATGCCGATCAATTCGGCCACATGGGGATTGTCGCCATGCGTTTCGACATGCAAAATGTCGATCGTCTCCATCTCCGCAAAACGCTGGCCTATCGTATCTTCGGTTGCAATGATGGCTTCAATTTCTACGGCAGGAACCTGCTCCTGCGCCGAGCCTGCCGTTCCGCTAAAGGACAAGCGCTCCAGCAGCGATTTGAATTCAAGCTTCGCGAGAGCCGGACCGGCCTGCTCTTCCTTCAGGCCGTCAAATTGCATCTCTTCCCACGTCTTCTCGAGCGGAACCTCGCGGTAAATGGTCGCGAGCCGTTTGCTCATCCGCGCATCCTCCGCATGAGCCTCGATCTTTTCTTTCATTTTCCCTTTGAGTTCGCCCGTTCCGGCCAGCACTTCCTCGACCGAACCGAACTGGTGAAGCAGCTTCAGCGCCGTCTTCTCCCCTACGCCCGGAATGCCCGGAATGTTATCGGAAGCATCGCCCATCAGCCCTTTGAGATCGATGATTTGCAGCGGCGTCAATCCGTAGCGCTCCCGAATCTGGGCAGGGTCGTACAATTCGATCTCGGTGACGCCTTTGCGCGTAAGCGCGATGTTTACGTTCTCGGAAGCGAGCTGCAGCATGTCTTTGTCTCCGGTAACGACGAGCACTTGTTTGCCCGCGTCGTCCGCGCGTTTGGTTAACGTGCCGATGATGTCGTCGGCCTCATAACCCTCAATCTCAAATTGAGGGATGCCCAATCCTTGCAGCAGCTCCTTCAGGGCCGGAAATTGCTCCGACAGCTCCGGCGGCGTTTTTTCGCGTCCGCCTTTGTATTCCTGATATCCCTCATGGCGGAACGTAATCTTGCCCGCATCGAATGCCACCATCATGTGGGTCGGTTTATGCTCTTCCAGCAACCGCAGCAGCATCGTGGTGAAACCGTATACCGCATTGGTATGCAAGCCCTTGGAATTGGTCAGCGGCGGCATCGCGAAAAACGCCCGATATATAATGCTATTTCCATCTATAAGAATCAACTTGTCCATTCCAGCACCTCGCGTATCAGGGTCAAACCCAGCAATTTTCATCTTTCTCCATGATAACATACACCACTTCCACAACAAAAAAGATTCCGCATCTTTTTCGCGCCACATTCCATATTTGCAAAAAAAGAACCCTCTCCCTGTCGCCTGTCGTGCAGGCCACCGGAAGAAAGTCCCTCTTTGTTTCGCGAAGATCACTTATTACCGATACAATTGCGATGCGATGAAACGATTCCCCAATTCCAATTCGTTCATCGACTTATTGATTCAAATCCGGGCGTTTGCCCGTGACCAGATATACCGTGCTCTCGCCAATGTTGGTTGCGTGATCGCCAATCCGTTCGATGTAACGTCCAACCATCATGAGCAGCATAGCCTGCGAACCATGGTTCGGATGATCTGTCGTGAATTCGTACAGATCGCGAATCATGCTGCTGTAAAGCTGGTCCACCTGATCATCCGTCTGCGCCATTTTGTAGGCCAGATCGGTATTTTCCTTCAGAAACGACTCAATGGACTCGTCGATCATACCTTTCACGATTTCAGCCATGCGCGGAATATCCACCAGCGGTTTGATCAATGTCTGTCCTTCCATGCGGAGCGTAACTTTGGCAATATCCAGCGCGAGATCGCCCATGCGTTCCAGATCGCTCGAAATTTTGAAGGCCACGATAATACGGCGCAAATCTTTCGCCACAGGTTGCTGCGTAATGATCAGCTTGGAGCCGAGCTCCATAATTTTGTCTTCAAGGGCATTCAAATTCGCATCGTTTTTGATGATGACCTGCGCTTTTTCTGCATCCATCGTTTGCAAACTTTCAATAGCACCGTCCAGTGCCGATCCGACATGCTCACCCATTTGCCGAAGCAGTACGCGCAGTTCTTCAAGCTCCTGGTCGAATTCTTTTCTGCGAATCATGGTTAGATTGCCCCCTTGTCCATCATCTCCGGCATAGCCGGGATCCATTGTTTTCTTAACCGAACCTTCCGGATATATAATCCTCGGTCCGGGAGTCCTGCGGCGTGGAGAACAGCGTCTCCGTATCCGCAGCCTCAACGACTTCGCCATTCAGGAAGAACACCGTGCGTCCGGACACGCGCGCGGCCTGATGCATGTTGTGCGTGACCATGACGATCGTGAATTTGGTGTGCAGCTCTTTGACCAACTCCTCGATCTTCAGCGTGGAAATCGGATCCAGCGCCGAAGTCGCCTCGTCCATCAGCAGCACGTCCGGCTGCACGGCAAGCGCGCGCGCTATGCAGAGACGCTGCTGCTGCCCGCCCGACAGACTGAGCGCGGACTTTTTAAGCACGTCCTTCACTTCGTCCCACAGGGCTGCGTGAGCAAGGCTTTGTTCCACGATCTGATCCAGCTCCGCCTTTTGCGTGACCCCATGAAGCCGAGGTCCGTAAGCGACATTGTCATAAATGGATTTCGGGAAAGGGTTCGGTTGCTGAAAGACCATGCCCACACGTTTACGCAGCGTCTCCACTTCAATCTCGTTGCCGTAGATATCCGATCCGTCCAGCAGCACTTGTCCTTCCACGCGCACGCCTGGAATCATGTCGTTCATGCGATTCAGCGTGCGCAGCAATGTGGATTTGCCGCAGCCTGACGGCCCGATGAATGCGGTGACGGTCCGCTCCGGCAAATCCATCGATATATTTTTAAGCGCGTGATGCGTATCATAGTACAGGTTCAGTCCTTCGATATGAATGAGATCCTTCATGGATGTTCACTTCTCCTTCGTTTCAGGGGCAAAGCTGCTGTCCCTTACGTTGAGACCGGGCCCATTAATGCCAATCCAACATGTCCGGCCATCTTTAACATCCTACCTTTTGATTGTAAAACCAGTATCATTTTCATGTTAACGGAATGTAAAAAGACATCCTTTCACGACCATGATGCTGCGCCATCATGATGCGAAACGATGCCTGAGCAGGCTAGGCCGGGGTATTCCCGGAAACCATGTCATTTAATTTGCTTCGGATATAATCCGCGACTTCTCCCGACCGCTTGCCTTCCTCGCCGATCTCTTCCGCAATCCGGGACATTCCCGCCACCGCGTTGTTCAATTCCCTGAAAGCGGTCTCCCCTTCCGTAACATGGCCCAAGCTGCCCTCGATCTCGGCCGCGCTTGCGCGCACCAGCTCAACGGTCTGCCGGGTCAATTCGCCGATGCCTTCAAGCAATCCCGACATGTTCTGCGCCACCTCGCGGGTTTGCTTGGCCAAAGCCCGGATTTCACTGGCGACCACTTGGAAACCGCGTCCGTATTCCCCGGCATGCGCCGCTTCAATCGAAGCATTCATCGCCAGAAGCCCGCTTTGGTCTGCCAGCGACCGGATCGATCCGGCCATGCTGGAGCCTGTCTCAATCGATGCCAGCATATCTTCGGCATGTTCACGCTGTGCTAGCATGTGCCGATTCACCCGCTGATAGGAAGCTTCGACCTTCATCAGGCTCTGCTCCCCTTGCTCCGACAACGAGAGGATCCGTTTAGCTTCCTTCTGGGTCTGGCTGGCGCCTAGAACAAGTCCGGTAATCGATTCGTGAATCCGGGACATTTCCTGCCGGCTCTCCGTGATCGTGGCCGTTCGTTCTTCGCTGGCCTCGTGCTGCAAGTTTCGGGAGAGGGTCATCACGTCCCTCACCGTCAACACGCCGACCAATCGGTCTTCTTCGGTGACGATCAGGCAGTCGTAGAAATGCTGCTCCGTGCGCGAAAGCGCAATATCGATCATGTGTTTGGCATCGGCATGCACATCGACGATGACAGGAGAAGAATCGGCTACTTTCATCAGCGGTTTGTCGTAGAACAGATCGGCGGCAAAACGGCCGTTCAATAGGCGATATAACGTTTCTCTCATCACCATGCCTACAGGCTGCATAAGGTCGTCGCACAATAGAATGCAGGGATTGTCCTTGTCATGGTTCAACATGTTAGCTGCTTCGCCGCAGGTGGTATGTATTCCGACTATAGGGACTTGACGGCAATAGTCCCGGATCAACAAGCGCTTCTTCGGGCCGGATTCCGGCTGTTCCTTCGGAACGTCGGCAACAACATCGGCACTTGCGGTTACAGATTCCCGCACAAGCGCTGCATCCTCGGCTTGCTCAGGCCTCGCTTCAAGCAACATAGGCATAAATGCTCAATCTCCTTTACGTATGAGCTGCTTCATAAGTCTATTAATAGGACCTAAGTATTACTCAGACAGTATCATGCTACCCCTTCTGAGTAAAGGAAGCTTTTTCTTTTTGTGAATGGAACGTAAAAATATTGTGACAAAATAAAACTCCCCAATCATTGTCAGCTCGAATGATGGGGAGTTTTTCTTTTGACAACCAATTTATAGCCCACGCCACGAATGGAATCGATATGCACCGATTCGGGATCGAGCTCGAGTTTTTTGCGCAATGAACTGACGTGAACGTCGACCGTCCGCTGCCCGCCGATATAATCGAAGCCCCAGACTGCATTCATCAAATCGTCGCGGGTAAGCACCACGCCCGGCTTTTTCGCCAGATAGAGCAATACTTCGAATTCTTTGGGACGCAAGCTGATGGATTGGCCGCCCAGCGTTACCTCGTATTTTAAAGGGTAGATTTCCAACTCGCCGAGCACGATGCGCGACCCGTCTTTATCCTCCTGCTGCGGCAAGTCCTCGCCGCTTGAAGATCTGCGGAGTACGGCGTCCACCCTGGCAAGCAGTTCGGAAACCCCGAACGGCTTCGTGATGTAGTCGTCTGCGCCGGATTTCAACCCTTGCACGACTTCCGCTTCTCCGTTCTTGGCCGTCAAAATGATCACCGGCGTGGTTACGCCTTGGGATCTGAGCTTGTTCAGGATGTCCAGGCCATTCATTCCCGGCAGCATCAAATCAAGCAAAATCAGATCGAATTCCTGCGATACCGCGCGGTCATATCCCGCCGAGCCGTGATCTTCGGCCGTCACGTCATAACCTTCCTGCGTCAGGTTGTACGTAAGCAATCTTGATAATGTAGGTTCGTCTTCGATGACGAGCAAACGCTGTGCCATGATACCCCTTCTCTCCTTATAGGTTGTCTGTTGCCACAACACTTTTTTAATCATAGCACCCTTTTGTTAACGCTGTGTAAAGTGAGCACATCCTTTTTACATTTCGCTTCCAAACGAGCTACACCGTTTCTTCCTGAATTAATGGAAGGATGACACGGAACGTGGATCCCATGCCAAGCTCGCTCTCTACGGACAGTTTGCCATGATGCAATTCCACGAGATGTTTAACGATGGACAAACCAAGGCCCGTGCCGCCCGAATTGCGGGAACGTCCTTTATCGACCCGGTAAAACCGTTCGAAAATGCGCGGCAAATCCTTTTTGGGGATGCCGATCCCCGTATCGGACACCGCAAAGACGACTTCTTCCCGCTCCCCGTCGTTTTCAACGGTAACCTGTACTTTGACCCGTCCGCCCTCAGGCGTGTAGTTGATGCCATTGGACAGCAGATTGATGAAAATCTGTTTCATCTTGTCTTCGTCGGCTTCGATGTACAATTCCTCGGGTACAATCATCTGCAAACGGATCTGCTTTTTCTCGGCCACCTTCGACAAGGTTTCCAGCACCATCTCCAAGAAGGAATGGACATGGACCGGAGAACACTCCAGCGGAGCCCGCTTGGATTCGATTTTGGACAACTCGAGAATGTCTCCGATCAAACGGTTCAACCGGTCTCCTTCATCGTAAATGATCTGCAAAAAGGAACGTTCCGTCTCCTTGTCCTGAACCCCGCCGCTTAGCAGCGTTTCTGCAAATCCTTTCACCGCGGCGACAGGCGTTTTCAGCTCATGCGAGACGTTGGCCACGAATTCGCTCCGCATTTTTTCCAGCCGCCGGATGGCGGTAACGTCCTGCAGCAGGAAAAGCATGCCGCGGTATCCCCCGTCATTTTCGGACATCGTCACCCCGTCGATGCGCAGCAAATGCTGTTCAGGATTATAAATGCTCACTTCCTCCGACATCCGTTCGCGCAGTTCAACGCTTTCCTCGATCGTGTGAGTCAGCTCGTAATGCCGCTTGAGCTCCGTATAAGGTTTGCCCGTCACGCGCGCGGCCTGAATGCCGAGCATGCGCTCTGCTTCGCGATTCACAAGCGCTATCGACTGGCCTGCATCGATCATAATGATGCCCCCGGTCATGTTAGCCAGGACGCTTTGCAGCAGCGCCTCGTTATCCCGGATCGTTTTCAGCTGCGTTTGCAGGCTGTCGGCCATGCCGTTAATGGCCAAACCAAGCTGGCCAATCTCGTCCCGGCGGGTTACTTTAACTCTCGCATCGTAGTCCAGCTTGCTGATCCGATGGGCCACCTTGGTAATATGCTCAATCGGGGACGTCAGCCCACGAGCTACCCGATAGCTGACCAGCGCAACAACGACGAACAACACGCCCAAAGCAATGAACATGATGATCCATCCCCGCTGCAGTCCCTGATTGACAGCCTCAAGGCTCATGGACAAGCGAATGAATCCGTCGAATTTGCCGTTCGGCATTTCGATCATGTCGCTTTGCGCGGAATTCACGGGTAACGCCACATACAGCATGTCTTCGCCCAATGTTTCGCTGTATCGAATGGACCTCCCGTATCCCGTTTCTGCGGCTCCCTTGATTTCTTCCCGGTTTAAGTGGTTATCCATCGTCCCCGGATCACTTTCCGAATCGCCGATCACAACGCCATCCTTATTGATAAACGTGACGCGGGAATCCGTCAGACGTTCCAGCTCCGACGCCCTTTCCGAGTAGTACTTTTGGGTGGCGAGCGATGAAGGATCGGTTGCATCATGAAAAGGAAACGTGGCTTTGAGCAAATTGATCTCGCGAATCATCGTTTGCTCCAATACTTCGATATGCGTTGTTTTGAATACTCTGCCCATCGTGATTCCCGCCACGATGACGGACACGCCGATGAGGGCCATCATGATGATGGAAAGCCGGTTGCGAAACGTTCTCATGGATCTCTTCCTTTGGTTATATAATCAATTCAATGAATCCGTCTGGTCAGCAGCGAGTTCGATGCGGTCCCCCCGCGTGCCCGGCATGGAAATAACCAGAAATTCCACGTCTTCGCTGCTTCGATTCTGCATTTGATGAGGCTTGCCCGGCGGGATTTCAATGCCTTCCTGTGCCTCCAGGATCATGTCTTCACCATCAAGCTCCATGCAGGCTTCTCCGCTCAGCACAAAGAAAAATTGGCGGCTGATGTTATGAACATGGCGAACCTCCGCCGTATGGGCAGGCATCCGTTCATGAATGATGCTTAATCCCTCATGCTTCATAAGGTGCCATCCATCGCAATTCGTTCCCCAGATATAATGCGGCGCATACTGTTTGCTGATTTTCAACGTTGTTCCCCCCTGTATGTATAGAACGTTCACTACATCATATCACAGGGCTTGTTCGGATTCATACGAGTACAGATCAATTCAACTATATCATGTACAAGTCCGTTAAAATCGCTGATTATGTAAAATAGGAAATAACTATTTTTGTTCGATCACGCCTTCATCCTGTTCAAAATAAAAAACGCACTGCCCGACAAGCCGGCACAGTGCGTCTTCATCATACCCTTGTTTCTATCCATTCACGACTTCGCCGCCATTAATATGCATGACTTGCCCGCTGACGTATGAAGAATCGTCTGAAGCAAGATAAACATAAGCAGGAGCGAGCTCTTCCGGCTGGCCCGGTCTCTTCATCGGCTGCGTCGATCCAAATTCGCTGACTTTTTGCGCATCGAACGTGGACGGAATCAACGGTGTCCAGATCGGACCTGGTGCTACCGCATTTACCCGAATCCCTTTCTCCACCACATTCATGGACAATGACCGCGTGAACGAAGTGATGGCCCCTTTGGTCGAGGAGTAGTCGATGAGCGTCGGGTTGCCCCGATAGGCCGTAATCGATGTCGTGTTAATGATCGAGCTGCCTTTTTTCAAGTGCGGCATCGCCGCCTGCGTCAAATAAAACATGCCGAAAATATTGGTGCGAAACGTCCGCTCCAGCTGTTCCGGCGTAATGTCTTCAATGTTTTGCTGCGGGTGCTGTTCGGCCGCGTTATTCACAACGATGTCCAGCTTGCCCAGTTCCTTGACCGTCTGTTCCACCGCTTTTTTGGCAAAGGACACATCGCCGATATCGCCGGCAATCAGAATGCATTTGCGTCCTTCCTGCTCCACCTGGCGTTTCGTCTCCTCGGCATCCTGATGCTCATTCAGGTACACGATGGCAACATCGGCGCCTTCCTTCGCATAAGTGACGGCCACTGCACGTCCAATGCCGCTGTCTCCTCCGGTAATTAAAGCTACCTTGTCCAGCAGTTTATCGGCCGCCTTATATTTCGTCTTCTCGAATTCCGGTTTGGGATTCATTTTCGATTCAATGCCTGGCTGCTGATTTTGATGCTGTGGCGGCAGCGTTTGTTTGGATGGGGTTGTCGTTGACATCTCGCATTCTCCCTTCAAAATGGTGTTCTTGCACGTCTCCATGTGTAGGATGGCATGAACCCTGCATATTATTCCTTTCCAAGGTCCATTTCACCAATCAAATAGCCTGTCGGCTCATCATTTTATTACCACTCTGCTCATGAATTAAACGACAAATAACAACCTCCCGCGGGGTTTACATCGAAAGCGAGTCGAAATATACACATTTCGATCCAAAAAAGAAAGCTTAAGTCACGATTTGTATTCCACAAGCCGGATGGGCTGATGTACAATGTACATTATGCATGGCTGTATGCATGGCTGTCCAAAGCTTATTCATAAGGCTTCTTAAAACACTGATCGAAGAACAGGGGAAGTGAACATGGAAGAATCGCACATTAATGCTTATATAACCCTGGTAACAACTTCTGCTGTCCTTAACGTGTTTTTGTGCCTGTATACCTATTTTCGCAGAGCGGAGATTCCCAGCGCAAAAACGTTTATTCTCTACACGGCGGCACTATCGGTCTACGCCTTTGGTTACGCCATCGGACTGGCCAGCAATACGCTGGAACAGATGAAATTTTGGACGGTCGTGGAATATATGGGCATGCCTTTCTCGGCCTCCCTCGGCCTGCTGCTCATGATTCAATATACGGGCAGGTTCCTGTCCCGCAAAATGACAACCGCATTGTTCGTAATCCCTTCCGTAACGTTGATTATGGTGGCCACGAACGATGTTCATCATCTGTTTTACAAAAAAGTGTGGCTGCGTGAAAACAGCACCGTGCCCGTCATGGAAATCGCCGCGGGACAATGGTATGTCGTTCACGGCGCCTTCACCTTTTCCTGCCTGCTGTGCGCCTGCCTCATCCTGATTGCCCAATGGAGACACACCAAAGAAACGTATCGCCGGCAGCTGTTTACGCTGATTACTTCCCAATTGATCCCGATGGTCGGGGCTTTTGTGTACTTGCTCGGGCTGACTCCCGGCGGCATGGACCCTGTGCCCGTTCTGATGTGTATTACATCTGCCATGTATATCTGGGCGATCCTGTCATCCCGTCTCCTGACGATCGTGCCGATCGCCAAAGACAGCATCTTCGAAAGCATGCGAGAGGGCGTTATCGTGCTGGATAGCTCCAATCGGCTGGTCGATTACAACAAAGCCTTGCAGCTTATGCTGCCTGAGCTCGACATGGGCATGATCGGTCAGAAAATGGATGACATTTGGATCAACCTGTCTGGGAACCCTTTCCCACTCGGTAATGACAAAGAGGGGCTGCACCAAGACTTGTATTGGCAACTGCACGGTCAAACGGTCTGTTATCAGGTCCGTACGTCTTATGTCCACAATAAGGGCGGTCAGACCGTGGGAAGCCTCATCATGCTCATTGACATCACCGAACAGCGCTTTTTGCAGGAACAGCTAAAGCAGCTTGCCTATTTCGACGGGTTGACCAAAATATACAATCGAACCCAATTTCTGCATCATGCGCGAAAATTGCTCACGAACGCTTTAGCGAATGGGCAGCCCCTATCCTTGATTTTGTTCGATATCGATCATTTTAAACGGATCAACGACACCTACGGACATGAGACAGGCGACAAAGCGATCGTGCACGTCGTTTCAATCTGCAACCGTTACCTCGGACAGGATATGCTGTTTGCGCGTTACGGCGGCGAAGAATTTGTCATTGCCCTCCCCGAGATGACGCTGGCGGAAGGCAAACAACTGGCCGAACAACTGCGCATGGCTTTGCTGGAACACCCTATGGAGTGGGATGGGACAAACATCACCATTACGTCCAGCTTCGGCATCACGTCCTGCCAGAATCCATCGGATTCGCTGGAATCGCTGCTGCGTGATGCCGATCATGCGTTATATCAATCCAAACGGAACGGACGGAACACCGTCTTTGCTTTTACGGCAAACCCTGCCTGAAAGAACGATGAATTCGGAATAAGGGTGGACAACAGCCTGTCGTTATGATCTCCAGGATGCTGAGCACTGTCCGAACAACGCAAAAAAACAAGACAGACTAAAGGCTGTCTTGTTTTTTTGCGTTTCCTTTTGAAATCCACTTTTGAGCAGGACAGCTTGTCCTGGCCCTGACTTACCAGCATGATGCAAACGCTTCAATCTTCGCTCGAATCCTACATTCCTCAAGCCGTAAGACGGCTTAGATCACGCCGGGGTTTACCATCAGATAAACCATGACGAGCAAAAATACGGCCAGCAATGCGCTGAATGTACTGATTTTGCTCTGGTACGAACGGACATCCTGATTGCTCCTCGCGCCTTCTGCCGCGAGTCGCAGCGGTTTGCCCATAATGCCACCGATCGCCGCAATGGCCAGCAGCAAAAGAACAACAATGGTCATCCATAGATGGGAGTACTCCCCTTTGGTCATGAGGTAACCCCCGGTAAGCAGTTGAATGATCAGACCATATTGAGCCACTTTGTTCAGCGAACGGAGCGTTGTGAACGTTCCCTCCTGCGCAGCAGAGCTCAGCGTGCGAATTTTACCAACCACAAACGGCAAGATTAAATAGAACCCCATAGACAGCGCTCCGACAATATGGAGCAAATACATCACCATACCCAAACCCTTCATCCTCCTCAATAAGCAATGTGTGCTATTCATCACATCCCATTATACTGGTGAAGTTATCCAAAGAAAAGAAAACCTCCGGAATCTCCGAAGGTTTCTTGATTGCTGTTTGGGAAATGTTCAAATTTAAAGGTTCACGACTGAAATGACATTGCGAACAGCTTCGGCGGATTTGTCCAAAGCCGCTTTCTCGTCTTCCGTCAACTCCAGTTCAAACACCTTTTCAATGCCGTCGCCGCCCAGGATGGTTGGTACGCCCAAGAACAAATCATTGTAGCCGTACTCGCCTTCCAAGTATGCAATAACCGGAATTATTCGTTTCTTATCCTTCAAAATCGCCTCGGCCATCTGCACGAGAGAGGCTGCCGGGGCGTAATAGGCGCTGCCGTTGCCCAGCAGATTGACGATTTCGCCGCCGCCCACGCGCGTGCGCTGAACGATCGCTTCGATGCGGTCCGCAGGAATCAACGTATCGATCGGAATGCCGCCGACGCTGGAATATCTCACCAGAGGCACCATGTCATCTCCATGTCCGCCAAGGACGAAACCGCGAACGTCTTCTACCGATACATTCAGCTCCTGAGCGATAAATGTGCAGTAACGGGCCGTATCAAGCACGCCGGATTGGCCGATAACCCGGTTTTTCGGGAAACCTAAAGTCTGGTACGCCGCGTAGGTCATCGCATCTACCGGATTGCTCAAAATGATGACAATGGAATCAGGGCAATGCACCTTCACATTTTCACAAACGGACTTTACGATGCCTGCATTCGTGTTGACCAGATCATCGCGGCTCATGCCCGGTTTGCGGGCAATGCCGGCCGTGATGATGACGATATCGGAACCAGCAGCATCCTCATAGCTGGAAGTACCGATGATATTGCTGTCAAACCCTTGAACCGGACTCGCCTCCATCATGTCAAGCGCTTTGCCTTTTGTCGGGTTCTCCAATTGCGGAATATCTACCAGTACGACGTCCCCAAGTTCTTTTTGGGCAAGCATCAGAGCGGTCGTGGCTCCGGTAAACCCGGCGCCGACAACGGTGATTTTTTTGCGCTGGATCGTCAACGTGATCGTCTCCCTTTACAGGTTATTAATGATTTGGTCGGCAAACTCGGAGCATTTCACTTCGGTTGCGCCTTCCATCAAACGTGCAAAGTCATAAGTAACCGTTTTGTTGTTGATGGCAGTTTCCATGCCTTTGTAAATGAGGTCAGCCGCTTCTTGCCAGCCAAGATGCTCAAGCAGCATCACGCCGGACAAAATAACCGAGCCTGGGTTTACCACGTCTTTGTCCGCATATTTCGGTGCAGTACCGTGAGTTGCTTCGAAGATCGCGTGGCCAGTCACATAGTTGATGTTTGCGCCCGGAGCAATACCGATTCCGCCAACTTGCGCAGCCAGTGCATCGGACAGGTAGTCACCGTTCAGGTTCAATGTCGCAATGACGTCAAACTCGGCTGGACGAGTCAGGACTTGCTGCAAAGCGATGTCGGCGATGGCATCTTTGATGATGATTTTGCCTGCATCTTCTGCCGCTTTTTGCGCTGCGTTTGCAGCATCCGTGCCTTGCTCATCCTTGATTTTGTCGTATTGAGCCCAAGTGAACACTTTATCGCCGAATTCCTCTTCAGCTACTTCGTATCCCCAGTTTTTGAAAGCACCTTCGGTGAATTTCATGATGTTGCCTTTGTGTACCAACGTTACGCTCTTGCGGTTGTGGTCGATGGCGTATTGCACTGCCGCACGTACCAAACGTTTGGAGCCTTCGGAAGATACAGGCTTGATGCCGATCCCGGAAGTTTCAGGGAAACGGATTTTGTTGACGCCCATTTCCTGCTGCAGGAACTGGATCACTTTTTTCACTTCTTCGGAACCTTCCGCATACTCGATTCCTGCGTAGATGTCCTCGGTGTTTTCGCGGAAAATGACCATATCTACCAGGTCAGGACGCTTTACCGGGGATGGAACGCCGTTGAAGTAACGTACAGGACGCAGGCAAACATACAGGTCGAGTTCCTGGCGCAGCGCAACGTTCAGGGAACGGATGCCGCCGCCGATCGGTGTTGTCAGAGGTCCTTTGATCGCTACAATGTACTCACGGATTGCTTCAAGTGTATCGTTTGGAAGCCATTCTCCGTATGTATTGAATGCTTTCTCTCCGGCAAATACTTCGTACCATGCAATCTTTTTGCTGCCGCCGTAAGCTTTGTCCACAGCCGCATCCAGAACGCGCTTGGACGCTTTCCAGATGTCACGGCCCGTGCCGTCGCCTTCGATGAATGGAATAATCGGGTTATTAGGCACTTGCAATGCGCCGTTATCAATCTGAATTTTTTCTCCTTCAGTTGGATGAGCAAATTTTTCTAATTTCATGGTCACTAATTCCTCCCTAAGTGTAATAATATCCCCGGCATATACATGCCGTGCTTGTACTTATGTTGAAGGAGGGGAGCCCATGCATGGCTCTTCAACCCGGTATGAGCAGCCCCTTCGCCTCATCGTTGTTTATTATACTGGTTTTTCCATCAATTAGCGAAACCCAATCGCAACGTACTTCTGCTCAGCAGGTCCCGTATACTCCGCGCGTGGACGAATGATCCGGTTATCGGAAAGCTGCTCCAGGATGTGAGCTGTCCAGCCCGATACGCGGCTAATGGCAAAAATCGGCGTGAACAATTCGTGATCGATGCCCAGTTGTGTGTACACCGATGCGGAATAGAAATCCACGTTTGGTTTCAGTCCCTTTTGGCCCGTAACCATCTCTTCGATTTTGACGGACATTTCGTAAAGACGAGTATCGTTGTTCATCTCCCCGAGCTCTCTGGACATCTTTTGCAGATGTTTGGCCCGTGGATCGCCGTTTTTGTAAACGCGGTGTCCGAAACCCATGATCTTCTCGCGGTTGTTGAGCTTCTCCTGAATGAAGGATTCCAAACGATCCGGCGTACCGATTTCGTTCAGCATCTTCATCACCGCTTCGTTCGCGCCGCCGTGCAACGGACCTTTCAGCGCTCCGATGGCAGAAGTAACGCCGGAGTAAATATCAGACAAGGTCGCTACCGTTACGCGGGCAGCAAATGTCGACGCGTTCAACTCGTGATCGGCATGAAGGACGAGTGCCTGGTCGAACGCTTTAACAGCCGTTTCGGACGGCTCCTCGCCTGTCAGCATATACAAGAAGTTTTCTGCAATGGAAGCGCCTTCTTTTGGAGACACGGGGTCTTTGCCTTGACGTATACGGGCTATCGCTGCAACGATGGTAGGCAATTGCGCTTGCAGTTTGACTGCCTTGTTCTCATTGGCCTCGGCCGTCATTTCGTCTGCCTGACTGTCATAAAGGCCCAATGCCGAGATCGCGGAACGAAGTGCCGCCATCGTGTTCATGCTTTTTGGATACAGCCGAATTTGCGCAATCAATTCGTCGGGGATCGCCGCATACTCGCTCAGGCTGTTCTTCAGGGTTTCCAGTTCATTAGCGTTTGGAAGTTTGCCGAACCACAACAGGTAGGCCACTTCTTCGAAGCTTGCATGCTCAGCCAAATCGTCAATATTGTAACCGCGATACGTGAGCACGCCGTCCACAATGGAACTGATCGAAGAGGTCGCCGCAACGATGCCTTCCAAGCCTTTGGTAGCTGTCATATTACATCTCTCCTTTTAATAAGCGAAATAAGAAAAACAACTATCGTCGTACTTGCAGAGAAGCCAGACCGGGTCTGGCAGGAGTGGTTCTCGCGCATGAGGTCGTTCTGCTCAGATCAGACATCTCCGATCCATGGGTTCACAGGCAACGGCCAAGCATCAACAAACTTTTGAAAACATTTACATTAAATAAGTTGGTAAAATTTCCAAATTACGCAATTCTTATCTGTCAATCGTCATTTCCTTATAACATCATACTGGATTTTGTCGTTTATGTGAACATCGTCAAGTGTCATTAGGGCATTAAACTTCTTTATCACACTGATAATCATTTGGCTGTTGCAATCGGTTTCAATATGTGTCTTATCGTTTCTTTTCATTGATGCAACAGGTTCTTCCAGTATTTGTTGTGCCATTGTATTTCTATATGTTTTGGCCTGTTTTAGCCGGATTGTAAGTGGTTTTCTAGATGAAAAACACTAGAATTTGCGGGTTCTTGTCTCCTGCTTTTTTTGTGCGCAATCACTGATTTTATTATAAAAAATTCCGAATTATATAACATAAATCCTTGATATTAACTGCTGCTGCCAAATCCATTTGGATGGCTCCCATTTGAACGCTAACCAACAAACCAATAAAACCCATGGAAATTGGAGCATAACAAAAAGCCTCTGTCCGTGTTGGCAGAGACTTTTTGCTCAGTGCATATAACTAATTTTTGTTAGCTTCAATTCGGGCGCGCTTCCTGTACGACCTTCTTCTTACTAAGGATCCCCATGAACCCTGCTACAATAAAGAGTACTCCTGATAATATGTAGAACATAGAAATACTGATAAACCCGGCAACCCCACTAACAAGCATCAACCAGCCAGCCAGCTTTGGTTTGCTTTTGGTGAACGCTGCCCCTACAATTCCTAAAATGCTGAACAGAAGTGCTGAAATTGCAAGCCCTGTCACGCTGGATGTTCCGCTTTCGGAAAATGCCGCATCGATTCCTCCGATCATCAAAGCGACAATCGATGCAATAATACCGAATATACCGGCAATCAAGCCCATTGCGAACAATGTTTTCTCCTCCTACTATATAGTAATTAAGACTTAAGTATAATATCACAACTTTGCTTTAGAATGTATCTTTTTTCTAAAATTATATAAAAAAATACCTAGGTCTACTAGACTATAGCCATCGCACAATTACACAACATGAAGGATTTACATTGATTATATTTAATTGTACGTATACAAATCTGAGAATTCTTCCGTTTCCCATTGCTATGTTTCTTCCTGATCTGGCATACTCTAGGAAGCAGGAAAAGAATGGAGCTGATCGATCGGTAACCTCGTATTCCGTTTTCTCTTGCCTCCCATGCAGTCTACGAAAGCCTGATGCTTGCCCATTCGGAAGGAGACGTGATTGTGGACAAAATTGTAGCGAAACGACTGCTCCGCGGCCTGTGGGTCATTATTGCGACCCTCCTGGCTGCCGTGTCCGTCTATCTGCTGTTCCCGCTTTTGTACCCTTTCCTTATTGCCTGGCTCATCGCTTATGCCATGAACCCGCTTGTATCGGTGCTTCAGAGGAAAGTCCGTTTTCCCCGCTGGCTGGCCGCGACTTTTTCGCTCATTCTTTACTTCGGAGCCGTAATGGTCATCTTATCTGCCGCGGTCACCCGCATTGTGCGGGAGGTTATCTCGCTGACGGCAAGCTTTGACTTGCATATCGACGAACTCAGGGATGCATTGGTTCGCTGGACCCAAAGCGATACGATCCAGAACCTCATCGAGCAAATAAGCAGCTTTTACAGAGATAACCCCAACTATCGGGAAACCATCAACAACAATATCAGCAAAACGACGGAAACGGTCGGAACAGCCGTCACGGATCTCGTCACCGGTTTTTTCAACGGCATCGTAAACTTCCTGACCTCCTTGCCGAGTATGGGCGCAGTTTTCATTGTCATTTTGCTGGCCGCCTTCTTCATCAGCAAGAACTGGGCCAGACATGGCGATACCGTTTCACGCTGGGTTCCTGCGGCCATTCGCAGACCGATCGTTGACATCTGGAATGATTTGAGAAAGGCTTTGTTCGGTTACGTCCGTGCCCAGCTCATCATGATTTCCATTACGGCTCTGTTCGTGATGATCGGTTTGCTCGTCCTTCAGGTCAAATCCGCCTTTACCATTGCATTGATGATTGGACTTGTCGATCTGCTGCCTTACCTCGGCGTTGGTCTGGTCATGGTTCCGTGGGCGGCATATCTGCTTATGAACGGCGATCCCTATCTGGGCATCGGCATCGCCGTGATCTATTTGATCGTACTCGTCGCCAGACAGATGATCGAACCGAAAGTGTTGGCCAGCAGCGTGGGATTGGACCCGCTCGCTACCCTTGTCGGCATGTTTGTCGGACTCAAGCTGTTCGGCGTGCTTGGGCTGATCATCGGCCCGGTCAGTCTGGTCATTCTTGATGCCTTCAACCGGGCCAACGTATTTCGTGATTTACGCAACTACGTTGTCAACGGGAAGGTTCGTTGAACGCAAAAGAGGCATCGCTTGCAGCGTATGCTGCAGCACGAAGCCTCTTTTCAATGAATACGCCAGTTCCGGACAACCTTCATGTCACCGTCGGCGGTAAAATGTGATGCTGCCGTTTTTCATTTTTTTCTCAAGCCACCCCAGGAAGAACAAGCGGTATACGGCGCGTGTTATCGGAAAGACAAGCGTGAACCCGATCAGATCCGTAACAAAACCGGGAATCAGCAAAAGAAAACCGCCAACGAACACCAACAGCCCATCCACCATTTTTCGGCCGGGCACCTGTCCGCGCTCCATTTCTGCTCTTGCGTCATAGAGCACTTTCCGTCCCTCAAATTGCAGCATGGCTATACCGATCAAGGACGTGAGAAGCATGAGCAGCAGCGTCTTTCCAGCCCCGATCCAGTCGCTCATAACAATAAAACCAAACAGTTCGATGACCGGAACAATCAATAATATGCCCCACATCCATCTTCGCATTGCGAATTACCCCTTTCCTGAAAGCCACACTTTCTCAAGCGCGCTGTAAAGCTCAGAGGCTGCCTTATCCAGCCTGACCGGCTTCCAGTCCCGGTTTACCCATACGTGCTGGGTAGCACCGGTAACCAAACGTTCTCCGGGAAGCGATTCCTCGGATGACCATACCCGCAGCTCGCCGTCAGCCTGACCGGAAGAGTCTGAAGTCATGCGTCTCACGTCATACTCGTAATTCAGGCGCAAGCCGCTAAACGCAGCAATTCGGGTAAAAATCATGATTTCATCATCATACCGGGCCGGCTTGTGATATTTTACATCCAATCCGGTGACGGGAAGCAGAAACCCCTGCTCCTCTATTTTACGATATGAATACCCCATTTGGCGAATCGTCTCGGTCCTGCCGATCTCAAACCAGTTCACGTAGTTCATATGGTACACGACCCCCATCTGGTCGCTCTCCTGATACCGAACGCGGAGCTTTGTCATGTACCAATTGCCATTGCCCGAATGCTGCATTGTCCCTGCCTCCTTTGATTCGAAATAAAAAGCAATGGGGCGCAAAACGCCCCATTGCTTCATGCTGCTTCGATGTTCTTACGAACCATTAAGCGTTGTTTGGAATTTGGCTAACTTTGATCAGGTTGGTGGAACCGGAGCGGCCCAGAGGTACACCCGCAGTGATGACAACCAGATCTCCTTCTTTGACAATGCCGGATTTCAGACCGCCTTCGATTGCGTTCTCGAACAAGGAATCCGTCGAATCGCAACGTCTGCCTTTCACCGGCGTAACGCCCCAAGCAAGCGCCAGGCGGCGGGAAGTTCTGTCTTCCGTTGTTACCGCGATGATCGGAGCTTCCGGACGGTATTTGGATACCATGCGAGCCGTATGGCCGGATTCCGTGGAAGTGATGATCGCTTTGGCGTTCAGGTCTTGAGCGGACAGCGCAACCGATTGGCTGATCGCTTCCGTAACCGTCGTTTGTTGAGCCACGCGTTGTTTCAGGTACAGCTCCTGGTAAGGAAGCGCAGATTCCGCTTTTTCGGCGATGCGGGACATCGTCAGAACGGATTCTACCGGATATTTACCGGCAGCCGTTTCGCCCGAAAGCATGATGGCATCCGTGCCGTCGAAAATCGCGTTCGCTACGTCGGAAGCTTCCGCACGAGTAGGACGCGGGTTGCGCTGCATGGAATCCAGCATTTGTGTTGCCGTAATAACCGGTTTGCCAGCAACGTTACATTTTTCGATCATGCGTTTTTGTACCAATGGCACTTCTTCCGCAGGAATTTCAACACCCAGGTCTCCACGGGCAACCATCAGGCCGTCGGACACTTCAAGGATTTCGTCCAGGTTGTCGACACCTTGTTGGTTCTCGATTTTGGAGATGATTTGAATATGGCCTGCATTGTGTTTTTCCAACAATTCGCGGATTTCCAGCACGTCGCTTGCTTTACGCACGAAAGAAGCCGCGATGAAATCGACGCCTTGTTCGATACCGAATACGATATCGTTCGCATCTTTTTCCGTAATACCCGGCAGAGAAATGGCAACGCCTGGAACGTTAACACCTTTTTTGCTTTTGATCGTACCGCCGTTAACGATGCGGCATTTGATCTCGGTGCCTTGTACTTCCACAACGGTAAGTCCGATCAGACCGTCGTCGATCAGAATGGTAGATCCCGGCGCTACATCTTTCGGGAGATCTGCATACGTAATGGAAATACGATCTTTGTTGCCCAGAATTTCTTCTGTTGTCAACGTGATGTACTCGTCCTGAACCAAATCGATCGATTCAACTTCGAGTTTACCTGTCCGAATTTCCGGTCCTTTGGTGTCCAGCAGAATAGCTACTGTTTTGTTCAATTCTTCGCTTGCTTGGCGAATGTTTTTGATCCGTCCGCCGTGCTCATCGAAATCACCGTGGGAGAAGTTCAGACGGGCTACATTCATGCCGGCCGTAATCAATTTCTTCGTGTTCTCCAGCGATTCGCTGGATGGTCCGATGGTACAAACGATTTTCGTTTTGCGCATTTTGGGTTTCCTCCGATTTTAAAGGTCTCTCTTTATCTGTTTTTTTCTTTTTCCAACTATTAAATTTACTACATTTTTGAGCATTTGTATAGGAATTTCGTCACATCATTCCGCATTTCCCGACAAATTTCTCACCGGTTCAGCTTCCACGGGCGGTTCGGAGGCCTCCGCTTCCGCTGGCTTTTCGAATGAAATGGATCCGATTTTGCGGAATTTTTCATAACGATCCTGTCTAAGCTGCTCCCCGCTCCAGCTGCCGATTTCGCCCAAATGACGAACAATGGCTTCGCGAATAACCTCCGCGGTTTCTTCGTAATTGCGATGAGCTCCTCCGCGCGGCTCGGGAACGATCTCCTCAATCACCTGCATGTCGAGCAGGTCGCTCGCGGTAATTTTCATCGCCTCTGCCGCCTGATCTGCCTTGGAAGCGTCCTTCCACAGAATCGACGCAGCGCCGTTCGGAGAAATGGCCGAATAGATGGCATGCTCAAGCATCAGCACGCGGTTGCCCACGGCAAAAGCCAGCGCACCGCCGCTGCCGCCTTCGCCAATTACCACAACGATGACGGGCACGGACAACTTGGCCATTTCCAGCAGGTTGCGGGCAATGGCTTCGGATTGGCCTCTCTCTTCTGCAGTATTACCCGGATACGCCCCTTTAGTATCAATAAACGTAATAATTGGGCGGCCGAATTTGTCCGCCTGTTTCATCAGGCGCAGCCCTTTCCGGAATCCCTCCGGATGCGCGCTCCCGAAAAAACGGGCGATGTTGTCTTTCGTATCTTTCCCCCGCTGTTGCCCGATCACGGTCACCGTTTGTCCGTTCAATCTGGCAAGGCCCCCTACGACGGCCAAATCGTCGCCGAACATGCGGTCCCCATGCAATTCTATGAAATCGGTGAAAACAAGCTGAATCAGGTCAAGTGCGGTCGGACGCTGCTGATGCCGCGCCAAATGCATTTTTTGTGCAGCCGTAATTCCGGAATAAATTTCCTCTTCCAAACGTTGATATCGCTCTTCCAGCCTGGCAATTTCCTCCGTAAAATCAATGCCTTTCTCCTGGCCGAACTGGATCAGTTCTTCAATCTTTTTGCGCATCTCAACCAGAGGCGCTTCATATGGCAACTCACCCGCCATTCAGACCCCTCCCTTTTCACTGTGCATATCCAGCAGTTTACCCAGCGTGGACCGCAATTCCTTGCGATGAACGACCAGGTCCAGCTGTCCATGCTGCTGATTGAACTCCGCAGTCTGAAAATCGTCCGGCAGCTTCTGGCGGATCGTCTGCTCGATGACGATTCGGCCCGCAAAACCAAAGACGGCTCCCGGTTCTGCGATAATGATGTCGCCCAGGCTCGCAAAGCTTGCGGATACACCACCCGTCGTCGGGTCCGTAATGACCGATATATATAATCCGCCCTGTTCGTCAAGGCGTGACAGCGCCGCGCTTGTTTTCGCCATCTGCATCAAGCTGAGAATGCTTTCTTGCATCCGGGCACCGCCGGACGTGGAGAAAATGATCAACGGCAGACGTTTTTCCGTCGCTTTCTCGATCGCACGCGTAATTTTTTCACCCACTACCGAGCCCATGCTGCCTGTAAAAAAATCAAAGCTCATGACGGCAACGACGACAGGCAGTCCTTCGATGGTGCCTTCGCCGGTGATCACCGCTTCCTTCAGCCCGGACTTCAACCGCTGCTGCTCCAGTTTGGTGCTGTATCCCGGAAAGCCGAGCGGGTCTACCGATACCATGTCGGCATCGTATTCCACGAACCCCGTCTCATCGAGCACCATGGCAATGCGCTCCATCGCGTTCAAGCGCATATGGTAGCCGCATGCAGGGCAAACTTTCAAATTTTTCTCCAGTTCCTTGCTATATTGAATCGTGCCGCATTTGCTGCACTTGTTCATAAGCCCTTCGGGTATTTCACGTTTTGGGCGTTCCTCAGTTTCCTGGCCTTCGCCACGAACTGCACGCTCGGAAGGTATGGTAGCGTACTTCCGTTTCTTCTGGAATATATCTTTGAACACAACTACACCTCTCCAGCTGTTGATTTGATATCCGCAGCACACTCAGCCCATCACATTAATGCCTCAATAGTCTGAACGACTGCGGTAAACCGCTTACGAGCAGCACGGTGCCGCGGGGCTTGTCTCATCCGTCCACAACAAAACAATCCGCCGGCACGGGCAGCCACCAGCGGTCAGCATCATTACCGCCCTATGCTGCCGCAATCACCGAAAGATTGCCTGAGCGAATGCTTGAATCTGTGCTGGCGCAAGGGCACGGCATCATCGGTCCGATCTTGTCCTAACAAAAAAAGAAGGAAGGACAGCAGCATAACGATACGTGCAAGTCGATTCCTCTCTCTCCCTGTGCGGTCAATCCCTTATGTACCGGTTCATCGGTACTCCTTCATGCGCCAAGGCACGTCTTCTATTGAACGAATCAGGAATGCAGAATCGAGTTCAGCACTTCCTGAATCTCTTCCAACTCCCCAGAAGGGACGCGAATCTCGTATTGTTGCTTGGATACACTGATGGGACGGGTCTGTACCAGAAAACCTTCTTCCGAAAGCTTGGTTTTGATCTTGTCCGCAACCTTTGCTGTCGGTGCAATGTAAATCACCGTCCACATTCCTCGTCCGCCCCCTAAGCTAATGTTCAGAGCCCGTATATTGGACTAATGATAACATACCTCACTTTTTTTCTGCAAGGAAGGGTTCGGGACTGTACGGAAGAAATCTGCAATTTGAAGGACATTCGTCCTGTATTGCAACACGGTCCGACCGGCTCATCTATCCTGAATTTTCCTGATGGGGAGCAGCCTTACCCGGCAGGGCAGCGCATGCCGCCCATGGCTGTTTTCAGAAATGCGGCAGATCCATGTTCATTCTCCAGCAGGATATTTTTTGGCCTTGACGTTGTTGTGGGCGATTCTTGCAGAGGCGGCCGCGGCCAGACCAGCGACAAGGTCGTCAAGAAAGACGTGGATGCCTGTACCATGCTCATTCAGATCCCGGATCACCCCGATTTTTTCTTTATCCAAATAACCAAAGCTGGTTAAACCAATCATGCCGAACACATGGGTAATGCCCAGGGCCAGAGTCTCGTCCACCCCGTACAGGGATTCGTCGGCTTCCATAATGGCCTGAAGCGGCTGGGGCAGCAAGCGTTTCTCCGCAAGCTCATCCAGCGCAATTCCCGTATACAGGGTATACTGCACTTCACGTTTATGCAGCACGGCCTTTACGCTGTTGACGCAATCGTCCATGGTCAGATCAGGATGATACCCGATTTGCAGCTGGTAAACAATTTTCGCAATGGAATCAAGCCCGACGCCCCGTCTGGACAGCATCGCTTCGACAATTTCATATGACATCATTTGGCCTCCCGTCTCGCTCCTCAAGGACCGTCAGGTTCTTTGGTGTTCTCAAGTGTATGCGGCAAGCCGGTGAAATGTTCATAAAAAATGCGACGAATGGCGCCCAGCGCTTTGTTTCTCCATACGGATTCGGTCCTCTGCGTCACCCCGGATGATGACAAGGATCAAAAAACCTGTCCGGTTTCCGGACAGGCTTGACATGATGCCTTGAGGCCCGCGTTGGCCTCGGATCATTTGATTCGGACCGTGTCCTTGCCCAGCATGTTCTCCATCTCGGCGAACAATTCCGGCGAAGGTTTGATGCGGTAAGCATCGCTGAGTGCCAGCAGCTTCTGCTGCCGCTCATAGAAGAGCACCGTGGCCACGGGTCCCTGATGCCGCTGCAGCAGCTGCTTCAGACGCTCCAGCAACTCGGGCTGTTCCGATTGCGGCGTGATCTTCACGAACACCCGCTGCTCCGCTGCCGGGGCGCGCCGCTCCTGCACGGCTCCGCCATCGGCCTGGCCAGCCGCCGCTCGGGCAGCTGCCGATCCTCCGCCGCCGCTGCCTGAGCTGGCTCCGCCGCACGGCCCTGCAGCGCCATCGCCTGCCCCGCTCCGCTGCTGAGCGGCTCCCGCGCCAACCGGCTGCCGTGCCCCGGCTGCCGGGCGCGAGGCGCTGCCGCTGCCGGACCGGCCGCGCCGTTCGCGGCTGCGCAGCTGCTGCTCCAGTGCCGCCGGACCGAGCGGCGCCACTTCCTCGGCCAGCAGCTTGAACCCCTCGTCCTGGTGCTGTACGCGCGCACGCACGACGAGCAGTTCGCCTTTCCCGACATACTGCTGGCTCCGCCGCCATACTTCGGGAAAGAGAACCACTTCGCAGCGTTCGATCTGGTCTTCCAGCTCCATGAACGCCATCGCCTTGCCCTGTTTCGTCGTGATCGACTTCACGGACACCACCATCCCGGCCGCGACGGCCATCGCATCGTCCGCCGCTTCCGTCAGTTCCATGATCCGGTCGGCCCCGCTGGATTCCAGCAGCGCCTCGTAATCGTCCAGCGGATGGCCGGACAGGTACAGTCCGAGCAGCTCCCGTTCAAGCTCCAATTGCTGAGTAGCGGAATATGGCGGAATTTCCGGATAATCGATTTCCCAGTTGGGCGTTTCCACGAAATCGAACAGTTGGATCTGCAAATCCTCACGTTCCTTCCGCCATTTCAACGCTGCCTCTACCGTTTCGTCCAGCATGGCCAGCAGCTGGGCCCGATGACCAGGCAGCGTGTCGAAAGCCCCTGCTTGAACCAGCGACTCGATCACCCGTTTGTTGCATACCCGCAAGTCCACGCGGCGACAAAAATCGAGCAGGCTGTCGAACGGACGCTCCTTCCGCACATGCATGATGCTTTCCATCGCCTGCGTGCCTACGTTTTTGACCGCAGCAAGACCGAAACGAATGGAGCCCCGTTTGCTGTGCGCCTGCATGCCTTCACTGGCAATGCGGTTATCCCCGCCTTCTGTGAAGTCGAACACCGGCGTAAAAAGAATGCCGCTCTGGTTGACGTCAGGCGGAAGCACCTCGATGCCCATTCGCCGGCATTCCACGACATATTCCGCGACTTTGCGGTGGCTGCCCATGACGGCCGTCAGCATGGATGCCATGAAATGTACCGGATAATGCGCCTTGAGGTAGGCGGTCTGAAACGCCAGCACGCCATACGCCGCCGCATGCGCGCGCGGAAAGCCGTAGTTCGCGAAGCGTACGATCATGTCGTAGACATGATCGGCTTCCGTTTCGCCGTACCCTTGCTTCAAGCTTCCCTGCACGAAGTGGCCGCGCTCTTCATCCAGCACTTCCCTCTTTTTCTTGGATACTGCCCTGCGCAGCAAATCCGCTTCTCCAAGCGAGAAACCCGCCATGCGGGACGCAATCTGCATAATCTGTTCCTGGTACACGATGATGCCGTACGTATCCTTCAGGATCGGCTCCAGGTCCTTGTGCGGATACTCCACCTCAATCTCTCCATGCTTGCCCTGAATATATTTCGGAATGAACTCCATCGGACCCGGACGATACAAGGCGAGCACCGAAATGATATCCTCGAACACGCTGGGCCTTAGTTCCTTCAGCACCCGGCGGATGCCCGCGGACTCCAGCTGAAATATGCCCATCGTATCGCCCCGGCCGAGCATTTCGTAGGTCGCCGCGTCGTTATCCGGGATATGGCGGAAATCGGGAACCTCGCCCGTCTCGCCGATCCACCGCAAACACCGTTCGATGATCGACAGGGTGCGCAGACCGAGAAAGTCCATTTTGAGCAATCCGATCGCTTCCAGGTTTTCCATGGAATACTGGGTTAGCGCCGTCCCTTCGCTGCCTTCCTGGAGCGGCACTGCATCCGTCAGCGGATCGCGGGAAATGACGACCCCCGCCGCATGCGTCGATGCGTGTCTTGGCTTGCCCTCCACTCTCACGGCCATGTCCAGCAATTCGCGCGTCCTTGGTTTGGTTTCGTACAAACCCTTCAGCTCCGGAGACGCCTCCATCGCCCGCTCGATGCTGATGCCGAGTTGGGCAGGGATGAGCTTCGCCGCTTTGTCGACCTCGCCGTACGGCACGTTCAGGGCGCGGCCGACGTCCCGCACGGCCGCACGGGCCGCCATCGTCCCGAAGGTAATGATCTGGGCGACGTGTCCCTTGCCGTACTTTTGGGCCACGTATTCGATCACTTCGTCCCGGCGTTCGTCGCTGAAATCGATATCGATATCAGGCATGGAAATGCGCTCGGGATTCAGGAAACGTTCAAAGAGCAAGTTGTATTTCATCGGATCAACGTCCGTAATGCGCAGCGTATAGGCAACAAGGCTGCCTGCCGAGGAACCCCGGCCCGGGCCCGTCACGATCCCCTCGCGATGGGCGTACGCAATGAAGTCCCATACGATCAGAAAATAATCCGAGAATCCCATGCTGTCGATGACCTGCAGCTCGTAGTCAAGCCGCTGCTCCAGTTCGGATTTCAGCTCCGGATCGGTCCAGCGCGGCGTTTCCGCGTATCTGGAGTGCATGCCTTCCACGCACAGCTGACGCAAATATTCCGAAGGTGTCATGCCATCGGGAAGCGGACGGTACTCCGGCAAAATCGATTTGCCGAATTCCAGTTCCAATTCGCACGCTTCCGCGATGCGGACCGTGTTTTCCAAAGCCTGCGGCACATGCGGGAACAGGCGGGCCATCTCCTGTCCGCTTTTGAGGTACAATTGGTTGGTGCCGATGCGCAAGCGGGTGTCGTCGTCCACCGTTTTGCCCGTGCCGATGCAAATCAGCACGTCCTGAAGCTCGGCATCTTCCTCGTTCAAGTAATGAACGTCATTGGTCGCGGCAAGCGGGATGCCGAGTTCTTCCGCCAGTCGGATCAACTGAGGGTTTACCCGTTTCTGCTCGGGCAGGCCATGATCCTGCAGTTCCAGATAGAAGTCGGAGCCAAAGATCGCTTTGTAACGCAGCGCCGCGCGCCGCGCTTCTTCCTCGCGCCCGTGAAGCAAATGCTGCGGCACTTCCCCGCCCAGGCACGCGCTCATGCATATGATCCCCTCATGGTACTCGGCCAAACTCTCCATATCGATGCGGGGTTTATAATGAAATCCTTCCAGATGACCGATGGAGCACAATTTCATCAGATTGCGGTAACCGGTCATGTTTTTGGCCAGCAAAATCAGGTGATGGATCGGCTGGTCTTTCCGGCTTCCCCTTTCCTTCCGGGAACCTGCCGTCATATAAGCTTCGCATCCGATAATCGGCTTGATGCCGCGCTGAACGCAAGCTTTATAGAAAGGTATGGCGCCATACATGACGCCGTGATCGGTTAGCGCCAATGCGGTCATTCCAAGATCTGCGGCCTTGTTCACGAGATCCGGAATACGCGCAGCGCCGTCCAGCAAACTGTATTCGCTGTGAACGTGCAAATGCACAAAAGAACTCATGGCTTGTCTTCCTTTCGCCGCGGATTGCTATTCCACATTCCTTCGTCTCTATCGTTAAATTTATTTGCTCGGCTTTCCGCTCTCGGGACGGCGATTTCCCGCTCCATCGAGCTTCTGTCCTCCCCAAATTCCCGTCTATTCATCATCGCTATATTCATGATATCAGGACATACAAACACTTGTTTCCATCATAATTCATCGGCGCAGCAGAGTCAAAGCGGAAAAGCGTTTCCGTTCGTCCCGACGACTATGAAAATGAAGGAATCCCGAACGAATCTTTAAAGTTTATCATAACGTTCGGGGGCATGCCCATACATATAGAAGTACAAGCTGCTCCCCCTGCCTCTGACCGAAGACAGGAGGTGCGCCGCTGGGTCTGAAAGGGGTGTTTTACAAGTGAGCACATTTTTGTCCAAAGCCATTCTCGATTTTTTCATCGCGTTCGGCATCGTGCTGGGTGGAGCTATGTTGGGAGGCATCGGAGCCGTTCTGTCCATGCAGCCTCCGACGCAGACGATGCTTGACATTTCCAGCAAAATCAAAATATGGGCGCTGGCGGCTGCCGTGGGAGGTACCATTGATCCCATGCGGGTGATCGAGAGCAATTTCCTCGATGGCAACATGTCTCCGGCGGTCAAACAGATTTTGTATCTGATCTCGGCATTCATGGGCGCTCATATGGGAACGGAATTGGTCAAGTGGATCTGCGGGGGGCGGAGTTGACATGAGGATGAGGAAGGGGCGACGTGTATGAGAATCCCTCCCTTTTCCCGCTATCGGCCGCTGATGCGCATGACCGCTGTTTTTGTACTCGGAGCGATCGCCGGCAGCATCGTATATAACGGGATTTTCCATCTAAGCTACAACAAGCTCTGGCTTACGAATCAGGAATTGCAGCTTCGACTGCATCAAAACGAGAAGGATATCATCACGCTGAAAAAATACAGCAAACGGCAAACCGTGATTAAAGAGATCAAAGTGCTGTCGGAGGAATCCGATAACGGGCCGGATCAGGCAGCGCTCAAAATCATGCTGCAAAAGCTGGGCGACGAACTTGAAGTGCTGCGCGGGCGGGACGTCTTTAACATTGACGAGTACAGCAAAATGACCCGAATCATGCTGAATCAAAAAACGTACACCGTTCGCGAAAAGCAGTACAGCGTGCAGGTCAAAACGATGCTGGTCATGGAAGGCGTGCTGCATGTATGGGTGCAGATTCGGCTGCATGTTCCTACCTAGCCAGTTGGCCGATCGGATGGAAACAAAAAGATATCCTTGTCCAAAAGGGCATGGTACACTGAGAGCAGTGAATGTTTTCCAGAAAAGGAGATGCACTGCATGCTGATTGAAGTTTTAAAGATGGTCCTCATTGCAGCATTTGCCCTTGCCATGATCTGTTCCGCCCTGAACAGCATTCGTTCACATCGTTCTTCCGGCGCCGCCCAAACGGGATTGTACCGTTCGTGGACCAACATTTGGATGGGCATTATGTTAATTCTGCTCGCCCTTATTCTGATGTTTGTGTTTACGGGCTCCACCCTGTCCGTTATTGTGGAAGCGCTATTTCTGGTTATCGGTGCTTTCAATCTGTTCGCTGGCCTCCGCAACCGAAGCCATTATGCGAGACGAATAGACCAAGCGCAAGGCGCCGGCACCGGACCCCGGTGAAAAAGGACTGGCGCGTTAGAGGATGCAGGTTGCGTTCCAATGCGGGTAAGGAGATCAGGCGAAACAAATGCATTCAGCGTTTTATACGCATTCGCCAGTGATCTCCCCTTATTCTCGCAATAACTTACGCATGATCGATCGAATGCAGCGTCATGACCGCCTTGCACACCGTGTTGCCCTCGCTGGAAATGACGATATCCATTTTACAGGTTCGCCGGCTCGTTTCCAGGATGACCGGGCGGACGATGATCTGGTCTTCAATCTGCACGGGCCTTACAAAGTAGGTCGTGATATTGTCGACGACATGGTCATTGCCCGTCACGTCCCAGGCAGCACGTCTTCCGGCTTGGGTCATGATGTTAAGCAGTACGCCTTCCGAGATGGTACCCAGATCCGTCGCCATTTGCGGAATGATGAATCCATGGAAGATCAGTTCGTTCTGTTCCCCGCGCTCTTCGGCGAAGCCATTCCAGATCAAATGGTCAAACGTCTCTCCAAGCTGCGGCTGCTTCTGGGCATCCCGCATCGCCTGCAGCACTTCTTTGCGCGTCACGGACGCAATCAGCTTGCGATTCCGATCGACGATCGGCAAAAAGTCGATGCCTTCCCACGTCATGATCTGGGCGGCGGAAGCGAGAGATGTCTGCAGCGAGGCGGTAACCGGGCGGCGGACGACGCACTTTTCGATGCTTTGACCGGCCTGAAGCTCGCTGACATCCTTGAGGCTGACGATGCCGATTACCCGGTTCCACTCATCCACGACAGGGAAGCGATGTTCTCCCGTCTCTGCCACAAGCGCATGGAAATCCGCAGCCAGGCTGCTCACTTTAAGGACTTGAAGCCTTGGCTTCTGTCCGATAATATCTTCAACCAGCATGATTTTTTTCTTGATAAGCCTGTCAAAAATCGCCCGGTTGATCATCGAAGCCACGGTAAACGTATCATGTCGCGACGAAATGATCGGCAACCCCAGTTCATCCGCCAGCAGCCTGACCTCACGGCTCGTCCCGAATCCTCCCGTAATGAGCACCCCTGCCCCCTGCTCCAACGCCAGGGAATGGGCATTGTCCCGGTTGCCGACAATCAGCAGGCTTCCTGCATCGATGTATCGGGCCATGGCCTGTTCCTTCATTGCCCCAATGACATACTTGTGAAGCGGTTTGGCCAGCCCGTCGCTCCCGCCGAGAACGTGGCCTTCCACGATGGTGACGACGTCGGCAAAGGTTAGCTGCTCCGACATGCCGCGCGGTCTTTTTTCGATCCGTACCGTCCCGATCCGTTCTTTGGTGACCACCAGCCCGAAATTTTCCGCTTCCTTCACGGCCCGATAGGCCGTTCCCTCGCTGACGCCAAGATCGCGCGCAAGGCCGCGAACCGATATTTTGCTGCCTACCTTGAGTTGTTCGATGTGCTGCAATAACTGCTCGTGCTTCGTTATGTTTTCTTCCTGGCCGTCCATCTGTACCACCCCCGAAGATGAATCTGTATTATTCTGTATCTATTATAACACGGCTTTAGGAAAATAACCCCATGTCCGACATGTTGTCCCTAAGCATCGTGCCCGGATTATCTTTGGCAATATGGAAAAAGGCCGGGCTCCCTACCACACGGAATGGGAGCCCGGCCTTTTTCAGGCAAGCAATACGCAGATTATACCGATTTTCCCTGCTCCTGCTTGTCCAGCAGTTTAATTTCCCACTGACGCATTTTGGCGCGCCGTACGGCTTCCAGCGCCCGCTTCTTCTCCTCATCCACACCAAGGATGAAATGAAGATGCGCGGCGATGACGAGCAGGGAGAACAGCACCCAAACGATGCCGAAAACGTTCACCCAGTCCATTCCGCCTGCAAAGGAAATTCGCGGCAGTGCAATGACAAGCATAGACAAGGCAATCAGCAGGTAGACAACATGTTTTACTTTTTTAAACCTTTTCACGGTTACACAGCTCCTTCGCGTCCTTGGTAGACTCTATATCTCTAGTCTATGAACGCAGGCCATGCATTATGAAAGGTTTGTACACGAAACGTCCCCGATTACGCTTGCGGGCCTCCGTACAGATGGCTCAGGCTGTCAGAAATAATTTTGTTAACATCCTCGATGATTACGCTCAGACGGCGCTCTGCATCGAACAAGCGGCGAATGTTCAAGTTGAGGCTGAGTACCTCGAACAATTTCTCCATTTTCTCCATTTCTTCGGGAGCAGGCATGTCACCGCTCATCATGCGCTGCTGCAGCTCCATCTGCTGCGTACGGAAATTGTCCAGCATGCTTTTGGCTTCCGGATCCGCTTCGATCAGCTTCATCGCCGAAGTGATCTCCGTCACTTCGCTGCTTTCTTTCAATGCTTTTGCCAACTCGTTGGCCTTGTCGTAAATGTTCATGTTCATTTCCTCCTTGATTCGCCGTTACGGCCTACTTCGTTCATTTTCATTTCCATCGAAACGTCCATTCACCTGCAACACGCGGATACACATCCATCAGCTGCGCCTGTCCATGCCTAACCGCCGCGTCGCTCGATACATAGATTGCATTTAATCCAAATGGGTCAATCACCAAGGGATTTATGTCCTCATATGATGAAGCACATCCATGTTCAGATGCCGCTTCAACTTTAACATCAGACATCAAGTTGCCGCCCGGAAGGAGATCCGAGATGTCCACTAAAAAAGTAACGATACAGGTCATCGGCTCGGGCATCCTGCAGGACGACGTCATCATGCTGGGCGAAGGGGTGCTCAAGACACTTAAAATCCCTTCTGGTCGACCGCTAAAGCTGCAATTCGGTTCTTTCCGCAGTGAAGTCACCGTAATTCCCGTGCCAAAGTATGACGGCCTGCGGATCAATCAAACTGTAGCCAGCAGAACCGGCCTGATTCACGGTTCAGTCTTGAAAATGTCCTATCGTCCAGGCAGCCGCACGCTTCGCCTCGGTCCATTCATCTGTGTATTGGTAAGCCGGGATTACCCCGATCAGCCCGATCGGCCTTTCGGCTCCATCACCATGTTTTGCCGGGAATTGGTGAATGCATGCCGCAAGAAAGGCGCCTATGTATCCTTCTTCACCACAGAGGATATCGGAGATATTCAAGGCCGCATGCAGGGCTGGGTATACGATGACGGCTGGAAAAAAAAGGAGCTGCCCATTGCAGATGTCGTCAACAACCGTCTCACGTCCCGGAAACTCGAGAACAAACCTAGCGTACAGCATTTCATCAAAGAAGTAAAATCACTCTACGGCACCCAAACCTTCAACGAAAAGTTTCTGGACAAAAACGAAGTGTTCGATGCCTTGAAGTCCGTTTCATCGCTCAAACGCGTCCTTCCCGAGTCGCATTTGCTCAAAAGCGCGGCCACGCTGAAAACCATGTGCGGCCGATACCCGGTCGTGTTCCTGAAGCCTGTACGCGGGTCGCTGGGCAAAGGCATCATTCGGGTCACCCGGCAAAATGATGGAAGCTTCCTGACCCTTACGACCGGCGTTGGCGGTACACGGAAGCAAACGTACTCGTCGCTGGATAAATTGTATGCCAGCGTATCCGGCAAAAACAAATCCACGCGATATCAAATCCAACAAGGCCTGAATCTGATCGACAATAACGGCAGACCCGTCGATTTTCGTGCACTTGTTCAGAAAAACCGTACCGGCAAATGGAATGTAACGTCCATCGTGGCACGGATTGCGGGTGGCAGCCATTATGTTTCCAATCTCGCCAGGGGCGGGTCGCTGAGCACGGTCAAAGAAGCCGTGTCCCGGACCTCATTGTCTTCTTCCGTCAAATCCTCAGCTTACGCCAACCTGAAACAAGCGGCATTGGATATCGCCAAAGGCATCGAAAGCTCCATTCCCGCCCATTTCGGAGAGCTCGGCGTCGATCTGGCCTTCGATACGAACGGACGCGTCTGGCTGCTGGAAGTCAACTCCAAGCCGTCCAAAAATGATAATACTCCGTTGAAAGATAGCAAGATCCGGCCTTCCGTGAAGGCGATGCTTGAATATTCGACGTATCTCGCCGGTTTCTAGAGGCGAATTCCGCTGGAGGTGTTGAACCGTTGCCAAACCGAACTTTCCCGCCCGACATCCTGACGATTCTGGTCCGTGAAGCAGCTGGCTCACCTTCCTTTTCGGATGAACCCTTCTGCCGCCGGCTTAGTCTGGAGAGCGGGCCTTACGGAATTCGCATCGTTGTGCTTCCGTTGCCTGATGACAACCAAGCAGCATTGCCGAAGCAAGGATTCGTTTACGTTGATGATCAGTGGAGAGCCGTGCCTCTGCCTGCAACCAAGCTGGTGATGGATCGCAGTCTGCAGCCATTGCCCCAGACGTGGAGACAGCAGCTGAGCGCTCCTGGCCCTGGAGCAAGAACGACGTACTGGTCCGCTTCACTGCCCGGCAAATGGAAGGTGCATCAGATTCTAAGCCGTGATTCGGAAACGAAAGAGCTTCTTCCCCAGACGGCGCTGTTTCAACCGCACGTTCGGTGGGAGACTTGGCTGGAACGATGGCCGCAGGGCCTGTTCTTCAAGCCCGTGTCCGGAACACACGGGAAAAACACCTTTCGCCTGGCTCGCGGCACCGAGCCGTCCACTTGGGTCATCGACGGCCGCAACCATTCCAACGAGCCGTTTCATTGGCTATTTCAAACGCCCGAACGCGTATCCTCCCGGCTTCATGCCTGCAGCTCCCGACGCAGGCTTCTGATACAGCCTTACCTTGACCTTAGCCATCATGGACGTCCGTTCGATATTCGGGCGCTGATGCAGAAAGACGGCCGCGGACGCTGGTTGCTCACGGGATGTATGGTACGGGAGGGCCCGGAGAAAACACTGACGTCCAACCTTCATGGCGGCGGGAAGGCCTACCCTGCGCTTCCTTATCTCCAAGACCGGTTCGGAGCTTCCGAAGCAAATGCATTGCTTGAACAAATAAAGCAGGCCGCGGGCCGGATCCCCCCGCTGTTGGAAAGGCACTTCGGCAGACTCGCCGAGTTGGGCCTCGATTTCGGAGCGGACTCCGATGGGCGCCTGTGGCTGCTTGAAGCCAACTCCAAACCGGGCCGCTCCTCGTTTGCAAAAGCAGATGACCCGCAGTTATTTCGAAGGGTCCATACCCGGCCGCTTGCCTATGCCCGTTATCTGCTGCAGCAACATGTTCTCGCTGACGTTTACCGTCCAACGAAAATGCCGAATACATCCAGCATAGCTGGCCTGAAACCCATCCGGAATCACGGCAGCTAAGGCGTGTCGCCGGCTTGCCTTGAAGGATATTTTCAGGATAGGAGGATAAATCATGAGTTTGACCACTTGCAACCTGCATTTCACGCAGCAACCGGATAAAGTGATTTATGTATCCAGTTCGTTAATGAAAAGCCTGAATCTGTCCGGCAAAAAAAAGATTCATCTGCGATTTGGGAGGGACCGGGTGCCGGCAACCATCAAGCCAATCCGAAAAGCAGGCAAACATCTATATCTTGCCTCAGGCATTCGCAACCTGATGAACGTTCCGAAGAGGAGCAGCGTCTACCTCCGCAATTTGCAAAATGACGAAGTTCAACTTGGTCCGCTGATCGGGATCCTTACCGACGGTATGGCCAGCAGTTCCAATCCGTTCGGTTCACGTACCGCATTCATCAAGCAACTGCTCCGCGAAGGGAGCCGGAAATCCTATATTTTCGCCTTTACGCCCCGGGACATCAACTGGCAAAACGAAACAGTGAACGGTTTCTTTCTGAGCAGCAGCGGCGGATTCACCCGCAAAACCGTGCCTTTGCCGGACGTGGTGTATAACCGTCTGCCCAGCCGCCGTTCGGACTTTTCCCCTGCAATCAACCAGCTGCGGGAACGATTCATCCGGCGCAAAATCCCGTTCTTTAACTGGAGCTTCTTCAATAAATCGGATATCTACAAATTGCTCGAAAACGAACCGGCCGCTAGCCTTCATATCCCGGAATCCATCACGAATCCGACGGTGGAACAGATGAAAGACATGCTGGAACGCCATCAATTCGTATATTACAAACCTACGGCAGGCAGCCTCGGCAACGGGATCTATCGCCTGACCTATTCGCCCAAACGCGGCTATTTTGCACGTTACCGTACAAAAAAGGGAAATGTCCTGATGCGCTTCGGTTCCTTCAACGGCCTCATGCGCATGCTTCAGGGGAAACATGGCAGACACTTGCGCGGTTATGTCGTTCAGCAAGGCATCCGGCTGATCGAGATTGACCATTGCCCGATCGATTTTCGCTTTCATATGCACAAGAACGGGAACAACCAATGGGTCGTTGTGGGGATCGGTGCCAAAAAGGCTGGCCGCGGCAGCGTCACCACACATATCAAGAACGGCGGTTCCCTGATGACCCCAGAAAAGGCGCTCAGCCAGAATTTCGGCGACCGCGCAAGCGAGGTTCTTCAGCAAGCCAAATCCGTCGCCATCACATTGGCCCAGGCGATCGAAAATCAACACCAGCATCTCATTGGTGAACTTGGCTTTGATCTGGGCATTGATCAGGAGGAGCACGTATGGATGTTCGAAGCGAACGCCAAACCCGGACGCTCCATATTCCGACACCCTTCCCTCCGAATGGAGGGCAAATCGTCGGTGGAGCACATTTTGGAACACTGCCTGTATTTAAGCAAGTTCCGGAAGAGGGACGACATTTGATGAGCCTGCACGATGATTTCAAACCTGTCATTGCCATACTGACCATGCATGATCCTCAGCGAATGTTCAGGGGAAACCATCAAAATTTCGAGGATATCATAAACACCGGTGAAAATATGGGTTGTTTGGCATACGTCGTGACCGTCCGCGACTTGGATATGAGCGGTCCCACCGTCAAAGGCTACACGCTTGGCAAAGGAAGCAAACGATGGATTTCACAGCTCTTTCCTTTGCCTCATGTGTTGTATAATCGCATCCCGAGCCGCGAGGATGAAAGCAAGCCGTTTGTCCAGCGCAAAATCGCAGAATGCCTTCAATCCGGCGTCAGCCTGTATAACCCGTTTTACTTCAATAAATGGAATCTCTTCGAATGGCTGAAAAAATCGAAGACGACCCGACAGCTCGTTCCATACACCCGCCGGATGCGCAGCGCATCCGGTCTGGGCAAAGTGCTGCAGCAGTACCCTTACCTTTATTTGAAGCCGGAAAGCGGGAAAGCGGGCAAAGGGATCATGATGCTCAAGTTTCAGGAGAAGGATCAATTTCCCTACAAACTCAAAATCCAAAGCAAAAGACGAAGCACCACGTATAAGGCCATCACGCTCCAAAAACTGTGGGCACGCGTGCGCCAGGAGTCCGGCCGAACGCCCTATATCCTGCAGCAAGGCATTGAATTGGCTTCCTCCGGCAAACGTCCTTTCGACTTGCGCGTGCTCGTGCAAAAAAACGGGAAAGGCCACTGGAGCGTAACCGGAATCGGTGCCAGGCTGGCGGGTTCCCGCAGCATTACGACCCATGTTCCCCGCGGAGGCAGCGTGGAGGATCCGGAAAAGCTGCTGGCCGATCTCTTTGGAGAAGAAATGACTGCAACACTGATGAAACGAGTCAAATCCACGTCGATCATGATCGCCAAGCAGATCGAGCGTGGATCGGGAAGCACGCTGGGCGAAATGTCGATGGATCTCGGCATAGACGTTATTGGCGAGCTTTGGTTTTTCGAGGCAAACGCCAAGCCGATGAAATTCGATGAGCCCCAGATTCGCCGCCGATCGCTGGAACGCATATTTCAATACAGCACTTACCTGGCCCGCCAACCCAAATGAACTTGGAAAGGAATAACCGCTAAAGAAGGTGATTGTTTGTGTCCTCACCTGTTCTCGGCATCATGACGCTATATTTGAACGATCATCGCGGCTTGGAGGAGCGAGGCATTTACCGCAAGATGATACTGGAAGGTCGAAAGCGGGGACTGGATGTGTACGTATTCACGCCGGCAGACGTTCATTCCGGCGGCAAGCATATCAATGCGATGGTTTATAATCCGGGAAAAGGCTGGTCCAGGGAATGGCGTTCATTCCCGGACCTGATCTTTGACCGCTGCCGGATCCAGAGAAACCACCGGTTTGTACAATTGCAGGATTTCCGCAAAAAATACGGACATCTTTTGTATTTGAACCGCCCCTTGCGCAACAAATGGACCATTCACCAGCTCCTTGCAACCAAAGCCGCTTTTCGGGAACACCTTCCCGATACCTGCCTGTTTCAGGATATGTCGGACGTGAACCGAATGTTGAAAACCTACCCGCTAATCTATCTCAAACCGATCAACGGCACGGGCGGTCGCGGCATTCTGCGCATCGAACACAGCAACAAGGAGCCCAACACGGTTCTGGTACGCGGACGGAACCAGAAACGACAAATCATCACGCCGCGCAATGTGCATATGTCTCGCCTCGGAGCCCTTTTGCAGCACTGGGACATGAAGGACAAATATCTCGTGCAGCAAGGGATCCAGCTTCAGCTCCCCAACCAGCGCGTGCACGACTATCGCATGCTTGTTCAGAAAAACGGCGAGGGGGAATGGGAATTCACCGGTTGTGCCGGAAGGATCGGGGCGGAAAAGAGCGTCACCTCCAATCTTCACGGCGGCGGCCAAGCCATTGAAATGAAGCGGCTCATGAAACAATGGATTCCGGAAGAGGAGAAGCAGGCCGAAATTGCGAGCACCGCCGAAAAATTCGGCATTGCTATCGCTTCCTTTCTCGAGGAAACCTATGGCGCCCTCTGCGAATTGGCGCTCGATCTGGCCATAGACAAAAGCGGGCAAATCTACTTGCTCGAGGTCAACCCGAAGCCGGCACGCGAAGTTTTTTCCAGAATCGGGGAAAGCGAAATATATGAAAAAGCCATCACCCAGCCGTTGGAATATGCCTTGTGGCTTTACCGGCATCGTCCCGTTTCTTCGACCTCATCGCGCCCAAAAACAGCCGCACCGACCAAACCAGTCACACCAGTCAAACCAGTCACACCAGTCAAACCAGCCACACCGGCCATACGCAGAGGCACCCCGTCTAGAAAGAAGAGAAGAACGAGATAACCCCGTCACCGAAAAAGGATCGGGAACTCTGGCATTCCAGAGTTCCCGATCCTTTTTGGAGTAAAGCAGCCTCAACGATCCATAAGCGCGTCTGCCGTCCAATGAAGCGAATCGCAATACAGCGATGATCGCGATTCAATGGTCAAGCTGAACATACAGCAATCGTGCATGACGTAGTTATTCTGCAGCATTCCGATACAAGCCCAGCAATTCCGTAAAGTCGGAGATCAACACATCCGATCCGGCCAACTCCTCATCGCGGCCGAACCCGGCATAGGCGCAGCCGATGACGGTCTGTCCGTTCATCTTGCCCGCCTCGACGTCCGAGGAACGGTCTCCGACCATCCAGGCATCCTGAATGTGGTGCTTCTTGAGCAAGATCTGCACAAGATCGACCTTGGATGGCGTCTTGTATTGGCCTGCGCTATACACACCTTCAAACAGCGGCATGATTTCGTGGGCAAAAGCTACGCCTTTCACGTAATCCTCCAGCCCGTTGCTCGCCACGAACAGGCGCACGCCCTGTTCCTTCAGCGCTTCCAGCGTCTCTTTGACCTGCGGATATAGTCGAGAATCGCCCCCATCGAGCCCTTCAATCTCCAACTGAAGCAGCAGTTCGTCCGCGCGGCGATGGGCTGCCTCGGAAGCGTCCGGCATGACGACCTTCCAGATATCCTCCAGCAGCATGCCTAGACTGCCGAGCATTCGCTCCTCCGGCGGCGTTTCTCCTTCAAAATGTCCTTCGGCTCTAAGCGTATCGAACAGACGGTGATACGCGGGCATCAACAATGTTTCCGTCTGAAACAGCGTTCCATCCATGTCAAAAATCATCGCTTCCGGTTTGCGCAATGTCGTTTCTTTCGTCATATCAGAATTCCTTTCGGCTTGAAATGTTGATCGGATTTTTCCGTTTTTCCCCATGATATACTTAAAGGTTCACCAATGTAAACTTGAGCTGTTTTGCAAACCATCGACGAATCGCCGTACCCTGCAACATTGGCCGGAAATCAGGAAAGCTTCGGACTACGCAGCGCTTCCAGCACAAGCTGGGCCCGGTAACCGTCGTTGAAATCATAGATTCTGCCGGGCTTGCCTTGAAGGCGCGCAATCACATGTTTCAGCACAGGCAGCTCGCTCATGGATTCCGGGGTCTCGATGGGCATAAGCGGTTCGCCAATGGCCCCGCCCATCAACTCCTCCCAGTTTTCCAAAGCCAGCGTCCCTTCCGCTCCATATACGATCATAGAGACACGTTCCTCGCCCGAAAAATGGGAGATGCCTTTCAGCTCAACCCGTGTCCCGTCATCCAGTCGCATATCCGCATGCACCTCTCGCTCACATCCAAGGGTATCTTCGGGATAATCCACTTCGCTTCGAAGGACGGTGATGCTGCCAAACACATTCTGGATGACGTGGATCCAATGAATGCCGACTTCCAGAATAAAGCCGCCCTGCTCGCGCCCCGTAATCCACTCATTCTGCTGCCAGCTCCGCGGCCATTGCGGAAATTGCAGAATCAGTTCGATTTTGCGGATTGAACCAATCGTTCTCTGGTCCAACAGCTGCTGCAGTTTCAGGACGGCCGGCTCGTGGGGCATGGAGAAATGCACGGCGTGCATCACCCCAGCGCTTTCCGCTGCGGCTAACATTTCAGCCGCCTCCTGGGCGCTGTTCGCCAGAGGCTTCTCGCAGAATACCGGGATTTTGCGCTGCAGCGCTTCCATAACGACCTGGTAATGAACCTTGGGCGGAACCGCAACGTACAACAGATCGATCTGGCATTCGTCCAATAGTGCCTTAAAATTTGTATATATACTCGCTCCCGGGTAGGAATCCGCAAAAGCACGCAGCCCCGCCTCGTCCGTATCGCATGCAGCCACGATTTCGATCGAAGCGCCAAGGTCATTTCGACCAGCCTGCTCAAGCATGTGATTTCCCATTTTGCCCAAGCCGATCATCGCCATTCTAATTGTTGTCATCCCACTTCACTCCAATCAGACTCCAGTATACCAGAAATGTAGGAAACATGGCTTTATTGCATAAATGAACACAGAAATGCGAACATGCGAAGCATGCTCCGCCAAACAACCATATTATGATATTTTTCGATTTTATTTTACATAAAAACTATTAATTATAATTTCTCAAAATAGAAAGACAGGCTTATGCGACTATTTATTTTTTCCAGCAGCCATAAGGCATAAACCGTTTACAACTTTAGATTCAGGAAAATTTACCCACAAAACAAGTTGACAAAAAACCACAAAAAAAGCTACTCTTCCTATTAACAAAGGATTTTTCCTTTCATATCTTCATCACGACGATCATTTGAACACAGAACACACCCTTTGGGTCTATCAACCTATTTGCGAAGCGAGGTGTTTCACATGACAACCGTAGCAGATATTTTGGCGAAAACTCTTTATGATTTGGGCGTTACCCACTTTTTTGGAATTATCGGAAAATCCATATGCCCGGCTGCTCTGAAAATGGTGGATTACGGACTTGAAATGATCCCCGGCAGACACGAATCCAGCTCGGGTTTCGCAGCTGCCGGTTACGCCCTTCAGACAGGCAAACTCGGCGTTGCCTTTGCCACTTCGGGACCTGGCGGCACCAACCTGCTTACAGCTGCTGCACATGCCAAGGCAAATAACCTGCCTGTGCTGTTCATTACCGGCCACCAATCTATACAGGAATTAGGAATCCCCCAATGCCAAGATTCCTCGTCCTATCTCGCCGACCTGGCAGAGATGTTCCGACCTGCAACGCTCTTCAGCAAGCTTGTGGAACGCGGCGACCATTTCGGCACGCTGCTGAACCATGCCCTATCCATTGCACTTGGTCCTAATAAAGGGCCTGTCCACTTATGTCTTCCATTTGATGTACAGACCGAACGCTTGAACGACTGCCGCATTGTCCTGCCGGAACACGAACCATTGCTCAGCGTATCCAATCTGAATCGCGTACTTCCGCTGCTGCAGCAATCCGAGCGGCCGCTGATCATTGCCGGAAAAGGCGTTAACCGGGCAAGGGCACACGATGAACTGGTGCATTTCGCCGAAACGTTCAACATCCCTGTCGTGACCTCGCCTGGCGGAAAAGGCGCAATCGCCTGGGACCACCCGCTCTACCACGGCCCATGCGGCGTTGGCGGCGTTCCCCATGCTGACGAAATGCTGAACCGGAGCGATCTGTTCATCGTGCTTGGTTCACGCTTGAGCGACATGACGATATGCAATCTCAAGCGCGAAAACCACCCTGCTCATCTGATTCAATTCGATACGGATCCGACATTCATCGGTAAAATCCTCGACTCGCATACCTTACATATCACCGGTGATCTGCAAGACAGTCTGCAGTTTTTGCTGGGCACGATATCCGGACACCCGATTCCGAAACCAAAAGAACAACCGCTTCCCCCTGACTACACATTGCCTTTGCCGGAACTGACCGGGCTGTCCCTTGCTTCCATATTGGAGAATATGAGCGACCTTCTCCCCTATGATCATATGCTGTTTGTTGACGACGGAAGTCACGGTTTCCATGCGGTTCAACGTTATAAAGTGAAGAAACCGGGAAGCTTTGTCTTTGATGCTTATTTTGCCTGCATGGGCAACGCCATCGGCATGGCCATTGGCGCAAAAGCGGCCGCGCGCCAGGAAACGATCGTCTGCATTACAGGGGATGGCTGCTTCATGATGCTGGGTACCGAAATTCATACCGCGGTCTGCAACCAGCTTCCCGTCATTTTCATCGTCGTGAACAATAAACAACTGGACATGGCTTTAAAAGGCATGCAAAAAACGACCGGGCGAATCGATGGCACGTTGTACGAAGTCCCCATGGATGCAGCCAAGTTTGCCGAATCGCTGGGTGCGGCGGCATATCGGGCCGAGACCCAAGCGGAGTTCGCTACCGCCTTGCAATCTGCCCAGCGTCTGCAGCAGGTCGCTGTCATTGAGCTTCTGACGGATCGCGATGAGATTCCGCCTACGGCTCACCGCACGCTGAATTTGGACTAGGAGGACAAAGCATGAACGAACAGGTGAATCAAGGGTTGGAGCGCTTCGCCAAGCTGTCCGGAAATTATGGAGCCAAAGCGCTTGCTCCCATTAAAGAGCATTTTCCCGAGCTTTCCGAATTTATTATGGGTACAGCTTACGGCGACATTTTTCAACGGACCACAATCAGCGAGCAATGGAAGGAAGTCGCCATCATCTCTTCGCTCATTACGCAAGGACAATACGAACAGCTGGGGGTCCATTATGCGATGGCCCTTCAGGTTGGCGTGACGGTGGACGAGCTTAAAGGCGTACTGCTGCATCTTGCGCCATGCGTAGGAGCTCCGCGCATTATCAGCGCATTTAATGTTTTGTTGGCTACGCTGGAGGAAATCCAATGATTCACTTTTCTACATTTATATACACGATTCGACTTTATTATTGATCTTTTAACATGGCCGCCTTTATAATATGGTTAAATTATCCTGACCTATGATATGGGTACTCAACGTATTGTTACGACCAGTCATTTTGTCTGCAGGGTAGCTTAACTCATTTTGAAGGAGAGAACGATTATGGGAAGTTTTATTCTGAAACCCGATGTATCCAAAAAGCTGTTAAACATTGAATTGGAGGGTTCTTTCTCCGAAGAGGACGGGCTGCGCTCGATCTCGGCATATCAGGACACGGTTGCAAAGCTCACTCCGGCGGAATACGAATTGCACATCGATTGCAAAAAGCTGAACGTCACTGCACCGGAAATTGTCCCCCTTCTGGAAGGCTGCTTGGCCATGTTTAAAAAGGACGGCTTCAAAAAGGTTATTCTGACGCTCGAAAACAATGCCATTCTGAAAATGCAGCTATCCCGTCTCGGACGCACCGTTGGTCTGGACAATCTAGAAATCATATCGACCGTTACTTCTTAAACACTCAATAAATCAGGCGGAACCATCTGGTGTCATCTATCCGCGGGAGGAGATTAACATGGCCGGAATTCGTATCGTAGACATCGATATCTATCATCCAGCAAACAAGGTGGGCAATGCGTTTTACATTGATCATTTTGATGCAAGGGGTGTGGATATTCGCGGATTGTTAAAAGCACTGGGTCGCGATCAGCGTTACAAAATCGACAACGAGGATGAAAACTCGCTCAGCATGGCTTTTGAAGCCGCCAGCAACGTGCTGGAGAAAACCGGGCTGTCCGGCGCCGATATCGATCTTATCGCTTACGCAAGTCAAACGCCGGAGTACATTTTCCCTACGAATTCCTTGATGATTCATCGCCTGATCAACGGAGCTTCCCATACCATCTGCATCGACAGCAATGCCAACTGTGCCGGAATGACCGCGGCCTTTGAACAGGTGAGCCGCCAGATGCTGGGCAACCCGCGCATACGACGGGCACTGATCATCGGCTCCGATTATGTCGCTCCTCATGCAAGCCCGGATGATCCGGTCTATTTCGCCAACTTCGGGGAAGCCGCGGCAGCCGTCATCGTCGAACGTGACGAGCATGCTGTCGGTTTTATCGATTCCATCTATCAGACGGATACTTGCGTGTACAACAACTCCCTGTTTCCGGCAGAAGGCTTGGCCAAGCTTGGCCAAACAGGAGTGGATGCAGGCGCGCTTCATGTCAAGTTCATTCCGTTCGACGACTCCATCTGCGTGGATGCCGCTTCCGAATCCATTATTACCATGCTGTCACGCAATGAAATCGGCGTAGACGAGATCAAAGCGGCCTGCTTCTCGCAGCTTTCCATCGCCAACATCCGCGCCGTTTCCAAAAACATCGGAATCTCCGATGATGTTGCCGTATATATCGGCGATGAGTTCGGATACACCTCGACCAGCAGTCCATTTATCGCCTTTCATCGGGCCATTACGTCAGGCCAGATCCAGCGCGGCGACAAGGTTCTGTTCTGGACGGTCGGCGCAGGGTGGCAAAATGTTGCCATGGTGGTGGAATACTGAAAAGGGTTGGCCCATTCGGCCGACACGGCCGCACGGCCAGCATATCACGAGAAAGCCCTCCTATATGATCCATGGAGGGCTTTATGTTGTGCATATGAGTCATTTTTGCCATGATGGGAATCGCAAACGGCATTCGGCCGCAGACGCTAAAATATTTTTTTCGTTTCCCGGTCATCCTTCAACATTTCCACGGCCTCGCGGAACCTCAATGAATGCACGATTTCCCGCTCCCGCAAAAACTTGAGGCTGTCCTGCAAATCCACGTCATCCGTCATGTCGATCAGCCATTGATATGTAGCCCGCGCTTTCTCTTCTGCTGCAATATCCTCGTAGAGGTCGGCAATGGGATCACCTTTTGCCTGGATATAGGTTGCGGTGAACGGCACGCCGGCGGCATTGCTGTAGAACAGCGCCCGGTCGTGATTGACATAATGCGCGTCCAGCCCGGCTTTCTCCAGCTCTTCGACGGTAACATCCTTGGTGAGCTTGTAAACCATCGTGGCAATCATTTCCAGATGCGCGAATTCCTCTGTCGCGATATCGTTAAGCAGACCAATGACTTTATCCGGAATCGTATACCGCTGGTTCATGTATCGGAGCGCTGCAGCCAGCTCTCCATCCGCCCCGCCATATTGCTCCATGAGCAGCTTTGCCATATGGGGATCGCATTTGCTTACCCGCACGGGATACTGCAGCTTTTTTTCATAGATAAACATGCAATACGCCTCCTTTTACCGTTCAAAGTGGTTCCTTGCTCCCGTTCCGCTTCAGGGCCGCTACGTTTTCATTTCTTCAGAACATGTGTATGTCGTATGGCAAATGGCTAGAAGCAGCAACTCAACTTGGCGATGCGAAGGCACCTCAACCGATGGAAGAAAATCGTTGAAGTGCCTTTTTTCATGGTCCGCAAAACAGCCCATACGATGCAGCAGCCGATCCGGGCATCGATTATACCTGCCAAGGCCAGGGAGACTGGGACCATTCCCAGGGGTATTTGGAAAATGAATTGCCGAAGTTCTGCAGCGGGCCGTACAACTGCTGGAATTCATGGGCAACCCGCATCCGCTCCTGCGCAAATTTGTTGAATTGCTCGATGCTTTGATAATCCCCGGGATGCGTATCCAAATAGAGCGTCAGCTCTACCAGCACAAAATCCAAGGCCTGAAGCTCTTCAAGCAGCTCATAATATTTCAGGTCGCCAGCCTTCGGTTTGTCAGCATCCATCCCCCTTCACCTCGCTTTCCACAAACTTTTTCGACGTGTACGGACTGTACAGCGCAGGCCACAACGTGCCTGCTCTCAATGCCTCGGACGGACTGAACTGGGGCCACCCCATGGGCTGAAACGGAATAAACAGCTGGGGCGGGACAAGATAGGTTCGAATCTCCATCGGTTTGCATGGGTCAAACGGTCCAATAAACGGCCTGTATGCGCGAATCTGAGGATCAATCAAAGAAACTCGCCTCCCTTAATAAACACGATTCTTAGGCACAACGCTATATGCCGAATCCGTTGCGTCACTATAACCTTATGTCGTTACGGACCAAGTTAATCCGAATTTTATTAAGGGTTGAGATTTGGAGATACCGGAATTTTGTCCTGTCGCCTGGATGCGTAAAAGTAAAAAAGACCTTTGGCTTGTTGCCTCCATGCGCAACAGCCAAAGGTCCAAATATGTTCATAAGGTATGCCGCAAGCAAGTAGAGTCCGTGTAACGTTGCACCCTTCAATTCAAGGAATCTCCCGGTGGCGACGGCCTTTGCCCCGCCAAACCTTGATCCGCAAGCTGTCCTTTGGATTGCAGATCCTTATATATCCTCACTCTCGTAATGCGCAGACGCGTAGACTCTTCCACTTCAAATACGTAATCGTCCAGTTTCTTGGCCTTTCCTTTAGACGGGCTCCCTTCAAGCTCTTTGAACAGCCAGCCCCCGATCGTGTCCACTTCATCATCTTCGATCGCCGAACCTGTCCACTCGTTCACTTCTTCAATCAGGCAGCGGCCGTCCACGGAAAAGATACCGTCCTTGCGCTCCACATCCGGACGTTCATCCTCGAACTCGTCATACAGTTCGCCGACAATTTCCTCCAAAATCTCCTCCGCAGTCAATAGTCCAGCCGTGCCTCCATACTCGTCAACAACAAGCGTCATCTGGGAGTGCTTACTCTGCATCAAACGTAATACATGGCTGATTTCCATCGATTCGGGCACATTCAGGATCGGTCTGACGAGCGAAGCCAAATCCTGCTGCCGTTCAGGTTCGGCCAATAGCAGGTCCGTGATATGGATGAATCCGATGATTTGGTCCTTGTCTTCCAAGGCAACCGGATAGCGGGAATGCTTCGTTTCGTTAATGATTTTCAGGTTGTCTTCAAGCGGCAAATTCGCGTAAAGACAGTGCATGTCCGTTCGCGGCAGCATGACCTCGCGGGCGAGCATGTCCGAGAAATCAAAAATGTTGTCCATCAATTTGATCTCATCCTTGTCGATCACGCCGCTCTTGGCGCTCTGTTTCATCAGAATTCGAAGCTCGTCTTCGGAATGGACCTCGCTTTCGCTCGCCGGTTCTATGCCGACCAAGCGCAGCAATGCGTTGGCCGACGCATTCAATACCCAAATGAACGGGAAAAACACCTTATAGAATATGAGCAAAGGCGCCGACAACAGCATCGCGATGCCGTCCGTTTTTTGAATCGCCAGCGACTTGGGAGCAAGCTCTCCGAGAACGATGTGCAAAAAAGTAATGATACAAAAGCCGACGATGACGGAAACCGTCGAGATCAATGCGGTATCCGTGATGCCGAGCTTGCTCATCAACGGTTGTACGAGCAGCTCGGAAATGGCCGGCTCACCGAGCCATCCAAGCCCGAGGGATGTCAGCGTGATGCCGAATTGCGTTGCAGACAAATACGCGTCCAGCTTGCTGTTGACTTTGAGCGCGTAGCCTGCAAGCCGATGCCCCTCGGTCAGAAGTTGTGTCAGCCGGGTCTGCCTCACCTTGACGAGCGAAAATTCAGCTGCCACGAACACGCCGTTCAAAAAAACGAGCATGAACACGCAAAACAGATTAAACAGCAGCTGTCCGAAATGAAATTCCGTATGAATATCCAAGTCGAAGCTCCCCTTTATGATCTATTTGCAGGAATTAAACCTGGATTCCTAACGCAGAATGGCTTTTCGGGATTTGAAATCGATCCCTTTATAATACATGTCTGCCACAAGCAGATTCGGTCCGCAGCAGGAAGCCTCATCGCAGAAACAGTTGACGGTTTGGTTTAGCGGATGTTCCGCAGACCATTCATGGAAGATGTCGTCCAGCTTCCGGTCCTGCACATTGCCGAAGGCGGGAATGTCTGCGAAGTCGGTAACGTATACGTTCCCTGTAAACATGTTGACATTGACGCGATTCCTCCCGTCAGGGTCATTGCGGACCGTCACATTGGGCTCGCTGCGCAGGCGGCTGATCAACTTACGATCCTCCTCCGATGCACTGCAAGCAAAAAACGGCAATGTGCCAAACAGCATCCACATGTCCTTGTCACGCACATCCAGCAATCGGTGAATGGCTGCTCTCATATGTTCCAGAGAAAGGACTGGCAACGAAGACGCGAAATTGGAATTGTACATCGGATGCACTTCATGGCGGACGCAGCCCATTTCGCGAATCAGTTGATGAATGCCTTCCAGTTTCTCATGCGTGCGGAAGTTAATCATCGATTCGGCGGAAATGAACATGCCTGCCTCACTCAGCTTGCGCGAGTTTTCAATCATTTTCTCGTACATTTTCACAGCAACCTCGCGTTTAACCGGTCTGTTGCTGTTGGCAAAACCAACCTGATGAAAATCGTCTGCATTCAAATAATTGAATGAAATATGCATGACATCCAAGTAAGGAAGCAATTTCTCGTATCGGCCGATGTCCAGCGTCAAATTGGAATTGATCTGGGAACGGATGCCGCGTTCCTTCGCATACTTCAGCAAAGGAATAATCATCTCGTCCACCGTCTTCTGGCTGAAGCTGGGCTCTCCGCCCGTCAAGCTGATCGTTTGCAGGTGTTCGACTTCATCCAGCCGTTTCAGCATAAGGGAGATGGGCATGGACGGCGCTTCCCGCATCGTCAGCATATCTCCTACCGCGCAGTGTTCGCAGCGCATATTGCAAAGATGGGTTACGGTCATTTCTACGCTGGTCAGTACATGACGGCCATATTTACGAAGTGAGACGATCGGGTCCCACGGATCATTTGCAGGCGATAACGGCAAGATTGATTCTGGCGCTCCTGAGTTTAGCATGGTCATTGTTCTTCACCTTATTCCTTTTCTTAACCTAAAAAGTTCGATTCATATCATATCCCATCTGTATCTTATGGGAATTACCTTTAATCATAGCACAATTTTGCGGGCTTCGGGATGAAGGCCTCTGTCCATTACATGACAAAAACGCCCGGCAATTCCAGGCATGCCTGCCCTGGATATTGCATCTGAGCGCCTCCGAATCGCATATGTGAGCAATTAGGAAAATTCATTGCAGTCCAGTTGGGGCGGGATCTTTTCCGCTCCTTCTACACCGGTAATCATTACCGACAGCGCTGTAGTAAGATCGATCTCATACGGCTGAGCCAGCATCTGCCCATCGGCATCTTTCAACACCCTGATCCGCGGGCGCTGCGGGATGCGCGGATGAATCGCGGACACTACCCCGACTTCGCCCGTACTGAGCATAACGGATATACCGATCGGGTAAATGGCCACGCAATCGCGAAATTTTGCCAGCATCCATTGTTCGTAGAGCGTTCCCGAACCCGTGTATAACACTTCAACCGCCTGATGGGGCAGCAAGGCCTGCTGGTACACCCGGTTGCTTGTCATCGCATCATAAGAATCGGCGAGTGCCAGCCATTTGGCATACTCATGAATCTCGTTTCCTTTCAAACCGAAAGGATAACCGCTACCATCAATCCGTTCATGATGCTGCAGTGCGCAATGGGCGGCCAGAAGCGGGATTCCGGGTTCATCTTTCAGAATGCGGTGTCCATATGTAGTGTGCTGCTGAACGATTTTGAACTCCTCATCACTCAATCTGGCAGGCTTATGCAGAATTTCTGCCGGAACCTGGGTTTTTCCGATATCGTGCAGCAGTGCGCCAAGCCCGATCTCCGTCAGCTGATGCCTTGTATACCCCGAAGCCACACCCAGTACCAGGGTATAGACACATACATTGAGAGAATGATTGTATAGATCAAAATCGCTCGTGTTCATGTCCATCAGCATGATCATCGCTTCCTTCTGGCCGCCGATATCGTCCAGAATTGAATCCATCAAACCGCTGAACGCTTTGCCGAAATGCGGCATCCGGCTCTTTGTTTTGACCGTCGACATGTTCTGGAACTGCTTTCTGATCTCCACCAGGGCCCTGCGCCTCGTGTCTTCTTGCAGCATGTCGGGAACGATAATGTCGTCCGTGGCCGCGTCCTTGATATATACATAGCCGATCCCCAACTCTTTGAGGCGTGCAATCAAGCGACTGGTTAATTCGACCCCCTCACTAAGCAAGACCAAACCTTCTTCACTAAATATTCGTTTTCCCAGCTTCATGCCAGGCTGCAATAGGTTTATATGTACCAGACGCACAGCCTATCCTCTCCCGCTCCGTAGATGTAATTGCCAACAGCCGCCGTTATAGCAGAAGGCAAGTCTCGTTAAATATGTTGCCAGCGGGTTCGCAAACATTCGTCCAGCGCCCCTGGTCTTTTCAGTTCCGTTTCAATCAAATCGCGTATGAATTCGGGAAGACGGTACCTCGTCTCTGTTCCTTGGGCGAGGGAGGGATACCCTACATTAAACGTAAACATGTCCAAGGTCCCTATCACGATTTCCTCTTCGCCGCCAAGCGGTTCCCCGTCCAGGGAGATCGAACGGATCCGTTCATATGGACCACCATCAGGGTCAAAAGTGATCTCTAATCCGTCCACGCATAACGTGCCAAGAATATTCCCGCGGAACCCGAATCCGATAATCGGCTTGTCCGTGTACTCAGGCAGCAGACACTGCTCCAAAGCCTCCCGGAGATGACGGCCTTTTAACACTATTGTACAAGCATTGATCGGAGATGGACATAGGGAATGCAACATTCCTTTCGTAATGTCGCCTGAAGGCAAATCACCCAGCAGTTGGCCCGCGTTGACTACCGAAACCCGCGCGCCGGTGAAGCGGCGCACGGCTTGGGCCAGCAGATTGGCAAAGGGGGATTCGTGCACGTAATCGATGGCTAGCGTCCTGTCGCTAATAACCGCGGTCTGCCGAAGCGCTTCATTGGCAGCCATCCGGTCCGTTTCGATCGCGAGCACCACCTTTTCCTCCAGCAGCGATCTGTCGAGCGGAACGCAGCCGCCGTGCACCAAAACCGGCCTTCTCGATTCCGCTTTGCGTTCGAGCACCATTTTACCCAGCCACTGACCGAATTTCCCGCCAGCTCCGAGCGCCGTCCCACCAATGATCAAAGGCTCCTCCAACACGTGATGGGTATGTCCGCCCAAAATGAGATCGATGCTATCCGTCTGCTCGGCCAGCCTGCGGTCCGTGGACAGTCCCAAATGGGACAGCACGATGACGACATCCACCTCGGGACGAATCGCCTCGGCCTGTTTACGAAGCGTTTCCACCGGGTCCAACACATCCCAGCCAAGCAATTCGTAAAAGGACGTAAACGGCGCCGTAGCACCTAATAGGCCGATTCTGAAACCGCCCTTATCCACGATCAGGGAGGGCTTCATCCAGGCAGGAGGGAGGCCCGTCCGTTGATCCAGAACGTTTCCGCATACGACCGGACACTGCAAACCCGAATAGGACTTGGCCAGCTGCTCCGGCGTAAAAGTCAAACCTTCGTTGTTGCCAATCGTAATGACGTCATATCCCGTCAGATTGATCACGTCGACGTTCGCCGACCCCAGTGTTCCTTCCGTTTCCACCGCCATGCGATCCATGTGGTCCCCTATATCCAAAACCAAAAAGGCTCCGGCTTCGCGCCGTTCCCGTTCAATCATAGCGGCGATGGAACTCATGGAATCAAAATGACTGTGAATGTCGTTGGTATGAAGTATCGTTAATCGCTCATTTTCCATCAGGCTCATCCTTCCGCCAATTATAGGTCTTGACATGCGTATATTCCTCTAATAGATAAGCATAACATTTTCGGCGTCGTTATGATATATTGAAAGGGTTTAGAGATCAAAAAGAGGTGAACTCCAGCATGAAATTGAAAATTCAGTTATTTGCAGGCATTGCCGAACGAATCGGCACGTCTGTCCTTGAACATGACTATCCCGGGGAACAGCCCACGGCTGCCTCGTTAAAAGAAAGCCTTGCCCTCGCCTATCCTGAGGCGGCTGCGCAAATCCGCTCCGCTTTTCTGGCCGTCAATCAGCAGTATGCCCCGGCGAGTGCAGCAATCCAGGCTCAGGATGAGCTTGCATTGATTCCGCCTGTATCCGGAGGAGACGGCTCCGATGCATCGCCTGACCAGCCCGCCATCACCGCCGCCGAGCACCGGACGCCGGATGGCATGTACATGATCACTTCCTCCCCTTTATCCGTCGAAGCCACGACCAGACTGGTGATCACCGCAAACCATGGAGCAACGCTGACTTTCGTCGGCACGACGCGTGAAATGACGGGAGAACAACGAACGGTTCATCTGGAATACGAAGCATATGTTCCGATGGCCTTATCTCAAATGGCGGCCATCGGAGCGGAAATTTCCGAACGCTGGCCTGGCGTGCAGTGTGCGATCAGCCATCGCATAGGTAAAGTGGATGTCGAGGAGATTAGCGTTGTCATTGCGGTGTCCTCTCCGCACCGCAGCGATTGTTATGATGCCAGCCGTTATGCGATCGAAAGGCTGAAGCAGGCCGTACCGATCTGGAAAAAAGAAATATGGGAAGATGGTGCTGAATGGAAAGGGCACCAACTAGGTCCATGGGACCCTACCAAAAACCTTGATAATTAGTCTTTCCATCTCTTGAAAGCTCACATGGATCAGTAAATAAGTCGTTGTCAACCCATTTTTTTCTTGTTATTATTACTATATGTGTCGATATAAGTCGAGGAAAAGGTGGTTTATACGTGAGAGTGCATGTTACTGATCTTAAACCTGGCGATCTGTTAAAAAGCGATGTATACAACAGTACAGGTCTCCACATGCTGATGAAAGGTTCCACACTCAGCGAAGACGATATTTTCAAATTGCTGCAACATGGAATCGATTATGCAGATGTAGAGCACACAGCATCCAACGAACACTCTGATGCACAAACCTTGCCTTCCGATCAAACCCGTCGGTTACAAACTCTGTTTGACGATACGATCAAAGGTACTGAAGTGTTATTCAAACAAGCGCTGGAGAAAGGGTTCATTGACGATGAGCAGGTGAATGAGATCGTCGTTCCCCTCACCACCCAACTGGAAAAACAAAAAGACGTTGTTTCCCTTCTCCTGATGCTGGATGGAGACAACGAATACACATATAACCATTCGCTGCAAGTAGGTATGCTATCATTCTACATCGCCTGCTGGATGGGATACGATCCGGATGAATGCCTTACCGTAGCCAAGGCAGGCTACCTGCATGACATCGGGAAATCAAAAATCCCTGCTGAAATTCTACATAAACCAGGCAAGCTGACTTACGAAGAATTCGAAGAGATGAAGAAACATACCTCTTATGGATATGAGATTATCAAGAAATCCACGCAAAGCGAAATTCTTGCTACCGTAGCGCTGCAGCATCATGAACGCGAGGATGGCAGCGGATATCCTTTGGGCCTGAAGGGGGATGAAATTCATCCGTACTCCCGCATCACGGCTGTGGCAGACGTATACAGCGCGATGACCACAAACAGGGTATATCAGACTAAACAGGAACTGATTTCAGTTCTGTGCGAGCTGTACAGCCTCAGTTTCGGACAACTGAATGGGGAAGCCACACAGGAATTAATCAAGCATATGCTTCCGAATTTTATCGGCAAGCGCGTCCTGCTCTCTACAGGAGAAAACGGCCTGATCGTCATGAATAATCCTGCCGATTACTTCCGGCCACTGGTTCAAACTTCCTCCGCTTTTATCGATTTGGCCAAGGAAAGGGATATTGCCATTGTTGAAATTTATACGAATTAATCGATGACCGTCCAGCAAAACGCTATAAAGGGAAGCCTGACCACAGGCTTCCCTTTTTTAAATCCACACTCGCAATCCGTCCCCTTCCTTCACACTTGCATACCACGCAGTCCATCGGATGAATTTAGGACGATTTTAGGACTCTACTTAGGCTGTTCCCCCATCAGACTGCGAAGTCACCGATAACCCTTTTTCTTTACGATACATGATCACCAGCATCCGCCAAAAATCATAACTGCCCGTCTCCGTCAGCATATATTTACGATAATAGTCATATGCGTCTTTTGCCCAGGCCGGACAGCTCATATTGGCTAACTTTTTCTGCTGCTCCACCCAAGCTGCCTGAGCATCCACCTTTTTCTGCAACGCCTCAAAGGCCAGCTTCTCTTCATTTGTCATGGGCGCATGCTCCTCCCCGTTCGTGCCGTATTCAGATTTCAAGTAGGCTTCCGGTTCCACTACACCGTCTTCACTAGCCGTATAGCCATAGGAAGGGGCGCTATTTTTGCGTATTTCGTAGTGAAGGTGAGGGCCCGTGCTCTGCCCGGTGCTTCCCTGATTGCCGATCCGCTGTCCACGTTTTACCTTTTGGCCTTTCCGTACGCCAATGCTGGACAAATGGGCATAACAATGCAGGTAGCCCCGATGGTCCTCCAACGCTACTGTAAGGCCGTAACCGCCGAATCCCGAACCAGTAGCCCCCTCGGCAGCAAAGCGCACAATGCCGTCCATAAATGCAAATACAGGCGCATTCCAAGGCACCTTGACCAAATCTATCCCCCGATGAAATGTCTGCCCTCCATGAAGAGGATGGATCCGATAGCCAAATGAACTTGTGACGCGGTATCCTTCGAATGGATTCATGCTCATGGAAATGGAATCACCATCCTTTTCGATTAGTAGATGCACATGTCCCACAATTTGACTGTGTTTTTGATCCTATTATACTCCCCATCTTCCTATGAAAAGCAAAAAAATAACAAAGTTATCCTGCCGATTTGAAACGCAAAAAAGAACCAAGGGATATCCCTTGGTCCTGTTGGATGCCAACGATCGATTAACCGATGCTGCCTTCCATCTCGAATTTGATCAAACGGTTCATCTCTACCGCGTATTCCATCGGCAGTTCTTTGGTGAACGGCTCGATAAAGCCCATGATAATCATTTGCGTCGCTTCCGCTTCGGTCAATCCGCGGCTCATCAGATAGAAGAGCTGATCCTCGGATACTTTGGATACCGTTGCTTCATGCTCCAGCACAATGTTATCGTTCATGATTTCGTTGTAAGGAATCGTATCGGATGTGGACTCATTGTCGAGAATGAGTGTATCACACTTGATGTTGGCTTTGGCGCCTTCAGCCTGACGGCCAAATGAAGCCAGTCCGCGATACGTTACTTTACCGCCATGTTTACTGATCGATTTGGATACGATCGTGGACGTTGTATCCGGTGCAAGGTGAATCATTTTCGCCCCTGCATCCTGATGTTGGTTTTTGCCTGCTACCGCGATGGACAGAACGGAACCTTTCGCTCCGCGGCCTTTCAATACAACCGCAGGATACTTCATGGTCAGTTTGGAACCGATGTTGCCATCGACCCATTCCATCGTTGCATTTTCTTCGGCAACCGCACGTTTGGTTACGAGGTTATAGATGTTTGGCGCCCAGTTTTGAATCGTTGTGTAACGAACGCGGGCATTTTTCTTACAGATGATCTCAACGACCGCACTGTGCAGCGAGTTGGTGCTGTAGATCGGAGCCGTACAGCCCTCAACATAGTGAACGAAGCTGTCTTCGTCCGCAATGATCAGCGTACGCTCGAATTGTCCCATATTTTCGGAGTTGATCCGGAAATAGGCTTGCAAAGGCACTTCGCATTTCACGCCTTTTGGAACGTAGATGAAGCTGCCTCCGGACCATACCGCACTATTCAATGCAGCAAATTTGTTGTCTGCCGGCGGAATGACCGTTGCGAAATATTCGCGCAAAATTTCTGGATGCTCTCTGAGCGCAGTGTCCGTATCCATGAAGATCACGCCTTGGTCTTCCAGTTCCTTTTGCATGTTATGGTATACAACCTCGGACTCGTACTGAGCGGATACCCCTGCCAGGAATTTTTGCTCTGCTTCAGGAATACCGAGTTTGTCGAACGTTTCCTTGATTTCGGAAGGTACCTCTTCCCATGTTTTCCCTTGTTTTTCGGAAGGACGAACATAGTATTGAATATCGTTGAAATCCAATTCGTCCAGATCTCCGCCCCATTTCGGCATTGGCATCTTTTCAAATTGTTTCAGAGCTTTCAAACGAAACTCCAGCATCCACTCCGGTTCGTTTTTGATCCGGGAAATTTCGGTGACGACTTCAGCCGTCAGACCTTTACCGGTTTGAAAGATGGATTTGTGTTCGTCGCGAAAACCATATTTGTACTCTTCCAATTCTGGTGCTTTTTTAGCCATCTTGCTCTACCTCCCTATCGTTATTGTACATTGTCCTCATCGTCAATTCCTTTGCGCAGTGCATTCCAGGCCAGAGTGGCACATTTGATGCGTGCAGGGAACTTGTTCACACCGGATAGGGCTTCGAGATCTTCATAATCGTCGAAATCAACTTCTTCCCCTTTCATCAGTGAGGAAAAACGGTTCGCCAGATCGAGCGCCTGCTCCATCGTTTTGCCTTGGATGGCTTCGGTCATCATCGACGCCGAAGACATGCTGATGGAACAGCCTTCTCCCGTGTATCTGGCCTCCTGAACGATTCCGTCCTTCAACATAAGCTGCAGTGAAATCCGGTCGCCGCAGGTTGGATTGTTCAAGTCCACCGTGACGGCTTCATTATCAAACGTTCCGCGGTTGCGCGGGTTTTTGTAGTGGTCCATTATGACTCGCCGGTACAGATCATCAAGTTGCATCGCCAAAATACTCCTTTGTCTGGATTAAGGCGCTGACAAGCCGGTCCACATCTTGTTCGGTATTATACAGATAAAAGCTGGCGCGAGCCGTCGCGCTGACCTGCAGCCAACGCATCAATGGCTGGCAGCAGTGGTGTCCGGCACGAATGGCGACTCCGCTGGCGTCAAGCACGGTTGCCACATCATGCGGGTGAACGTCGCCCAGATTGAAGGTAACGACTCCGACATGGCGTTTGGCAGGTCCATAGATGGTCAGTCCACCGATTTCAGACAGGCGTTCTGTGGCATACGCCGCCAGCACGCTCTCATGCCGGGCAATTTCGTCCATGCCGATCTGCTCCAGGAAGTCAATCGCAGCGCCAAGCCCTACTGCACCGGCAATAATCGGCGTACCGCCTTCGAACTTCCACGGCAGCTCTTTCCAGGTGGAATCGTAAAGACCGACATCGTCAATCATTTCACCGCCGAACTCGACGGGTTCCATGGACTCCAGCAGCGCCTTTTTGCCGTAAAGCGCACCAATTCCGGTAGGACCGCACATTTTGTGGCCGGAAAGCGCATAAAAATCACAGTCCAGATCCTGCACGTCAACCTTCATGTGCGGTGTGCTTTGCGCTCCGTCCACAACGATAACGGCACCGTTGCGATGCGCAATTTCGGCAATTTGTTTCACTGGATGGATGACACCCATCACATTGGATACATAAGCGATCGCGACAATTTTAGTATTGCCCGTGATCGTTTTCTCAACATCGGCCAGATCGATATTGCCGTCCGGCTGAAGCGGAATGTATTTCAACGTCGCTCCAGTTGCCTTGGCCACTTGCTGCCATGGAATCAGGTTGCTGTGGTGCTCCATCGCCGTAATCACGATTTCGTCGCCTTCCTTGCACACGGAGCGTGCATAGGAAGAAGCGACGATATTTAAAGCCGTCGTTGTGCCGCGGGTGAAAATGATCTCCTGCGTGCGACGGGCATTGATGAATTTGGCAACCTTCTCGCGAGCGCCTTCGTAGGCGTCCGTTGCCCGGCTTCCAAGCGTATGAACTCCGCGATGCACGTTGGAGTTCTCAAAATCATAATAATGCTTAATCGCATCGATAACCGACTGCGGTTTCTGCGACGTCGCCGCATTGTCCAGATATACGAGCGGGTGTCCGTTGATTTCCTGGTGGAGGATCGGGAACTGCTCGCGGATGGATGGGTTCATCGACCCAGCTTCCGTTCGATCAGGGATTGCAATTGGGTACGCAATGCTTCCAAAGGAATATCCGCCACCACCGGAGCTAGGAAGCCGATGATGATCAGGCGTTCCGCATCCGTACGGTTAATCCCGCGCGACATCAAGTAATGAACCTGCTCTGCATTGACTTGGCCTACCGAAGCAGCGTGACCTGCCGTTACGTCATCCTCATCGATCAGGAGGATCGGGTTAGCGTCTCCGCGTGCTTTCGGGCTCAGCATCAACACTTTCTCGGTTTGCTGTCCGTCCGCTTTGGTTGCGCCTTTTTCGATCTTCGTGATTCCGTTGATGATCGCCGAAGCTTCTTCGCGCATCACAGCGCGTGTGATCATTTGGGATGGTGTATTTTTACCGAAGTGACGTGCTTCGGTCGTGTAATTGATTTTTTGCGATCCCGAACCTACCGCGATTACTTTGGAATCGGAGTTCGAGCCATTGCCTTTAAGCACGCTCATCGTGTTGCTCGCCGTATCTCCATTGTTCATTTCCCCGACGATCCATTCGATCGTTGCGTCGTTCTCCAGAACAGCGCGGCGGAACGATACGTCCGTCACTTGGGCATCCATTTGATGGACTGTCGCATAACGCACTTTCGCGCCAGCTTTGGCGATGACTTCTACGACGCCGTTATGGAATACAGGTGCAGACAGCTCGCTCGAAACATAGTTATCCACGTAAGTAACGGAGCTGTTCGTATCCGCAACAACCAGCACGTGCGGCGCAAATGTGGCAGAAGCATCATCGGTCAATAAAACGGCTTGCAGAGGCACTTCGATTTCCACGTTTTTAGGAACATAAAGGAATACTCCACCGTTCCAAAGCGCTGCATGCAGCGCAGCAATCGAATGCTCATCGGCTTTGACAGCCGTATTCAGGTACGGTTTCACCAGGTTTTCATGTTCACGAGCCGCCGTAGCGAGATCCGTGAAAATAACACCTTTGGCCGCGAGCTCTTCCGACAGTTTCGCGTATACGTTGCCGGAATTGCGCTGGATGACCAGACCGCCTTCGTTTTGATCCTGTACCAGGTCTTTGATGCTCGCAGGAGCATCATCCAGGGAAGTCAGGGCTTCCGCTGCTTTATATGTTCCATATTCGCTGATATTCCAGCGTTCGATTTTTTGCTTTTCCAGTTTGGGAAGCGCGAGTTCGCCTGCAAGCTTCAGTGCTTCAAGACGCTGCTCAGTCAGCCAGCCGGGTTCTTGATTGCTTTCCGACAAGGCGCGAAGCGCTTCAGATTCAACCGGAAGAATGGTTTGTGTAGTCATGAAATTTCCTCCTCCGTTTAGTCTTTACGCTTCTTGGCCTACAGTTTCGTCTGTAATTCCCAGTTCTTCTTTAACCCAATCGTAACCTTCTGCTTCAAGGCGTTCAGCAAGCTCAGGACCGCCGGATTTGACGATACGGCCTTGCATCATAACGTGAACGTAGTCAGGCGTGATGTAGTTCAACAAACGTTGGTAGTGAGTGATGATCAAGAAACCGCGATCTTCGCTCTTCATGGCATTGACGCCATTCGCTACGATTTTCAAAGCGTCGATATCGAGACCGGAGTCGATTTCGTCCAGTACAACGATTTTTGGATCAAGCAGCATCATTTGCAGAATCTCGTTCCGTTTTTTCTCACCGCCCGAGAAACCTTCGTTCAGGTAACGATGCGCAAATTCCGGGTTCATGTCGAGATCTTTCATTTTGCCTTCCATTTGACGAATGAACTTGATCAGGGAGATCTCGTTGCCCTCGCCGCGACGTGCATTGATTGCGCTGCGGAGGAAATCGGAGTTGGTTACGCCTGCGATTTCGCTCGGATATTGCATGGCCAGGAACAGACCGGCGCGTGCGCGCTCATCCACTTCCATCTCCAGCAGGTCTTCACCGTCCAGCGTTACGGTTCCATCGGTTACTTCATATTTAGGATGTCCCATCAATGCGGAAGCCAGCGTGGACTTACCTGTTCCGTTCGGACCCATGATCGCGTGGATTTCTCCACCTTTCATTTGCAGGTTGATTCCTTTCAGGATTTCTTTGCCTTCGATCTCCGCTTTCAGACCTTCGATGACGAAATTCGTAGCCATGTGTATTGTTTCCCTCCATTGGTAGAATTGATGTTAGCTGTCAAAACGAAAAAGCACCCATCATTGTATCTGAACAGGGCTTCCCCTGAATTTCCGGTTGTCTTCAACCATCAGCATAGAACTTTAGAATAATTCTAATCTGATTCTCACTGATTATCAAGACATTTCCTAAAGAAAGGATGTCTTTCCTTCAAACATTATTCTACATGATTCTATAATAAATCGGGACTTGAATCAAATTAGAATGCGGTGCCGCGGCAATTGAACAGTGAGAAAAATCACTGAAATTGACAAACGGCATCTTGGACCCTTTCTTTGTAAAGCCAAAAAAAGGACTTATCCAGATTATGGACAAGTCCTTTCCGCGTTAATCCGCTCGCAGCGCTTCTTCAATTCGCTTCACCCGTCTGTCATATTCCGCAACGTCCAGCACCGGCGTCATTTCGCGCAGCACCTGACCATTAGGAACGGAAATCCAAGATTTGCAGCCATTGTATTCGGGCAGCACAGGGATCTCCATCGGCTCATTCAGACGATATACGCGAAGCAGCAGCACATGAAGCGGATCTTTTCTTTTCCATTTTAAACGCGCTTCCGCAAAATCCGAAGTCCACATATGAAATTCTTGCAGTCGCTCCAGCGTTTCCTGATCCCGGATCTCAAGATCCTTCGTCACTTCGGCGTACGCCGTCAATTGGATCGCCTGCAGATCCGGGGACCACCCCGCCATGGATTCATCTACACGCGGTTGTTCTGCCGGCTTGATCAATTCTTTGCGTTGGTGCTCATAGGTCGGATACAAATAGAAAGCAGGGCTTTTCAGTTCGAAATGCCTCGTTTCCTCCACGATGCCGCCTTTGCGCATCACCAAAATTTGACGGCCGCTTTCCAGCTCTTTGATCGCAGAAGCCCATTCCTTCAGAGCCGGAGCCGTTGGTTGTGACATGTCGTTCCCCTCCCGAATCGGTCTTTGTCAGCAGTATAGTTGCTTGGCGCATTTCTGACAACTTATCCTTTCGGAAGAGGAACCTTCAAGCCGGGTGAGTATTTATTATCCAAGGAACGACCGCAGCATCCACATGTGTTTTTCCAGATCGGCCTTAAAGCCGGTCAACATGTCCGAGGTCGGTTGATCCTCCGCTTCCTCTGCAGCGTCAATGCCCTCCTGATACTCGTTCGACAGCGTTGCGAAATCCTCGATTAAATTCTGGACCATCGCGTTTGCATCTTCTTTTCCGGATGCCTCCTGAATGGTGGAAAGCTCCAGATACTCTTTCATCGTAGCGGCAGGGCTGCCTTTCAGGGTCAGCAAACGCTCGGCGATTTCGTCCATCTGTGCCGTAATTTCGTTGTAAAATTCCTCAAATTTCACATGCAATGTATAGAAATGCGGACCTTTGACGTACCAGTGATAGTTGTGGATTTTCACGTAAAGAACGTTCAGGTTGGCCACCTGACGATTCAGTATTTCTTGAACGGTTTTTGCTTGATTGGTTTTATTTGTTGTAGCCATGCATATCCCATCCTTTATCTAAAATTAGCCTGTCATGCCATGCTTCCCGGGTTCATGCGCGGGCACCACAGAGACTTTACCAATGATTCGTGATCTCCCGGGCACTTTCTCCGTCGGGCCTATCCTGATTTTACCCATGCTTCCCCGGGTTGAACCAAGCTTGAACGCCCTGCAGCAAAAAAAAGTACAAAAACGCGGGTATTTCCGATATACTGACACTTATACCAAGCAGAGAAGTGGGTTTTCTGTTTTCTTAACCATGGAGGTGGCATCCTTGACTCAATATCATCCATTGACTTCCCAAGACGCGATGGAACTCGCAAAAACGATACCCGGTCCATTCACGGCCGATTCCGAGTTGGAATGCCGCGAGATCGGCGACGGCAACCTGAATTTGGTTTTTCACATCACGGACCGAAACTCCGATAAAAGTATCATTATCAAACAAGCCCTCCCTTATGCGAAAGTCGTCGGTGAGTCTTGGCCCCTTTCCTTGGAGCGCGCCCGGATTGAAAGGGAAATTTTGCAGGAGCAATATCGCATTTGTCCGGGATCGGTCCCGGCGGTCTACCATTATGATGACGTTCTTGCTTTGACGGTGATGGAGGATTTGAGCGATCACACCATTATGCGCAAAGGCCTGATCGACGGCATGTCTTATCCGCTCTTCGCCCGCCATATCGGAGAATTCATGGCGCGGACGCTGTTTTTCACCTCGGACCTGGGCATGGATCAGAAATCGAAAAAAGAGAAACAGGGCCGCTTCATCAACCCTGACCAGTGCAAGATTACGGAAGACTTGATTTTCGACGAACCTTACCGCATTGCGGAAAAAAACAACTATGAAGCCTCCATCGAGGATGAGGCCGAAGCCCTTCGCACGGATGCAGCATTGCATCTTGAAGTTGCGCTGCTGCGGGAAAAGTTTTTGACCCATGGCGAAGCTTTAATCCACGGCGACCTTCACACTGGAAGCATCTTCGTTACCCCGGAATCGACCAAAGTCATCGACCCGGAATTTGCATATTACGGACCGATGGGTTTCGATATCGGCGCGGTGCTGGCCAATTTGCTGCTTCATTACGCTGCCGTGCCGGGGTGGATTCAGGATGACGCTGCCCGGAAGGCTCGCGAAATCGAAATGCTGGACATGGTACGGGATGTATGGACCGAATTCGAATCCCGTTTCCGTGCCTTATGGACAACCCATTTGCTCGATCCTGTGGCGAAAGCCCGGGGCTATGAGGATCATTATGTACAAAAACTGCTGCGTGACACTGCCGGTTTTGCCGGCGCCAAAATGGTCCGGCGCATCGTCGGCCTTGCCCACGTCGCGGATATCGACACGATTAAGGATGCCGCTTCCCGCGAGCGGGCCCAACGCAAATCGCTGGCCATCGGCAAAGCATTGATTAAAAGTAACCGCAGCTTGAATTCGATCGACGAACTGCTCGATACCGTGGCTGCGGCGGGATCCACGCTGGAACGCTAAAAACAGGAACGGGGGAACACCATGACAACAACCGATTATCAACCTCTGTCTTCCCTTGTATGGAAACAGGACAAGCTTGAAATGCTGGATCAGCGACTGCTTCCCGAAAGCATCGTTATGCTGAAGCTGTACACGCCGGAAGAAGTATGGGAATCCATCCACTCCATGAAGGTCCGCGGAGCGCCAGCCATTGGCATCGCTGCTGCCTTTGGCGTGGTGCTGGGTGCCAAAGCTTATGACGGCTCATCCATCGAAGGATGGCTGGAACATGTCAAATCGATCTGCGCCCACCTGGCTACATCGCGTCCTACAGCCGTGAACCTGTTCTGGGCACTGGATCGCATGTTGAACAAAGCGCAGGAATTGGCTCAAGCCGGAGCCTCCATCGATGACGGCAGCGCCGCCTTGGAAGCGGAAGCCTTGTTGATCCAAAAAGAGGACGAGGAAGTGTGCCGTATGATCGGTGAAAATGCGCTGCCACTCTTCGAGCACGGCATGGGCGTGCTGACGCACTGCAATGCCGGCGGACTCGCTACGGCCAAATACGGTACGGCGACCGCGCCGATGTACCTTGCCAAGGAACGCGGCATCGAACTCAAGGTATTTGCGGACGAAACCCGTCCCGTGCTGCAAGGCGCACGCCTGACTGCATTCGAGCTGCAGCAAGCCGGCATCGACGTTACGCTGCTATGCGACAACATGGCCGGCATGGTCATGTCCAAAGGATGGATTCAAGCCGTTATCGTTGGTACGGACCGCGTGGCGGCCAATGGCGACGTAGCCAACAAAATCGGCACGTACAGCCTCGCCGTATTGGCGAAGGCCCACAATATTCCGTTCTATGTGGCAAGCCCGCTGTCCACCATCGACTTGTCCACGCCGTCCGGCGATCTCATTCCGATCGAAGAACGCGCAGCCGAGGAAGTCACCGAAGGATTTGGCAAACGCACGGCGCCGCAAGGCGTCAAAGTGTTCAATCCTGCGTTCGACGTGACCCCGAACGAATATGTAACGGCCATCATCACGGAAAAAGGCGTCGTGCGCGCACCGTTTAACGAAAACCTTGCCGCATTGTTTGCGGACGAACAGGCTTAATATTAATAAAAATAAAGAAGGCTCCCCTCCGGGAGCCTTCTGTCATCATGTCGTAATTAAATCGAAATTAAATCATTTTCAATAGAGCTTCGACGCCGCTCATGCCCACGGTAATGCCCATCGCTTCGGCTTCGGTCGTTACCGATTCCATTGGCGCATGCAGCAGCTGATCCAACGTGCGTACGCCGACCGCACGGGCAGCAATGATTTTACGGTCCCCTAGCTTCTCATTCAGCAGCCCAACGTCCAAGGCACCACACATGATGTATCCCTTCGACGTATTTATCGTCAGCAAAGTGGTTTTGGGCAGCTTCACTTCCACGCCTGTCAGAACATGCCCTTCCACCACGATCGGTTCCATGGTCACCATCTGTTCGTTCCTCCTCTTCATCGCAGATCACGATAAAGTGTATGCCTGAATCAGGGCGGCTGTGTGGACATCTGCCCGGGTTTAATAAGATCTCGATGATGGGCCGCAACCTAACTTATCAACATTAATCTAATAGGTTTACTGTGCACCTACGGTTCGAAGCGAACCTCAAGAATACGGATTCGTCGTTCCAGACGGATAATCATATGAAATGCGACATCTGCTGGTTTCATGCTAAGAGTAAAATTCAGCTTCCCATACACTATCTGTATAAATAGAAACAGACTCATCCCCCGTAGTACTCTAGGACAAAACAAATAGCCTGAACCCTTGTTAAGAGGCTCAGGCCACCTTCATTTTTTGATTTCCGTTTTTTGATCGGGATAAGGCTTTCCTTCCGCATCATCCTCAGTGTATACATACCAGTGAGTGTACACTGGTTCATCTTTATCCGTTTCGACGTTCTCTGGCATGCAGATGAACCGGTAGACCGCAGCATCTTCTCCGCGAACCGTTAAAGTAATTGCAAGCTCCGGGTCGCCCCAACTTGGATACTTTATACGGTACTGACCATCAATCACCTCGCTTTGAAAGGATGGACTCGTCATGAATGCTTGGGTCTTCGTAAAAAGAAGCTGCACCTCTGCTTCATTAAGTTCTTCTTTGAGCTTGTAAGTAACTTCAACCCTAGGAGTAGAGTAACGAACCTCCGTCTTTTGGATAAGTGGGAAATTCTGCTTGATATCCTGCCTGAAAGCTTTAACCCCTTCCGAAGACACTTTGGTGTACGAAGTGCACGCCGTCATGAAGAGAACCAGAGCCAGAACCGGCGCCATCCGGAATACGCTGAAGTATGGCGTAGTGCTAAACCTCATCCGATCACCTGCTTTTTGAAGATTCGCCTGTTTCCTTAAAGTGAACCTTGGAAGTTGGGAGAACGATTTTCCTCATTCACCAAACCCCGAATAAAGGTGTCAACATCGGGAGCCAGCCAAGTGATCTTGTAACCTTGGTTTTTATCGATATGAACAACCTCGGGCTCGCCAGCATTCCCGGATGCCCGATAATCCAGCATCACTACCTCTGACTCAGCCGGGCACTCGCATAGCACTACGCCAATTTCCGGGTAGCCTCCCTGCTCGATGATGAATCGGCTGCCGGCTTCTCCACACAGCGAGTGTTTCTTCTCCCGCCCAATGCCCAACATGCCCGAAATCTCAATGCGTCTCTTCTCGGTAGCGTCCGCATCGCTGACAGGGAAATACCGATAACGGGGGACTCCACCATTATGTAATTTCATCATTTTAATATAGGATGTGGGCAGCTTGAAAACCAATTGTTCCTCCACGGCAGCAATCTGCTCATCGGTCGGCGGGGCCAACACAAATTGTTCTGCGGTTTCTGCGTGATCATCCCAAAAATCCCCGATTTCCGCTTCGCCAATGCTTGCCGTTTCGATTGGGGTTCCGGCGGCAGATTGGGCTGTCTCTACAGCCTTCTCATCGGTTTTGGTTTTGCTCCGAATCCATTCCAGAAATTCTTGCGTATCCTCATCTCCCGGATCCAGTCGGTCTGCCTTTTCAAAGGCTTCACGGGCATGCTCATATTGCTCCAAATAATAATAAGCCAGACCGATGCGATAATGCCAGAGCGGGTCATCCTGTCCCTCTTCCGCAACCGACAAGAACTGCTCGACTGCTTCTTCGTAACGCTCCAAATTATTCAGCGCTCTCCCCAGATGGCTGACCAGGGCATAATCCCGCTCTTCCTCCTTGATCTCTGTAATCGAATCCACGATTTCTTCGAATTCATCCTCTTCATGCCAAGCTTCGAGCCGTTCCAAGAGCTCATCTCTCATTGGCCTTGCCTCCCTATCCTATTCTTTGTAGAAATTATATCATTTAGGTGCTGCACACTCCACAAAGGCGATCGATATCAAACGTCCGTCGTCTTAAAACCGTGAAGATTGCCTTTTCATTTCGAGAACTGGTCATACCCTCTTTCTTGTACAGTTTTTGTATACTCGTTTCGTTTAATATCAAAAAGGATTTTTATTTCTTTGGAGGTAGGTTATGAACGTTTCATTAAAGAAGTATGCTGCTGAATTCATTGGAACTTTTGTTCTGGTTCTATTCGGCTGTGGCAGTGCCGCAACGGCAGGGGGAGAGCTTGGATATTTGGGCATTGCATTGGCATTCGGGTTGTCTATTGTGGCGATGGCCTACGTGATCGGACCGATTTCGGGATGCCATATCAACCCGGCGGTTTCACTCGCCATGTTCATGAGCCGTAAATTAAAGGGTAGCGACTTTATCGGGTACGTTATTTCGCAAATCCTTGGGGCGATCGCGGCCTCTGCCCTTCTGTACGCCATCATCGTCTCCGCAGGCATGCCCACGACGGGGCTCGGTCAAAACGGTTTCGGCCCTGGCTACGGGATCGGGATTACAGCGTTCATGGCGGTCATTGTCGAGGTCGTTTTAACCTTCGTATTTATTTACACGATTCTGGGCGTGACCTCCAATGAAAGCAATGGAAACATCACCGGTCTGGTCATCGGACTGACGCTCGCTTTCGTACATATTCTTGGCATCGCCTTGACGGGAACGTCCGTCAACCCTGCAAGAAGCTTGGGACCAGCTCTTTTGCTCGGCGGACAAGCCTTATCCCAATTATGGGTGTTTCTAATCGCCCCGCTTGTCGGTTCTGCATTGGCCGTTGCTGTGTATCAGGGTCTGAACACCCATAAGGGAAAGTAAGGGCACAACGCTCTTCAATTTTTTGACGCATAGCCCTCCCGCTCCTTTCAAAATTGGTGGGGGCTATTTGGCGTTAGAGCCTTTTTGGAAGCTGCAAAATGTTTTGCACGTGGCGGGTACGATGTCATTATAGATGGAATTGTTGGTCCTTGGTTCTTAGAGCAATCAATCGCACCAAACCGGACAACAACTCCAACATTGAGTTGGTAGAGAACATGTGGGAGCAGTTTAACAATTTGGGTTGCTATGAATCCAATATTGTTGACACAACCCATCAATCCATCGAACAAAGTGTTTCAACAATAAAAGCTGTGATTGAAAAAAAATCTTCTTTACTCACGATTTGATGCGTTACACAGTTAAAAATCGATATCCAAATGTACGTACTAGAGTAAAGGGCTGGTCTTCCCAGCCCCTCCTCATCAAACCGTACGTGAGGTTTTCCCTCATACGGCTTTCCGATGTTCGTCATTCATGAGCGTGCGGACTACAAGAGCTTCTTCAATCCATGTAATTTTGCCAAATACTTCACCTCTGAATAGGACCCTATCCATCTCGCTCGTTGCCGTTTCTTCGCATACCATCTTGTGAACCGCTGTAGAATATACCAGTCTAATTTGGCTAATATCCGTTTACCGTAAAACGTATGGTAGTAATTTCGCCAACCTTGGATCTTGGGGTTCAGCCATGCAACGTGTTCTTGGAAAGCGTACTTTCGCATACTTGGTGGCGCTAAGCGCTCCTTCACCACTTCGCGAATCCGCGCTTCCGCTTTTGAAGTTAACCATTGCTGTGTTGAATAATACACTCGTGCTTTGGACGTTTCTGTTTTCGTTCTGCGGTGATGCATCCCCAGAAAGTCAAAGCCTTCTTCGCCTGTCCATAAACCAACAATCCGTGTTTTGGTCGGATGCAGGGTTAGCTCCAATCGTTCCATAATCCTCTGGATGAGTTCGTAGGCACGCATAGCGTCTTTTCTGGTTTTGCATACGACCACAAAGTCATCTGCATATCGCGTTAATTCTCCACATTGTTTCCCATGGCGTTCCCACAATAGATCGAAGTAGTTCAGATAGATGTTTGCTAGTAAAGGCGAAATCACTCCGCCCTGTGGCGTGCCTAAATCCGAGCGCCGGACACTTCCTTCTTCCATAACTCCCGCAACAAGCCACTTTCTCACCAATTTCAAGATACGACGATCACTGATTCGCATGGCGATCAGCTTCATTAGTTTCTCTTGGTTGATGTTATCGAAGTAGCCTTGGATGTCGACGTCGACCACCCAGTTTCCTTTGCGGTTGCATGCTTTACGGATTCGTTCCAGCGCTTGTTTGGCACCCCGTTTCGGGCGAAAACCGAACGAACATTCTTGGAAATCTGCTTCAAAGATAGGTTCAATGACAAGCTTCGTTGCCATTTGCATGACCCGGTCACGAATGGTTGGGATGCCGAGAGGCCTCTGCTTTCCATCCTTCTTGGGGATGTACTTCCTTCGAACAGCCGAAGGGTGGTAGTCTCCTTCTTTCAGCAGTCGGTGGCACTCTTCTATGAACTGAAATTCACCTTGCCTCTCAATGTCCGAAAGGGTTTGTTCATCCACACCCGCTGCACCTTTGTTCGCGCGCACTCGCCTCCATGCTTCCCACAGAATATCCCTTCTATAGACCTTGTCATACAGAGCATGGAATCTTCGCTTCTTGTTTTCCTTGGCCGCATGACCTAGCTTCTCTTGGAGTTGTTGAACGTTTTCTTTTGGTGTTGTTAGCCCTTCGGCATTCACTAGCTCGTACCTCCTTAAGAAACATGAACAAAGCAGGGCTCCTTCCCTCCGACAGGTTGTGTTGTCCTGTCGTTCCTCAGTACTATGAGCCCCTCGGACTCCCTTCCTGCAAGTTGATCATTTCATCTTTTGGACTTATGGACCACTTCGTTACGGTTTCAAAAAAAAAAACCGTGCAGGGGAGGGTCTCCCCAGTTCACTGTATCCTCTTTCATACCATGCCGATCCCCTTACGCCGGAGGATTCTTCACTGCCGCTCCAAGTTCGTAACAGTTTCCGTGGCCTTCACCCATTAAGCCGAGGTTCGGCTTCCTCTTGTCCCTCTTGCGAGGCCTTTTTGACGACGCGGCAGGATTCACTTGATGTTACGGCCTGGTATGTCGCTCGCCTTGTCTCTGACATGACTTTTGTCGATGCGCTTCTACGCAAAGCTCTCGCCGTACGCAGGCATCCTAGCTACATGGGGGCTTGGCCCCTCCCATGACCGGACTTTCACCGGCTAGAAGATACGTGCCTCTGGGCACGCGCCTAACGAAAAAACCACTTCAAGCATCATGAAGTGGTCCCATGGAATTTGGTTACTGCTTTTTTTTCATATGCCTTATGTCCGATAATTCCTTTCGAATGGCCAATATGCGTTCAAGTTCCGTTTTGCGGGTCTGCTCTTCGTTCGCCAGATTCAAATGATGCGCATCCATTTCAACAGGTCCTTGACCACCAAGCTTCTGAGGCGGGGCAGCTCTGCCCGGCTGAGCCCGTTTAGGGAGCTGGCTTCGTTTTGATTTCATGATTTTCTCGAAAATGCTGTCTCTAGGTGGCATGCCGATCATCCTTTTTTTACGTCAGTCATTATATCATCGGTATAATCCACAAAAAATATAAGAGACAAACGTTTACTCTACTAGCTTGGGGTCTGCTTTCTCAACGAAGAAATGTCCACCCGTCGACCTAACGGTATATAACTCGTCAAATCCTTCACGATATGATGGGGATTGCATTTTCTTCAAAGTACTCTTGATGCCGATTTCCGGAATTCTTTCTTCCCCCGTCCTTTTCCCGTTTCTTTCCAACGAGAGGGCATAGTCGGGCTCAAAAAAATAACCGATGACTTTAAATCGATGTTCTTTGGCACAGCCTATATATTTCTGCCGCTCTTCCATGGTCGGATTGGTGTTGTCGATGACAAAAGGCTGCTTGGCCTCCAGCGAAGCTTGTATAAACAAGTTCTCCCGATTTCTCGTCCTCAACATGTCGAGATTAATCCTCATGTGTGTTTGGAAAAACCTCTCCCTGTAAAACGTTGATTTCCCTGAAGCCTGAATCCCGATAAAAATGACGCATTCCATGCTTACTCATCCCTTGAAAAATAAATATGATTCCTTTTCCACAATCAACTTGCCTGAAGCTGTATTTCGTATCCTTTTATTCTGTCCCCAAAATCGTCTTTTTCATCACGTGCTCCTTTCAATGCTAGTGTCTGTGTGCTCAAACCCCATATACGCACCCTATTTTCTCTGTATTGAACACTAGGATTATTACAATTTTAATGATATAGTTAATGATGTTCATCATTGCATTTGTCAAGGCACCTGCCTACGCAGTGCAATTTACATAAGTTTCGGCAAAGGCAATGTCTGGATGTAATCGTGTACAAGGCCAATGTCAGACGACACATATCTTTTAACGGGGCTGGGATCAATGAAAGAAAACTTATCCAATAGTGAAGACGTCGGCTATTTGTTTAACGTCGATATTCTAATCAAGAGCCGCTCGAACGCTTTGGCAATGCAGTCCCTCTTGGAACTCTTAAATGCAGGGGAACCGATCGCGGATTTTCGGATCCAATCCGGCATCGAGCTTGGCAAAATTATCGAAGCGACCATCCAAGCGAAAAAAGACTCCATTATTGCACGGCAAGGAAAAAAAGTGCAAGTGCAGGCACAAGCACAACCGACCGCTCCGCCGGAGGCTCCTGCTTCCAAAGAGACCGGTTCGCCTACCGGCAATTCGTTTGATGCATGGATTGAAACGCTAATCAAGGAAAAACGACTGACGCGGATCGTTGTGAACAACAAAAAAGGCAAACATCAGAGCATTCCATGCCGAATTTTAAATTTTGACCGGGACAACGATATGGTCAGCGTATATCATGTGGATGAAAAACAGGTTTATTCTTTTAAAACCAATGAAATCGATGAGTTTTTATAATATCGCCAAAAACAAACGAAAGCAGCCTACGCCGGAAACGTCATCACTTCCCCGTAAGCTGCTTTTTCCTTCATTTTCGGCTTGCTCCGCGCTGCCACAAATCGAGCGCGAACAGCAGCCATCCGAGAATGAACGCTACGCCTCCGATGGGCGTGATGGCTCCCAACATTTTGACCCCTGTTATGGTGAGTGTATACAAACTTCCCGAAAAAACGATAATGCCGATCAACAACAACCTCGCCGCCCAGCGAAGTTTGGCCGATTCACCGAGTTGCCCTGCCGTCAGCCCGATGATCAGCAAACCGAGGGCATGAATCATGTGATACTGCACCCCGGTTTCATATACGGCGATGGCGTCGGCCCCAACGAACTCCTTCAGCATATGCGCTCCAAATGCGCCTATGGCTACAGACAGCATCGTCAATACGGCACCAACCGTCATCCATCTTCGTTGCATGTTCTTCTCTCCTCTTGATTCAGTCTTCCCACTTTCACTCTGCACCATGTTTATTGTAACGAAATGCCGGGGCATTTGCCAGTTGCGCAGAATGACGCCGTTCATTTCCTCCCGGCACGGATGAGGCTTAATCTCGTATACATGCTGCATGCATACAAAACCTTGATTTTTATCGTTAATTATGGAAAAGTTATAAGGTAAAATTGCAGCGAGCTAAGGATTGCAGCTCCGTCAATGAAAGAAAATGAAGTTTAAAACCCTACTATAACGGATAAGGAGGGACATTACGTTATGGATCAAAAGCCTGGGCATGAATTTGGCTTCCCTGAAGCATCCCCCAACCAGGATTATCATGCAAACGATCAATCATCTAACCCAAAAACAAAACATTCCGGTCCCGGAATCGCCAGTTTCGTGATCGGCATCACGGCGCTGCTTGCCTACATCGTCATATTTGTTCTGGTGACAGCCGCGATAAGCAGCTACATGGGCCATGCGCTCACTCCCGAGCAAGTGGAACAGCTTGCATTGCACCCGGCCATCATCCTGGCCTCCGTCTCGATGCTGGCCTGCATCATTCTTAACCTGGCCGGCTTAATCGTCGGGATCGTCGGCCTGGTCATACGGAATCGCAGGAAAGTATTCGCCGTCATTGGAACCCTGCTGAATGGCTTGATGATTCTGGCCTGCGCAGCTCTTGTGTTCGCCGGGATCTATCTACTTTAATGATGTAACGTCTTCAACATTCCAATTGAACAAAGGAGATCGACATGCCACGAATCAAAATTTTTTCGGACAGCACCAGCGATTTGAATCCCGAATGGATTCAGACTTATGACATCGGCGTCATTCCCCTTTACGTCGTTTTCGGGGACGAATCGCTAAAGGATGGGGTGGAAATCACCCCTGAACAACTATATGCGCGAGTGGACCAGGACGGACGGCTGCCCAAAACGGCTGCACCCTCCCCTGCCGATTTCATGGCTGCTTTCAGACCCTACATAGAACAGGGAGACGACATCCTGTATATCAGCCTGTCCTCCGAGCTTTCTTCCACATATCAGAACGCCAAAATTGCCAGCACCGAATTCCCGGAGGGGCGAATTTCCGTCGTAGATTCCCTTAATCTGTCTTCCGGGATTGGTTTGCTCGTCATGAAGGCGGTGCAGGCGGCTGAAAAAGGGCAAACCTTGGCTGAGGTCACCAAGCTGGTGGAAAGCGTGCGGCCCCATGTGCGAACAGAGTTTGTCATTGACACCCTGGAATATTTGTATAAGGGCGGACGCTGCTCCGGCATGCAAAATCTGATCGGCAGCCTGTTGAAGATCCGTCCGGTCATTCGTGTGGCCGACGGGAAAATGACTCCGGCTTACAAAGTGCGCGGCAAACGGGAAAAAGCGATGGATCAGATGCTCCAGAACAGTCTGGCCGATAAAGAGCAGATCGATAAAGACCTGATCATCGTTGTGCACACCATGGCGAAGGAGGATGCGCTTGCTCTCCAAAAAACGCTGCAGGAGCAAACGGGGGCCCGCGTAGAAATCACGACCGCCGGATGCGTAATATGCAGCCATTGTGGTCCAAAAACGATCGGCATCATTTATCATACCGTAGTCTAACCAAACATCGAAAAAGGGCATTCCTGCACGCGGACGTCGTACGCCGGACAGGGTGCCCTTTTGATATGAATCAATAACTTTTCGTCTTCAGCTCGTTCAAATGTTTGAATACATATCCCTGCTTGCGCGCTTCGTCGATAATGGATGCCAGCGCCTCCGTATTATCCTTTGACACCGAATGAAGCAAGATGACCGCCCCGGGATGTAATTGCTTGAGCACTTGCTGACGCGCATAATCGGTTCCCCGCTGAACGTTCGTATCCCAATCCTTGTAAGCTACGGACCAAAAAACGTTCACATATCCTTGGGCACGGCTCTCGGCCAATGTACGGTTGTTGAAAATGCCGCGCGGCGGGCGCAAATAGGACGTTTGTTGGCCCGTGAGACGATGGATCTCCGTTTGAACCTGTGCCAACTCCGTTTTTATTTTTTCATTGGAGATGCGAGTCATGTCCGGATGGCTCCAGGAATGATTCCCCACGACATGCCCTTCCGCTGCCATGCGTTTCACGAGTTCCGGCTGATCCTTCAAATAATGCCCTGTAACGAAAAACGCGGCAGGCACCTTCTTGTCACGCAAAACATCCAGAATCGCCGGCGTAAATCCATTCTCATACCCGTTGTCAAACGTGAGGTACAATTCCTTTTGTTTCGTATCTCCCAAAAAAATGGCATCATTCTGCTGCAAAATGGCTTTGAAGCCTTCTTGATCAATGGACGGCAGCTGGCCGTTCTCGCTTTTTTTGAAACCAAAATGATAAGCCCCGTTAATCGGCGATGCATCCACTTGTCCCGTGCCCACCAACATGCCAATGGCCAGCAAGGTCAATTTGGCGCAAAGTAAAAATCGCTTCATCATATTCTCTCCTGTTCCTGAGTATAGGCGCGTCCTTCTCCGACACAGACGTACAACCATCTACAGCTAATATGCCACAGGACTTTCGAATATATGTAACGGGTAACGGTGCAGCCAGCCTTTTCCTCCACCAAATAACGGTAGCAATCTCACGAAATAAATCGCTATAATATTGAAAATATGTTAAAATATAATATATTCAGAGTAGGAACAAGGGGGATACCAATGTCTGCACAAGAACGCAACCTTACCTGGCAGCATTCAAGCTTAAGTCGAACGGAACGGGAACACGGTAATGGACATCGCAGCCTCACCTTATGGTTTACCGGGTTGTCCGGCGCGGGAAAGTCTTCTCTGGCCTTTGCCCTGGAACGAAGAATGCATCAGCAGGACCTGCGTTGTTACGTATTGGACGGAGATAACGTCCGGCATGGGTTGAACAAGGATCTGGGTTTCAATGCCGAAGATCGGCAAGAAAATCTGAGACGGATCGGCGAGGTTTCGAAGCTCATGGTGGATGCCGGGTTGGTGGTACTGTCCGCATTTATCTCGCCCAACGCGCAGGATCGGGAGATGGTTAGGCAACTGTTTGAACCCGGGGATTTTGTTGAAATCTATGTCCGTTGTTCGATCGAGGAATGTGAACGACGCGATCCCAAAGGACTGTACAAAAAGGCACGCAACGGTGAAATCCCTCATTTTACAGGCATTTCAGCCCCTTATGACATTCCCTCTAACCCTTCTCTCATCATTGACACGGAATTATTGCCGCTGGAGGACGCCGTGGACCAAATCATGCAGCATTTGGAGCATATTCAGGCCCTTTCTTTGCCACTCTCATCGGTCAGCGGCACAACATCATGAACTTATTTCCGCAAAATGCAAAGGCGCAGCTGTAGTCTGCGCCTTTCGCATGCCTGCTTTTAACGTAATCCTATCGCACCTTATCCTTATCCTTATCCTTATCCTTGTCCTGCCATGCCTGTCTGCATGCTAAGCAGTTTGCTGAAGGTCCCAACGGGATCCGCCGAGAGCTGTTGGTAGCCACCCTGCTGAATGACCTTGCCCTCCTCCAAAACGATGACCCGGTCCGCCGTACGAATCGTGGACAAACGATGCGCAATGACGATAATGGTTATGCGTCCCCGCAATTGTTCCAACGCGGCATGAATATGCTGTTCATTTTCACTATCGAGAGCACTCGTTGCTTCATCCAGTACCAGTACGGACGGATTGCGCAGCATTGCCCTGGCCAAAACAAGCCGTTGGCGCTCGCCGCCCGACAACCGAACACCGCGATCGCCTATGACGGTATCCAGGCCCTGAGGAAGCTTGCGGACGAATGCTCCGGCAGACGAAAATTGCAATGCCCGCCACATCTGCTCCTCGCTTGCATGGGGATCGACCAACTGCAAATTTTCGCGAATGCTTGAGTGAAACAGGAACGGGTCCTGGGACACATAACCAATCGAGCTCCGCCATTTCAGCAACCGGTCCTCCGACAACGGAAGGTCGTCGATCACGATTTGTCCCTCTTCGGGACGTACCAGCCCCATGATCAGGTCGATCAGCGTGCTTTTCCCCGCTCCGGATTTGCCTACGATCGCCGTCATGCCTTTGGCCGGAATCGAAATGTTTGCTTGATGCAGCGCGTACGAAGGACTGCCTGCATACCGGTAACTGACATTGCGGCATTCGATGCTTCTCGTCAACTCCAGAGGCTGTACCTGGTCAAATGTCATGCCCGTTGCTGTATGGCTTTGGAAAGCCATGTCCGCTTTGCCTCTGCTTTTCCGCGGTCCAGGGATGGTTGGCTCCCGCTCACCAGCTTCCTTCTGCAAGGTGCCTTCGGTGATGCCATCGCTGATCTCCCGGCTGTTCTCCGTCTCCACCTGCAGCTCGCGAACGATCCGGAATGCAGGCAGCATGGAGCTGATGTATTCCAGATTGGACTGAATCGACGTAAATCGCGGCCACAATCTGGAAAAAATAAGAATAATCAGCAAAAGGCTGGTAGGCGGAACGACAAGAACGCGCAGCGAAATATAAATAAAGGCAGCAATCATCACGGCTGCAGACACCCGGTGAATCAACTGCGTTCTGCTGTTCAAACGAATGAACTGGACCACGTTCTGTTCAATCCGTTTGCACATCAGCTCGAACCAGCTGATATGGGACGATTCCAGCATGTTGCTTTTGATATCCTTGATGCCGTTGAAATGCTCCGTAATCCCGTTGTAATAATGCTGTGAATATTCCGTCGTCTGGTCCCCGATTTGTTTGGCCTGCTTGACAAACCTTTTCAGGGCAACGAACAGCAGCAGCCCGCAGACAATCACCAGCAAGGTCAACTTTACCGATAACAGGAAGGCCAGACCGATCTGGATGGCCGTAAAAATGATCGATGCTGCCATCTGCAGCACAATGCCGGTTCCCTGGCTTACGCGGGCAAGCTCTGTCGTCAGCACATGGCTGAAATCGGCTTTTCGTTTCCGAAGAAAAAATGGCCAATTGGCCATGATCAACGCACGATAGGTATCGAGACGCAGCGTCCGCACGAATTGCTGCTGTATGCGGGTGTTCCGCACCGTCTGCAGTCTTTGCAACCATGCCTGCCCGGCTACGATCAGCACAAAAGCAAGCAGCACGAGATTCAGGCGTGTATGTTCGGGGAAACGGCCGAGCCATTCCGAAGCCCACGGCAATTGAATGCCTGCGCTGCCAGGATCGAAAACGCCGATCAACCCGAGCATGGGTACAAGCATGTAAATGCCGATACCCTCCATCAGGCTGATGCATATCATGCCGATCAGGTTCCAGTACAGAATCGGTCCGGTAATTTCATGCAGTTTACGCATATAAAATCGCAGCTCGGAAATCATGACTTACCCCCTTTCCGTCATCGTACTGCGTTTCATGCGGCGCCAACACCATAGAAACGGACGTAACGGAAAATATAGAAAATGCAGGGACTTGGGCAGCGGCAGTTGGGCTACGTCCCAGGTGCTGGGATACAAGCGTTCTTTGAAAAAGAGAAGCTTCTGGCCAGGGCTTCGGAGAGCGAACAGATACGAACGATAGATCTTGAGATCGTCGGGCGCAGCCAGCATGCCTTGCATAAACAACAACGCCTGTCGGGCAAGCCGCTCTCCTTTTCCTTCCATACTTGATTGCAGCTCCCCCTGACAACGCTGCAAAGGGGTATTGAACAACGCTGCGGAGAGAATGAGCGCCTGTCCGGCAATCGGCATGCGTCCTTCGAGCTTCATTCGCCGGGAAGCAGCATCCAGGTCAAGGGGCATCGTTCGCAGCATACGGTCAATGTCATACAGCCAGCGCAGCCGGAACCAGCCGTGTCTTGCCCCATGAGTGACCAAATACGCAAACAAATCCTCGCGCTCCAGCATGCGAACCGGAGTCGAGGTATATGCGCTGACCCTGCTCCTCTGCCACAACGTTTCGAAACCGGCTTCCCGGCCCGTGTCCGGATTTAGTCGCCAATGAATCTCCACCTGCGTTTTTCGAACCGGATGCTTGTAACAGATATGATGCTCGCGCCACTTCCAGCTGCTTACACTTCGTCTTCCTTTATCGTCCTTGCATATGTAACCGAGATCCAGCAGCACGGCTTCCGCCTGTTCCACATCGTCAAACGGGATTAACAGATCCAGGTCTTTGGAGGTGCGCAGGGAAACATCTCCATACAGGTCATGGGCCAAGGCAGGACCCTTCATCGTAATATTGCGGATCCCGGCTTGCGTCAGTCTTCCGCATACCCGTTCCATCTCTGCCGTCAAATGCAGCATGCGAAACGTATTTGCCGTATATTCCTGCTTCAGGCTTTCCACAACAGCCGGAGGAAATGGCACGTCATGCATCGCGGTGATGTTCAGATAAAGGACGGCGTACAATCTATGGTGCATCGCAAGCTGCAAAAAGAGATTCCAATCCACGCCTTGCAGCCGTTCCCTTCCCTCTTCGGACGAGAGCTTCCGAAAATCTCCGTTCAACATGCTTAGCATGAGCTTGAGCTCCTGTGGAAAACCGGCAGTGCAGCGTTCAAATTCATGTGTCATAAACAATCTCCCCAGACTCCTTCTTCGAACAATGTTTGCCAAACACGCCTACCACCGTATACTGTTCCATCGTATCGGCACCGGTCACGATCAGTTTGCCGCTGCGCAGCCAGGCATGGGCAGCCATCCGCCCCTGTTTGTCACGGGCAGTGCCCATATACAGCGTGCTGTCGATGCCGCGCCGTTCCAGCATTTTCATCGCGGCGATGGCCATCACCAGGCAGCGGCTCTCCCACCAGGCGAACTTGCTCGCCATGAGGATTGCTTTGGATATGTTGCGTACGGTTAAGACATCGGCGCGATTTAATCCGTCCGATGACGTCTCTACCATAGGTGTTCCAAGGCCCGGTGCTATTTTGGCAAACGGCATCGCTTTGAGAATTCTGGCCCAGCCGAGTCCGAAATACGCTTCCCAGATCAACGAACGCATCTCGCTCGGCAAAGAACGATACGTTCTGAGTTTGCGGAGCAGCATCGTCCTATTCTCCAGGGAGCACGTCGATTAATCCTTCGCGGGACAGATGCTCCAAAAATGCAGTCACGCTGTTCAAGCACACCTGAGGATCGACCTCGTATTCGGAAGACAGCACATCAACGATTCCGGCCACCGTTCGCTCTTCGGACAACAGTTCCCAAATCCGGCCGCCGGTGGTCCCCAAATTGTAATACTTTCCGCTCTGGATGCTCATCATCACTTTCTCTCCACCCATATCGCTAACGAGATTGCCCTCTTTGCGCGTAATCCGGTCTTGCTCTTCCAATGGTTTGATTGCCGTCATTGTGCGGTATACACTCCTTTGCTTATGTGATTCGTAATCCGGTCCACCATCTCGAATGCGGTGAATTCGGTACCAGACCTCGTAATTCTGGATACTTCCACACCTGCCGAGAGCCGTGACACCGTCTCAAACAGCCACTGCGCCAACCCCTGGCGGGCAATCAGGCTGCTGCGAAACGTATGCGTGCACAGCAGATGCAGCCTTTCAAGCCCCTCTACTTCATGCAGTTGAATCGGGCCTGGCGCCGCATCCGGCTTAGGAGCAAGTTCGAATATGCCTCCCAGAGGTACCGGACTGTCATGAAAATAGTGCTGAACCGGAATGGCGTATTTGGTGATCTCCGCATGCACCGTAGCATAATGCTGCGATTCCATGCCAAAGCCGTCCAGACTCGCCTGCCACAGCTTCTGTTGGGGATACCCCGGAGATACGATCGCTCTTCCTCCAGCATCCCAAGTCAATGCAACGATATCATCGGTCAACAAAGGATATCCCCGTGAGGCCAAGGCTGCCGACAGGGTCGACTTGCCTGCCCCGGAATGTCCCACAAACGCATATGCCCATCCATCGATGACGACTGCGCTTCCATGGAGGGGAAGAACCCCGCGCTGCATCATAATGACGGCCATGCATGTGCCCAGAATGTAAAGCCTCGTCTTTTTCTCGTCGGCATCAGGCTCGGGGCTGATCAAGATGCGCCGCCCCCGTTCCATGCAAAACATGCCGACATGGTCAATCCGAAAAAGAAAGCATCCGTCTCTTGCTACAAAATTGCCATTCCCTACATTCCACTCGGCCCACAAGTCGTGCAGCTCGGCTGTTTCAATATGTACATCGGCGTGACCCGGTTCGGTTTGGTTTCTTGCAACCTGAAGTTCGGGCATCGAAATATAGCTGCTCCAGCGCAATCCATACGCATCGTATTGTACAGGCAACAAGCTCAGGCCCTCCTTTGCACCACATATATGAAAAAAGCCCTTATATTTATTCGCAAAAATAGAAGGGCTGGGCGAAAAGATCGATGTTCCGTCTTTTCGCCCTTTAAGTATGATCAGACATGAATCACATGTAATTATTAGGAAACCGGATTGTACAGGTCAGCATCGTGATCAGAGATCCAGTCGATTTGTCTCCAACCAATCCCAGCCATCGTCTGATTGACTTCCAATACTTCAAGAGCTGGCGCTTGCCATTCTTTTTTCTCAGCGTTCATCGTCATCACCTCCTTTAAAGAATTCACGTTGGTTCAGAACTGGCGCATAAAGCGGTATACAATCAGGCTGTGCATCATCAGCCTCAGATCGGGATGGGAGGCCAGCTCAGGCCGTGGTTCCCCGATGTTCGCCATCGCGGTCCGGATGCGTTCCGTATTCAGAATGCCCGCCACCCTGCTGTCTGTGCATAGATCATGCATCTCGGCGATGAATGCATTCCAATCCGGGATCATGCGGTGCAGCCAGTCGGCAGGCTGTACCCCTCGCACACGCTGATTCAGCCTGACCTTGTCCGGCAGTTCCGGCGAAGTCGCCCGGCGAACCAAGGCCCGGTCCGTGCCATTCCTTACATACTGCTCGATCGGGACAGACAAGCAAAAGCGGACCACCCGTGCATCGCTGGTGGGATCGCGCTCCCATGCCCGATATCGAAGCGAGCATTTGGTAGCTACGGCACCGTTTTTGTTGGCAATCGCCAAATTGTTGAACTTCTGCGCCCTTACCTTGATCGCGTCGGCACGTGCCCCGCCCTGAAGCACGATCAACGTGTTGAGCCGTTCAAGCACTCCCGTTTTTTGCGCAAAGTCCGGGTGAATCATTTGCGGATGGGCAGGTGCCTCGCCTGCTGACGTCTTCTGAAACCAGCTCGGGTACGCTTTGCGTCCCGTAATTTTCGCGATGCGGGTAAACGGCATGCCCGTATGAGCGCTGTATTGCTGCATTTCCCGGATCCAACGGAGCCATCGGCCGTTTTTCAGCAGCCTGGCATAGTAATCCAGGGCAGGCCCCCACGAAATGGTGAAGTTTCCTCTGGCACCTGTCAATAGGACACCCGCATTCTGCAGGCTGGCCTTCTCGTAAAAACCGCGAATCCAGAACGAATTCTCGAAATATTTATATGGCATTTCCATCATTTCAAGCCATGGATCCACTTCGCTGAGCGGGCTTCTGCCCTCAAAATCCAAATAGTTCTCCGCAATGTTTCCGACATGGTCCACGGTAGAACGAATGTATGGTCGTTCGTCGGCCAGCAGTGTTCTGGACGTGTAGTCCTTAAAGTCGGACACGGGCACATAACTATAAGCATTCAGCTGCTTGCCCTGTTTGCGGAGCGTGCCTGAAGCAAACCCGACGACGGCGCCGGAATCAAGCCCTCCGCTTAATGCTGCCGCCACTTGCCGATGGGTTCGCAGACGGGAATCGACGGCTTGGGCAAACACCTCGCGAAAAGCTTCAACATATTCGCCATCGGATTTGAGTCGCAGCGGTTCGACTTCATCCCAGCGGTGATACTGCTTTAAGCTCAACTTTCCCTCATGAAACGTCAACGTGTGTGCCGGGGGAATCTGCTGCACTCCCTGGTATACGGTAGATCCGATATCTGCCGAGTCGAACATCTCGGGGATCGCGAGAAATTCGGACAACCAGGTTTCGTTCAGCTGTTTGCGCACCCCATGCAATCCAAGCAGCGGTCCCATCAACGTACAGAAAGACAAGCGCGGCCCATCCAGTCGGTAATACAACGTCCGCATGCCCATGATGTCCCTCGCGGCAAACAGCTTGCGCTTGCGTTCGTCCCAGATGGCAAACGTAAAATCCCCCAGCAGTTTGCTGGCCACGTCTTCACCCCAGCGACGGTATGCACGAAGGATCAACTCGCTGTCGGATAACCTGTCGAGATCCGCACGCGATAGTTGAAGCTGGTCCGCAAGCTGTTCACGGTTATCGAGGATCGCATCTGCCGTTATGCATAATCCGCTCTCTTCTTCATAGAAAGGAAGCTTTTCAAGAACCGACTCCGGCGTGATCCATTGCGCGTGACAGCTGAAATAAGCTTCATCTCCCTTCCACATTCCGGTGGTATCCACCGGGATGTGTCCAAGGCCCTCGTACAGGCGCCAAGTATCCTCCCAACACGCCTCTCTGCCTCCCGGATGAACAATGCCCGCAATGGCACTCATGGCTTTTCACCCCGCATGCCTCTGCGCTGGGAAGCCCAAGCGCTGATCTGTTGTCCAAACGGCACCCATGCCTTGATGCGCTGTATTTTGCCGTTCGCCGAAGCGAGTTGGGATCTCAACCGATCCCGTTCCCGGTATCCCTGTTCCAGCCTCAGGTCGGCTGCACGAAGAGCGGCTTGCAGCTGCCTGATCGTAGCCAGTGCCTCCAGCCCGGAATCCTCTTTTTCATCCGTTACGGACGAACGTATTGAATTGGTGGCCTCGGCGCTTCGGCTTCCAGTTTGCATACGATATCCTCGCTGCAAGTCCCAGTTTGTAGCTTTGCGGAATTGGTTCGTCAAGCGCTGCACGAGTTCTTCGTCCGGATGCTGTTCATAATGCACGCCCGTCCATCGTTCAGCTGCTTCCAGCTGTTCCGCATATCCCATTCGATGAAAAAGTCCTGCACCGAGAGCACGGCAGTACGTTTCCGTTTCTTGTTTGGTTAATATTTCATTCCAGTTGTTAACAGAATTTTTATGAGCTTCCTGATGCCCGGAGAGATAAGGATCTCCCACACCCATGCTGTAGAACATATCGGACTTGGCACTGTCCAGGAAACGTCCGTATTGCTCCATCCCCTGTTCATAGTCCACGCCAAGGAAATGGCACATTTTTTCAAGTTCTCCCTGCGGGTCGACGACCAGCTGCTCATATTGAATTTCGTAGGCTCCGGCATGTTCTTCCGCGAAATAATCATTTAACCGCATGATGCCCAATGTCAGATCCACGGCCTTCATATTCAACTTGGAGCTGTTCAGACTGCCGATCAGATCGAAGCCTTCGCCTGTCCTGCGATTCACTTTTTTATAGGATGCTGCAATGGAAAGTGGATTGCGTTGGAGGTGAATGCGGCTGGCTTGCGGAAAAAGCCGATCGAGCCATTCAAGCATGCAGTAGTAACGCGGGGATTTGTCAACGACGAGTTCCGCTGAATTTCCTTCCAAGAACCCGTTGTATATTTCCATGGCGAAACTGCGACACGCTCGCTCGAATACTTCTTCGGATACCATGGCGTTATAAAATTGCCGAATGATCGAATGACCGCCGTATGCTCGCGGCTCGTTTGTTGGAAGATCAACCAGGCTCATCAGGAACCACATCTCCTGCGTAGCAAAGATGCGACTGTGATTTTGCAGCATCACGGTTGAAAGCGAGCTTCCGCTTCGAGGGACGCAGAGCAAAAATATAAGTCCGTTTCCTAGAGAGTCTACCAATGGCCCTACTCCTCTCCTCGTTCCGTTAAAACGAAGTTATGTAGTGGCAAAGCTAAGGGGAACGTAAATAATGAGGTGTATCATTAATGAGTTTTCATGATACAAACTGTCTATATCTACACTCTATGATACGATTTGTATCATGTCAATCTTTTATTTTCTCTTTTTCATATTTTCTCTGTTTATCCTGCATTTTTTGACCTTCCTCCCCATGCCCATATATCTTTATTCCTCTCAACCCGTGATTTATGACACCTTCCAACGAAAGAAACCCCGGACACCTGCTCTACAGCGAACAGGCTCCGGAGTTTCTAGAGGTTTGGACATTACACAACATGCCAAGCGAAATCATGTAACGGAACGAGGTTCCGGCGACTGCGGCAAACCGTGCCCCGGCCAGCCGGGCCCATCTTCGCGATCGGCGTTCAGCGCATCCTCCACGCCCTTCTGCACTTTCACGGTCATCAGTACCGCCATGCCTGCGATAAAAAAGAAGAGCAAGGAAAGAATTCCCCAGCGCGCAGAGCCGGTGATTTGGCCAACCCAGCCAAAAACGAACGGACCGAAAATGGAGGCAAATTTGCCCGTAATATTAACGAATCCAAAATACTCCCCGGTTCTACCTGCAGGCATCAGGTTGCTGAACAAAGATCTGGCCGTTGACTGGCTGATTCCCTGCACTACGCCGACCAATCCGGCTAGCATGTAAAAATGGGACGCCTCCTTCATAAAGTAACCGAGAATCACGATGCATACATACACCGACAAACTGATCACCAGTACCTGCTTGGCCCCCCACCGCCTCGCCCATGCACCTAGCAGCAGCGTGCACGGAAAACCGACAAATTGCGTCAGCAGCAAGGCCAGCATCAGATCGGTCGTGCCGATGCCAATGCTCGTTCCATAGATGGTCGCCATCAGGATAATCGTGTTAATGCCATCATTAAAGAACCAGAAGGCGACCAGCATGCGAATCAGCTGTGGAAATTTTCGCATTTGACTGAATGTCCCTCGCAGCCTCGATACGCCCATATTGGCATACCCCATCCAGGAAGAGGGGCGATCCGTGCTTGCAGGCCTGCGGGGAGCATGCCGAAAGATAGGAATGGAAAACAGCAGCCACCATGCTGCCACCGAAATGAAGGCGAGTCTTGTCCCGGCCAGCGTATTTTCCAGTCCAAACCAGCCGGGCTGTTGAATCATCAACAGATTGATCGCCAGCAAAATGCCGCCGCCAATGTAGCCGTAGGCATACCCTTTGGAAGATACCATTTCTCTTTCCCTGATGGGAACAAGGTCGGGCAGCATGGCATCGTAAAAGGTGTTTCCTCCCGCAAAACCGATCGTAGATACAACGAGCAGAATGGAAGCGAACAGCCAGTCTCCCTCACCGACAAGGCTGAAGCCCAACGTAGAAAAAATACCGATCAGCGTAAATACGCGCAAAAAGTCTCCTTTTCTGCCGGACAGGTCCGAAAGCGCCCCCAGCAGCGGAGTCAGCAACGCCACGCACAGCATCCCGACGGAATGGGTATATGCCAGGTAGGATGCGGCCGTGTCCGCATCAAGAGAAGCTGCCGCAACCGAAGCATAGAAGACGGGCAGTACTGCTGCCAATACCGTCGTTGCATATGCCGAATTAGCCCAATCATAGGTGATCCAAGCTCTAACCGCACGTTTGTCCAATGGAAATCCTTCCTTTACATACATCCTCCAATTGTTTCCAATCGGGTAACTCCTTCCATTGTACAGGATGTGCATTTCGTTTGTTCACCGGATTTGTAAAAACATAGCCATCGGATTATTTCTAAAATGTTGCTTCCGATGGGACTATGCATCGTTTTTGCTACAAATGGTTTCATTTTATCTTCCCGCTCATCACATATCGTCCCTGTCCGTGAATATACTTAATTACCGACAGGTCAAACTGTGCCACGTAATTATTGGGGGGTGCCTACATGTCAAATTCACGCCAGCCATACTCGTTCGTTGTTTCCCGGGAGGATTGGTCGCTTCACCGCAAAGGGTACCAGGACCAGCAGCGACACCAGCAAAAAGTGAAAGACGTCATCAAACAAAATCTGCCTGATCTGATCACCGAAGAAAACATCATCATGTCCGATGGACAACAAATCATCAAGGTACCGATCCGCAGTCTGGATGAGTACCGTTTCGTGTATAACTTTCAAAAACAAAAGCATGTAGGCCAAGGGGACGGCGACACCCAAGTCGGCGATGTGATCGGACGCGATCCGGCTGCGCAAAAGCCTGGCAAAGGCGAAAAGGCGGGTGACCAGGCGGGTTACGACATCGTCGAGGCCGAGGTCAGCATCGAAGAGCTGGAGGATATTCTTTTTTCCGAGCTGGAGCTGCCCAACCTGAAACAAAAGGACAAAGACCAAATCGAAACGCACACGGTCGTTTTCAACGATATCCGCAAAAAAGGCATGCAGTCCAACATTGACAAAAAACGCACCATTCTTGAAAACCTTCGCCGCAACGCCACCAGCGGCAATCCGGGCATTCATCACATCAGTCCGGACGACTTGCGCTACAAAACGTGGGAAGACAAAGTCATCCCGCAATCGAATGCCGTCATTATCGCGATGATGGACACGTCAGGTTCCATGGGTTCATTCGAAAAGTACTGCGCCCGCAGCTTTTTCTTCTGGATGACCCGGTTTCTGCGGCGCCAGTATGAAAAAGTAGAGATCGTGTTCCTCGCCCACCATACGGAAGCAAAAGAAGTGACGGAAGAGGAATTTTTCACGCGCGGGGAAAGCGGAGGAACGATCTGCTCCTCCGTATATATGAAAGCACTCGATATCATCGATTCCCGTTACCCGCCTTCAAGCTACAACATCTATCCGTTCCATTTCTCCGATGGAGACAATCTAACCTCCGATAACGAACGATGCGTGAAACTGATTGGCGAGCTGCTGAAGCGCAGCAACATGTTCGGTTACGGCGAAGTCAATCAATATAACCGCAGCAGCACGTTGATGTCGGCCTACCGCCATATCAAACTCGATCATTTCATGTACTACGTCATCAAAGAAAAAGGCGAAGTGTATAAGGCTTTGCGCAGCTTCTTTCATAGACAGGAAAACGGAGTCGCCACGTAAACAAGCAGAGCGGAGCATTCGGATTCTGGCCATTGATTTTCAAGGCCGAACGGCCAATCCCAATCACGCCCCAACAACTATTGTATGCACGGCAATATCCGGCCGTTAATCAAGTGACCCGTGAAGGGTCACTTTTTCGCTAAGCATATCCTGTACGGCTTGTTCATATGATGATGACAACCTTGATTCCCAGGCGTGCAGCCCGTGTGCTGCATTCGGCCGAAAATGCAATCCGAGGAGGTAACCCATGAAGCAGGACGATATTACCGCGCTTGAGCGCTCCATTGCCGAAATTACCGAAATTGCCGCAGGCTTTGGTTTGGATTTCTACCCGATGCGTTACGAAATATGCCCTGCCGACATCATCTATACCTTTGGAGCTTATGGCATGCCTACCCGTTTTAGTCACTGGAGCTTTGGAAAAACGTTTCATAAAATGAAAATGCAGTACGACTTCGGGCTCAGTAAAATATATGAACTCGTCATCAATTCCAACCCTTGTTATGCGTTCCTGCTGGATGGCAACAGCCTGATTCAGAATAAGCTGATCGTTGCGCACGTGCTGGCCCACTGTGATTTTTTCAAAAACAATGCCCGCTTCTCCATGTCCAACCGCAATATGGTCGAAAGCATGGCCGCGACGGCAGACCGAATCAGCAATTATGAGATGGAATACGGTACAGAAGCCGTTGAATCGTTCATCGATGCCGTATTGGCCATCCAAGAGCATGTCGATCCACAATTGATCAAGCCAAGGCATCTGGATAAACAGCGTTATATGGAATTGAAACTGAAAGAGCAGCGCGGAGAGAAACCGCCCAAACCCGAAGGTCCATACGATGATTTGTGGGCCCTCGACGAATCCAAAGCGGAGGTGCCCGCTCCGGAATCCCAGATCCAAGTTCACCACTTTCCGCCTGAACCCGAGAAGGACATCATGTGGTTCATTCAGGAATTTTCCGAGGTGCTGACCGATTGGCAGCGGGATATCATGAGCATGATGCGGGAAGAAATGCTGTATTTCTGGCCGCAGATGGAAACCAAAATCATGAATGAAGGCTGGGCGTCCTATTGGCATCAGCGCATCATCCGCGAAATGGACTTGACCAGCGAGGAGACGATCGAATTCGCCAAGCTGAATTCCTCGGTCGTGCAGCCATCCACCCAAAGCCTGAACCCTTATTATTTGGGGTTGAAAATTTTCGAGGATATCGAACGCCGCTGGGATCATCCCAGCCGCGAGGAACGCGAACGGTTCGGACGTTTGCCGGACCAAGGACGCGCCAAAATATTCGAGGTCCGCGAGCTCGATTCCGATACGTCCTTCATTCGCAACTACATGACCAAACAGCTCACCGAAGATCTGGACTTGTATGTGTTCGAAAAAAAGGGGCCTGAATGGAAAATCACGGACAAATCGTGGGAGAACATTCGGGATCAGCTTGTATTTTCGCGCATTAACGGCGGTTCCCCTTATCTTGTCGTCCAGGATGCCGACTACTTGCGCACAGGCGAGCTTGTGCTCAAGCACCGTTATGAAGGGATTGAGCTTGACCTCAAATACATGGAGCGTACCCTCCCTTACGTGTACCGGTTATGGGGACGTACCGTTCATCTGGAAACCAAGGTGGAGGATAAACCGATCTGGTTTTCCTATGACGGAAAAAAGCATCATCGCAAGTTTATGTAATCGCCGACGAACCGGCTGCGAAGCAGAACCTGGTTGGTACAATGCCAAAAAGGCTGCCCTACAGGGGGCAGCCTTTTGTCACTGGATCAACGCCTGTCGTTTGCCAACCACGCCATGTTACGCTTTGCTGAAATGTTGGCGCAGCGGCATGAAGAAATCATTCTCTACTTCGCTTGCCGGCAGCGGCCGGCTGAAATAATAGCCCTGAATTTCCCGGCAATCGTTCTGCATCAGGAAATCCAGCTGTCCTTTGGTTTCGATGCCTTCCGCAATCACTTCCATATTCAAATGCTGCGCCATCGATATGATGGTGGCCACAATGGCTTGATCGCTCACATTCTCCGTAATGTCCGTCACGAAAGAACGGTCGATCTTCAGTTTATTGATGGGATATTGCTTCAGGTAACTAAGCGAGCTGTAACCCGTGCCGAAATCGTCCAAGCTGATCTTGACGCCGAGCGCCGACAATTCGTTCAGAATGCTGGTCGATACGGATGCATCCATCATCATGCTTTCCGTAATTTCGAGTTCGAGGTAACGAGCCTCCAACCCAGAATCCTCCAGCGCATTTTTGACCAGCTCGAGCAGATTGGCCTGATGGAACTGCTGCGAAGACAAATTGACCGAGACCGGAATGAGCGGCCCCCCGCTCGCGTGCCAGCGCTTCATCTGCTTGCATGCTTCACGCAGCGTCCAATTGCCGATGTCATAGATCATGCCGGTCTCTTCCGCGATCGGAATGAAGACGTCGGGCGTCAGTATTCCTTTCTGCGGATGCTTCCAGCGAATCAACGCCTCTACGCCGATCATGCGACGGTCCGAAGTACGAATCTGAGGCTGGTAATACAGCACCATTTCATCGCGTTCCAGCGCTTTGCGCAAATATCCCTCAAGTTCGATTCGTTCATACAACGCCGAATCCAGCTCGGCCGAATAGAATTTGTAGCCGTTTTTGCCGTTTTTTTTGACCTCGTACATGCTTGTATCAGCATGCTTGAGCAGCATGTCCGCTTCTGTCCCGTGCTCCGGGAACATGGCGATGCCGATACTTGTAGTCACATAGAAGTCATTGTCCTTAAGCCGGTAGGGCAGTTGGATCGCCCGCACGATTCGTTTCGCGAGTTCTTGAACACGATCCGCATGGCCCTGTTCATTTTTGACGACCAACGTAAATTCGTCCCCGCCCATGCGCGCAAGCATGACGTTCTCCATCGCATCGGAATCGAAAGCCTGAATCGCGCCAACAATCCTTGCACTTACGTCCTTCAGAAAAATATCCCCGATGGAATGTCCAAGGGAGTCGTTGATCATTTTGAAACGGTCAATGTCCATAACCATCACCGCAAACGTTTCGCCCGCGGCCTTGTGGGTGGCGATGGCTTCCTCCAGCACTTCGTCCAGCTTGCGCCGGTTCGGCAAGCCAGTAAGCGGATCATGCAAGGCCTGATGGCGAATATGTTCCTGGGCCTGCTTTTCCTTGGTGACGTCTTTGATCAGGATATGGCTGCCCACATGACTCCCCTCAATCAGGACCGGAACTACGGTGATGTGCAGATCGATCAACTGACCATGAAGCCCCTTCATCGTAGCCGTGTAATACTCCTGGCTGCGAGTGCCGTCTTCCCAAGAAATGTCCGCCGGGTCGGACGTCCAGTGGATGTCGATACGCTCTACGATCTCGTCTATGGAGCAATGGATGACATCCTTCTCCAAATATCCCGTAATGCGAGTGACCGCAGAATTGATTCCTTTGATGTACCCTTCGCAATCTACGGAAATAATGGCATCGGCATGATTGTCGTACAAAGCCTGGTACCATTGCTCGTTTTCTTGCAAACGGCGGTCTTTCTGGGAAAAACGCTGGTTAATGATAATGCCGCTTAATGCCAAACCCAGGGTAATGAACGTGCCGATCGCAATCGTGTATCCAAGAAACAACGGTTCGATCCGCAAGCCCGGCACCCCCATGCCTCCCTCCGAAACGTGAAAGTGAGCTGCCGACATACCGGTATAGTGCATGCCCGTAATGCCCAAACCCATGATCAATCCACTACCGAGTTTATACATCCACAGCCGCTTGGAATGGCGTTGGCGAAAAATGAACATGAGCCACAGCGCCGTGAACGAGGCGGCGGCTGCAATCAGGATGGATAACCAGACCTTGGCGGGTTCATAGCTCACTGGAACGGACATCGCCGCCATGCCGACGTAATGCATGCAGCTAATGCCGATCGTCATCGACAAACCTGCAATGGCAATCTGCTTCACATGCCCGCCCTTTCGGCCTGCAATGTGCAGGGCGACTCCGGAGGCCACGACAGCAAATAGAACGGACAACACAACCTTACCCAACGAATAAGAAACGTGATTGGGGAGCACAAAGGCCAGCATGCCGACAAAATGCATCGACCATATGCCAAGCCCCATCGCCATGGCCCCGCAGCCAAGCCAAACCTTTCGGGAGGTTCCTCGGGCCAGACTAACGCGGCCAGCCAAGTCAAGCGCGACGTAAGAAGACAAAACGGCAATAATGTAAGACAAAACGACCAGTTCAATGTTGTACGTTCCGTGTAGGTGCTCCACTCCGTCTTTCCTTTCAACCGGGATCAATCTTGTATGTATGTTTCATGCTTTTCATAGCTAATGAAGCGAATCTTAAAAAAGAAGCGAGTGCACTGTCAGGCGACAGGCACTCCCTTCGCAACAACATCATGGTATTTGCCAGCAAACTCAAACGAAAGCCATACATAGAAGACCCGTTTATCATAATGAGTATAGTCTAAACGTCACAGGGTCGAAAATCAACACTTTTCCCCAGCATTTCGTGTTGAATTGTGTCGCTGATACCTGACGTTTCGTGAACTTCAAGACAAAAGGCACAGCCTCTCGGCCGTGCCCCTTGCGAAGTGTGTCACCCCTGAACGGGTGCCGTCGTCTGGCGAATAACGAGATGGGACGGCTCCGTAACAACCGGAGGCGTATAATCCGGGTTCTCGATCATCGCGATCAAATATTCGATCGATTTGATTCCGATGGAATATATGTTTTGGTTAATGGTTGTGAGTCCGGGTTTGAACACATGCGCATAATACGTATTGTCAAAACCGACGACCGAAATATCCTCGGGAACACGCAGCCCATGCTTTTCGATTTCGTGGATCGCCCCAAAAGCGGACATGTCCGAAGCACATACAATGCCTGTCGGTTGGTCCCTCTGCGCAAGCAAACGCCGGGCCGCCTTGCTTCCACCATCGAAGGAATAATCGCATACTTCCATGTGCACGGTGGAGTACGGCAGTCCGCATTGCCGCAAACCTTCGCGGTATCCCTCCAGGCGCAGATTGGCGACGGCGGGTCCCAGCGTACCCGAAATATACGCAATTTTCCGGTGGCCTAATTCGTACAGATGTTTGACGCTCATCGCAATGGCATTGGCATTGTCGGTCGTAATGTACCCGGCCCGCTTGCCGAACAGGTCGGTGTCAATGAACATCGTCGGAATCTCCGCATGAATCAATTCTTCAATGCTCTTGTTCTCCCTGCCTTCCCCGAATACAACAACGCCGTCCACGTTCCGGCTGCGGCAATGTTTGATAAACGAATACGCAGGGTCCTCAAAACGCGTGGACAACCGGACCAGGTCGTAGCCGCTGTTCTCCAAGGCGGTTTTGATGCCTTCCAGCAGCTCCGACACAAAAGGGTTCGTAAACGGAACCGTCAACAAAACCCCTACCGTCCAAGAGCGGCGCTTCACCAGTCCACGCGCAACTACATTGGGTTGGTATTTTAACAATTCGATCGCCATATTGACTTTTTTGCGCGTTTTGTCACTTACATCGGGATAATCATTCAGCACTTTGGAAACGGTTGCAACAGATACGCCCGCTTCTTTGGCCACATCATGGATAGAAGCCACCTGATCACCTCAACCTCTTTCAAATCCCCTGTCTCAAGCTGCATTCACTGTTACAACGGCAGGTTTGTTTTCCTATTATAGCTCAAATTCCGGAGAAACGGTATAACCGGCTCCAAGCCGGTTCCCGAATCTACTCCTGATGCTGCAACTCACGCAAATCCGCTGCCAAATTCTCCATCGTGGTTGCAAATACGGCAAGTTCCTGCGAACGGAAAGCTTGGCTGCTGGCACCCTGAGCCGTTTGTTCCGACTCTTCGCGTACACGGACCAGCTTTTTCATGATCTGCTCCAGATTGGCCTGAATTTGGCTCTGGGCTTCCCGCGAGCTGGCTGCAAGTTTGCGCACTTCGGCCGCCACCACTTCAAAGCCCCGCCCGAATTCTCCCGCATGCGCGGCTTCGATGGCCGCGTTCAGGCCCACCAAGTGACTCTGGTCAGAGATTTCACGAATCAGCTCACCCATTTTTCCGATCTGATGGATCTCGGCGGTAAGGTCTTCCAACAACCCATGCGCCTGTCTCTGGGAAGCGGCGGTATCTTTGGCCACGTCGGAAATGGCCTGTGCGTTCTCGTTCAGCTCGCTGATCATACCTGTCAGCTGCTGCGTAATTTGCGTAATCGCCTGCAAGGTGTGCTTCTGGTCGTCGGCAAGCCGGCGCAGCCTGTCCTTTTCCCGGATCTCGTAAGCTTCGAGCACGAGCTGTGCGTCCAAATTGAACATTTTGCTAAGGGCCTGAATGACGCGATGCCACATATCGGGAATGACCTGCTGAAAAATGCTTGTGGCAATATCGAGATAAACCATGTATGTACCCAGATAATAGTCGGTAGACAAGCCAATGCGGGAATGCACTTGCCCAATGGCAATCCGTTGGTCGATGTAAGCATCGTCTACGACGCCGTCAGCCATGGAAAGCCAGTACATCCGTTGGGTCTGCTTCAGTCGTTCCACGGAAGAAAACCGTTCCATCAGCTCCATCAGATTCGGATATTTCCCCAGATGGCAATAGAAATGGTCCACCACCTCTTCAACCACTTTCTCAAAGACGGGACGATGCCCGGCAAGCACTTGAAGGTCGCCTGCGGTCAGTCCGATGTAATCTAGTTGTTTCTGTCTTGCTGCACTTGCACTCATAACCAATTCCGTCAGCTCCTTATTGCTTCTGTATCGTCGAACGAATCCACCTGTCAATCCACTTCGACGGTCTTCCTGCTACTCCGCTGCTATGTGAATATTAGCTTCGACGTATAAAACTTCACTTCAAATGTAAATAACTGTATTAATTATAGACGAATCGCCCTAAGTTTACATAAACCTTTAGAACCATTTACACAAAGTTTACGTATATTTTTCTCGATTTTCCCGAAAATACAGTCAAAAAAAGCGGCATTAATAGTAAAAAGGTCCCTGTTGACGCTGTGAAGGAGCATCACAGCTAACCACAGGAACCTTATTCGGAATGGTTATTTTACAATCATCTTACCGATTCAACAGACTGCCCACATAGCGAAGCAGATCGTTGGCGCTGGCCGCCGTATATCCGTGTTCATCAATGAGGCGGCTAATCACCTCATTCATGCGCTTCAGTTGAGTCGCATCCGGTGTTTTGGTCGAAGTCGTGATTTTGACGATATCTTTAAGGTCGGCAAACAGTTTTTTCTCGATGGCTTCGCGCAACCGGTCATGGCTGTTATACTCGAATTTGCGTTTTTTGCGGGAATACGCCGAAATGCGGATCAAAATTTCTTCCCTGAACGCTTTTTTTGCATTTTCGGAAATGCCGATCTGTTCCTCGATCGAACGCATCAAGCGCTCATCCGGGTCGAGTTCCTCATCGGTAAGCGGGTCTCGAATTTTGGTCCAGTTGCAAAAGGCCTCGATATTGTCCAAGTAATTTTCGAACAGCGTCTTGGCCGACTCCTCGAAAGAATAAACGAAAGCCTTCTGCACTTCTTTCTTCGCCAGTTCGTCATATTCCTTCCGTGCCAGCGCGATGTAATTCAGGTAACGCTCCCGCTCTTCCTTCGTGATGGAAGCATGCTGATCCAAACCGTCCTTGATGGCCCGCAAGATGTCCAGCGCGTTAATGCACTGAAGATTTTGTTTAATCAAAGCACTGGAAATCCGGTTGATGACATAGCGCGGATCAATGCCGGACATGCCTTCGTCCAGATATTCGCTTTGCATCTCGCGCAGGTCGGCCTCTTTGTAGCCTTCCACCTCTTCGCCGTCGTACATGCGCATTTTTTTGACCAAGTCCATGCCTTGCTTTTTCGTTTCCTTCAAACGGGTAAGTATGGAAAAAATGGCCGCGGTCCGCAAGGCATGCGGCGCGATATGGACATGCTTCATGTCGCTTTGCTGAATGAGCTTGGCATAAATCTTTTCTTCCTCCGAAACCTTCAGGTTATATGGAATCGGCATCACGATCATCCTGGATTGCAGGGCTTCATTTTTTTTGTTGGCAATGAACGATTTGTATTCGGATTCGTTCGTATGCGCCACAATCATCTCGTCCGCGCTGATCAAGGCAAAGCGCCCTGCCTTGAAATTGCCCTCCTGGGTCAGGGAAAGCAAGTTCCATAGAAATTTTTCGTCGCATTTCAGCATTTCCTGAAACTCCATCAAACCACGATTTGCTTTGTTCAACTCCCCATCGAACCGGTACGCCCGCGGATCCGACTCCGAACCATATTCAGTAATGGTGGAGAAGTCGATGCTTCCCGTCAGATCCGCAATGTCCTGCGATTTCGGATCGGATGGGCTGAACGTTCCGATTCCCACGCGGTTATCTTCGGAAATAAGCACCCGTTCTACCCGCACTTTACTGATGTCATTGTCATATTCGGTACGAAGACGCATTTGGCAGGAGGGGCACAGATTGCCCTCGATGCGCACGCCGATCTCTTTTTCCACCTCTGCCCGGAGCTCAAGCGGGATTAGATGCAGCGGCTCTTCATGCATCGGGCAGCCTTCTATGGCATACACCGCCCCTTTCTCCGTCCGCGAAAACTGTTCCAATCCCCGTTTCAGCAGCGTAACCAGCGTGGATTTACCACCGCTTACCGGTCCCATCAGCAACAGGATGCGTTTGCGTACATCCAGTCTGCGTGCGGCAGAATGGAAGTATTCTTCCACCAGCTTTTCGATGGAACGGTCCAATCCGAAAATTTCCTGTTCGAAAAATTTGTATCGTTTATGTCCATCCACCTCTTCCACGCCATACGATTCGATCATTTGATATACTCGGGCGTGAGCCGTCATTGCCGGGGTTGGGTCTTTTTTTAGCAGTTCGATGTAGTCTTCGAATGTTCCGTTCCATGACAGACGGTCATTCTCTGCCCGATGCTCCGCAACGCGTTCAAAAATATTCATGCTTGGTACCTCCCATGGCTCCTTTAGTGTGATTGACAACCATCCCGAATGGTATGAATAAATCCATAGAATTGCAACTCTTGCTTGAATATCCAAATTCGCGGTCCTGACCTCGGTCCCGCTGCATCTGTGCGGCGTCTTCTTGCTGTAAAAAGTGTATTACATACCTATGCGGCAAACCGGATAAGTTGACCACTTTTTTTAATCTTGAACCGCGAAACTTCACCGTCCGATGCACCAAGACCCCGGCGGCAGTGCCGAAAAAAAATCCGGTTTATGATACTATCAGAGGTATATGTAGTTAAAGCAGGATGTCCTTTGTTCCTGGAAACCAGCGATACGGAGCAATTCGCTTTCCGGGTTCTGCGTGAAACAGAGCCGGACATTGTCAAAAGGGAGATGGCGGAAGGAGTACGTTGATCATGGCAGTGAAATATGAAACGGATCTGTATTCGCCGATCAAGGCATATTTTGAACAACGCGGATTCGTGGTCAAAGCCGAGGTTAGGCACTGTGACCTGGTTGGCATTAGATCAGACTTGGATGAACCGCTGATCGTGGAAATGAAAAAAACGTTTAATCTGTCCCTGCTGCTGCAAGGGATGCAGCGATTGAAGCTAAGCCCCATCGTTTATCTGGCTGTGGAACGAAACCGGAACAAACGCGGCGCGGTGAATCAGCGTTGGGGGGAATTGACGGCACTCTGCAGCCAGCTTGGGCTCGGTCTGATGACCGTGACCTTTTACAAAACCAAAGCTCCGCTTATTGATGTATTGTGCGAGCCCGCGCGTCGGCCGGAAGGAAGTTCAACAGGGGCCGCGCCTTTGTCCAGCCGCAAGGGCGGCATCCGAAGACAACGGCTGATGCGGGAATTCGATGGACGCAGCGGGGACTTCAACGTCGGAGGCAGCACAGGCAAACCGCTCGTGACCGCATACAGGGAAAAGGCGTTGCGCGTGGCGTCGGCGCTGCGGATAGAAGGTGAAGCTTCTCCGGCAGCGTTGGCCCAATTGGCAAACGTGGCTTCTGCCGCATCCATTTTGCAAAAAAACTATTACGGCTGGTTTGAGCGAATACGGCGCGGTAAGTATGGACTTACCATTAAAGGCATTCAAGCATTGACGGAGCATGCGTTCATGCTGGAACCACTCTCTTCATCGGATCCGGAGTCAAGCATGCCCGATCGCGACGCCGTGGAACTGCTGTTCGAGCGGGAAGGACAGGAAGACGTGGAGAAACTTGAACGCATTGCCGAGCTTGTGCAAACCTATATCCCCCGTCCTTGACCTTCAAGCACGGGAGCTGACCCGTCAGTTCCACAAACTTCAAAAGCCGTCGCTCCCTTACGGGAACGACGGCTTTTGAATATGGTCGATAACGGGCTGCAATTAGAATTTTGCTGCAGTTTCAGCAGCCAGTTTCACGCCAGCACCCACGATTTCTTCTGCACGGTCAGGGGATGCATTGTGTCCTTCAACGATCACAACTTCAGGGTGTTTGATGCCCCAGAAGTTCAATACGTTGGTTACGTATTTAACGGACATTTCAGCAGAAGCCATAGGCTCAACGGAATACACGCCGCCACGAGCGTTCAGGATCGCTACTTTTTTGTCGCCAACCAGACCTACCGGACCTTCAGCTGTATATTTAAACATTTTGCCGGCTTGGCTCAGGTAAGAGATGTAGTTTACCAGCGGTGCAGGAACAGTGAAGTTCCAGAGCGGGAATGCAAACACAACTTTGTCTGCAGCCAGGAATTGATCTTGCAGTTCAGCTGCCAGTGCAGCCGCTTTTTTCTCAGCTTCCGTAGCTTCGATGCCGTTAGCCGCTTTGAAGCCGCCAGCGAGAACATCATTGCCGTAGTATGGGAAATTCGCGCTGTACAAGTCCAGCTCGGTAACGGTGTCACCTGGATGTGTTTCTTTGTATGCGCTCAAGAATGCATCGTACAATTTAACGCTGACTGCCTGATCTGCAGGACGGTCATTGGCTTTGATAAAAAGAATATTAGACATGTTCGTTCCTCCGTTATATAAAATAATTCAGTGCCAATGGGTGCACCGGTCTAAACTGCAGCATGATGAACAAAGCCACAACTTATTAATACACATTATATATAAAAATGTTAGTGGATGCAATAACGTAATTACTATCCATATCAACCGCATAAAACGTCCACACGTTCACGGAGAGGCAGAACCCATCTGAAGAAGCAAAGCATGCCCGATCAGTTCCGTGCCGTGAATTCTCCGATCGCTTCGCTGATCAAATTCATGCCGAGCAGAAGCGCATCACGTCCCGGATGGCTAAAGTTTAAACGAATGTAACCCCGATCGGCATCCCCCGTCGAACACAGCGAACCCGGCAAAAAAGATACGCCCTTGGGCAAGGCGGCTTTGAGCAAGGCGACGCTGTCCAGACCATCGGGCAATCGTACCCAGAGATACATTCCTCCTTTTGGAACCGCATAATGCGTCCCCCTCCAACCGGGTCTTTTCAATAGCTCAAGCATCAACTTCAGCCTGGTTTTGTACTCCCGATTGAGCAGGGACAAATGATCGTTCCATTTAAAAGGAGATTGGTCCAGCAGCCGATGCAATAACCGCTGGTTCATGGGACTGGATTGTCCATCCGCAATCCGCTTCACGGAAGCCATGGCTTCAATCAAAGCTGGATGGCCGGCAGCCCAACCGGTACGCAGGGCAGGAGCGACGGTTTTGCTGAACGACCCGATATATAGAACATGTCCACCCTGATCGGCCGTATCCATGGCAAACAGGGAAGGGTAATGACGATAGAAGTCCGAGTTGGACCGTCCATCGAAATGAAGCTCACCGTAAGAGTCATCTTCCACCAACAATACGCCATAACGGGAGCATAGCTCCAATACCGCCTCACGACGCTCCATGCTCCATAACGCCCCCGTCGGATTGGAAAAGCTGGGCGCGGCAAAAAGCAGCTTGGGTTGCGCCTGCTGCATGTGGTGCTCAAGAAGGTCGGGCAATATTCCGTTTTCATCCCCGGTGACCGGAATGATGGTGGCTCCTTGCATTTCCAGAACCTCAAGACAGCCGGGAGACGTTGGATGTTCCACCAACACGGAATCTCCCGGCTCGAGCAGAAGCCTCATAATCAGGTCGATCGCCTGCTGTGTTCCCGTTGTGAGCAAAATTTGCTCAGGGACCGTACGGATGCCTTTACGGCTGTTCCAATCTTGATCCAGCCATTCACGGAGCGGCCTGTAGCCAGCCGGTTCGCCATACTGGAGTGCAGATGGCCCGGAGCTAAAAACAGAGACGGCTGCCTCCTCCAGCAGCTTGAATGGAAATAATTCCTCTGCCGGCAGCTCTTCAGCCAAAGAAATGAAATGATCCCGATCAGACATTTTGCGAATATCCCGAAGCGGGGATGACAACAGTCTGTTCGTACGGGAGGCGAAGAAATATTTCATCAATCCTGTCCCCTTTCATCCTATTCCGAACTATGCTCGCAGTCCGCAGCCCCTACAAGGTATTCCTGGATCATGTTCAATATGACGACCAGACCGTGCCGGATCATCAGGAGATCGTTTTGATCTGCCTTGCATACAGGGCGTAACGCTCTATCGCTTGGGCTCTGCTGCTTACATCCAGCTTAACATAGATTTTTCGCAAGTAATTGTCAATCGAGCGCCGGCTGACATTAATTTCACTGGCTATTTTATCATAAGTTACACCCTGTACAATTCTTTCCATAATAAAAGTTTCCGTTTCCGTCAATGAGGCTGCAAATTCTTTTCCCTCGCCTTCGATCGGCTTGACCCAATCCGTGCTGGCCAGCCACGTCAGCGGAATGGATACGCAGCCTTCCCTCAACCCTGCGATGAGATGGATCAGCTGGCCAGGGGAAGCCTGCTTGGACAGCATCCCGCTTGCGCCTAGTCCCATCAGATGGAGAAATAACTTCACATTGTCTTCATCCGTCAGAATAATGATGTGACTATGAGCCGAACGCGCTTTCATCTGGGTAATAAACGGATCGGCCTGTCCCTCCGGCAGCCTGTAATCCATCAGAACGATATCCGGCTGATGCCGGCTTACCAATTCCAAGCCTTCAGTTCCTGAAGAAGTCATTCCGCGAACGATTAAGTCCTGTTGTTCTTCCAAAATTAATTTGCTGCCCAGCATGCTGGTGGGGTGGATATCGACGATGACCACCTGCCATACTTTTTCCATTTTCCTTCTTCCCCCTGATTATGTATTGGACAAAAGTCGAAATATGTCGAATGAAAAAATCATCGAATACAATCTATCTTTCCATTCCCCTTTTTCTTCCCCGACAAATAACGACCTTCTTTTTTTGTCCACATTTCTTTTCCTTTCCAAACCATTCTAATATAGTATAAATATCCTGCATTTCTAGCTAAAAAAGTCGAAAAACCTGCCCAAACTTCCTACTTATTGCATCTATAAGAAATTGTATCCTAGGACTTCCTTCCGATGCAATCTCTTTTTGCGCTCAACGTTAAAGAACTTCATTTTTGCGTAATCGACAGGCGCATGTTAGAATGAAGATTGGAAATTTTCCTTTATCTTCAGATGACCAGGAGTGATGACATGAACCCCGTAGTGGAGCCTGATGACATCCATCACACCCGGAGCGCCAAAGGTAAAGGCCGAGCTTCTGTTAAACTGTTTCTGGCGTTGTGGATTATATTTATTATCATCGGAGTCCTAGGGACCTATTTTTACAGCAACCACCTTCAGAAACAGATGATTGCGCAGTTGCAGACACATAATCAACAGCAGATCGCGGCGTTAAAAGCAGACTATGAGAAGCAGCTAACAACGATCTCAAAGGAAGTATCCAGCCTGCAAGAGCAGGTACAAGCCTTTAATGAGCTGTTGACCTTTACCAAGGATAATGCAAGCAATAAGACGGATAACAGCAACAAGCTGTACACCCAACTGAGCGAAGTCAAAAAACAACTGGAGACCCTCCAGAAAAAGATGGATCTGCTCAAATGATTACCCACGTTAAACAGGTAAATCGTTTTTTTATGCTTGCACTCGCTCCCTTTATTGGACTTGTTTTATGTCTTTTCTTGTTTCGGCCTGCGGTCGATCCGGGAGACGTGTTGGAAGATGCCTGGGTCAAAGAGAACATTACCCTTCAGACTCAGGCGATTCGCGAAGAGCTTGAGGGTGCCAAGGATACGGCCGTTCAAACTTCTTCTTCCATTAAAAAGACGACCCAGCTTTACAATCAGACAACAAGCGCCATGTCCTCCATCGTACAAACCGCGACCAACCAGGCAGCGCGCCCGGAGTCGATCTATAATCAGCGCATTTCATCCAAACTGGGGACGCCCATCGAACGGGTCAACAGCGATCGGTTGACGATCGAGCTGTACAGGGTTAATCCCGGGACCTATAAAGGTTATGCCATGAAAATTAAGCTGAAGGACCCTTCCGCCATGCAAATGGCTCTGAACAGCGAGCTGGGAAAAGCCGAAACCACCATGCAGGCCGTCAAACGCAGCGGTGCCGTGGCCGGCATTAACGCAGGCGGCTTTGCCGATAGCGGCGGCAAACGTTATCCGCTCAGCACCACGGTCATGGACGGTAAATACGTTACCGGCTTCCAGCCCAGCTTCAAGGACCTGTTCTTTGTCGGATTGAATGATGCAGGCAAGCTGATCGGCGGCAAATTTTTCGACAAAAGTGCACTCGATCGCCTGAAGCCTCAGTTTGGGGCCACATTTGTTCCCGTGCTGCTTCAGGACGGAAAGAAAACTGCCATCCCCGATAAATGGAAGGTATCTCCGAAACGTGCACCCCGGACGGTCATCGGCAACTACAAGGATGACCAGCTGCTCGTCGTCGTCGTCGACGGCTACAACGAAAGCGGCAGTTCCGGAGCGACACTGGAGGAGCTCCAGGCAAGATTGTACAAGCTGGGCGTCATGGATGCCTACAATTTGGATGGAGGCGGCTCGTCCTCCCTTATTTTGAACAATCGGGTCGTCAACCATCCGTCAGATGGTTCACTGAGACCCGTGCCTACCCATTTTTTATTTTACAAATGATCCCTGAAAAGCATTTCTTTTCTCTCCTTTACGGTTATAATAGAAGTAAATGAACATGGTTCAGGGAGGTGGCAGGCATGTCGTTTTCATTGACGTTCTGGATTATTGCAATCGTGCTCGCTTTGTACATGACAGGCATTCTCACTGCAGCCTACAACAATGACAAAACAAAAGGCCTTTGATCGGCCAAGCCTCTCCCCGAGAGGCTTTTTTTCATTTTCATTTTCGGATGATCCTCGTTATTCTCACCAATGCCCCTGTCGAACCTCACGCCAAACAAGGTTTGAAGGAATGTCGCCATTCCCTCAAACCTTGTTGTTTGCAACCGTATGCCGGATCAACTATAGATTTCGATCACGTTGTGGTCCCCCAAGCGCTGCTCAAGCAATTCGCGCGAAATGCGCAATCCGCCTGCTCGGTATGGCTGGTCAATCGTTTCCGCCTCAAGCTTCTGTCCGTGCAGCACCGCGCGTTTGGCGCGAGAACCGCTCAGATGGTAGACAAACGTTACTGGTTTGCCCGCAAATTCGAAGTCAAAGCGCAATCCGTCCAGGTGGGCAGGCAATACCGGGTCGATAATCAGGTCTTCCTCAGCCTGGCGAATGCCCAGCGCGTTCGAAATGAGCTGATTCATATAAATCCCAGGACCGCTGGAATAGATTCTCCAACCACCTTTGACTTGAACTTCACCGGAACGGAGCTTGCCAAATTGCTCCTGTGCGTCATAACGGCTGTTGAATTTGCCGTCAGAGCTGCTGAAGTAAGCATTGCTCTGACGAAGTTCCGCGTTGGGAACGACTTCCTGGATGCCGACCGGATTAATGATGCCCAGTCCGTTCCATACTTCTTCCGCATGTCCCAGCTTCGCCATTGCCTCCACATAACGGATATGCGCGTGCACATACTGCAAGCCTACCTCACGTCCAAAATTGGAGGCCTGCTCTGCCCGTTTAAAATGCGTGCTGACTCCGCCATCATATTGTGCAGGACGATTCATGAGCCTTACCCCATCCGGACAGAACAATTCCTTCTTGATGAGACGATAATGGGCATCCGCCTGCTCGGGTTCCAACAGCCCGGCAATCATGCTGCGCGTCATCGGCAGCAGGCGATACTGGATGCCTGTCTCGCGGTCGTCCGGATGAAGCATACGTTTGGCCTGCTCCGGATCCTCCAGATAGATGAAGCCCGGAATGACATCCGTGCTCAGCATATATTTGGTGAAGTCTCTCTTCACGCCGGCTGCCATATTGGCCAATTCCTCGGCAAGCTCCGGCTTGACCGTCCCCAGCGCTTTGGACAGCTGCGTCAGCGTTTGATACGTCAGTGCCACGGTCCAGCTGCTGACCATGTAGCGTTTAAGCTGGGCATTGGCAGGCTGCAGCGTATCATCCCAATCCCCGTCGCCATAAGAAGACAGGAACGTGTCATGCAGGAAGTGGCTTCGGATATATTCCAGCTCTTTCAATGCGTGCGCCAGAATCGTCGCCTTATCTTCGGTGAAATGGAACCCGTGTTTGACCGTAAACGGCACTTCTTCGTCAAGGATGGCGTAATCCCTCGTTGCTATCAAATAATCGCTTAGCACTTTGAGCGGCCAGACAATGATGTCGCCGTGGCTCTCTTCCTGCTGAATGTTGAAGTACCGGTCAAACATGAACCACTGCGGCCAGTTGCCGTCGTCTTCATATTGGTGGGAATACACCATTTTGAGAATGTCTCGCACCTGTCCGTATTTGTGGGTGGCCATGAAATATTCGACCGGCCCCTGGCAGACGTCGCGTGTCCCCCAAGCCGCGCCGCCATATTGTTCAAGCCCATGCGGCACCGAATAATGTACCAGCATGTTATGCGTGTACCACCAGGCAAGCGCGTTTACCTTGAACAGGTCTTCACCGATGGCTTCATTTGGCAAGGAGAGACGGAACCCGTTCATGACTTCGGCATAAAACGCGCGATACGCTTCCTTTTCTACCTCAAAGCTTCGCATAGAAGGCAGGACGGCTTCGCCTTCCAACACTCCTTCCATAGTGAGCGTCCATTCTGCGGCCGCCCCCAGCTGCAGCGTAATCAGCGAACCGTCTCCCGGATGAACCCCGCTGGCAAGACGTGTCTCATCCCCGATCTTCACTGCCGCTCCGTCCACGCGCATGCGGTACTCGAGATTCGAATATTTTTCCGCGCTTGGGGCAGACGTGTGGGCCTGGATCACCAGCACGCCATCCCGCTCGCTGATCCGGGCAGGTGTTTCGTATTCATTCACGTTCATCGTAATCTGGTTGGTCACCAGATAACGATATTCGCGGCCCTGCACCGATTTCACATGCATGCGGATTTCCGGCGTATCCAATGTGGTGTAGTTGGTCACAACCAGCGTATCCTGTTCTGTTTTGTAGTACCAGCGGGCATAGTTGAAGCCCATTTCGAACAGCGAAGGCATCGTCAGCAAGCGGAACACGCCATCCATCTCGACGTACAAACGCTGGCCGGACGACTTCGGAATGTTGAGTGCGCTGCGGGCATTGCTCATCATTTTATTGAAATTGGTATTGCCCACGACGACGTGCGAATTGAAGATACCATACATGTACGATGTGGTCGTTATGACTTGCTGTCCCAACTTCACGTTGTTGCCGCTCATCAAAATATGCCCGTGCGGACGTTCCACGCGAAGTTCTTTTTCTTTCAATACGACATGTTCATGCGTATCGGTGAAGAATGCCAGCAATCGGCCAGCGGATTGCTCCACCTGGCGTCTGTTTGCTTCCGGGAACAATGCGCCCAGTTCTTCCTCTGTCATCGGCAGCGTGCGCAGCGGCTCGCCCAATGCAGGACTCAAAGACACTGCTGGCAGTGCAGCGGCAGCGCGAAGGCCTTCCAAGATCCGGTGGCGTTTGCCCTCGTATTCCTGCCATGCTTGCTGCACGACGTCTTGATACTCCAACGCCTTGACCGCCTCGGGATGATCCGGCTGGAACAACCCGTAAAATACAAAACGTGCTTCGCCGTTCAATGTCGTTTTGCGCGACTGTAACGCTGTGTACGCAAACTCATACTGATAGATTTCGTTAGCCAACGAAGATTGGGTCAGGCTGACGGGTACGTTTGTTTCTTTGTAGCTCAGCCCGAAAAATTGAAATCCGTCCGTCGAATATGCTGCCGCGCCTGTCAATGAACCCTGCTGCATATAAGGAAACGCGCCGCCCTGCGGCTGATTCTGCCGGGAAGCCACAATGTAACCATAGTCTTCGTGCTCGAAGACGGCATGGTCGATATACTGGGACAGATACGCCTCGTTGCTGCGCACGGCACCGGGATCAGCGAGACCGACATCCTGCCCGTACACGACATCGACGCGCTGTCCTTCGCCCCGAAGCGTGACGTCCCAGAACCACACGCCGTGCCCGGTCGGTGCAAATACAACCTCATACGCAACGCCTTTGGCACGGCCTGTCCACACGATGCCGCTTCCGTCCGAACGGACTGCGCTATTGGCATGAATGCCAAGCAGCGGCACGTAGCTGATCGTTCCATCATCATGGAACCGCAAGTATACATTATTCATGGAGCCGTCCACCGGACTGGACAGCCATTGGTTAATCATCGTCTGCCCGCTCTTGGCCTGGTATAGGTCGCCGCTCTCCCAAAAAGTAAAGTCAAGCTCTCCGGAGCGCACGTTGATCTGTGATTTCGTTATTGTTTTCATATGTCTATTTATTTCCTCCCATGATCATAGCCCTGTTAAACTAAACCAGTCTGAAGCTGCCTTCTTGCACATCGCGGCTATTCGGACCAACGAAGACACGGAAAGCGCCCTCGTCGCTGCGGTAAGACAGATCGGAGTGATGGTAACGGAGCTGCTCCTCTTTCAACGTGAATGCAGCTGTTCCGCTCTCTCCGGCATCCAGATGCAATTTCACGAACCCCTTCAATTCACGCATCGGACGAACCACTTCACCGCTTACGTCCCGAACATATAGTTGAACGGTCTCTACGCCGGCACGATCGCCTGTGTTTGTCACCGAAACCTGAATGGTCAGGGGCTGGCCGGCACTCATTTCCGCACCGGATATTTGCAGTTCCCCATACTCGAAGGTTGTATATGACAAGCCGTAACCAAAGGGAAGCAGCGGTTCGTTCGGGCTGTCGATGTACTTCGATACATAACGTTCTTCGGTTTTCTGCGGATCCAGCGGACGTCCGGTGTTGAAATGGTTGTAGTATACCGGAATCTGGCCTGCCGATCGCGGGAAAGACATGGTAAGCCGTGCAGACGGATTCACCGCGCCCGTGAGCACATCGGCGATGGCCGCACCACCCTCGCTGCCCGGGAACCAGGCTTCGAGCACGGCGTCAGACTCCTCGAACACCCCTTGCAAATCCAGCGGACGTCCGTTGAAGAGCACGGTCGCTATCGGTTTGCCTGCTTGCTTGATCTGTCTGACCAGTTCCAGCTGCGCTTCCGGCAGCCGGATATTGGTACGGGATCCGCCTTCGCCGCTCATTTCCGAATCCTCGCCCAAAGCAAGGATGACGGTATCCGCTTGGCTCGCGGCTTCAAGCGCCTCGGCGATTTGTTCCGGTGTAATGGTGTGAACTCCGCTGCCTGCGGCGATATGCAATTTCCCCGATGGCAGGCGCGCTTCCAGCGCCGTGCCCAATTTCGTTGCATCCGCCTTGACGCCTTCGCATGACCACCAGCCCAGAATGTCCTCGCTTTGAGCGAACGGTCCGATCAATGCCACGCTCGCTTCCGGCCTGATCGGCAGAACGCCATTGTCGTTTTTGAGCAGCACCGCCGATTTGGCAGCCAGCTCATGCGATACCTGGCGATGTTGCTGCGAAAACACGATTTCGCGTTCACGTTCCGGATCGGCGGCACGCAGCGGGTTTTCGAACAGACCCAGCTTGTTTTTCAATTGCAGCACGCGGAGTACCGCTTCATCGATAAGTTTCACATCCACTTCACCGTTCTCGACCAGCTCCGGCAAATGGCGAACATAACATGGTGTCATCATTTCCATGTCCAGACCTGCACGGATCGCACGATAAGCTGCCTCGCGATCATCTTCGGCAGCGCCATGCGCGATCATTTCCCGGACAGATGCCCAGTCCGAGATCAGTACGCCGTCAAATCCCCATTCCTCGCGCAAAATGCCTCTCATCAGTTTTTCGTTGCCGCTGGCCGGAATGCCGTCCACCGTATTGAACGAGGCCATGACCATCTCGCACCCTGCGTCGAGCGCCGCCTTGTATGCAGGCAAATAATACTCGCGCAGCTGCCGTTCCGACATGTCCACCGTGTTATAATCCCGGCCGCCTTCCGCCGCGCCATAAGCAGCAAAGTGTTTCACGCAGGCCGCCAGGCGGTCCAGTTCATCCTTCAAGCTGTCTCCCTGGTAACCGCGCACAAATGCAGCGGCAAACAGACTGTTGAGATACGGGTCTTCACCCGTGGTCTCCATGACCCGGCCCCAACGCGGGTCGCGAACCAGATCAACCATGGGTGCAAAGGTAACGTGGAGACCCGATACGGCCGATTCACGCGCGGCGATCTCCGCGCTTTTCTCCGCCAGCTCGACATCCCACGAGCAGCCGATGGCCAGCGGAATCGGGAAAATGGTTTTATACCCGTGCACCACGTCTGCCATAAATAGCAATGGAATGCCCAAACGGCTTTTCTTCAAATAAGCTTGCTGTACATCGATGATTGCCTGCGCTCCCGACAATCCCAAAATCGAACCGCTGGCGTTCACCGACTGTTCGGTGATGCCCATTTCCTCCATCGGGCCCGTGATTTGCCCCTCGACGTCCGTGCCTTCGTAGAAGTTGGCCGTAAGCTGAAGAAGCTGGGCCGTTTTTTCTTCCAGGGTCATTTGGCTGACCAGGTCTTTTAGTTGCTGATTATCCATTCGTTCCATCCTCCGCAAGTCGTTGAAGTCAAAAATAAAAGCGTTACAAACCGTTATTACCGGAAATCATGCCATTCGTTATTTTAAAAAGACCCGGCTGCAGTGAAACTACGCGCCGGGTCCGGATGATCGGACCGACAGACCTGCTGTCACATCCCATCATTGTGTAGCTGAAGCATTACTTGAATTTTTCGTTCAGTTCATCCAAGTAAGGTTGAACCAGAGATTGTTTGCTGGCTACCCATTCCTTCCAGTTGGCTTCGAGATCGCCGCTTTTCAGGATCAGGTTGGCGTATTCGCTCGAATAATCGAATGTAGCTTGGTTTTTCGCTTTGGAATCGTAGAGCTGTACATCCCAATCATACGCGGCAAGCGAGTTCGATTTCGATCCCAGCTCGGCTTTTTCTTGGAACAATTTCACCGCTCTGTCGCGATAATCTTTTTTGATTGCCGGGTTGATTACACTAAAGTCGTCTCCGAGCAGGTACAGTCCTTCAAAACGTGCTGGGTATTTGTCTTCCAGCGTTGTGCCTTCAGGCAGCAAGCTAACCAATTCGTTGTTTTCGTCGTATTTCCAATCTGTTCCTTCAAAGCCCATGTTAATGAGCATTTGGCCTTCTTTGCTTGTGGAGTAATCCAGCAGATCCATGATCCGTTCGAATTTCTCGTCACTGATGTTTGGATTGAAGATCAGGGCAGACCAGAAGTTGGCTTGCTCCAGGTTGCGGTATTTACCGTCCTCGCCCAATACGATGGCAGTGTGTACCAAATCATCGCTATCTACGCCCAGGTTTTTCTTGATATCTGTATCCAGGCCTTGTCTGTAAGAAGCAAGACCGCCCAAGCTGGTTACAGCGGCTGTTCCCGTCACTTTAAAGTTATTCTGGCCCTCATTGTTCTTCCATGTGTAGAACTCCGGATTCAACAAACCTTCTTTATATGCGTCTTGCATAATTTTCAATGCTTCCAATGTTTCAGGTTCTGCCGGTCCCCAATGGAATTGGCCGTCTTCGCCTTTATAGAACGGTGCATCCGTGATGGCATGTACGCTGTTTGGCATGATGATGTTTGTCATCGCGTCAGCGGCATTGTAGGACAGTGGTACAAGTTTGTTGCCCACTTTGCCCGGATCCTTCTCTTTCACCAGTCTTGCATATTCGTTCAATTCGGATGTGGTATACGCATCCTTCAACTCAAAACCTACCGCTTCAGCCCAGTCTTTGCGAAGGGCAATAACGCCGATCTGGTTCGTCAGCGGATCTGCTGGTTTGTTTTCATAGTAGATTGGTCTAGGCAAAATGTAAGTACCGCCCGTCAATTCTTCCAGCTTGTCTCCGAGGCCTGTCAGCGCGTAGGCTGCAGCCACGTTTGGCCAGCGCTCTTTCCAGTCATCCGGGAATTTGTAGAGCAAACCTTGGTCGATATAATTCATGGCATCGCCATGCACGTAGTTCCATACGGCGACGTCCGGCAGGTCGCCGGAGTTGATCCACAAGCGAAGTTTCTCACCCCAGGAATCCCAATCCACGTAGTTGTAATCCCATGTCACGTTGAACTTGTCTGTCCAGAATTTGTGGAAATCGTTATCCAGATTCCCGTCCTTCACTTCGGTCAGATTGGCTACGGAGATGGTCAGATTGTCTTTGTAATTCCCATCCGCATCCTTTTCGTTGCCGCCTTGCGCGCTATTGTTGGAACAAGCGGATACCACCAGCATCAGCATACAGAGCGTGATGGCAAAGATGGATTTTACGGACAACTTTTTGTTCGTTTTCATGCTTTTACCCCCATTTGATTTTGGTAGAAGTCGGGTTATAAATCCTATTGTATAATCAGGTCTTGATAGCCCCTGTTAATACCCCTTTGGCAAAGTGCTTTTGCAGCATCGGGAAGAAACACATAATCGGTACCATCGTTACGAATACGGCAGCCATCTTCATGCCCATCGAGAAGTTGCTGGCTTTGACGGCATCGAGGCTTGATGCGTTGGACGCGTTCGTTTGCGATTGAACGATGATGGAGCGCAATACGTTCTGCAGCGGAAGCTGGTCCGCTTTTCTCAGGAAGATCATCGCGTCGTACCAACTGTTCCAATAAGCGACGCCATAGAAGAGCGTAATGGTTGCGATAATCGGCGTTGCCAGCGGAAGCACGACAGAGAACAAAATTCTCCATTCTCCCGCCCCGTCCAGCCTCGCCGATTCCATCAGCGATTCAGGCACGGTATAGAAGTAGTTCATCATCAGGATCATGTTGAAGGCACTGAAGCTGCCTGCCAGGATGACGGACCACAACGTTCCCGTCAGATGAAGTGTTTTCATGATCAGGTACAGCGGCACGATCCCTCCGTTGAAGATCATGGTGAACAGAACCAGAAAGAAGATGAACCTTTTAAAAGGAAACTTGTTGCGGCTGAGTCCATATGCCATGCTCGTGGTCAAGAACATGCTGAGCGGCAGACCGATGACGAGCAGGATCAGCGTATTTTTGTATCCCGTAAAGATACTTCCATCCGCGAACAGCGCTCGGTATGAATCCAGCGTGAATTCTTTCGGGAACATCAAGAGCGGGTTGCTCGCGTATTCTTTTTGCGTTGCGAACGAAATCATGATGACATTCCAGAACGGAATCAGAATCATGAGCGCAAGCACAAGCAGAACGGCAAAAATGAAATAATCGAGAGCGGTCATTCTATCCGTGCCGATTTTGGATTTGGATCTTTTCTTGCTCATTTGGCTTTTCTTCTCCTCTCTTATCGGAACAAACCGTCTCCGCCAAGCATCTTGGCAAATCTGTCAGCGAGAATCAACAGGATCATGTTCACGAGGGAACGGAACAAGCTGACTGCTGTCGAGAACGAGAAGTCGGTTGAAGACTGGAACGTAATGCGGTAGATGTAAACGTCCAGCACTTCCGATACGTTTTTGGTTGCGGCGTTGGCCAAGTTGAAAATCTGGTCGAAACCGGAAGACATCAGACCGCCCACGGACAGGATAAACATGACTGTGATCGTTGGCATAATATTCGGCAATGTGATGCGGAACATTTGCTGCAAACGGGACGCACCGTCAATCTGTGCGGACTCGTATTGATCCTGGTCAATCCCCGAAATGGCGGCCATAAAGATGATTGCGCTCCATCCCGTCGATTTCCAGATATCCGTAAGCAGCAGCATCGGTACAAAGTTGGATTCCGAACCAAGGAAGTTGATGGTTGGCAATCCAAGCAAGGCCAGCGTGCTGTTGACCAGTCCGTCATAAGCCAGAACGTTGATAACGACCCCGGACACGATGATCCAGGACAGGAAATGCGGGAACGTCAGGATGGTCTGGAACCATTTTTTCCCTCTGCGCATTCTCAGTTCGTTCAAGAGCAAGGCCAGAATGATCGGGAACGGGAACTGGATGATCAGTTTCAGGATATTAATGTACAACGTACGCCATACGGCATCGATAAAGGTCGGGTCACGGAACACGTATTTGAAATTCTCGAATCCAACCCATGGACTGCCCAAGATGCCAAGGTTGGCCTTGTAGTCCTTGAAAGCCAGAGACAGACCGCCCATCGGCATGTAAGCGAACAGAATCAACCACGCGAGCCCCGGTATAAGCAGGGTATAGGTCATTCTGTGCTTCCACATCTCTTTCCAGAGCGGATTGCCGCCAGGGCTTCCCTTCAGCTTTTTGCTAGGTCCTTCGGCTGCAGGTTTCAATTTTGCATCTCCTCACTCTACTGTTGTCTTATCTTCAAACAAAAAATGAAACATCGTTTCCAGATGGTGCTCCCAGAATGTCCACTCATGGCTTCCCGGGGATTCCACATATCGAAAATCGTATGCAGTGCCTTGCATGTACTCCGCAAAGCGGCGGTTCATGTCCACGAACGGGTCGCTTTCACCGCAGCAGTTAAGAATTTCCGGCAATCTTCGGCCCTCTTGCAGCAGCTTGGCGGACAGCGCGTACAAATCCTGGTCGGGTTTGACCTGCAAACGTTCTCCAAAAACCGCTTTCATTTCTTTGATCATACCCGGAGGCATTTGCGGGTCTTGAAGCCGGGTTTGAAGATCGGTCACGCCGGAAAGCGAAACGACCTTACGGTAACGTTCGGGATATGTCAGTGCGCATTTTAACGCTCCGTATCCACCCATCGACAACCCAGCTACGTAGGTTTTGTCTGGATCAGGGTTCAGGTTTAACTGGCGCCTGCATAGTTCGGGCAATTCTTGCGTGATGTAATAAAAGTAATTCAGGCCATACTCCATGTCGGTGTAATAGCTTCGGTTTGCTTCCGGCATAATGACGGTACAGCCGTATTTTTGCGCATACATCTCAATCGTAGTCAAGCGATGCCAAGTGCTCGCATTATCGCCTGCCCCGTGCAATAGGTATATCGTCCCTCCAGAAGTATTTCCGGAGTCACAGGACACGACATGAATGCTGGTGTTCATGCACAAGGTGGCCGATCCCGTTTCAATCGTGATATGTGCCATTTGCAACTCCTTTCTTGTTTGGCTGTTGGTGTACTGTTCTCTCGCAGCCTTTTCTGTTGCAGTCTTCGTGAATCCCCCAAAATGTGCTAACGATTCGAAACGATTTTCTCGAATCGTTTCAAAAGTAGGTTGACGTTTATTTACATAGACTGAAAAACAGCACTTTTCACTTGGAAGCGATTTCTTCGAATCGTTTCGAGTAAATCATAATCCCGATGAGTAAATCCTGTCAATAACCTTTTTGTTTTTTTGCGTTATTTTATGGATATTGGCTCGATTTAAGTGGAAATCACCTTGGGTTTCACCCTTTTATTACTAATTTTCATCCGATTAGTAACCCAATGTACATTGTTCATTGACATCATTCGCGGATTGTACTAACATAAATTCGAATTTTGTAAACGGATTTAAGAAAACGTTTCACCTCCCTTCCCTCGCGGATTGGATCATGGAAAGGAGCACCTGATGTCTACTCTGCCGAATCAGTTTGTTCGTTCGATCGATGAACAAGGTTTGAATGTATATTCCATTCGTGTCCTCCAGCATGGAGAACTCATCTCGGCCTGGGATCGAAGCAAGGACTGCCGCCGGGTGCAGCATTCGATCAGCAAATCTTTTACGTGCATGGCGATCGGGCTTGCGCTTGAAGAAGGCCTGTTGCGGCTGGATACCCGGCTTGGGGAGTACTTTGCTTATGATGTATTACCCCAGAATCATCCAACTGCCTTGTCTTCAAGAGAGCTTCGCCTGATCGATTTGCTCCGGATGTCTTCCGGACATGACACTCCTCCTTTATTTGCAGATGAACGGGCCGCTTTGAAGGAGAACGATTGGGTCAAACATTATATGTCCCTAGCGCTGGATCGTTTGCCTGGCGAGCATTTCACGTACAGCAGCGGCGATACGTTCATGATTTCGGCACTGTTCCAGGCAGCCGCTGGCCAGACGGTGAAGAATTACCTGACCCCGCGCTTGTTCGAACCGCTAGGCATTCATAACGTAGCGTGGGAAACGTCTCCACTTGGCATAACGCTGGGATGTGCCGGTTTGCAGATCAGCAACGAGGAACTCAGCCGCTTCGGACAATTTCTGCTGCAGGAAGGCAGCTGGAAAGGCTCGCAGCTGGTGCCTGCCGAATGGATTCGTAGGTCAACCCGCAAACAAATCGAAACAACGGGCGACGGAGACTGGGGGGAAGGATACGGTTATCAATTCTGGATGTGTTCCCATGATGCTTACCGTGCGGATGGCGCTTATGGCCAGCTTTGTGTGGTTCTGCCCAAGCAGCAGGCGGTCGTTGCCGTCAATAGTCAGGAAGAGAACATGCAGGGCATTTTGAACGCGATCTGGGACAGCATTTTACCGCTCTTGAATTAATTTCCTTCAGACCGGCTGAAAATATACGAGTTCTCTGCAACCTAAAAAAGCCATGGAGCACGAGACTCCATGGCTTTATTGAATTACCCAAGTTGCGGAAGTTGGGTCATGTCCGTCAAACACTGTGCGCATATGTAACGCTCTTTGAACTCGTTCACTTCTTCCATCGATCCACAGAAAATGCACTTCGGACGATATCTCTCCAAAATGATATGGTCCCCTTGGACTAAAATCTCTACTGGATCCCCTTCATTCATTTGATACCTTTTGCGCAAAGATTTAGGCAATACGATTCTACCCAATTGGTCAACCTTGCGGACAACTCCTGCTGGTTTCATGCTAAGGCACACCTCTCCTATCGAACTCTAAATTTCTAGGTACATTTGTACTATGTTTATAGATTCGCCGGGCATTTGTCGAATCCTGCTGGAAATAAACATTTTTTGTCCTTTTTTTTGAAAATTGTTTTTTTGCTGAATTTTACCCGCGCTCTTTCTGGTGTCAACGATTAGTCCAGACCCGGAAATTGGAGCTGACGCAATGCTTCATATACGATGATCGCCGCGGAATTGGATAAATTGAGAGATCTCACATCCCCTGTCATCGGCATTCTCATGGCCGTTTCCGGATTGGCGGCAATCAGCTCGGGCGGCAAACCTTTGGTTTCTTTGCCAAACACAAAAAAGTCCCCGTCACGGAACTCGAAGTCGCTATACCGGTTTTTCGCCTTGGTTGTCGCATAAAAAAAACGCCCCTCCGGGTATTTCTGCTGTACCTCTTCAAACGAATCATGGTATTCGATATGCACGGCATGCCAATAATCCAATCCGGCACGTTTCAATGTAGCGTCATCCGTTCGAAAGCCCAACGGACGCACCAGATGAAGATGCGCACCCGTTGCTGCGCAAGTCCGCGAAATATTGCCTGTATTTGCCGGGATTTCAGGTTCAACCAGAACGATGTGTAATGCCATATGTGTTCAATCTCCTTTTATGTGTTCATGAAATGTAATGTAATGTACACGCTTCAAGTCGTTTTTATTCGGCGCACTCCCCTTCAACGGCTGCTTGTTCGCCATCTAATGCGTCCGCTGCTCCGATGCGCATGCTTTCTGCTATCTTAAAAGAAAAGCCCCCCACACGTCAAATGTGGGAGGCCTTGGCATCACATTATGCCGCGCGTCCATAGCCATGGCCGCCAGCCAATGCTGCGATACTGCTCGTTAACCGTTCGTTTGTTGGAAATGGTTCATGAAATCGGTCAATGCTTTTACGCTCTCATAAGGTGCCGCATTGTAAATGGAGGCACGAAGACCGCCTACGCTGCGGTGTCCTTTCAGACCGACGAACCCTTCTTGTTCTGACGCTTTGATGAATTGTTTTTCCAGCTCCTCCGTAGCAAGACGGAACGTCACGTTCATCAGAGAGCGATCGGAAGCATCGACGCAACCGCGATAGAAGCCTTGGGAAGCATCGATGGCGTTATAAAGAAGCTCTGCTTTTTTGACGTTTTTCTGTTCGATGCCAGCCAGTCCGCCCTGCTCCTCGATCCATTTCAACACTTCATTTACCATGTATACCGAGAAGGAAGGCGGTGTGTTGTAGAGGGAATTGTTGTCCAGGTGCGTGCTGTAACGGAACATCGTCGGGATCGTTTTTGGCGAGCTGCTCAGCAGCTCTTCACGGGCGATGACCACCGTAATTCCGGACGGCCCCAGGTTTTTCTGAGCACCGGCATAAATCATGCCGAATTGATTCAAGTCGAAAGGCTTGCAGAAAATGTCACTCGACATGTCTGCGATGAGCGGCACGGCTCCTGTGTCCGGGAATGCTTTGAACTGGGTGCCTTCAATCGTTTCATTGGACGTCAAGTGCACATAAGCCGCATTTGCAGGCAGATCCAGGTTGGAAACGTCAGGCAAACGCATGTATTTGTCGGCTTCGGAAGATGCGGCGATATGTGTCTCTCCGATCAGCTTCGCTTCAGCCAGCGCCTTTTTGGCCCAGCTGCCCGTCATGACGTAGCTCGCAGTCTTCCCTTCGCTAAGAAGATTCAGCGGCAGCATGGCGAATTGGGTGCTCGCTCCGCCCTGAAGGAACAATACCTTGTATCCTTTTGGGTTGCCCAGCAGCGACAGCAAACGTTCCTGCGCCTCGTTATGTACAGATTCGTACACGGCTCCACGGTGAGACATCTCCATGATGGACATGCCCGTATTGCGGAAATCTACGAACTCGGCTTGGGCTCTTTCCAATACCTCCAATGGCAATGCTGCTGGTCCTGCATTAAAATTGTAAGCTCTCTTTGTCAAAACTTCCCCCACCCTTTCCATCCGTAACTGACATATGAAGTAAATATTATCGCTATGATATCAGTATTCCCTGTCCACTTCAAGGGCAATAAGCACCGTAGCCGACGATCCGGGCAATCAAATTCCTTTATCGCCCTGCAAAGTTAATGCACTGCCACATCAAAATAAAAAAATTCTGCCACCATACGCCGAGTGAAAAGACAGCCTATATTGGATAGAAGCTTCTGCAAAATCCGGAAATGCGCTTCATTCGAATTTCCATTCCACTTCCCGCCCCATCTTATCAGGAAAAAACCTCCGGGAAACGTTGTTCCGGAGGTTTTTCCTTCATTAATAGCACGATTCTTCGTCGGCTGATTAGCAGTCGAAGTAGAGGCTGTATTCGTGTGGATGAATACGAATCGCAACGGATTTTGCTTCATCACGTTTCAGGTTGATGTAGTTATCGATGAATTCTTTTGTAAATACGTTACCTTCAGTCAAGAACTCATGGTCTGCTGCCAAAGCATCCAATGCTTCTTCGAGGGAAGCAGGTACGCTGCGGATGTTTTCTTTGTCAGCATCGGACAGGTCGTAGATGTTTTTGTCAAGCGGTCCGTAACCCAGCTCCGTCGGGTTGATTTTGCGTTTGATTCCGTCCAGACCGGCCATCAGCATGGCTGCGAACGCCAAGTATGGGTTAGCTGTGGAGTCAGGTGTACGGAACTCGATACGACAACCTTTAGGTGTCACGGCTGCAACCGGAATACGTACCGCTGCAGAACGGTTACCTTTGGAGTAAACCAGGTTAACCGGTGCTTCGTAACCAGGAACCAAACGTTTGAACGAGTTCGTGCTTGGGTTTGTCAAAGCGATCAGCGCAGGTGCATGGTACAGAATACCGCCGATGTAGTGCAAAGCCATTTCGCTCAGGTTGGCATATCCGCCTTTTTCATAGAACAATGGGGTATCGCCGTTGAAGATCGATTGGTGAACGTGCATTCCGCTACCATTGTCGCCGAACAGCGGTTTAGGCATGAACGTTGCCGTTTTGCCATACTGGCGAGCTGTGTTGTGAACGATATATTTGTATACGAGCAGGTTATCTGCTGTTTTTACCAAGGTATCAAAACGGAAGTTGATTTCGGCTTGACCTGCTGTCGCCACTTCATGGTGATGACGTTCAACGGACAGGCCTGCTTCTTCAAGAAGGCGACACATTTCGCTGCGGATATCTTGTTGTGTATCTACTGGAGCAACCGGTACATAACCACCTTTGGTACGTACCTTGAAGCCCAGGTTTCCACCTTCTTCTTTACGGTTGGTGTTCCAGGAAGCTTCTTCGGAATCAACGTAGTAGGAAGAACTGTTCGTGCCGCTCTCGTAACGTACATCGTCGAAAATGAAGAACTCGGATTCTGGTGCGAAGAATGCAGCTGTACCGATGCCTGTTTCTTGCAGGTAAGCTTCAGCCTTTACAGCGATGCTGCGTGGGTCACGCTCATAGCGCTCTCCGTCCGGTGTGAAAATATCACACATAACATTCAGCGTAGGATGTGCAGTGAACGGATCGACGTAAGTCGATTCAGGATCTGGCATCATAACCATATCGGACTCTTCAATTCCACGGAAACCTGCAATCGAGGAACCGTCAAAGGCAACTCCATTCACAAAGGTGTCTGCGTCAACGGCGGAAGCCGGCAAGGAAATGTGATGCGCACGACCAGCCAAATCTACGAAACGAAAATCTACCCACTCGATGTTGTTCTCTTGAATTGATTTCAATACGTTTTCTACCGACATGTATTCGTCCTCCCAAATTTTCCGAACATTAAACAGCCCCGCTAAAGAAAATGTTCATATTCGAATTTTTTTCTGTCGTCATTATAAATCTCAGACTTTACACCGTCAATACTTATGTAAGGTATTTTTTGCGGAGATGTAAGATATGCTCACATTTTATAAATTCTCTGAATTCTCGTAACAAAGTGCAAATGCAGTATTTGACCAGTTTAATGCGGTAAAGCAGGCACTATCTTGTCCTAAATATTGGATATTACCTGCCATATAAATGTTTCTTATCAGTATTGATTAATAAATACGTTCAATGGAGGTGAAATGTGACATCGAAATATGGGCTTTTCCCGGAGCTCTACCACAATTTGCGGTCTATTTTATGGGGGCAGCTCCATTCCTCTTTACCCAAACGATAGTTAATCTCTAATCTAAAAAAAAGGGCACCTGCCCCGATCACCAGTATACTTGGCAATCTAGGCAGCTACCCAACATCATATGTCTATGCGCAAAATCGAAACATCATTGAATTAAACGTTAAACGCCCACTCTGGCCGGGAAGAAATCTGCCGGCTGTTTGGCCGTGCTGAACGTTCTGCCCACCAATGGAGCCAACTTCTCCAGATCCTGCAGCAGGCCCGCAAATTGGTCAGGGAACAAGGATTGCACGCCATCGCCCGTCATGGAATTGTCCGGGTCGGTATGCATCTCGATAATCAGTCCGTTCGCGCCAGCTGCCACGGAGGCCTTCGTCATCGGCTCTACGAGCTCGCGGCGGCCCGTGCCATGGCTAGGGTCGGAAATGACCGGCAAATGACTCAGGGACTGCAGAACAGGGATTGCAGACAGGTCAAGCGTGTTGCGCGTGTACGTTTCAAACGTACGAATGCCGCGTTCACACAGCATAACATTTGGATTCCCCCCCGCCAGAATGTACTCGGCAGCGTTAAGGAATTCATCGTATGTCGCACTGAATCCACGTTTTAGCAGAACAGGTTTCCCGCACTCGCCCAATTTGCGCAGCAAGTCAAAGTTCTGCATGTTACGTGTGCCTACCTGCAGAATGTCCGCATATTCAGCACAAATATCAACGTATTCGGGAGTCATGACTTCCGTGATGGTCAACAGGTCATGCTTCTTGCCCGCTTCGGCCATCATGATCAAGCCTTCCACGCCTGTTCCTTGGAAGCTGTATGGACCTGTGCGCGGTTTGAACGCTCCGCCGCGAAGCACCTGTCCGCCAGCAGCTTTGACCAATCCGGCAATTTCGTCGATCTGTGCAGCCGATTCAACAGCACAAGGTCCGCCCATGACAACCAGTTCTTTTCCGCCGATTTCGACGCCTTTAATGTTGATGACCGTGTCGGACGGGTGGAAATCACGGCTTGCCAGTTTATAGGATTTCGAGATTTTCACAACATTTTCGACGCCCTTCATTTGGCGCAAATGCTCGGCCATCTTTGGCTCCACCTTGCCGATGAGACCAATAATCGTGCGATCTTCCCCTCGGGATACATGAGCTTGAAGCCCTTCCTTTTCGATTACGGTCACGATTTCCTGAATTTGTTCCTCCGCGGCTGACTTGCCTGCAATTACGATCATGATTATCCATCCTTTCATATATGAGAGCTCGCTTGAGATGTATCGATGTCATTATACGATCAAATTCTCTTCCACTTAAACGCTTGTTCGCTTTTAAGCTTTTTAGCTTTTATCCGTTAAAGTGAATATACCATGTTTTTTCCTTATCGTCAAACCTTTTCGTACCACAAACACCTCCATCTATTCTGGTATACAGACTTTCTGTGCAAAGCAGCATGCTCCAATTTAATATTTTCTTCATCTGGTACATCACCCTATCAATGTCGCTATATATATGTAGAAAAGTTTCGTTGCTCTGCTTTCCCCCTTGGAAAATGTCTTGCATGCCGCTTCAACGTTTTAACTGCATTTTTCAATCATACTTCATATGGAATGTATGTCTATAACCTCAAAAAAGCCGGCCTCTCAGATCTCAGATCTGAAAAGCCGGCTTCATTCAACCGAATGCATTTACCCCATTATGAATGGTTGCGCGCCTTCTCGCGCACAGGGGGAAGCAGCTTGCTCATGTTCACCGTCCGCTTGATTTCCCACGTTTCCGGTTTGTCGTGTTCGTACTGCTCGAGGTAAGCGATGACTTCTTTCGTAATCGGCGTCGGCGTCGACGCGCCGGAAGTTACCGCCACTTTGGCCACGTCTTGCAGCCATTCCTGCTTGATTTCGGTCACGTCGCCGACGCGGTAAGCGCGAACGCCCGCAATCTCTTCCGACACCTGTGCCAGTCGATTGGAGTTGTTGCTGCGCGGGTCGCCAACCACAATAACCAAATCCGCCTGACCGGCCTGCTCTGCCACGGCTTCCTGACGGACCTGGGTCGCGAGACAGATTTCATTGTGGATCTCGGCACCCGGATACTTCTCCAAAAGCCGGCTCATAATGTGCTTAATGTCCCACTGGCTCATCGTGGTCTGATTGGTAATCAATATTTTGCCTGCCGGCACGTCAAGTTCGGCGATCTCTTCTTCCTTTTCGATCAGATGAACCTTGTCTGGCGCAACGCCGATCGCTCCTTCAGGCTCAGGATGGTTCTTTTTGCCGATGTAAATGATCTCGTATCCCTCGGCCGTTTTTTCCCGAATAAGATCATGGGTTTTCGTCACGTCCGGACAGGTCGCGTCAACGGTGGTCAAACCTTTCTCCCGCGCCAGTTTGCGTACTTCAGGCGATACGCCATGAGCCGTAAATATAACCGTTCCGCTCTCCACCTGGCTTAAGATTTCCATTCGATTCGGACCGTCCAGCGTTATGATGCCTTCATCCTCAAAGGAATCCGTTACATGTTGATTGTGCACGATCATGCCCAATATATATATAGGCCGGGGCAAATCAAGGTTGCGCGCTGCCTGGCGTGCCAACACCATCGCATCCACAACCCCGTAGCAATACCCCCGCGGCGAAATTCGCAATACTTCCACTTGGTTGCCACCCGCTTTCTTTTTTGGCATTGCTGCCAATGGTTTTGCAGTCTACTCCATTATACCTTTATTCAATAGGTGGAGCAAAGACTACCGGCAGCCAGATTATAAAGGTCGTTCCTTCGCCGCGTCTCGTCACCACTTCCACAGAACCATGGTGTTCCTCGATGATCCATTTCGCGATGGACAGGCCGAGGCCGATGCCAGGTGTTGCCCCGCGCGACTCGTCCGCGCGATAGAAGCGATCAAAGATGTGAGGCACTTCATCCCGTTCCATGCCAATCCCCGTATCGCTGACTCGCAGTCCCACCTGCCCCTTGTACAAAATGGCATCCATCGTCACCGATCCGTCCGGTGTATACTTGAATGCATTTTCAATAAAAATAAACAGCATTTGCTGTAAATAATCCTTGTTGCCGTTCACGTAGATGCCGTTCAGGATGGAGAAATCCCCCGGATGCCACTCTGCCTGCCTATCGAGGAATTGGGATCTGCGCGCCACTTCCTGCACCAGAATCTGCAGCGGAATCGGCTGCAGCTCGATTTTTTGGCCGGTATCCGCCCTGGCCAGGGACAACATGTCGCTGATCAGCCTGCTCATGCGCTTGCCTTCGTCGGCCATGTCATCAATGGCTTCCAAAGACATTTGCTTGATCGTGTCCTCGTCAAGGTTGGATCGCTCCAAACTTTCCTCGTCCCATAGCTTTTTAAGGAAATCCACATTGCCCCTGATCGTCGTCAGCGGCGTGCGCAGCTCATGCGAAGCATCCGACACGAACCGCCGCTGTGCCGCATTCGTCTCCTCCAGTCCGCGGAAAGACTGCTCCGTGCGCTCCAGCATATTATTTACCGTCTCGATGAGGCGACCGATCTCATCCTTCGGCCCCGAATACTGGATGCGGACGCTCAGGTCATCTCCCGACTGAATCTGATTGGCGGCGTCGACCACGTTGACTAGTGGGCGCATCGACTTGCGCGCCAAGATCAGCCCGGACGTAATCGCCAGAGCCATCGCGACAAGCCAGCCGAAAATAAGAATGTTGAGCAAGGCCTCAAGCAATCTTTCCTGAGAGCTCACGTTGGCGCCAACCTGCAATGTGCCTCTGATCTCATTGGTTCCCTGAAGGGACAAGGGCTGTTGATTCACCAGAAATGGCGTTCCGTTAACGTATACTTTGGATATGCCGCGTTCTTTCAAAATTTCGCTTGTACTCAGCACGCGAAACTGGATGCCGAGTTTCTCCATATTGCCGGATATTTTCCCGGATCGGCTCTGATAATCCCACAGCTGGATGTATATTTGCGCTTCCTGAAGCTGACTTTCCGTAAATGGATCCAGATCCAGCGACTGGGACAGCGGGTTTACGCCGATTTGTTCCGTAATTCGGGCACTCTTTACCTTTAATTGCTGTTCCACTTCCTGATAGGAATTGAAATATACGAATGCATAGATGACAACTCCCCAGAAGATCAATACCGCAGCCAGGATGCCTGAATACCAAGCGGTTAATTTTAACCGGATGGACATGTCAGGAGTCACCTCGCAAAATATAACCCGCTCCACGGATCGTTTGGATCAAACGTTTGCCTCCATGTTCTTCCGTTTTCTGCCTGAGCATGGCAATGTAAACCTCAAGCACGTTGGATTCGCCGCTGTAGTCGTAGCCCCATATTTTATCCATGATCAGATCGCGCGACAGCACCCTTTTCGGATTTTGCATGAACAGGTTCAGCAATTCGAACTCTTTGGCGGTAAGCTCAAGCCGTTTGCCGTCGCGAAGCACTTCACGCGAATCATTGTCCAGAATAAGATCTTCATACGTCAGCCGGTTGTCCGCTGCATCGGCGATATCCGATCTGCGACGCAACAAGGCGCGTACTCGCGCGAGCAGTTCCTCCAAAGCGAATGGTTTTACGAGATAATCATCCGCGCCGGTATCGAGTCCGGTCACCCGGCTTTGCACCTCATCTTTTGCCGTCAGCATCAAAATGGGTACCTTGCTTCCTGCCGCACGCAGCCTGCGACATACTTCAAATCCGTCGATCTGCGGCATCATGACGTCCAGCACGACAACGTCCGGTTCCTTATCCATCAATTTGTTCAACCCTTCGGCGCCATTGGACGCCGTCTGCACTTCATACCCTTCGAATGCCAGTCCCCGCCGGAGCATGGACACGATTTTTTCGTCGTCATCCACAATCAGTATCGTTGATCGCATGGTCTTTCCCCTTTATCTTGACGTTTTTATAGTTGTATTTCCATTGTAGCAGGCTGTCACCCCGTCTGCATCTTTATGCCCGGCTGCCTTTGGTTCGGACAAAAAAACGGAAGGGCATTCAAGCCCTCCCGTTCGTCCCGAGCCTCGAATCCAAACATTTCGTTCCTTCAGGCTGCCGTTATTGTTGCTCGGTCGTTTGTGTTGTATCGTAATCGTTTTTGTTGCCGACTTTCACTTTGATGTCCATTTTTTTGCCATCACGCACCACATTTAATGTGATTTCATTGCCAATCTTTTGCGTTTTGATGAAATCGATCAAATCTTGGCTCGTGCTGTAAGCTGTGCCATTCGCACCTGTAATGATATCGTACGGACGCAGGTCCGCTTGATAAGCAGGGGATTGGTAGATCGTGCTGGCCACGACGGAACCTTCGGTAATGTCCGTGCCCATTTGTTTTGCCACTTCAGGAGTCAAAGCCATAAGAGAAGCGCCGATGAACGGAACCGGCTCCTTTGGAACCTCTTTGTTTTCTTTCAGGTATTTGACGGCTTCCGAAATGACGCTGGACGGAATGGCAAAGCCGATCCCTTGTGCATCTGCGCTGACCGCAACGTTCATCCCGATGACTTCCCCATTCAGGTTAAGCAATGGGCCGCCGGAGTTACCAGGGTTGATCGAAGCATCGGTTTGCAGCAAGTGGCTGTATTCACGCGTTTTGCCGGTATCTTCGTCCGGAATGCTGATTGTACGTTCTTTCGCACTCAATACACCTGCAGTAACCGTGTGTTCAAAGCCTTCCGGGTTACCGATGGCAACCAGCCATTCGCCGACTTGAGTGCTGTTGGAATCCCCAAGGGGAGCTACAGGGAAATCGTCGTCCCCGCTATTTTTCTCGATTTTCAACACGGCAAGGTCAAGATCGAAGCTGCTGCCGAGCAGTTTTGCTTCATATGGCTTGCTGTTGTTCTCCAGCGTTACCTGAATGACGTCAGCGCCCTGTACCACGTGTTGGTTGGTGAGGATATAGCCCGCTTTATCGAAAATAAATCCCGAACCGATGCCGAGCGGAGTCAGCTGGTTGGTGCTTTGCTGCTGCTGCTGTTGGCTTTGGCCGCCATTCATACCGCCTTGGCCCCCGAAGAAGTATTGATACAACGGGTCGCTCAAAGTCGATCCGCCCTGACTGCTGCGCGTAGATTGTTTGGCCAGCGTTTCGATTTTGACTACCGCAGGACTTGTGTTGCTGACAACGGTGGATACATCCGTTTTGCCGGTCGGCAGCAGCGATGCCGTCACGTTGTTGCTGTTTCCCGAATTCGTTGGCGTTGTCTCGCTGGTGCTTTCAGTCTGCGTGCTGGTCAGCGCCTCTTGCGGCGTAAACATATTTGTACGATCTGCGGTGTACATCAGCACCGTAATAACGAGCATGCCGGCAATAAAGGAAAACAAGAGCGAACGGATCGAAGAACGACGAGGTTTGCCGCTGCCTCCGTTATTGTTGAAATTCCAATTCCCATTGCCGTTGCCGCCATTCCCGTCGTTGCCTCCGTTCCCTTGGCTGCGAGGAGGTTCGGATGGCCCTGCACTGTAGAATGCGGGTACAGCCTTCACCGGCTCGGGTCTTGTAATCTCAACCGTTCCTTCTTCACGATGATTCGAAGACGATGTATCATTTTGGTTCACGGACTGGAAAGGTCCATAAGAGTAATAATATGAGGAGTCTTCCGTTCCGGATGTATTGCGATTGTCCGCCTGATTAGGTTCGTTTTGTCCATCTTGGCGGTTAGGTCTGTAAGTACGTTCATCCATGCCATTCTACCTCCCAATCTCCTGTTTGCAAGAGATATTCTTTAACTGTCCTTATTTTGTACTTTAAACCTTAACTGTACCTTAAAAACAATTAAAAAGGAGATAAAACCGCATCACGACTGCATTTTTCGCGGTTTATGTCATTGAGGCGGCTTTACCCATCCTTGTCGATAGGCATAAATGGCCAATTGGGTGCGGTCATCCATCTCGCATTTCATCAGCAGATTGCTCACATGGGTTTTGACCGTTTTGATGCTGATATGTAGTTCCTCACCGATATCCTTGTTGCTTTTTCCCTCGGCAATAAGCAGAAGGACCTCTTTCTCCCGTTCCGTAAGTCCGGATTCGTTCTCCCTTGCCGTGCGCTGCCGAATGCCCCTTGTCAACGCCTGGGACACATCTCCCGTCATGACAGGCATGCCGCGATGGGCGCCTTGAAGCGCATAAATCAGCTCCTCCGCCGATACGGTCTTGAGTACGTAACTTACCGCGCCTGCCTCAATCGCCTGCACGACCAAATCATCTTCGAGAAAGCTCGTTAACATGACGATTTTCATACCCGGAAATTCGGACATAACCGCCTGCGTAGCTTCTGCTCCATTCATAATCGGCATCATAAGATCCATCAGGATCAGATCAGGCAGTTCCTCTTTGCCCAATCGACGCAGCTGATCCAGCGCATCCTGGCCATTTCCCGCTTCGGCCACGACATGAAAGGCAGGCTCCAGCATCAAATACGTCTTGAGCCCCATGCGAACCATGTCATGATCGTCCACAATCATAATGTTGACTTTACCGCTCATACCGTTTCCCCCTCAAACTTGTCCTGGAATCTCGGGATGAACACGCGCACCGTCGTTCCCGCTCCCGGTTTGGAAATAATCTGAACCTGTCCCCCCAGTTTCTCGGCCCGTTCCCGCATCGTCGACAGCCCATAAGAACCAGGGCGGTCGGTTTGCTGCAAAAAACCCTGCCCATCATCGCTGACGCTGACGCTGATCTGATGCTCGCTTTCCCTGATCGAAAGACTGACCATGCAAGCTTCGGCATGCTTTACCACGTTGGCCACAGCTTCCTGAATAATGAGAAATAGCTGGTGCTCAATGGCCTCGGACACTCCGCCATCCAGTTCCAGCTCTTTGACGCCCCTAAGGCCATTTTGCCTGCAATAATCGGGAAACCAGCTATCCAGCGCTTCGGCAAGATTACGTCCTTCCAGTTCAACCGGACGGAGCTGGGCGATCAATCCCCGCATCTGACGCTGGGCGACATGCGACATTTGGATAAGCTGGGCAAGCACATTGCGGCCATGCTCCGGATTGATTTCCAGCAGTTTAGGCAGGGAAGAAGCCGACATGTGGATCGCGAACAACTGCTGGCTGACCGTATCGTGCAGATCTCTCGCCATCCGCCTGCGCTCTTCCAGGACCGCGTGTTCGGACGCCTTTTCCTTCTCGATCACCTCGTGTTCTCCAAGACGTTGAAGCAGCCTCATCTTTTTCTCGATGGACTCCATCATAACGTTGAATTCTTCATATACGCGGCCAAAAGAAGAATCTTCCGTCTCCGGCATGCGAACGGCCAGATTCCCCTTGGACACTTTGAGCATGTTGAGATCCAGCAGATCGATCTTGCGCTGCAGCCGCAGTGCCGCGATGTATCCGGTAATCATCGTAGCCAGTACGACGATTGCGGCATACGTCCATGCACGGTGACGGCCGGCCTCGGCCAGCACATCGCCGTACATTAGATAGAAGCCCCCCAGCGTAATCAGCCCGGTCAGGACAAAGTACATCATAAGCTCCCATTTATTCGCCTTTAGAATTGTTCGAAGCATTTTATCTTACCCCACCTTGTTTACTTTGACGTCGCCAATAAATACGCTGACTACGATGCGAACTTTTTTGCCGGCTTCGCGGTAATGCGGAGTTTCTGTCTGTGCGCTGCTCAAAAATCCGCCCCGCTTCTGATTCAGCAAACTCATGTCGCCAATAAACGAGTTGGTGGTTACCGTGATCCCCAGGTCCATGTCGGCCGGCACAAACACCTTGACGTCTCCAATAAAGGAAGAGATGTTAATTTTGGTTTCACCGTAAGGGATTTGGGCTTTGGTAAGATCAATGACCGTGTCTCCAATGAATGTCGAGATATTCATCGGCTTCAATTGGAAGACGTCCTGTCCGAGATGAAGGTCCCCGATGAACGTGGATTTATTGATGTTTCTGCCGTCGCCGTAATCTTCATAGCCGTAGCCGTGCTGCCCATGTTTCCCATGTTGGCCGTCTTCGTAACCTTTGGAATCGTGGGAGAATTGTTTCCAGGATTGCTGTTCCCCGGAATGGTGTGAACCATGTGGCCTTGAGGCGTTACCCTGCACTCCGCTTGTTTCTCCGCCATTCGGTTTGCCGAACGTTTTTTCGAATTGCTCGTCAAACGTGGAAGGCATCTCCAATTCTTCCGGAGTAAGCGGCTTGTAGGTTTCGGATGCCTCAGGCGGAGGGGACTGCATTTGGTCTTTATGCTTGCGGTCTCTTCGGCGTGGCCCGATCAAAACAAACAATCCTCCGCCAATCAGCATGACGGGAATGAGGTACCGGATAAACTCACCCATGGAATAGTCGATCCAATCCAGATTACGCGCAAGGAAGTACCCGCCTATGGCAAGCACGATGACCGGTCCGATCGCCGCGTAACCTCCGTTTCGCCGGATTTCGGTTAGGCCCTTGAATCCCCACCAAATCAAAAATATCGGCCAGTATGTTCTAAACACGTATCCGATGTCAATATCGTAACCCATTTGTTTGAGCAGAATGACCAGACCGACCGCGATCAACGGTATGCCAATCCACCAACGGTCCCGCATAGAATGTTTCATCGCTCATTTCTCCTTCTTCATTGATTCTGTAACCAGTTTAACGCAGACAAGGAGTCATGAACAGCGGCGGCAGATGGAACCCAACTCCGTCTCGAGACCGATGTGAATGGGTATTTATGTAAAAAAATAAATAAAACAACACCCTGGAGCACATCAGCTCCAGGGCGTTGATCGTTACTTGATTACTTTTCGTTAAGGCCTTGGTCTTCTACGGCAAACTCGGAGTTAAATGTTTTCCTGCACTTTGTTTTGCGCAGCCTTTTGCACTTTTCCTTTTACGTTTTCTTGACCAAATTCTGCATTGAACTTCTGGTTAGGAGTTTGACCTGTTTGGAAATTTTTTGGCACGATGAATGCACCTCACTTTTAGTATTTGGGATTCAAGCACGATATGCACAAACGCTCTTGTCCCCAGAAGTATTATGTGTAGAGTCCTTTGCCGTTATTCATCGTCCAAATCACCCTAGATGGCCTTGTCTAACCAAGAATCCGGAATGCTTCGATACACATTGATTGTTTTTGTCAGCTCATCCAGCATTTTTTCGGTACACTTTCCGTTTCCTTGTTTGATGACCTGCACTTCAACGTCTTTTTTGCCCCATTCCTTATATACCTGTTTGATGGTCGGGAAATAAAGATCGATTTTGTTGCCCTTGATGGCTGAACCCGTATCGGCAACGATTCCGTAGCCATACCCAGGAATGTATAGAATGGAGCCCATGGGGAACAATTTCGGATCTGCAGCGATCGTGGATACTGTTTCCTTGTCCCGCCGCACCTTTACTCCCGAATACGTTATCCCGTACTGCGGATGTTTGGGTCCTTTGCCCGTGGATTCTACGCCTGCCGTATAACCGGTTGCCGTTACTTTATGTGTATCCAGTATTTGTTCGGATCGCGGAGCCAACACAGGTATGGATGATTCATCGCCGTTCTTGGCCAGTTTCCCTGCATTGGAATCGTTCACATTCGAGGACCACAGCAAGGATAATACTCCCATCGTCGTCACCCGAGCATGGTCATTGGTGATGAGTCGTTGTGCATAATGGCTGCTTATGCCTGCAGAAACGAGATGCGGAGGGTTCATATGCTCGACAAATCGTTCGCCATTATCCTCTTCGAACGTGTAAGCTAACGCCTGTCTTCCCTCTATAAACATCAGTACAACAAAGATGACACTGCACATAAACAGAAATGGTACTGTTCGGATTGAACTTGTTTTGAACATGGACATGGATATAACCTCCCCCTTACTGCAAAGGTTTTCCAAAATGCCCTGTTGTTATACCAATCCCAATAACTCTAAAATCGATATCCATCAAAAAAGACCCGCACCCAGCACGCGGCCATAACCGCATACTGAATGACGGATCTTCCAATCACGGGCTGCTTATCATCGATCGCCTTTCCCGAGTTAGTTTAGATTTCAGTGTAGAACGTGTAGAATGTCACACCCGTTTTGAAGCAATCTCTTCTTTCAATTGAGCCACGATTTCATCCAAAGGCTTCATGCCTAAATCGCCTTCGCCCCGTTTACGCACGGATACACCTTCGGCATTGCGCTCGTTCTCTCCGACAACGAACATATATGGAAGTTTCTCCAATTGGGCTTCGCGAATTTTATAACCCAGCTTTTCGTTGCGAAGATCGGCTTCGGCGGAAATGCCTGCACGTTTCAGCTTGGCCTCCACTTCGCGGGCATAGTCGTCGAAATGGGTGGATACCGGAATAACTTTAGCCTGTACCGGAGAGAGCCAGAGCGGCAGTGCGCCCGCAAAGTTCTCCAGCAGGAATGCCGTGAAACGTTCCATCGTACTGATTACGCCGCGATGAATAACGACTGGGCGGTGTTTCTGTCCATCATCTCCGACATATTCCAGTTCGAAGCGTTCAGGGAGAAGGAAATCGAGCTGTACAGTGGACAGCGTTTCTTCCTTGCCCAGAGCGGTTTTGATCTGAACGTCCAGCTTCGGACCGTAGAATGCCGCTTCGCCTTCGGCTTCATAGAACGGCAGGTTAAGCTCTTCTACGACTTCACGCAGCATACGCTGGGACATTTCCCACATTTCGTCGTTTTGGAAATACTTTTCCGTATCCTGCGGATCGCGGTACGAGAGACGGAAACGGTACTCGTCAATGCCGAAATCTTTATAAACCGTCTGAATCAGTTCGATCACGCGTGCAAATTCTTCTTTGATCTGGTCCGGACGGCAGAAAATATGGGAATCGTTCAGCGTCATTGCACGCACGCGATGCAGTCCTGTCAGTGCACCGGACATTTCGTAACGATGCATCATGCCCAGTTCGGCAATGCGGATCGGAAGGTCGCGATAGCTGTGCATGCTGGACTTGTACACCATCATATGGTGAGGACAGTTCATTGGGCGGAGCACGAGCTCTTCGTTATCCATTTCCATTTTCGGGAACATGTCCTCTTGATAATGCTCCCAGTGACCGGACGTTTTGTACAATTCCACGTTACCCAGAACCGGTGTGTAGACATGCTGGTATCCCAGGCTTTCCTCCAGGTCCACGATGTAACGCTCCAGTGTACGGCGAAGCTTCGCCCCGTTCGGCAGCCAGATCGGCAAGCCTTGACCCACGAGTTGGGAGAAGGTGAAGATTTCCAGTTCCTTGCCCAGCTTGCGGTGATCCCGCTTGCGGGCTTCTTCCAGCAGGCGCAGGTGCTCGTCCAGTTGTGCCTTTTTCACAAAAGCCGTTCCGTAGATGCGCTGCAGCATTTTGTTTTTGCTGTCTCCGCGCCAGTAAGCCCCGGCAACGTTCATCAGTTTAAACACTTTGATTTTGCCTGTGGAAGGCACGTGCGGACCACGGCAAAGGTCAAAGAACTCTCCTTGCTCATAAATCGTAATTACGCTGTCTTCGGGCAGGTCACGGATCAGTTCCAGCTTGTACGGATCGCCCACCTCTTCAAAGGTGCGGATCGCTTCTTCGCGGCTAACTTCTTTACGAACGATCGGCAGGTTTTCGCCAACAATGCGTTCCATTTCCTTCTCGATCTTTTGCAAATCTTCCGGGTTAAGCGGATGTTCCAAATCCATGTCGTAATAAAATCCGTCTTCGATAACAGGTCCCACGCCGAGATGAACCTCTTTGCTTCCGTACAAGCGTTTAACGGCTTGAGCGAGCAAGTGTGCGGTACTATGGCGCATCACTTCAAGTCCTTCGGGAGTATCCTGGGTCACGATTTCGACCAAAGCTCCTTCATGAAGCGGTGTGGACAAGTCTACCACGATGCCATCCAATTTGCCGGCTACCGCATTTTTGCGCAATCCGCTGCTAATCGAAGCTGCTACGTCCTCAATGTTGCTTCCTTCGGCATATTCGCGGACGGAGCCGTCCGGAAGTTTAATGTTTACTGTCATTGGTCTCATTCCTCCTATGAATGTTAGAGCTGTGTCCTCACGGAGACGGACTGAAATCTATGCGGTTCCCGCCATTTCGGCAAAAACGCAAAAAACACCCGTCCCGGTCAAGGGACGAGTGTGATCTTACTCGTGGTTCCACCCTAATTCGGCTGCCTTTCACAAAACTTATGGCATGCAGCCCTCATTGGCATGTCGATAACGGGCATGACCCGGCAAATCCTTACTCGCGACGAATGCCTGTCGTCGGATGCACAGGCTTAGCCGTTTTCAAAACTGCAGCTACAAAGGGGTAAACCAAACGTGGCTTTCGGAGGAAATTTCAGCCTTGTTTCCCCTCTCTGCACCAACCTTGCGCATGGCTCATGTCTTTGTCAACGCTTTTATTATAGATTGAATCGTATGGCCATGAAGTGAAGACTTCATGAATCAACAGTTATTATAATTGCCAAGATCACTTGCGTCAAGACCTGTCATCAGTCCCGTCCGGAGCACCTCGCACTCGGGGCACTGGTGGCAGATCTGAACCTTGTCCTCAAAAATGTTGCGGATCGTTGAAATAATAGGGAGATCCGGGGTGCGTGTGTGCAGCAGCACTTTTTCGGGAGAGATGGAGATCAAGGTGCTGACAATCATGTCCTCAATGTCCATTTCCAGCTCCAGTCCCGGCATTTCGACGACAACCTGCTCGTCTTTTTGAACAGGCAGCGGATTGAACGAAGCATCGAACACGCGGAACTCATGCGAGCCTTTGTGCACAAGATGTACCAGCGGCACCTTCGCTTCCTGGAAAAATACAAAGTATTTAAGCAGCCCCATAAACTCCTCGTACTGGCGATCCATCCAGAACTCGTCAATGGCGTATTCCACCAGCTCCTGAAGCTCCTGTCTATACTGCTTTATACGGAAACGGATGATGCCTTCCAGCGAAAAAAAATGGACCTCCTCCAGATCCTTTCGCAAACCGCCGGCCAATGTATTTCGTCTCCGTTCCCTCATTCCCTGCTGCCCCATCACATGTTGATCAAGGAGCGGCATGAAAATCCGTTTAACCTTTTCGATCTCGTCTTGTTCCATCACCGAGCAGGCTTTGGAGATCAGGCGTTCCGCGATGGATCGTTCCTGGGTTTCCATAATGAAATCCGCCAAGCCGAATGCCAGCACTTCGCTGATTTTGGGCAGCCATTGCTGAAAATCGGTATGCTTTTCATTGCCTCTGCATACCCAGACGGCTCTCCCGTTCTTATGTTTGAACGTGAGCCGAAAACCTCTTTTGCTTATATGTAATCCTTTGGTTTTCTCTTTGACGCACCGGTAAAAACGTTCAGCCTCATCCGCTCCGGACACCTCTGTCCATACATTGAACAATTCCACGTCGCTCACTCCTTTCCATCCTGTTCAAAGTATATGGCAAGGCCAACAGGGATATACGAAGCGGATTGATGGAAAGGGTGTCATGATTTCTCAACATCGATAATCCGGTTTGGAGAAAAGACAAAAATGTGTTATTATTTTTATAACAGTATGTTTCACGGAAAAGGAGGGAAGCCAAGATGAGAACATATTCGGAATTGCTGAGATGCCTCATGATCGTTATTTTGTGCGTATTTCAGGGCTTGTGCTTCCCTATTCCCATGCAGTCGGAATCTGCTGTAGGTGTGTCTGTGGATGCAACCTCCAACAAGGAGGCGGCGCTTCAAATTACGGAGTCCCAGCAAAAGCCTTTAATTCGCAAATATCCGCAAATCATGTCCAAGCTGCTGGCGGTTACGCATAGCAGGCCTGTGTTTCTTGTGGTCAACTTATTGTTGCTGCTGCGAATTCCCGCTCCCCGTCTGCCCTTTAAACCGTTGATTTATCTGTTTAAACGCAGATTATTTCTGCTGCCCATCAAATTCACGAGTTTGTTTGTGTCATCCCCTTCCTTTGCACCAAAGTACGCGAATGCGCTCTAATTGTGACGCAATCCGTATTTTAGGCTGCCTTGCATAGAGTCGCCTCTGCCCTCTTGGCACGACGGTGCGCTTGTGCATAACTTAATACCCATTATGCAAACGTTAATGATTGGATTGTTCGATAGCATCGTCTTATTTGAGCTGTAATTGTTGTACCTTGCTCACCCAAATTACGACAAAGGCTGTGTAGTTGAAAGTCACGGCTCTGTTTACCTGTCTGAGCATGGCGTATTTTCACGTCCTCAATCCCCCGTTCCTCGGTGGACTATCATCGGATTTTCGGGTAATCGCCTGACTTTCGACCGGCCTTCAATATTAAGGAGGCATTTAACGAATGGATGTACGTGAAACGGATTTGCCGGGAATCGGCCGAAAATTTCAGATTGAAACGAGCAGCGGAGACAAAATCGTTGTCATTATCCATGATGACGGAAGACGGGAAATGTATCATTTCGAATACGACGACCCTGATCAAAGCATCTCCATGATTACGCTCGATGATCATGAAGCAAGACAAATTGCCGCCATTGTAGGCGGATTGACCTACAAACCGAAGCAGCTCGAAAACATTGAAGTCACTTTCGATGACCTGATCATCGAATGGTATAAAATCGAATCCTCTTTTGGCTGCATCGGCAAATCCATCGGAGAACTGGATGTGCGTCAGAACTCCGGGGCAACAGTCATTGCCGTTGTAGAGAAAAATCACAAAAAACATATCAGCCCCGGTCCGGAGGTCGTGATCACGGCAGAATCCACGGTTGTTGCCGTTGGCGAACGCAACCAGCAGAAGCTGTTCAAGTCTCTCCTTCTGACCGGAAGGGGGTGACCGCATGGACCATTTGGTATTTGAAATCGGTTTGGCCCTTGTGCTCATCGCGGCTGCGGGCCTGATCTCGGCAAAACTGCGCTTTTCGGTCGTTCCGTTCTATATCTTGATCGGGATGGCCGTCGGCCCCCATGCGATGAAAATCTGGCATTTGGATTTTCGTTTTATCGAAAGCCAACCCTTCATCGACTTTATGGGACGAATCGGGATTCTGTTCCTGCTCTTCTATCTCGGATTGGAATTCTCGGTCGGGAGGTTGATCAAATCCGGCCGTTCCATCGCGGTCGGTGGTTCGATCTATATCGCCATCAACTTTACGCTAGGTTTGGTACTCGGTTTTGCTGCGCAATTTCCGGTAGCGGAAGCGCTCGTTATCGCTGGAATCACGACCATCTCCTCCAGTGCCATCGTGGCCAAAGTGCTGGTTGACCTTAAACGGACGGCAAACCCGGAAACGGAAATGATTCTTGGCATTATTATGTTCGAGGATGTGTTCCTCGCCGTATATATTTCCATCCTGTCCGGACTGGTGCTCAGCGACTCGTCTTCCATCGGAGGCGTGCTCCTGTCCGCTCTTGTCGCACTTGGTTTCATGCTTATCGTCATCATACTGGGGCGCAAGGCGACGCCATTGCTGAACAAAGCTCTCAAAATCCGTTCCAACGAGCTATTCTCGCTTGTCGTTTTCGGTGCATTGTTCCTGGTTGCCGGATTCTCCGAAACCATTCACGTTGCGGAAGCCATCGGTGCCTTGCTCGTTGGTCTGGTACTGGCGGAAACGGAGCATGCGAAACGCATTGAACACTTGATTCTGCCATTCCGCGACTTCTTCGGCGCCATCTTTTTCTTCAGCTTCGGTCTGTCTATCGATCCGTTGGCCTTGGGCGGGGAAGCGGTATGGCTTGCCTTGATCGCGGTCGTCGTTACCTTATTCGGCAACTTCCTGGCAGGCATGCTGGCAGGACGAAGCGCCGGACTTTCACCGAAAGCTTCCGCCAATATCGGACTGACTATTGTCTCACGCGGTGAGTTTTCTATCATCATGGCCAACATGGGTAAAGCAGGCGGACTACTGCCGATTCTGCAGCCTTTCGCGGCACTGTACGTTCTGATTCTGGCTATACTCGGGCCGTTGTTGACCAAAGAATCCAAGCACGTCTTCCGATTGCTGGACAAAATATTCAAGTTCAAGAACCCTCGTAAAAAGAAAGAAGAAACCAAGGTGCTTCAGGAAGAAGGCTGATGTCTTCTGACCCAGGCAATCCCTTGAAACCAATCGCGGCTCATTCGCCGTTCTTTCTGTAACCCACCCGGGGAGAAGGGCTCGCAGCCGCAAAGGAGGATGACGCATGAAAGCACCTCTGATCTCGGCTAATCCGGCGCAATCGCCCGCCAAGACCCGAACGAAGCCTACGCATCGTCTGCTTAACCTGCTTTTGGTGGTCGTTGGCGGCATTCTGGCCTCCGTGGGCCTTGAATTGTTCTTACATCCGAACAAAATCATTATCGGCGGAATCACGGGCCTGTCCTCGCTATTCGCTCACTGGACAGAGATGCGAATCGGTTTGTTCCTGTTTTTGTTTAATGTACCTTTTATTTTTCTGTCCTATCGGATCGTTCAAAAAAAGTTCGTATTGGTCAGCGTTCTCGGGCTGGTTGTCTTTTCGATCGGCGCCCTCGTGCTTTATCCAATGCCGCCACTGGTAGAGCATCCTCTGGCTGCAGCCATCTTCGGCGGTCTGTGCCTTGGACTAGGCATCGGACTTGTAGTAAGGTATGGCGGAACGCTGGATACGCTGGAAATCGGTGATCCGTCCTCCCGTCCGCGGGAACGCCTGTTTAGCGGGAAGCGGATGCTGGTTGAAAAAATAATTATGCTGATCAACTTGTTGATTCTGACGGCAGCCGGTGTTGTATTCGGCTGGGATCAAGCGATGTATTCCGTGATTGCCTACCTGATTGCGTACGAGATGGTGTATATTGCTTTTCGGGGATTTACGTCGAAGCGCAAGTTGTATATATTGACCTCCAAAAGCGATCAGGTGCAGGCCGCGCTGCGCAAACGACTGCGTCGTGAACCTGGAATACCGTTTGCAGCTGCAGACACAACGCAACCCGCTAACGCGGATGGCTGGATTCAGCAAATTCCCGGCACGCTCTATTATGAAATCCACGTTCTGGAAATGATCTGGCTCAAATCGGTCGTGCGGCATATCGATCCGCATGCCGGCATCGTTACCCACCCTGAAAAATAACCAGGGGATTCAAATAAAAACTCTCTCTGATCTGTGTGTGGCATGCTTCCGCACCAGATCAGAGAGAGTTTTTTGTTGTTATAGAAATTGCATTAATCATTCACACTAGGCCACTACGAGTGCAGTACCATCTTCCGATCGCTGTTATCCCCAGATTATTTTGAATCTCCTTTTCTAAGGAGTAATCCGGTGATAAGCCTATGCTTCCGATGCAGCTTTCTTTCAGAAAGCTTTTAAGCGAACGCTTCGCTTCTTCAGATTGGTTCTGCCTCTTCGTTAACGTGTGTATATTTTTTGCCGTTTGTTTATATATTTATTTCGCAGCACACGTCCGCCAAATTCCCGGTCGGCACATTTCTTTACAGTTCAACAACGGCTTTTACGGCCTGCGTTTCAGGGAGCAGCAGCCGATTCATGAAATCAGGCAATTCCTCGAAGCGTGCCCTGTGGGTAATGAAGCCGTCCATATTCAACGTTTTCCCGCGCAATACAGCCATCACACGTTCAAAGTCCTCACGCGTGGCGTTGCGGCTTCCCAGCACTTCCATCTCGCGTTTGTGAAATTCGGGATCATGCAAAACAATGTCCGCCTTCACCAAACCTACATAAATCAATTGCCCACCATGAGCAACATAACGAATCGCTTCATTCATCGATTGCACGTTTCCGGTGGCGTCAAAAACGGGGGTTGCAAAATCCCCTGAGGTTAAATCGGCAATCCGGACTGCTGCGTCGTCCGCTGCAATAACAAGTTCATCCGCCCCGGCCCAGGTCCGGCCGAGTTCCAGCCTGTTCGCATTTCGGTCGACAGCAATGACCCTCGCTCCTGCCTGCTTCGCAAATGCCATAACGCCCAGACCGATCGGTCCGGCTCCGATGACCACGACCTGATCTCCAGGTTGTATGGCCGACCTTCTGACTGCATGCGCGCCAATGCTGAGTGGTTCGATCATGGCCGTTTCGTCCAGGGTCAGGCCGTTTGCCTTGACCAGGTGTGACACGGGAACGGCAATTTGCTCGCGCATCCCGCCATCCACATGCACGCCCATCACCTGCATGGAAACACAACAGTTGGTTTTGCCTCTTCGGCACGCGATGCATTGACCGCAGTGAAGATAAGGAATGATGCTAACCTGATCTCCCGGCTGCAAACCGGCTTCATTGTTTCCGATTTGATCAATTACGCCTGCCAATTCATGCCCCAAAATACGCGGGTAAGTAAAAAAAGGCTGATTTCCTTTATACGCATGAAGATCGGTGCCGCAAATGCCTATTCTGCGAATCGATACCAGCGCTTCTTGATCACCCATGACTGGCTCGTCCACATGCCGATGGGCCAGACGGTTAATCTCTTCGCATACGATCGCTCTCATTTCGGTTCCCCCTTGGCTGTCTGCTGCCTTTTTTCGTTATATTCGGGCCGTCCGCTCGTCCAGGTGACATTATGGATCGGAGCCAAAATGCGGAGCACCTCGTTCAGCAATTCCTCATCCATAGGCTCCTCGATCCAGGCCACGTTGTTGCGAATGTTCCGCTCATTTGCACTGCTCACCAGCGTGGTCGGAATTCGTTCGTGGGCTGTGGCAAACTGAACGGCCAGCTTGGCGATATCGCTCCCCTGTTCCATGCAGAAGCGGGCTGCGTCCAGACATGCCTGCTTCACCTCGTCATCCGCAGGATGCCAAGCAGGCGTTCCTCTCGTGCTTAACAATCCCATCGAAAGAGGAGAGGCGTTGACCAGGCCCACGCCTTCTTTGTCCAGAAGCGGCAGTAAGGACAATAAAGAATTGTCGTTCAGCGCATAATGGCAATAGGAGATGATGGCATCCACCTCAAGCCGAGGCAGCATGTATTCGAACAGCTGCAGGGGCAAGCCGCAAATGCCCGCATATCGGATAATGCCTTGTTCTTTCAGCTGCAACAGCGTCGGAAACGCTTCCTCAATGATGATGTCGGCCGGAACGAATTCGATATCATGCAAAAAGAGGATATCGATATACTCCGTATGGAGCCGCGCCAAACTTTCCTGCACGCTGTCCAATATGCGTTGGCGGGAGAAATCAAATGCGTTTTCACCGTAACGTCCTGCTTTGGTAGAGAGCGTATACGAACTGCGCGGGAGCGACTTAAGCGCCTCGCCGAGCACCGTTTCCGCTTTGGTCAACCCATAATAAGGGGAAACATCGATATAATTCATTCCTGCGTCCACCGCCGCATGCACGGTCCGTATGCCTTCGCTGCGATCAATATCCCGAAATACCGAACCCAGGGAGGATGCACCAAAACTGAGCACGGGCACCTTCAGGCCTGTATTGCCCAACACTCTTTGTTTCATAAGGAAGCCCACTCCTTTCATGATGATGTATACTTCTTCCGTTCTGAATGCCCTTTCATTTTATCAGCTTAAAATGATTATAAAATAGCGTTCAACGTGCAATATGTACTCTTTTTTGATCTTTTTCTGAGCTTTGTTCGATTATATTTTTTGTAGGTCATGATCATCCTGAAAAAACCCGCCCCTTCTCTTGAAGAGAAAAAGGCGGGCCGGAAGATATTATAATGACGTTTACATCCTAGTTTTGCATCACGAAATCATGCTCTACCGCATTCTGTTCTTCGTCGAACATGCGCAGGATTTCATATTTGGTATTACGCTGTGCCGGAATATAGCCGGATTCGCGAATCAGCTGCAAAATGGAGCCAATGTTGACCTTATATGTCGCACCTGCGGCAGAAACGACGTTTTCTTCAATCATCGTGCTGCCGAAATCGTTACATCCGAATTCCAGCGATTTTTTGCCGATTTCCGGTCCCATCGTTACCCAGGAGGACTGGATATTTTTGATGTTGTCGAGCACGAGGCGGCTGATCGCGACCGTTTTCAAGTACTCTTCCGGCGTTTGGCGTTCCAGCTTCAGATTTGTGTTATCCGGCTGGAAGGTCCATGGAATAAAGGCCAGAAAACCTTCGGAATCATAGTTGTTCGCGATGCATTCATCCTGTGCTTCGCGGACGCGCATCAAGTGCAGCGCACGCTCTTCCATCGTTTCGCCCAACCCGATCACCATCGTTGCGGTTGTGTTCATGCCGATGCGGTGAGCCGTCTGCATGACGTCCATCCAATCCCGCCAGGAACCTTTCAGGCGGCTGATTTTGCGGCGAGTCCGATCATCGAGGATTTCCGCTCCGCCGCCAGGCAAGGAATCCAGTCCGGCAGCATGAATCTCCCGCATAACCTCTTCCAATGTCAGGCCGTCCGACACTTCGACCATTTTGCGGATTTCAGCCGGCGAGAAGGAGTGCATCGTAATTTCAGGGAAACGCTCCTTGATCGCTTTGAGCAAATTGGTGTAATAGCTGAATGGCAGATTGGGGTTGGTGCCGCCCTGCATCAAAATTTCGGTGCCGTTAACGTCAACGGTTTCCTGAATTTTCTGGAAAATCACCTCATCCGGAAGCACATAGCCTTCATCCGAACCCGGCCGGCGATAGAAAGCACAAAAACGGCAGTAGACGTCGCACACGTTGGTGTAGTTGACGTTACGCCCAATGACGAAAGTTCTGTAAGGCTCGGGATGCATGCGTTTCATGATAACATTGGCAGCAGCCCCGATTTTGTCGATCTCGTTCGATTCAAACAGCTGAATCGTGTCTTCCAGATCCAAACGTTCGCCCCGAAGGGCTTTATCTAGGATACGGTCTACCGTACTCATTGTGAAAAGCCTCCCTCATGAAGAGAAATATGATCACGATCCGTCCCGACTTGTTCAATGGCATTTTGCAGCAGGCCAACCTGCATATCGATCATTGGATGCAATTGCAAAATGCGTTTCATATATAGGCAAGTTCTGGTGGCAACATCGCAGTTCGTTAATGCTCTATCTATCGTAACACAGGTTACATGTGAAAAAAAGCACCTTATGAATAAGGTGCTTTAAAAATAAGTAAAAATATGAATATTCAAAAGACGCGATAATGGCAGCGATGCTTGAGCCCTGAAATTGCCTGAAACAGTTGGAATACTTCCCCAAAGAGCATCGTATTCCGAGGTTCCGTTACCCAGGAATGCTGCTTAAATGTTCGTGGATCAGTTTCCAGCCTAGTTCCGTATCTTTAATGAAGACATTGGTTGCCCGTCCACTGCCCTTGACCAATTTCCCCTGCAAATATCCTTCATATTTATATTGGTAAACGCAGGTCGCCGTATTCCCGTCAACGGCAATCCATTGGACATCTGCTGCAGAGTAGACCTCTTCCTTGATCATATCCCAGGCATGTTCAAAATAAGCCTGGATCTCTTCTGGCGATGTACACGTTTTATCCGAGAACCAATAAACCGCATTGGGGTGCAGCAGCTGTCTAACATTTTGGAAATCATGCGTATTCGTTGCTTCGATATAACGCTCCAATGCTTGGATATAATCCTCTGCCTCGATAAATCCCAATAAACTTACCCCCGTAATGCCTGATCCAGATCTGTAATCAGGTCTTCGATATCCTCAAGCCCGACGGAGAACCGGAGCAATCCGTCCGTAATGCCGCGATCACGCCGTACTTCGGCAGGCATGGCGGCATGCGACATCATCGCAGGATAGGACAGGATGCTTTCGACCGCTCCGAGACTCACGGCAACAATTGGAAGTTTCACGCGGTTCAATACGGCTTTGGCACGCTCACCGGACCCTACGTCAAAGGATACAACGGCTCCATATCCGGTCGATTGACGCTCATGCACTTCGCGGCCGGGATGCTCCTGCAGCCCTGGATAGAAGACGGCCTCGATGTCACTGCGTCCGCTGAGCCATGCGGCCAGTTTGGCCGTGCTCTGTTCGCTGTGCGCCATGCGTGCGCCCAGCGTTTTCATCCCACGCATGAGCAGCCACGATTCCTGTACGCCAAGAACGGTTCCCAGACCGTTTTGCAGCTGCTTCAACTGACGTCCCAGCGAATCCGTACGCGCAACGGCAAGACCTGCCAGCACGTCACTGTGTCCCCCCAGAAACTTGGTCGCACTGTGCACCACGATATCAACGCCAAGCTCGATCGGGCGCTGGTAATAAGGTGTCATAAACGTGTTGTCCAAAATGCTGATCAGGTTGTTTTCCTGAGCCCATGAAGCTACCGCGCCGATGTCGGTAATTTTCAGCGTCGGGTTGGACGGTGTTTCAATATATACTGCTTTGGTGTTTGGCTTGATTGCCGCCTTCACCTCGCCGAGGTTCGTCATGTCCACGAATGTCGTCTCAATGTTCATCCGGTTCAAAATGGACGTCAGCAGGCGGTAAGTGCCGCCGTATACGTCTTCCGTCACGATGACATGGTCCCCGGCAGAAAACATCATAAACACGCTGGAGATCGCCGCCATGCCCGATGAATAGGCAAAGCCTCGTACGCCGCCTTCCAGCAGCGCAATATAATCTTCCAGCGCCTGGCGTGTCGGGTTGCCCGAACGGGAGTAGTCATGCTGCGGCGGATTGTGAATATCGAAATGATGGAACGTCGAAGCCTGATAAATCGGCACGCTGGATGCGCCGGTGGCCTTGTCCACCTCATCGCCGAAATGGAGCAATTTGGTATCGAATTTCAGCCGGCTTGCCTGTTCGTTCCCGTTATGATTCTGCTCACTCATGGCTTTCCCCTCCTTCAACTTCGCGCTGCGCTGCCTCAAGCGCACCGCCCAGGTCGGCAATCAGGTCATCCACATGCTCGATGCCGACCGAGAAGCGAAGCAAACGGTCATCCACGCCGACGGCGTCGCGGATTTCAAGCGGGATGTCGGCATGTGTCTGCACGGTAGGATACGTCATCAACGATTCGACCCCGCCCAGGCTTTCGGCAAAAGCGATCAGCTTGATATGGCGCAGGACTGGCTCTACATAACGGGCATCCTTAACCTTGAAGGAGAAAATCCCCGTGTTACCGCTGGACTGTTTGTTTTGCAGCTCATGGCCTGGATGATCCGACAGACCGGGATGGAACACTTCGGCCACTGCGGGATGCTCCAGCAAATACTTCGCAATCGTCAACGCGTTGTGCTCATGGCGTTCCATGCGGAGAGCCAGCGTTTTCATCCCTCTCATCAACTGGTAAGAATCGCTCGGGGACAACACGGCACCGATGGAGTTATGCAGGAATGCCATTTCGGCAGACAATTGCTCGCCTTTCGTTACGATCAGACCGGCAAGCACGTCATTGTGACCGCCCAAATATTTGGTCGCGCTGTGGATGACGATGTCGGCTCCAAGCTCAATCGGACGTTGGAAGAACGGCGTCAAGAGCGTATTATCGACGATGGTCAACAGACCATGGCTTTTCGCCCAAGCACTAACGGCCTCTATATCTGTGATCATCATCAGCGGGTTTGTCGGTGTTTCAATGAATACCGCCTTTGTATTCGGTTTGCGCACTTCTTCAAGCGCCGCGAGGTCAGTGGTATCTACATAGCTGGCTGTTACGCCGAACCGGGATAAAATCCGTTCCAGCAGGCGATACGTTCCGCCATACAGGTCCAGCGACACGATTAGGTGATCCCCCTGTCCGAACAGGGAGAAGATCGTTTGCAGGGCAGCCATGCCCGAACTACACGCAAACCCGGCATCGCCGGATTCCAATGCAGCTGCTGCTTCCTCCAACACTTTGCGGGTCGGATTGGTCGTGCGGATATAATCGAACCCGGTGCTCTGCCCCAGCTTTGGATGGCGGAACGCCGTTGATTGATAGATCGGAAAATTCACCGCGCCCGTGACCGGTTCATTGACGGACCCGATTTGGGCCAGTCGACTTTCAATTTTCAGCTTGTTATCTTCCATTGCTGCATCCTCCTGTTATCACAATTAAATTTGCGGACCAATATCGTAAGGGGTTTCCTGATACACATAGTAATTGAGCCAATTAGAGAATAATAAGTTTGCATGCGCCCGCCAGGTTGCCGGAGGAACACGGGAAGGGTCGTCATTCGGGAAGTAATGTTTCGGCGGATCGATGTTCAATCCTTTGGCCACATCACGATCATATTCCCATTTCAGCGAAAGAGGATCGTATTCGGCATGGCCTGTCACGAAAATTTGCTTGCCGTCCTTGGTGGCTACCAGGAACACGCCTGCCTCCTCCGACTCGGACAAAATTTCGAGATTGTCGTTTTTCAAAATGTCTTCGCGCCGTACTTCCGTATGGCGGGAATGCGGGATGTTGAACACTTCGTCAAATCCGCGCAGGAGCGGAACATGGGATTTGTTCACCGTGTGCGGGAAAACGCCGAAGCATTTTTCGGCCAGCGGAATTTTCGGCACGTCAAAATGATGATACAAACCCGCCTGCGAAGCCCAACATATATGCATGGTCGACGTAACGTTGGTTTTGGTCCATTCGAAAATCTCCTGGATTTCCTTCCAATAGTTCACGTCTTCGAAATCCATCTGTTCCACTGGGGCGCCGGTAATGATCATGCCGTCGAAACGGCGATGCTCAATCTCGTCAAACGTTTTGTAGAACAGGTTGAGATATTCCTGAGACGTGTTTTTGGAGGTATGGGATTTCGGATGCACCAGCACGATGTCCACCTGAATCGGCGTATTCCCCACAAGGCGGAGCAATTGGGTTTCCGTTGTTTCTTTGGTCGGCATCAGGTTTAAAATAGCAATGCGCAATGGGCGAATATCCTGCTTGTAAGCAGACGATTCATCCATTACGAAAATGTTCTCTCCCGCAAGCACTTCCTTTGCGGGCAAGGCATCTGGTATTTTGATCGGCATGGTGTGTAACTCCTCCTTAAGCATAGATAGATGCAGGCTTAGCTGCCAAGAGCTGGTCTCCGAGCGCAGACGCAATGTCCACATGCAGCCCTTGTCGTCTACGGGACAGCCTTAAATTGCTTAGCGAAAATCAGTGCTGAGAAGTCGGTGCATATACCAGAACAATCGGATGCCCAAAGCCCAGTCATTCCGATAATTATAACAAAGACCTTCCTCGGACTCCGAGAAAGGTCATATGTAAAACGGATATGCGCCTCTCTCATCTCTCAGTAACAACAGTGCCTCAATGTATGTGCACTTAGTCGCTGCAAGAATTAGCACCGTGCGGTTATGCCGCCGGTTGCCGGGTTTCATCGGGCCAGTCCCTCCACCTACTCTTGATAAGATTTCGCCGTATTCAATTGTTGATAGCATGTTTAACGTATACTTTAAAACAATAACGCCTACTCGTCAAGCATATGTTTGCAGGTCTGTTTTTATGAAGCGGAACCGTTTGTTCCCTACATTCATAGACTGCTGTGTGGCGCCAAAATCGACACATTTTTACGCTTGAAAGCACCATGTACGAGCGGTATACTAGACAAGTGTTGCATACCCTTATGTGAGAGGTGACATATTCAATGGATGGCGACCCGAGGCCTGATTGGCAGACGAGTTCCAGCAAACTGCATAGTGAATTGACATCAGCATGCCGGCAGCGGGACGTTTATTCCGTTTGGATACCAAGTCATCCCGTCTGATCTCCAGACCCCGCTGCCGACCGGCTGATCTGTTCCTTTGCGCCCTAATTCAAGAGTGATCCGCCATAGTGGCGGGTGCAGAAGGAGTGGATAACGATGAAAATCCGGTTGGTAAACAACGGTGTATTTATCCCGGTGGACGATATTGAACAAACGCTGACGCCACCAGCAGAGGGATTCTACTGGATCGATGCAGACGTTGACGATTTGGCGGTGCTCCAGCCCCTGTTCATGATCCATGACCTGGCGGTGGAGGACTGCCTTAGCGAGGACGAACAGCGTCCAAAAATCGAAATTTACGAAAATCATTATTTTATCGTCATTAACAGCATTCGATTCGATGATGAAGAAATCTTCTTGCGGGCTGTCAACCTGTTTTTGGGCAGACATTTCATTATAAGCGTGACCAAACAAAAGGTCAGCGAGCTGCGTACACTGAAGCCCATCTTATGGGAACAGGAAGCCAACACGCCGGACCGTTTCTTGTACTTGTTGATCGACTTGATCGTCGACAATTACTTCACGGTGGGCGATCGGATCGAGGCCCGCATCGAGAAGCTCGAGGAAGACATTCTGATGCACACCAAAAAATCCCACCTGAACGAAATCATCGGGCTTCGCAGTGAGATTTTATGGTTGAAAAAAGTGCTGGGACCTCAGAAAGAGGTCATCAATACGCTGAACAAAAAAGATTTGCGTCTCATCGATGATCAGCTGCAGAAATATTTCAGCGACATCTACGAGAACGCCGTTAAAATATCGGAGACATTCGAAACGTACCGGGATCTGATGGGCAACTTGCGCGAAGCCTATCAATCCAGCATCGCCAACCGCGCGAATGAGATCATGCGTGTGTTTACCGCCATTACGACGGTATTTATGCCGCTGACGGTCATTACCGGAATTTACGGCATGAACTTCACGAACATGCCTGAGCTCGATTGGAAATATGGTTATTTCGTCGTCATCGGCATCATGATTACTTTAGGTTTGAGCATGTTCTTTATTTTCCGCAAAAAAGACTGGATTTGAACAACCTATGCAACTGTCAAGCGGTCGACGAGGCAGCCCTGGTTTCGGGTATGCCTCGTCTTTTTTTTGCCTCCGTCACAACACCCCTCCCGTTTCCGTTCTCCCGGTGTTATCCTGCATTTTTCGCGGTTTCTGCAGAGCGGCGAAAACGAATGCGAATCATGCGCAAACGCTCGTACACTTGCTCCAAATTCGTTCCGCTAGGTCTGTCCGGGCCATATACTTTCTGCATCACAGGTTTAAGAAACGAATCGCCAAGCACTTCATACGCATTCCACACTGCTTCCTGTTCTTCCTCGGGCATCACGGCCAGTTCGGCATCCAGCAAGGAATCCGTGTCGTATCCTTCGTCATCCAAAATTTCAAGCCATTCAATCAGTTCCCTGCGCGACAAACCGGACCGATTGACGATCTCTTCCAAAGTAAGTCCTTCTTTCATGCCTTCAAGCACCTGTTTGCGCGTCGTAAATTTTTCCAGTTCCTGCTTGTATTTATGCTCCTTCTGTTTGTACAGCCAACTCTCGTATTCTTCTTCCTTGAGCGCGGCATATACCCAATCGAGCGGAAAATCATGAGATCGCTGCATGCCATGCGTATGCTCGAGCCACTCTTGGCCGTATTCGGACGCTTTGCTTTCGCCCACGCCAGGAAGCTGCATCAACTCCTCCAACGTTTGAGGAACATATGCGCTAATCATGCGGAGCAAGCGATTCGTCGCGATAAAATACGGGGCTTTGCGGTCCGAAGCGGCTCGTTGCCTGCGCCAGGCGCAAAGATCCTCATACAACACCTCATTGCTGTGCAATTCGCTGTAACATTGCAGACGCTGTCCGCCATAACCGCGATCTTTCAACTCGTCGCTGTCATGAAACAAGCCTTGCAGCAGCGGTCGATACCCTTCACCCATGCGCGTAGCCAACTGATGGCGGTAAACATGCAGCAATTCGTCCCATGAATCCCCCTCGTACCAGACCATATCCTCGCGATCCCCTGCTTCATAACGGCTCCACACCAACTGCCAGCTTCCCTCTTCTTCACCGATCCACAACTGGGCAGGCTGCTCTTCCTGCTCGAACATTCTGGTTAATCTGTTCATGAAAATAATTTCCATCTTGGACTCCTCCTTATGTTGTAGCAGAGCACAGCCAACCAGACACCATGCCAGGCCATCATGCTGATGGGCAGCACAAAAAGCACCCCTCCTGCAATGTAATGCAAGAGAGGTGCTTCCTCATCAACCGTGCTATGCTGTTGTTCATATCATACCATATTGGAAAAATTCGTCAACCGTTTCGAAGGTAAAAAGAGGCATTATTTCTATATTGCAAATAGAACAAACCTATTTTTCCAATGCTAATTTCGCAAGCGCAAGCGAACCGCACAAGCCTGCGTTATCGCCCAGTCCAGGCGGAACGATATACTGATCGATTTCGGATTGAATCATAGGATGCTGGACGTATCCAGCCAGAAGCTCCTGCAATTTGCCCTGAATCATCGGGAAGAGATGCTCTTGCTTCATGACCCCGCCACCCATGACGATCTTTTGCGGGGAGAGGATCAGCACAAAGTTCATCAATGCCTGTGCCAGATAATGGGCTTCGAGCTCCCACGCCTTATGGTCCGGCGACAGTTCATAAGCCGGTTGCTCCCAACGTTTGTTGATCGCCGGACCTGCTGCCAACCCTTCCAGGCAATCGCCGTGATAAGGGCAGAAGCCTTCATACGCATCTTCTGGATGACGGCGCACCACGATATGTCCCATCTCCGGGTGGGATAAACCGTGAACCATTTTCCCCCCGACGACCGCACCTGCTCCGATGCCTGTCCCCACGGTGATATACAAGCAGCTGTCCAACCCTTGAGCAGCCCCCCAAGTAGCTTCACCCAATGCTGCCCCGTTAACGTCCGTATCAAACGTCATTGGCACGTCGAAATGCTCTTTCAGTTTGCCGATCAGGTTGTATTGCCCCCAATGCGGTTTTGGCGTTGTCGTAATGTAGCCATAGGTCGGACTTCCTTCGATCGGATCGATGGGTCCAAAGGATCCTACCCCAAGCGCCGCGATATCTTTGCCTTCAAAGAAAGCGATGACTTGAGCCATCGTCTCTTCCGGCGTTGTCGTCGGAAAACTTACCCGTTCAAGCACCTCGCCTTGCTCTGTCCCAATTCCACACACAAATTTGGTACCACCTGCTTCAATTGCACCTAAAATCGTCAATTCAGTCACGCTCCCATTCAGATCATCAGTTGTTTTCCTTGTCCAGCTTGTCCAGCCTTTGGAGCAATGTTTCTCTCCAACTATCCGACAATGCGGAAATAGTCAAAAGCGAACGCATCGCAGCAGCATCCTGCTTTCCTTGATGCATGATCCGGTTGGCTTCCATTACGGTCATCGATGTTTCATCCGTGGTCACACGTCTAAACGCCGAGCCAGGGCCGATTTCACCTTCACGGAGTACGCGAAAATAAAATCCGGTATGCCCGCTTTCCTGAAAATAGACCGGAAGCTCTTTGTAATCATACCTGGCGCCCAATTTGAAACATGGCTGCCTCGGTTGGCTGACCTGTACGACGGCTTCACCGAGTTCAAACACGTCGCCAATCCGAATCACTTCTTCCGGACAGCCCGTCACCGTCAGATTTTCACCAAATGCCCCCCAGTCAAGCCTGCGATCCATCAGCTGCTCCAAAGCCGGGTAACGGCTGTAGTCATAAACGCAGAGCGCCTTGTCCGGTCCGCCATGGTGCACCAGGTCGGCCTGGCCATCCCCGGCCAAACCGGTGAACGACAGGAATACCTGTGTCGACACGGGCGTTTTCACGATGCCGCTCAAAACTTCCCGCTTCTGGCCAGGCAATGGCCGGGGCTGCCCAACGTTGACCGCAAGCACGGCTGGGCCAGCCTGATCTGACTTCGGATGATGCGTCATCTTCATCATGACAACCTCCTATGCTTCTCCGTTTTATTTCACCGAACCGCCGAATACAAGGGTATTGCTAAGCAACCGCCCGGGGGAAGTCAGCATCTTGCCGCCGGCATAAAGGCCTGAAGAGGCTCCGCCATCCAGGTTCATCGCTTGTTTGGCTCCAAGCTTCTGCATGACGGCAGCCCACTCCTTGATCGTGGCTCCCGGAACGGTAGCCAGCATTACGGAGCCGTCCGCCATGATGGCGATTCCGCTTCGAGCGCCTGAAGCGTTCAGAATCTTGGTATCCTTAAAGCCCTCGCTCACCGGATTCACCGCCACTTTCCCGTCTTTTACCAAACGTGGACCGGCTCCTACCGCTGTCACAACATCTTCCCAAGGAATCTCCTTGCCTGAGGCATTCGTGTATTTATAGTTCATCTCTACGGCAGAGCCCACATCAAAACGGTCTGCCATGGACTTCAGCGTGCCTGTAAAGACCAGAACCGACCCGTTCTTCGGAATGGAGACGTTATTGTTTGTTAATTTCTTGGTCACGATCCCCTTTTCGATCACCACGGCGATCCCGCCTTTGAATCCGACCTTGCCGCCTCGTTCCGGCGTATACAGCATGCTGATGTTGGCATCTGCCGCAGGCGTGCGGTTGACAAAGGTAGCGTACCAGCTGCGCGGCTTGCCGTCTTTGCCGGTAACCTTGCCCGTCAGGCTCACCTGCAATGAATCCATGATCGCCGTGCCGTCCGCTTTGAAACCGATGCTTGTTCCGTATCTTCCGATATGTATCACTTTGCTATTGGCAATCAACATGCCGTATGGGTCCGGCGCCCCGTTATAGGCCTCGAAGAAAGCTCCGTTAATCGCGGCTTGCGCACCGTAAGCCTTTACGATCGATGGCAGCGTAGCTGTCTGTCCCACTTGTTTTTTGGCAAGTCCCACCGTCACCGGCGTTCCTTTCGGAATGCTGACCGTTTGCACCGTAAAGGTGCGTCCTGCCGTTTTCACTTTTTGTACTTTGGTGCTGATTGCCGCTTTGGCTTCTGCTGTTTCGGGAGCGCCCACGGCTCCTGACAATAATACCGGCAAAGCCAGGATCAGGGCCATTGCCCCGGTCCACCACTTTTTGCCGATTCCTCGCGTGTTCATGCTGCTCAACCTGTCGCCACTCCCATCCAAGAGCCGAGGCTCTTCATCTCAAGTTGCTCGAATTTGTCCATGACCGCATCCGGGTCAAGTTGGAACTCGCATACATCCAATGCGCAAGCTACGGGTACTTCACAATGAATCTCTGCCAATCTGCGGGATAAATGAAGCATGTCCAGATCGTTCTCGATCTTTTTCCGGACCGAAGGCGTCAATTGATCCAAATTATCCAAAATTCCCTCAATGGAGCCGTACTCCTGCACCAGTTTGAGCGCCGTCTTCTCGCCAATGCCGCGAACGCCCGGATAATTGTCGCTGGCATCGCCCATAAGACCCTTCATGTCAATGATCTGACGCGGGGCAAGCTGCTTCTCTTCCATCAAGGAATCGGGAGTGTATACCATGTAATTGCCGTGTCCCTTTTTCATGATGATCACGCTTGTCCGGTCATTGATCAGCTGCAGCATGTCATGATCCCCGGTCAACACCATGACGTTCATGTTGTTCTGCTCGGTGTAGTATTTGGCGAGGGTACCGATACAATCGTCGGCTTCAAAGCCTTGAGCCCCGATATTCGGAACGCCAAGACTGTCCATGACCTCACGAATCAGCGAAAATTGGGGAATCAGATCATCCGGCGCTTCCGCCCGGTTCCCCTTGTATGCCGCATATTCCTCACCGCGAAACGTCTTGCCTCCCATATCCCAGCAGCAGATGACATGGCTTGGCCCAAAAGTCTGGACCGCATCCCAGAAGTAACGGATAAACCCGTACACCGCGTTGGTCGGCAATCCTGCCTTTGTACGTCTGATATATCCGCTCGCAGATGTCGCATAGAACGCCCTGAACAACACTGCCATACCGTCTACCAGCAACAAAGTAGGTTCATTACGTTGATTCACTTCGAATTAATCTCTCCTGTCTTCTATATCAAAAAATGACCGCTATAATTCTAACATTATAGCATAGTTCCGCCAAGCGGCGGCCAGCCAAAAAAGCCCTGTTTTTTGGACGATACCGGAAACGTCTTGTCGATCAGGGCATGCTTCAAACCTAACTCCATACCTGCTCGAACGTCTCTTCCTTGAATCCAACAGTGACCTTTGTTCCGTCCGTGACGATGGGACGTTTGATAAGGCGGCCATTCGATGCAAGCAAACGAATTTGCTCGTCCGTCGACATGCCCGGAAGCTTGTCTTTGAGCTGCTGCTCCTTGTAGACCTCACCGCTGGTGTTGAAAAACTTCTTCACTTCAAGCCCGCTCAGCTCGATGAATTGTTTCAGTTCCGCCTCGGAAGGAGGGGCGTCAAAGATCGGCACCAATGCCAACTCGTGCCCCTTGCCTTCCAGCCATTTGACCGCTTTGCGGCAGGTGCCGCATTTGGCATATTGATAAACTTTCAATCGGCTCATGATTCCTGTTCCTCCGTATTCTCGTTCTCTTGCTGCAAGCGCTGCTTCAGATCCTGCAAGTCTGCAGGAAGCGGGGCATGGAACGTCATTCGCTTACGCAAAATCGGATGCTCGAACGACAGCTCGCATGCATGCAAAGCCTGCCGATCGATCCAACCGTCCCGCTCAGCTCGCAAGGCCACCGTTCGGGCGTCAATGCCCGCGTCCGGCAATGTTTGGTACATGCTGTCCCCGATCAGCGGGCAGTGGATCGACGTCATATGCACGCGAATCTGATGCGTCCTGCCGCTTTCCAGCTTAAGGCTCACTTCGCTCGCCGTTCCTCCATCCCATTTCGCTAATGTCTTATAGAGCGTACGGGCAGGGTAACCGTCCGACGTGACGATCCGGCGATGCGGCTCCTCGGGGTCGCGGTCGATCGGACCGTCGATCGTCCCTTCTTCTGGGGTAGGGCTGCCGTGCACAAAAGCGATATAACGCTTGTCTACCGTGCCTGCTATCATCTGTTCCGACACATGCTGATGCACATACGGATTTTTGGCAATGGCCAGCACGCCCGACGTTTCCTGATCCAGCCGATGCACCGGACGAAAACGGACACGTTCGCCTTTGGCTTTCCAATAATGCACGACGCCGTTCGCCAACGTTCCCGTATAGTGACCATGCGTAGGATGTACGATGATGCCTGCATCCTTGTTTACGATCAGCAGGTGCTCATCCTCATATAAAATGGAAAAAGGCAGTTCTTCGGGAAGAATATCATCCGACTCCTCCTGCTCCATCCGAATTTCGACGAGATCTCCTGCAGCCACCTTGACGCTGATATACACTCGCTCTCCATTCAACATAATGCCGTGCTCTGTCAGCTTCAGTCGTGACAGAAGTTTGCGCGATACGTGAAGGCGTCGCTGAAGTACCGTCTTCAGCAGCCAACCTTCCTCCTGCTCGGATACCGTGTATGTGATTGGTGTGTAATAACCGTTCATTGGTTCCTTTTCATTCCTTTGCCGTTCATTCCTCACTCTTTGCCTCTTTGCGGCGGAAAACCTTTTTGCTGCGAACGTATTCAACATCCTGTACCTGCTGTCTTGCATTGGCTGTCCGGGCAACCACAAAGAAATAGTCCGACAGCCTGTTCAAGTAACGACGCACAGACGGATTGATGTCGGTATGCTGCCCTAGCGTGACTGCCCGGCGTTCGGCACGACGGCACACGGTACGGCATACGTGAAGCGCAGAAGACAGCAGGGTGCCCCCAGGAATGATGAACCGCTCCACTTTCGGATTTTCGGTATCGAACAGATCAATCCATTGCTCCAGCCGCGCAACCTTGTCGTCTTTTACTTTATACCGATTTTCCGTAATGTTGACAAACGCCAGATCGGAGCCGCAATCAAACAGCTCCTGTTGAATCTCCGACAGCTGTTCTTTCAGGTCTTCGAACGAGCCCTTTGCATCATCGATAAGGCTGATGGCCTGACCGACAAAACAGTTCAACTCATCAATCGTGCCATAAGCCTCCACCCGATCGTCGTCCTTGACCACTCGTCCTCCGATCACCGAAGTCTGCCCTTCATCACCGGTTCTTGTATATATGCCCATCTTGATCCCTCCATTGGCTAAATCTTTAACGTCAGCGTTCCCATGAGCATGGGTAAGATCGACTACATTCTTCTTGTCCTCAACTTTACCAGTATACTTGACCTGCGGGTGTGACGGAAATGCAAATTTTCAGAAACCAACCTCAGGCCCTATACGTATACCACAATTGGTATGTTCTGCGAATGCGCGCCAAATCTATGTCATTTTATAGTAGAGGAGACGATTATGCAAAACTGGATCACCGATTTCATGGAACAATACGGATACATCGGCATTGCGTTGATCATTGCCCTGGAGAACGTGTTCCCGCCCATTCCTTCGGAAATTATTTTGCCTTTTGGCGGATTTATGACCACCTATACCGGCCTCACCCTTCCCGGCGTTATTATCGCGGCAACGATCGGTTCGGTGCTTGGTGCCATCATCCTGTACGGCATCGGGCTGCTGATCGACGTTGAACGCCTGGAAAAAATCGTGGATCGATGGGGCCATATCCTGCGCATCAAGAAGGAAGATATCCACCGCGTCGATGCTTGGTTCGACAAGTATGGGATATGGACGGTATTGTTCTGCCGCATGGTGCCGCTGGTTCGCAGCCTGATTTCCATTCCGGCAGGCATGTCCAACATGAAATTTGGCCTGTTTATTCTCTTTACAACGATTGGCACACTGGTCTGGAACATCATCCTTGTTTCGGTCGGCGCCGCGCTTGGCGCATCGTGGGAGAGCATTTTGGAGTTCATGGATGTCTATTCACTGGTTGTTTATGTCATTGTTGCGATTGCCGCCATTATTTTTGTCATCTGGTGGATCAAACGGATCAAATCCCGCAAGTAACAAACTCGCTTAAATAGATACGGATATACATGAGTAAAGCCTCGGTCCCTCCCTAAGTGGAATGGCCGAGGCTTATTACATGGGTTCAACATTTATTCATATCGCAGCGCATGTGATTTCAAATCAATGGCCAGCCCTGAAACGAGCATAAACATCCGATCCGAGTGAGATTGAAGCATCCGGTTCACGGACGCCATGCGAGCTGCGAAAACTCGCTCTTTCTCGGAAGGTTGCAGCGATGCATGCATTTCGTTCGTAATGACGAGCAGTTTGCCCTGGTACGAAAGCAATGCGCCAAGCAATTTCTGGGTATCGTTCCTCTGTTCGTTCAGATTGTCACAGACGTCGAAGCTCGCCGCCATCCATGCGGTTAGGCTATCCACAATAAGAATGCGCTGATCCGCCAAATAAAGATTCGATTCCCGGTTGATCTGATCAATAACCTGGGCCAATTGGGGCCCTTTCACTGCCGATATGGCCCGGTAATGAGCGGACGGCAGCTCCGGATTCACTGGATCATGGTCGCCTGTGGACAAATAGATCCCTTCCCGGCTAATCCGGGCTGCATAGTCGAGGGCAAACCGGGTTTTGCCGCTGCCGACGCCGCCTGTGACCGTTATCAGCAATCCGCTCTCCTCCTCTGTCGATGTGTTTGAATGGAAGCTCTCTTATTCTGTCAACGCCTTCAAAACTTTTTTGGCCTCATCCACATTGGAAGCGGACACCGGAATCGTGGCAAACAAATTGCTGGCCGCATATTTCACGTCCTTGAACATTTGCATCTCCTCCAGCGGAATACCGTAGAGATGAGATTCTGTTTTGATGTCGGAACCGTTGTCTCCCTCGCCCTGCTCAACCAGGACGCCTCCGTCAAACACGCCCCGTTTGTATTTCTCGGCATCAAACGTATCTTCCAGCGGAACATTGGACCCGCTTTTTCCATATTGTTTCATGTCTGCCTCGGGCAAGATGAAAATGTCATGTCCACCGGCCGCATACTCGACCAAAATTTTTTGCACGTCGTACATCGCGCTAGTAATGACTTCAACCTTCGGTTCTTCACCCAGTTTTTGCTGCAAATTGGTTTGCAGCTGTTCGGAAATGACCGACGGATTACCTTGATTATCAATGATGAAAATGGTAAAACCATCCTTGCCGCCACATCCGGACAGCATCAAAACGATCGAAACGATGAACAGCATTCCCCAAAACCTTTTCATCCCCATTCCCCCTCTATTCTCCTAACTACAAATATATCACAATTATCCCACTCGCAAAAACAGCGTGCCCGTCCAGGCCTCTTATGCCTTTTACAAGACCATTTTGTATCATTTGTCTTTTCTCAACGATCATCAAAAAAGACCCCGGATGGGGGTCTCATTTCCTTACAGGTAACGTTTTCGCTCAAGGACAAAATTATTTGCCTTTTGTCGGTTTCTGCTTCATGTAATATTCGTTGATTTTCAGATCGAGCAAGCTGCTGATTTCAATAACGATATCCGAAGTGAAGGATTTCTCCTCCAAAAATAACTGTTCCATTTTGCATCGCAACATATGGATCTCTTCTTCCAAGGAAACGTTATGCAAAGATGCGTGCTCAGGGTTCACCGACCATCGGTCGCCATGATCGCCTTCTGCCAAATAATGTCCACGATTCGTCGGTAAATCATATTCAACACAGAACAAAGCTAACCCTCCTTGGAATGGATTTCATTTCAATTTTATGAAAACTTATTTCAAAATGAAATTATATCATAAAATCTTGTAAAAGAAAGTTATTTTTTCCGTATATCCGAAATGTAACATCAACAGCTTTTGCTACAATCTGTTATCCCTCTTTCAACACTTTATGGACAAAATTCCCAATCCGATCCAATGCCTCATTCAACTGCGCGACAGATGTCGCATAGGAACACCGCAAGAAGCCTTCACCTTGAGGCCCAAATACGTTTCCTGGCACGGCGGCTACCTTGTTCTCCGTCAATAGGCGTTCGGCAAATACGTCCGAGCTGAGCCCCGTCTTTTGAATGCTCGGGAACGCATAGAACGCGCCCTGAGGCTCGTGACAATCGAGACCGATGTCTCTGAATCCTTGCACGATCAATCGTCTCCGCTGGTTATACGATTCCACCATCCGGTCTTTTTCGGCCATTCCGTTCCTTAATGCCTCCAAAGCAGCTACCTGACCCATGGCCGGCGCACACATCACCGTATATTGATGAATCTTCAGCATCGCCGAGATCAACTCGGGATGCCCGCACATGTACCCGATTCTCCAGCCCGTCATGGCAAATGCTTTGGAAAAACCGCTGACCAGAATCGTGCGATCCTTCATGTCGGGGACGGCTGCAAAACTGACATGTTTTTGGTTGTACGTCAGCTCGGCATAAATTTCATCCGCGATGACGATCAAATCATGCTTTTTGATTACCTCAGCGATCGGCAGCCAATCCTCATGCGTCATGATCGCTCCCGTCGGATTGCTTGGATAACAGAGAATGACGACCTTGGATTTAGGCGTGATCTTGGCCTCAAGCGCTTCTGCCGTAAGTTTGAACTGGTCCTTCGCATACGTTTCGATGCCGACCGGCACGCCGCCGCCTATGGAAGCAATGGGAGAATACGCTACATACGACGGCTCCGGGATCAAAATTTCGTCTCCTGGCACGATGAGCGCGCGCAAGGCCAAGTCAATGGCTTCACTGCCGCCGACCGTTACGATGATTTCGTTTTTTGGATCATATTTCGTATGGAATTGAGTATCCAAATACTCGCTGAGCGCCTCCCTCAGCTGGGGCATGCCCGCATTGGAGGTGTAGCTGGTCATGCCGCGTTCCAACGAATACACGCACGCTTCGCGCATATGCCACGGCGTGATGAAATCCGGCTCGCCGACCCCTAGCGTAATGATATCCTTGTTGTCTCCGACCAAGTCGAAAAACTTGCGGATGCCGGAAGGAGGAATTTGCTGAACCAGTGGCGACAAATATGAATTCATGGTTTTGGTGCTTCCTGTTGTCTGTTCATTCAATATCATGACACATCTTCCTTTACGGCGAGATCATGAGACGGTTATCTTCTTGATGGTCCTCGAAAATAATCCCGTCCTGCTTGTATTTTTTGAGAATAAAGTTGGTTTTGGTCGAAAGGACCGAATCGATGGGAGACAGCTTCTCCGACACAAAATTGGCTACCTCGCGCAGGTTGCCGCCCTCGACTTCGACGAGCAGGTCATACGCGCCAGACATCAAGTAAACGGATTTGACCTGAGGATACAGATAGATCCGCTCCGCAATCCCTTCAAAACCGCGCCCCCGTTCAGGCGTAATTTGCACTTCGATCAACGCCGTGACCTTCTCGTCGTGCACTTTGCTCCAGTTTACGACCGTGGCGTACTTCACGATGACGTGTTCTTGCTCCAGTTCCTCGACAGCCTTTTTGATATGTTCCTCCGGTTCGCCGAGCAGTGTCGACAACAATGCAGGAGTTCTTCTAGCATCTTCCTTCAACAGATCGAGAACTTTCAATTGCAAATCGTTCAAATCCTTCATGCCTTTCCCTCCAGCACTTATCAGGTTCCTGAAAATGAATTAATACTAATATTACATGAATTTAACGTCTGTGCAAACACAAAAACCGCCTGCTCGGAATTCGGGCAAGCGGTGGTATGCTCTGCTTTTTTCGGATTCAAAACTCATTCCGGGAAATTACACGTAATAGGGATTGCCGTAATTTGCCGGATGCTGCGGAACGTTGGGTGCATGGTTGTACGTGGCAGATTGCGTGCTTTTCTCCTGCACGAACTGCTGGCATTTCTGCTGCGCCTGATGGGCAGACTGGATTTGCTTGTCTATGTCCTGGCGGAGCGCCTTCGACGAAGCGGAATACATATTGTTTTGCTGCATCAGATTGAACAGCTCGCCCTGCAGCCTGAGCGTATCGTTCGTCAAATCCATAAACATTTGGCGAACCGCCGGACAAGCCGCTTCCGTTGTGGCGGTCGTATACTCGCGCGCCGTGCGTCTCAGGTTTGCGAGAATCGAACTGAGCAGGTCTTGTTCCTGCATAAAACTTCCCCCGGATGACAAAGATTGAGAATACACAGGGCTTCCTCCTTCAGCGTTTTTGATTTTGGGCCTTACTGGGGTTGCGTAGGAGCAATGGACTGATGCTGATGCAGCGCGGCAGTCAGCGTGTTCAAATGCTGTTCATGGGAGCGAACGTACTGGTTCAAAGCTTGCTGGATTTGTGCAATTTGCGTGGTTGAGGCCGTTGCCGCACACTGCTTGATCAACAGTTCCTCATTGGAAATGGAGTCCGCGATGTAATTCAGCTCTTTGGGACTGAGTGCCTGGATTTGCGCATGTTGCATAGGAATGATCCTCCTTAACCTGAAGTGCATGCGGGATTATTTTTACCTTGTCTTCCGAAAGTATACAGAATCCCTTACCGAAAAGGAGTTGCCCCTCTTGGAACTTGTATATGGTACGCCCTTCTGGCCTTCCACGATGACCGATGCGCCAACATACCCTGTGCTGCAAACGGATCTTACATGCGATTGCCTCATCATCGGTGGCGGCATGGGAGGCGCATTAGCATCACGGCTGCTTGCCGATCAGGGGGTGGATACGGTCGTCATTGAAAAAAGAAACATTGCTCACGGCAGCAGTTTGGCCAGTGCCGGTCTGCTGCAAAACACAAATGACAAAACGTTGACCTCTTGCATCCATACATTCGGCGAATATACCGGCGTCCGGTTTTACGAACTTTGCCGGGATGCCATGGCGCAGCTCGAACGACTCGCGGGTACGCTGGATACGGATCCTTGTTTCATCCCAAGAAATAGTCTTCGCTTTGCCAGCAGTCAAGAAGACATTCACATACTGGAGAAAGAGGCCCGGACTTTGCAGCGATACGGTTTCGACGCAGCGTTTTGGGATGCCGGCCTTATTAACAAGCACCTCTCGATTAGCAAACCAGCTGCTCTTTTAACCCGAGGCGATGCCGAGGTGAATCCGTTTCGTTTCGTACACGGTTTGTTTCATTCCGCTGCGAAAAAAGGGGTCCGGATCTTCGAAAAAACGGCCATGATCCATTGCGATTTCCTCAAAGACGGCGTGTTGTGCCATACGCCGGGTGGACGGATTCATGCTCGCAAAGTGATTTTTGCGACAGGATACGAAACCCAGTCCATCAAGAAGGATCAAACGGCCTATCTCCAGACTTCCTATGTCATTGTAACCAAACCTTTGCCGGATCTCAGCAGTTGGTATGACCGCTATCTCATTTGGGAATCCGCGCTTCCATACACATACATGCGGACAACGATGGACGGAAGAATCGTGGCTGGCGGGATGGATGAAGATTTGCCGCGCAAGGATCAGAGAGAACACCGAGCCAAGCATTGCGGCGAACAACTCTTGAAGAAGGTTCGTGCGTACTTCCCTCTGCCAGACCTGGAAGTCGATTTCACATGGGGGGCCGTATTCGGCAATACCCATGACGGGCTGCCATTAATCGGCCCCCATCCGGAATTCCCTCATTCCTATTTTCTTGAGGGTTACGGAGGGAATGGGACGGTATACAGCATGATTGCAGCCTCCATACTGGCAGACGCCGTTACGGGTACTCCAAACGGAGATATGGAGCTCTTTTCACTTACACGAACCAACAAACCCTCTCCCGCATCATGGAAATAAGCCATGGAGCAAACTAAAACAGGGTACTTGCCCGAGAACTGAACTCGGCGCAAGTACCCTGTTATTCTTTTATTTTCGCTGAGGTGCCCTCGGATCATGCGTGCTAAGCAAACTGCGGATGGCAATCCATCCCACAAGCGGAAATGCACCCAGGCCTACGATCAACCATACCATCTCTTGCAACGATGGCTGACTCTGAACGATGACCAAAAACGATGCCAACCCCAACAGTCTTCCGGTCATGAGGCATAGCTCTCTCAATACGACAAGTTCCACTCTTTTCTCCACGTTTTCGTCACTTGTCCCCATCAGATCGAAACCTGCCGAAATCATCGGCAGCATGTACAGCGGCATGCCGATGGCCGAACCGATTCCCATGAACAGCAAGGTGCCGTAACCAACCTTCCATAATAGAGGCAGAAGAACCAAGAACAACAATATCGCTCCGGACAGCATCCCCATAGACCTGTAACGAGGTTTGAACCATTTTCCTGCGGCCCAGTAGCTCACCAGCGCGACGGATGAAGTGATCAATGAGAATTGCCCAAGCTTATACTCCTGTTGGGTGGCGACATATACGAGCAGTGCGATCAAGAATGCAAAAACACCCTCTCGCACCCCCTGAGCGATCAACCCCACGCCAATTGGTCTCCAGGGGCTGCCCTTACGGGATAACTGCTTCAGCGGTTCCGTCCAACAGTATGTACCGCTGACCTTTCTTTTTTTCAGGAAAAAGCTGCACACGACGGCAATGACATAGATGACAAGCGATACTGTAAATATGAGCCGGTACCCGGAATTGTCAGCCATCCGTGAGATGATCAAACCGGAGAACCAAGGACCAACGATGCCCGTCACGGAGCCCAGCAGCCCCACCCATCCGTTGAACAAATCCCGGTTTTCACGATCAGTCACCTCAAAATATACAACGTTAAAGGCAAGCCAGAACAACCCCAATGAACAGCCGAGCAGGATGCCCAGCGGCCAGATCCAATCCACCGCCTTTGGCCCCGCCCACAGGACAAGCATGTAGAACAAGCCCGATAACCCGGTGCCCAGACGCAAAGCGATCATTTTGTCATGTTCCTTGACCCATTTTCCGGCAAGCCAGAATGTTGCGCCAAGAGTAAGCTGTTGACTCACGGTGAACCATCCCAGCATGCTGTAATCGGGCCGGCTTTTCCACAAGTAGACATTCAGAAATGTTCCGGACAAAGCCCCGGCTAACGCAAACAATCCATTCACGCCAAGCAGCAGAATGGATTGTCGGCCCAGAGTAACCTTCATCTGCTTCCTCCTTCATCCACCTGAAATATAGGTAGCAGGCAGTCATAACGTTAACCTGCCCCAAGGTGAAGAAAAACATGATGAAACCTCTGGAAGTCTATACGATTTTCAGTGAATTACGCGTTTGCTGCTATTTACGAGCACTCAGGTTTTGAATCAGACGCATCCGATCTTCTTCAGCAAGACTATACTGAACCTGGAAACAACCTGAACAGACATACATCTGAACCGTAAATGGCATTGGCATCAGGAGACCGGAACCCGATGCATGGTTGTGAACAGAGGCAAAATGTTCTGCAGTCGTGGTTTGTGTGCCGGTCAGCACCATAAATTCCCGGCAGTGAGGGCACTCCGGTACCTCCTCCTGCACGTCGAGCTGCTTCTCCACACCTTCTTCATATTGAAGCAAATCATGGCCTTCGTCCGCATACTTCGTTAACGTGCGCAGTTCAGGCATCTTCAGTTCAACCTCTTCTCCCCAAAGTGCAGTCAGATCGGCTGTCTGATCGTCATCCTCCACTTCGTTCTCTTCGTCATAAACACTCTCGGCACCTTCCTCGTCACCCAGCGTGATGTTGAGTGTGCGATACCCGTTCAGTTCATTATGACAATAAGGGCACTCTTCCTCTGGCCCAAGTTCCTCATCCCATACGATTTCGGTTTGGCACCAAGGGCATATTGTTTTTTCCATAACCTGATCAACCTTTCTTTATTCAAACATCATTTCACGTGTTCATGACGTAGATCACACCGATGGCAAAAAATACAATCGATGCCGCAAACAAAATACGTATTAAAATTTTCATGCAAGGCCTCCTTACATGATGCTTGCGCCGATGACAAAAGACAGCGCGACCGAAATAATCATGGAAATCAATCCAACGGCCCGATTATCCGCCGCGATCTCTTTGTCAATGGAGAAGACCGGCGTCAAAAACTCAAATAGAAAATAGGCGATCAGCAGCAAAATAAAACCTACAAACGACCAGATCATCGCTTCATACACGGAAGATTTGGCCTGGATGCAGAAACGAAGCACATTGCAAATGCCAAAAATTTTGCCACCCGTAGCCATAGCTACCGCCACGTTGCCCTTTCTGATTTCATCCCAGCATTTGTATTTCGTGACCAACTCGAAACAAGCCAGAAAAACAAGCAACTCCATAATCGCAACCGAGAAAAAACCGAGAACCATCCCTAGCGGATGGGACAGCAGCTGGTCAATCGTCCCCTTCACTCATCGCTCTCCTTCCCCGTTCCTGCTGTCAAACGCAACCGATCCAGCGGAACATGCTTGATTACGCCCTGTTATTCCAACTCTGCTACGGTCACACCATTACCGCCTTCTCCGTAATTGCCTAACCGGTAGCTTTTAATATGTCTATGCTTGCGCAGATATTCTTGAATACCCGAACGCAAAATACCGGTCCCTTTACCATGAATAATGTAAATTTGGCCTAAGTTAGCCAGAAAGGCTTCATCAATGAAACGGTCCGTTTCCATTAACGCCTCTTCCAAATTGGCCCCACGCAGATCCAACTCGCTGCGGACATTGTCATCGCGCGTGCGCTTCACGCCCGTTACCGGTTTCTGCTTAGGCTTCACCGCCGGAGCGGACTGCTGCAATTCCAGATCGTCCAAAGAGACCTTCATTTTCATAATGCCGAGCTGCACGAAGGCTTCCTTGCTTCCCGCCAGTTCAACCACATGCCCTTTTTGGTTCAGGCTGTACACAAGAACTTCATCCCCCGGGCCGATCGCACGGGTCTTCGGAACGGAGCCTGTGCGTTTGACCGCTTTTTTGCGTTTTTCGGGCTCTGCCTCATCCAGCTGTTTGCGTGCCGCGATAAGTTTGTGTTCTTTGACGGAAGCTCCCTCTTCCATGGCCAACTGACGCAAATCGGCAATGATTTTTTCCGCATCCGCTCTGGCTTTGTCGATAATGCTTCTCGCTTCTTCCTCGGCTTTCTCAATTCGACGATCACGCTGCTGCTCCAGTTTTTCCAGATCGGACTGGTAACGGCTGCGCAGCTTCTCCATGTCCTGACGCAGCTGCTCGGCGCGTTCGCGCTCCTGCTCGGCGGTAAGTCTGTTCTCTTCCAAAGAAGCGATCATATGCTCAACCCGCTGATCCTCTTCTTTCACTTCGCCGCGTGCATAGTCGAGAATGTGGCCGGGCAGTCCCAGACGCTCCGCAATGGCAAACGCGTTACTGCGGCCCGGCACACCAACAAGCAGACGATAGGTTGGGCTTAACGTGTTTACGTCAAACTCCATGCTTGCATTGATCACGCCTTTCCGCTCATACGCATAGGCCTTCAATTCGCTATAGTGCGTCGTCGCAACCATGCGACAGCCGGAGCTATGCATGTGTTCCAGAATGGATATAGCCAAAGCCGAGCCTTCGGCCGGGTCGGTTCCCGCACCAAGCTCATCAAGCAGGATCAGGCTTTTCGGGGTCATGTTTTTCAAAATCCGAATAATGTTGGTCATATGGCTGGAAAACGTACTGAGATTTTGCTCAATGCTTTGTTCGTCGCCGATATCCGCATAAATGGCATCGAATACGCAGAGCTGGCTGCCATCTTCAGCGGGAACGAACAATCCGGACATGGCCATCAGGCTCAACAATCCGATCGTTTTGAGGGTAACCGTCTTACCGCCCGTATTCGGTCCTGTGACGATGATCGACGTATAATCGTTTCCGAGTTCAACGTCGGTAGGCACTACATTTTCGATGGCAATGAGCGGATGCCGGCCTTTTTTCAACTTGATGAACCCGCGGTCATTCATGCGCGGAAGCGTTGCCTTTAATTCACGCGCCAAGCGCGCCTTGGCAAATATGAAGTCGAGCGAACCGAGCAAATCGACATCGTACAACAGCCATTCGGCCTGCTCGCTGACTAACGCCGTCAATTTTTGCAGAATGACTTCTATTTCCCGTTCCTCGCGAATTCGCGTCTCCCGCAGCTTGTTGTTCATGGCTACGATGGATTCCGGCTCGATAAAAAGGGTTGCCCCCGAACCCGATTGGTCATGCACGATCCCGCCAAAGTAAGAGCGATACTCCGCTTTGACCGGGATCACGAAGCGGTCGCCCCGAATCGTAATCAACTGATCCTGAAGCATCTTCGACACCGTAGAGGAACGGATCATCGAATCCAGCTTCTCCCTGATGCGCGCTTCCCCGCCCCGCAGTTCCCGACGAATCTGAGCCAGCGTCACGCTCGCCGTGTCGGCGACTTCGGCACTGTCATCGATGCAGCTGCGAATGGAATCCTCCAACGCTTTTTGCTCCGAGAGCTGGTCGCTGATAAAAACCAGTGTTTCCAATGGCTCATCCTCATGCAGAGCCGCAATTTGCCGTTTCAGCCTGCGGGCCGCTAGGGTTGTATTGGAAATGCCCAGCAATTCATGCGGATTGAGGGTACCGCCGATTTCCGCACGTTTAACGGATGCCGTGATATCCACGATACCGCCAAAAGAAGGCATTCCTTTCAGGCGATCGTAGGTCGCTGCCTCATCGGTTTGTTGAAGCAGCCGTTTTACTTCCTCCAGCTCACTCACCGGCTCCAACTGTTCGGCTTTGCGTTTCCCCATGGAGGTTTGGGCAAAGCCCTGCAATGTATTTAAAATTTTCCGGTATTCTAATGTGTGCAAAATTTTCGTGTCCAAGTGTACAACTCCTTCCAAGCTATATCTGTATTATAACGAATGAATCGTAGCTGCGCTATTTAACGAATCCTTCCACACATAAGTTGCAGCATTCCGCCACAAACTACGGGTGTCAGGATATTGCAACATCTACATTAACATTGTGAACTGGATGTCCCATGCATATCCGATCTGATGAAAAGGAGGTAAACCGTATGAATTTCCTGGGACATGTCGTACGATTCGTCATTGCCGCGATCGTGTTGATGGTAGTCAGCTGGATTGTGCCGGGATTTGCCGTTGGCGGATTCTGGAGCGCATTGATGCTGGCCTTGGTCATCGCCTTGCTTGGTTGGATCATTGAAGGCGTATTTGGCAAACGGGTTACTCCGTTTGGCCGAGGCATCGTAGGTTTCATCGTCAGTGCCCTGGTCATCTGGCTTGGCCAGTATGTGGTCGATCATGTAAGAGTCACTTTGCTCGGAGCCATTCTGGCGGCTCTGGTGATCGGCATCATCGACCTCTTTATCCCGGTATCCACGCCGTTTGAAGCCGGTCGAAGTTCCAAAAACAATTCGTAACCGAAATATCGGTCTAATCTCGAGGGACTTTGATTCACGTCTCGACAACTGAAAAGGCTTGTCCAATAAACCTCCGAAGGCTTTCCGCCTGAAGAGGTTTTTGCGCTTTGCATTTTTCAAAAAGATGACAAAGCCGGCATGGTCATGTTCTCATGGAATGAGGTATGATGATTTGAGGAAATCATTCAAATTCCATCTATTTCAACAGGCTAAAGGAGGCACATGATGAAAAAAGGAATCGCATGGCTAGCGATCTGCATGCTGGCACTCATGCTCACCGCCTGTGGCGGGACAGGCTCCAGCGACAGCGCCGAGTCCGAAGCGAACGTGACCGCAAGCGAAGAGCTTGTCATCAAAGCGAGCAATTATGAATTCGATCAGCCGGAATACCGTATCAAAAAAGGCGTCCCGGTCAAAATCGTGTATGAGAATGTGCAAGGAAACCATGGCATTCTCGTGCCAGAGCTAAACCTGTCGCTCGATTCCCAGAAAAACACAAAAGTGATTACTCCCGATAAGGCCGGAGAATTTCAGGTGTCCTGCTCCGTATGGTGCGGAAGCGGTCACAGCAGAATGATCTCCAAAATCATCGTTGAGGAATAAACATAAACGTTCAATCACAAGGAGCCCCCGCAACTAGACGGGAGCTCTTCTTGTATTATAACAGATCGCACAAGTGATCATACCCTGAATGTTATATCCGTATCTGTTATTGCTGACTTTGGTCCTGCTCGATGAGTTCGATCCACTCGTTGTATTCGGTTTGGAGTTTCGCATACTCGTCCTGCAGCTGCCGATATTCGGTGTTCAATTGCTCGGCTTTCTCACGCTCTATTTCGCGCTCCACCTGCAGCAGACGCAATTGATTGGCTGCGAGCTCGAATCGTTCGCCGATATCGTGAAGTTCCGTTTCCATCGATTGCTTTTCTTCAACCGCACCTGCATGCAGCTGCTCCAGCTGCTTGCATTCTTTCTCCAGCTGTTCTACCTTTTCGACGCTGACCGCACTTTCCTGCTGCCACATGTTCAATTCGTTCTCCAGCGCAGTCCAACGTTCTTGCCAAGCCTGCTCCTGCACCGCCCATTCGTCTGCACGTCGCTGCCAAACCTGGTCGTTCCTTGAAGCCTCGTCAAGCTTCTGCTGCATTTGCTCTTCACGCGCAGTCAGTTGTTCGACCCGTGCGGAAAGCTCGGCATGTTTGGCCGTCAAATCTTCGTATTTGATTTGCCACTCCAATGCTTCTTCTTCCGTCTGCGAAATTTGTGCTGCTTGTTCGCCCACTTGTTCGGACAGCATCTTTACCTGATCGTTTGCTTCTACAAGCGACTGCTTGATGGAGCGATTCTCGGCTTGCAGTCTTTCCAATTCCCTCGCGCCGATCTCTTCGCGCTGCAATGCATCGTCGTAATCGCTGCGAATTTGCTTGTAGCTTTCCTGCAGCGAATGCAGTTCGTCCGTTACGTCGTGCAGCTCTGCTGCGAGTCGCTGATGTTCATCATTGATGCGGGCAAAATCCTGCTTGTAACGGTTGGCCTCTTTACGGAAGGAATCCGCCTCTTCCTTGATGACGGACAATTCATCGTGAAGGGACTGCACCCCGGCTTCAAGCGTTTCGTTCTGTTCCACGGCCTCCAGGACTTGCGTTTCCAATTCGCCGATCTCCGCAAGCCGCTGCTCGGCAAGCTCTTTCCACGATTGCTCGCTCTTGGTCAGCATGCCGATTTCGTTCTGAAGCGTACGCACGGCTGCATGAGCCTGTTCCAGCACCTTTTGCAGACCGCGCTGCTCTTCCTCGGATCTCGATGCCGCTGCCTGCAAGCGCAGAACCTCGTCATCCAGCCGCGCCTGATGATCCTGTGCTTTGCGAAGCTGCGCGGACAAGGCAGATTCCCGCTCGACGACTTCATTATACTGCTGCTTCCATTGCTGTTCGGCTTCCCGGGATTGGCTTGTTTCCGCTTCGGCTGTACGCAATTTTTCCTGCAGGCGCGCGCTATCTTGCTTCAGCTCGTTCAGCTGCTGCTCCAGTTCGGCGATTCGCCGCGTTTGGATTTCTTTCTCCTGAATGCGCGCGGCCTTTTCTTCCTGCAACAACTGAAGCTGTTCCAGTTCCTGCGCAATTTTCTCTTCCTGCTCCGTGACCAGCTGCTGCGTGCTCGCAAGCTGCTCACGAACGGCGCCAAGCTGAGCTTCGACGTCGCGCAGCAGCTCCTCTGCCTCCTGTCTCTCCTCTTCCAACTGCTGTTTTAACTTGCTTTGTTCTTTTTCCAAGGCAGCCGCTGCTGCCGCCAGTTCATTCTTTTGTTTCGCTTCAGCCTCCAGCTTCGCCTCAAAGGCAACCTCTTTTTCCATCCATTCGAGTTCCGACTGCTCCTTGGCTTCACGGAATTCAACCGTAACCCGACCGATTTCGTTCTGAAGATTTTGTTCTGCTTCAAGCTGAATGATTGCACGTTCTTTATCGGCCTTCTCCTTGAGCTCACCAATTTGTCGGGCCTTCTCTTCTTCAGCCTGCTGCAAACGCCGTTCCATGGTGGCTTGCAGCTCTTCGACCTGTTTGGCCGCTTCCGACTGCACCTTGTTCAGCTCTGCTTCGGCCTGCTCCAGTTCGGCTAGTATAGCAGCCTCTGCTTGTTCTTTCGCTGCCTTCAGCTGCTCCGCCGCCTTCGCTTCAAGCTGCTGGCGTTCCGCGGCTGCGCGAGCTTCCGCTTCTTTCAGGCGCGCTTCCGCCTGCGCCTGCTGCTCCTTCGCTGCCTTCAGCTGCTCCGCCGCCTTCGCTTCAAGCTGCTGGCGTTCCGCGGCTGCGCGAGCTTCCGCTTCTTTCAGGCGCGCTTCCGCCTGCGCCTGCTGCTCCTTCGCTGCCTTCAGCTGCTCCGCCGCTTTCGCTTCAAGCTGCTGGCGCTCCGACGCTGCGCGAGCTTCCGCTTCTTTCAGGCGTGCTTCCGCCTGCGCCTGCTGCTCCTTCGCTGCCTTCAGCTGCTCCGCCGCTTTCGCTTCAAGCTGCTGGCGCTCCGCAGCTGCGCGAGCTTCCGCTTCTTTCAGGCGCGCTTCCACCTGCGCCTGCTGCTCCTTCGCTGCCTTCAGCTGCTCCGCCGTTTTCGCTTCAAGCTGCTGGCGCTCCGACGCTGCGCGAGCTTCCGCTTCTTTCAGACGTGCTTCCGCCTGCGCCTGCTGCTCCTTCGCTGCCTTCAGCTGCTCCGCCGCCTTCGCTTGAGCCTGTTGAAGTTCTGCGGCAGCACGGCTCTGCATTTCCTTTTGCTGCGCCGCTGCTTGAGCTTGCGCTTCTTTTAGCTGATTGGCTGCTTTCGCTTCTGCTTCCCTCAACCTTGCCTGCTGCTTCTCGGCCTCTTGCTTAAGTTGGGCAGCATGCTGGGCCTGCATCGATTTCTCGCGTTCAGCAAACCGGGTCCTTTCCTGCTCCAACATCGCATTCAATCGTGCAATCTCCGCCTTGTTGTCCGCCGCCATTTTGGCTTGGGCCTGCTCGGCTTCCTGCTTTTGTTTGATGGCTTCCGCAATGGCCTGATCACGCTGTTCCAGTTCCTTGCGGTGTTCACTCTGAATCGCGTTCAAGCGATTAAGCTCGTTTCTCAATTCCGTCCGTTCGCCGGTCAACATCTTCAGCTCATTCCGGATCTCCTGAGCCTGGAGCGACTGCTCGGCCATATGTACAGCCGCGAGGACCGCGATGCGCGGCGTGTCCAAGCGGGAGTGGTTTTTGGAGATGGTATTCATTCGTTCATCCACCAAGCTGGCCACTTGTTTCATGTATTCGGCACTGCTGCCGACCAATTTATAAGAAGTCCCGTATATCTCTACGGTGACGCGAGTACGATCAGGTGTAGTCACAGTTGTGCCCTCCTTCAAGTCTGTATGTTGATTCTTGGCTGTCAGCAAAAAAAAGTCACATCAATCCTCTAATGCTAAGGATTCGATGTGACTTTAAGCAATTCCTGCTAATTCTTTTTCATAATATCAGAAAGTAAAAGCGCCAAGGAATCGGCTTCCTGATATTTCAAGAGGGACTTCATTTAAAGCACGTTCCGTCTTCCTTGCAAATCCATCTTATTTTAGCGGCCACAATCAGCTTATTTGCAATCCATTCAGCCGAAGGTGAGAGGCGAGGCTGAACCGAAAGCCCCCTCTGTCCGGTCTTCATGGCGCTTGGGCAGCACGGCTTCGTTTGTTAACTCAGTGAGAAGATGCTTCGTCCCTATTTGCGCAGCTCCGCGCCGAACTGTTCTTCCAGGCGCGAAACGACGCGGGAATGAACCTCGGTAATTTCCTCATCGGTCAGCGTGCGCTCGCGATGACGGTACACGAGAGCCATTGCTACGCTCTTCTTGTCGTCTCCCAATTTGCTTCCGGTGAACACATCGAATACCTGTACGGTTTGCATCAATTCCCCAGCTGCTTCACGAATGGCATGGAGCATGGCTCCCGCTTCGACGTCTTTGCCGACAACGACCGCAATATCCCGTTCAACCGCAGGGAAACGCGGAAGCTCGCGGTAACGGATATCCGCATCCGCATCGCTGTAAATCGCTTCAAGACCGATCTCTGCCAAATACACATCATTAAGATCATACTGCAATTGCAGTTCCGGATGCAATTGGCCCATCGTTCCGATCAGCTTATCCTCGCCGCCATGCAGATCGCTCAAATATACGGATGCGGAACGTCCCGGATGGTATCCTTCCGGCTGGTTGGCCACGAAACGAATACGGCTCTCCAGACCCAGATAAGCAAACAGTTCCTCCAAAGCCCCCTTCAAATCGAAGAAATCGACTTTTTCCGCACCGGCATTCCATTGTTGAGGAGCACGATGGCCCGTAAGCAGCATGCTCAAAACCGGAATTTCATGCGGTTGTTTGGTCAACTGCTCCTCTTCCGTGAAGAACACGCTGCCCACTTCGAATACCGCCAGGGAGTCCTGTTTCCGATTCATGTTATACACCGCGGCATCCAGCATTTGCGGAAGTACGCTTGTACGGAGCACGCTGCGGTCTTCGCTCATCGGCATGGCCAATTTTACCGTTTTGCTGCCTGCCGTCAGGGACGGGAACAAGGATGCCTTATCCGGATGTACGAAGGAGTAGCTGATCATTTCCTGCCAGCCGCTGTTTGCAAGCAAACCGCGGATCGTGCGGCGCATTGCTTGAGCGCGCGTGTATGCCCCAGGCGTCGTAGGCCCTTCGATCGGCGTAGTCGGAATGTTGTCGTACCCGTACAGGCGTGCTACTTCTTCGAACAAGTCCACATCCAGTGTGATATCCCCTCTGCGCGTCGGAACTTCCACGTCCAGGATGCCTTGTTCGGCATCGCCGCAGGCGAAGTGCAGACGGGCGAAGATCGTTTTAACCTCAAGCAGCGACAGATCTGTTCCAAGATAACGGTTGAGTTTGTCCAGCGACAATTTCACGACGCGTTTCTCTGCGGATTCCGTTCCTGCCTGAACGATCCCCTGATGAACTTCGCCGCCCGCATAACGTTGGATCAATTCCGCAGCCCGATTCAATGCAGCAATGACTGCTCCAGGATCCACTTCCTTCTCAAAACGCAGGCTCGCTTCGGAACGCAGCCCCAGTTGGCGCGACGTTTTCCGTACAGTTCCGCCATCGAACTTGGCAGATTCAAGCAACAGATTGACAGTGCCTTCCGCAACCTCGGAATTCTCGCCGCCCATGACCCCGGCGATCGCCACAGGTTTCACGCCATCCGTAATCAAGAGCATATGCGGCTCCAGTTTGCGCTCTTGGCCATCCAGCGTCACGATGGTTTCGCCTTCCTGCGCCATACGCACATCAATGTGCCCTTTTTCCAATTTATCCGCATCAAATGCGTGCAGCGGCTGACCGTATTCCAGCATGACATAGTTGGTTACGTCGACGACGTTGTTGATCGGGCGAATGCCCGCTGCCATCAGGCGATTTTGCATCCAGAGGGGGGACGCTCCCAATTTGATGCCCGTAACATAACGAGCTGCATAGTGAGCACACTGCTCCGCAGCCGAAATTTGCACCGAAATGTGGTTTGCCGCCGCATCCGAAATCTCCACCAGATGCTGCTGCGGATCAGGCAGCTTCACGTCGCGTCCCAGGATGGCACCGACTTCGTAAGCCGCACCCAGCATGCTGAGGCAATCCGAACGGTTCGGCGTCAGGTCCAGTTCCAGGACATGATCGTCCAGACCGAGAACCTGGGCAATCGGCGTTCCGATTTCGGTATTTTCAGGCAGCACCAGAATGCCTTCCTGTTGTTCCTTCGGCAGCAATTTGTCGTTCATACCCAATTCTTTCGCCGAACAGATCATGCCCATGGATACAACGCCGCGCAGCTTGGCTTTTTTGATGTCCAGCCCGCCAGGCAATTTGGCACCCACAAGGGCAACCGCGATTTTTTGGCCTGCATCCACGTTTTTCGCGCCGCAGACGATCTGCAAATCCTCTTCCTGCCCAGCATCCACGATGCAAACGTTCAGTTTGTCGGCATCCGGATGTTTTTCCTTGCTTTTCACATAACCTACAACAACCTTGTTCACGCCTTGGTTGCGGTTCTCCACCACGTCAATCTCGATGCCGGAACGGGTGATTTTCTCCGCCAGCTCCTGTGGCGCCACGCCTTCCAGGGAAATATAATCAGACAGCCAATCCGTCGATACTCGCATGCACGTTCACTTCCTTAATCTATATTTGATGTTTCGATCCTGGGCGCGATCATGCCAAATCATGCTGACACGCGCAGAAGAATGTATGGTTCTATCGCTTACAACCGCCCGAACTGCTTAAGGAATGCCAGGTCGCTGTTGTAGAAATGACGAATATCGTCGATGCCGTACTTCAGAATGGCAATACGCTCAACGCCCATGCCGAAGGCAAAACCGCTGTATTTTTCCGGGTCGTAACCGCCCATTTCAAGCACTTTAGGATGAACCATGCCGCAACCGAGAATTTCAAGCCAGCCTGTTTGTTTACACATCCGGCAGCCGCTGCCTCCGCATTGCACGCAAGTGACATCCACTTCAGCGCTTGGCTCGGTGAACGGGAAGAAGCTTGGACGAAGGCGAATCTCCGTATGAGGCCCGAACATTTCGCGTACGAATTGCAGCAATGTGCCTTTCAGATCGCTCATGCGAATGTTTTCGCCGATCACGATGCCTTCAATCTGGTTGAACTGGAACGAGTGCGTTGCATCGTCATCATCGCGACGGTACACTTTGCCTGGGCAGATGACCTTCAGCGGCACTTCACCCTGCATCGCTTGCATGGAGCGAACCTGAACCGGAGAAGTATGGGTACGCATCAGCAGTTCTTCAGTGACATAGAACGAATCCTGCATGTCGCGGGCCGGGTGGTTTTTAGGCAGATTCAATGCCTCGAAGTTGAAATAATCGGTTTCGACTTCCGGACCTTCCGCTACGCGGTAACCCATACCGATGAAAATATCTTCGATTTCCTGCACCACCTTGGTTAGCGGGTGCAATCCCCCTTGACGCCCACGGCGGCCAGGCAATGTAACGTCGATCGTTTCGGATTGGAGACGTTTTGCGGTCTCTTCTTTCGTGAACTGCTCCTGTTTGCTCTCGATCACGGCTTCGATGGCGCCGCGAACGTCGTTGGCCACTTGGCCGATGACCGGGCGCTCCTCCGCGCTCAGCGCGCCCATACCGCGCAAAATCTCGGTCAACGCGCCCTTTTTACCCAAATACTTTACGCGCAGATCACCAAGCGTCTGCGGATCGTTAACACTGGACAATTGATCCAGCGCTTCGATCTTTAATGCCTCCAAACGTTCTTTCATGTGAACAGCCCCCTCATGTGGTTTTATTGCAACAAAAAAGGCCTTTTCTCCCCATAAAGGGACGAAAAGACCGTGGTACCACCCTTGTTAGACATCCGGTTCTGCCACGCCGCTTACCGCGCAGCCCGTATGTCTCACTCTAAACGGAATAACGACCGTTAGCCGTTTGCCCCTACTGATGGCAGCAATGAACGCAGCCATGTTCAAGGAACCGCTCCGGAGTGAATTTCGACAGCCCTTTTCTACAGAAACGCTCTCAATCCGCGGCGCTTCCTCCCTGTCCAGAGGCACTGCTTACTTATCTCCATCATCACGTTTGCATAAGTTGGTTTAGGTTAACTCAAGCGTTGAATGTTCATAATTATAAGCAAAAGTTAGCCCTTTTGCAACTGTTTGAGCCGGAATTGAATTTCCCGAATCTCGGCTGTCTCCGCCGCACGCCCGGCCTCCTGTTCCGGATCGGCAACCGTTCCCTTTCCAGGCTGAAGGGACGGCGACAGCAGCTCGGATAACCGCAGTTCAAGTCGCAGTCTTTCGTCGTCGGCATCCCGAATGGTCAACGCGCTATCCCGCAGCTTCAACGATTCCTCCAATTCCTCCACGCTTCCTTCAAATCGGCGTACCTTGCCTCCCGGCTCCAGATCAAGCAGCCGATTGGCAAGCGCCTTCGTCAACATTCGGTCATGGGAGACAAGAACCAACGCGCCGGAAGCCCGTTTCAGCACATCCTCCATGACTTCCTGCGTATCGATGTCCAAATAATTGGTCGGTTCATCCAGAACGAGCAGATTGGCCCCGCCAAAGTACAACCGCAGGAACGCCGCCCGGCATTTCTCTCCCATACTCAGATCTCCGATTCGCTTGAACACATCATCCCGCGAGAACAGGAAACATCCCAGAAGCGTGCGCGCTGCGCTTTGCGTCATGGACGGCAGGGTCAGCAGACTGTCCAGCAGCGTAACATCCTCGGGCAATCCTTCCAGCTCCTGCGAAAAATAACCGATCTTCAATTGCGGATGGCGCGCTACATGGCCCTGCACCGGATCCAGTTCGCCGATCAGCAGTTTGAGCAGTGTTGTTTTACCCGTACCATTCGGCCCGCGCACGGCCAACCGGTCGCCGCGTTCCACGGCAAACCGTAAATCGCTGAACAGCGGCGGCCCGCCCGGATAGGCAAAATCGACCCCTTCCATCGCAAGCAATTGCCGGGCGTGAAGCGTATTCACTTGCAATTCCATGTTCAGCTTGGGCGCCTCGCGCGGCTTTTCCACCCGATCTCGTTCCAAACGATCCAACTGTTTCTGCTTGGCATGGTAACGGGATATGTTTTTGTTGGCTTTCGCTTTGTAAAAGCTTTGGGTAATCTTCACCTCAACATCGGTTGCCGAGTTGTGCGCCTTATGGAACCACTGCTGATAATTGCGGATCGCCTCCTGCAATGCCTTTCGCTCCAGTTCCTGGTTGCGATAAAGCGTTTCTTGCTTGCGCAGCTCCTGCTCCTTGTACGTTTTGTAATCCGAATATCCGCCTTTATATTTCGTAAGTTCTTTATTCGTAAACTCAACGACACTCGTGGCGACCTGATCGATGAACGTCCGGTCATGCGATACAAACAGCAGCGTCCCTTCATAGGAAACCAGCCATTCTTCCAGCCAGCGCATGCTCTCCTCATCCAGATGGTTCGTCGGTTCGTCCAGGATGAGGAACCGGGGACGGCTGACCAGCAGGCCGGCTAGACGCGCTTTAGTTTTTTGCCCGCCGCTCAGGGAATCATATGTCCGATTCCAGTGTTCCTGAGTCAACCCCAACTTGCCCAATGTTTTTTCCACGTCGGTCTCCCACATGTACCCGTTCAACCGCTCGTAATGCTCCAACGCCGCAGCATAGTCGGCAAGCAGCTGCTCATTATCTCCTTCCCCGCTGCTCATGCGTTGTTCCAAACGTTCCAGCTTACATTTCACTTCATGAAGCGCCCCGCTTTCCTGCCGCACCGCATCCAGTACAAGCGTCCCGGGAGCAATGCTGGAGCGCTGCCTCATATAACTCCATTCCCGCTGGGGAAGGTGCCGTTCAATACGCCCCCCGCCGTCTTCTTCACCAAGAATCATCCGCAGCAGCGTCGTTTTGCCGCATCCATTTCGGCCTAGAATCGCCAGCCGTTCTCCTTCATTGATTTCCAGGCTCAACCCTGAAAACAACTCCATCCCGTTCCAATCCTTCGATACTTCATGCAGGCGTACCAATGTCGTCATGAGCTCTCATCCTTCCTGAATTCGAATTAAAAAGCAAAAAAACCACCGGCAGCAGCCGGCGGTCTGGCAATTCGAAAATACATGAAATCTCAAACGGACATATGGATACGCCAAGACATGAACAGAGCAACCCTAAAAACAGGGTGCTGCGTACAAACATGCATATGCACACTGTACTCCCATATCTGATCCCAAATGCCGAATTGGACACACGAATCCCTCATTGCTCAGCCGCTGCGACTGACTGCGTCAATAACACTGTGCAGTTCATAAGGTTCGATTTCATGTGTCTTACTTCATGGGACGTATGGTTACCTCTCATTCATGCGTAGTATCGTTACTCCGCCATTGTATCAGAAACTCCTCCAAAAGCAAAGCCCATTCCCGCGAAGCTTCTTAAGCCCCTCCCCCTCCATCTCGTGAAACCACGAAAAAACCCTTGCTGTCGCAAGGGCTGGAGTGCTGCCTCATCATAAAGCGGGTGATGGGAATCGAACCCACGCTACCAGCTTGGAAGGCTGGAGTTCTACCATTGAACTACACCCGCATGAAAAAGATCGGGACGACACGATTTGAACATGCGACCCCCTGGTCCCAAACCAGGTGCTCTACCAAGCTGAGCTACGTCCCGACAACGCGCTTAACATCGTTTTTACATAATTCAATATATCATGTCCACCTTTCCCGTGCAACGGTTTTTAGCTCGATGAATGGTCGATCATGCCAAAATGGGCAGAAGCGTCATCACGCCGCTGCCCCATGCTTATCCTGCCGCATCGCGCAAAAACAAATGTTCGAAATCGGCAGCCTCGATCGGCTTGCTGAAAAAATAACCCTGTGCTTCATGGCAATGCTGGTCACGCAAAAAGGACAGCTGCTCCTCATTTTCCACGCCCTCCGCCGTCACTTTCAACTGCAGGTGATGGGCCATGGAAGTAATGGTCGAAACAATTGCCGCATTGTTGCGATCCACCATCACCTCGTTGACGAAAGAACGGTCGATTTTGAGCCGGTCAATTGGCAGATCCTTTAGATAGTGCAAGGAGCTATAGCCCGTTCCGAAGTCATCGATGCTGATGTGAACACCGATCTCTTTAATATTGCGCAGTTGTTCAAAAGCACGGTCTTTATCAAACGTCATGCTTTCCGTGATCTCCAATTCCAGCCATGCCGGATCAAGTCCCGTTTCCTCCAAAATGCTGCGGATATTGTCCAACAGATGTGAGTGCCTGAATTGCCTCATGGACAAATTCACCGATACGCATAACTTGCGATAACCGGCCTCCTGCCAGAGCTTGTTCTGTTTGCACGCCTCCCTGAGCACCCATTCTCCAAGGGGAACGATCAACCCGCTCTCTTCGGCCAATGGAATAAAATCCGCTGGCGATACCGAGCCTCTCTCCGGATGCTGCCATCGTACCAATGCCTCCATGCCTACGATCAGGCCGCTCGCCAAATTAACCTGAGGTTGATACACCAGATAAAATTGCCCCCGATCAAGCGCCTTGCGCAGGTCATTCTCGAGCTGCATCCGTTCCAGCGCTTTCATCTGCATCGAATGGGCATAGCGGTTCAGCTCTATGCCCTGCTCCTTCGCATAATGAAGCGCGGTATCCGCATTTTGAATGATCTCTTCGGGCGAATCGCCGTCATGAGGGTACAGGGCGAGTCCTGCGCCAAGCGTCAAATGGTATTCGTTTCCGTCCACTTGAACAGGTTTCTCGAACAATTGCATGACCGTTCTCGCCCGCCTTAATGCCGTTTCGGCTTCCGGAAATCCGGTTATGGTCACGACAAACTCATCCCGCCCCAACCCGAATACTTCTTCGTCGGGAAGAGCCGAGTTTTTCAGCAATTGCCCTACTTGGCGCAAAACGTCATTGGCCGCCTTCTGCCCAAGCGAATCGTTAATGTTTTTGAAACGATTAATATTCAATACCAAAACCCCGACAAGCTGCTCTTTCTCCACCGCTTCGTCCATCATGCTTCTCAAACGCTGCGTCAGGCGACGCCTGTTCGGCAGCCCGGTTACATCGTCATGATGAGCGATATAATTCATCTTGGCTTCGGCGACCTGCTGTTTGAGAAATGGCGTATCCACAACGGACACATAAAGTCCTTTTTGAATCAGAAAGTAACCGAGGCAATTGCTGACCAGACCAAACCACAAGTTCAGATCATCAAAACGTACTGCAGCAACGTAATAACATTCCGCATAGAAAAAAAACATGACCCCGCACAAAAGGGAGGCTAGTTCAGCTTCTTGATTTTGTTTCCATTTAACGAACAAAATAATGGCCGCAACGCCGTACAGCAATCCAATCGCAAAATGGATTTGCATAAACGTTGGGCTAAGGACGCTGCCTTGCATCAGCTTAGGGAACCCGTTCCACTCCTGAATGCCCAACGTATACAAGGCGACAAAAGTCACCAACGTTCCGCCAAAAAGCAAAATTTTGCGCGGAGACGCAACTTCCTTGTCTCCCATCGCATAAATCAGTAACAAACCCAATGCGCATAACAGCGATCCCCATGTCATCATTCTGAGCGAAAATTCCGATTCCAGCATCGCTCCGTTCGGAATTCCCTCTGCAAACGACACAATGTGAACAAGTTCAAACAGTCCGATCAGCAAAAACAATGTCGTTAACGAAATTCGGCGTAAGGTCAGCTTCTGGGTCTGGAACAGCCAGCTCTGATTATATATGCCGATACACGCCGCAGCTGCTGCAAACCCTCCCAATAACATAAGAACCGGATATGCCGATACGATCAGATCAGAGCTTTCGGAGGAACGAAACCATTGAGCTGCGATGAAACATATCAGACCGCCAATGGCGACCCAGCCTACCATTCTCTGATCCTGTAGATTAGCCTTCATGCCTTGTTTTGTCCTTCCCTGGATTACCTATCCTGAAATAAGCTGAACCCTAACATTCGTCGGAATCTCCGTTAGTGAGATCATCGCGGAAAGAATGACCGTAATTTTCTACATCATTCGACAATTTCTCTTCTGCTAACGTTCAATTCCCATGTTTAACATGCTATCTGGTACATAATAACATTTTATTTTGCGGACGTGAACTAAAAAAAATGAGCCTATAGGAACAATTATTCATATAAATATTAAAAACCAAGGAAATAAGAACTAAAAAAACACGAACCCCCTGAGGAAGTTCGTGTTTTCAAATTCTACAACAGCAAATGGACCTATTTTATTTGTCAAAATTCACTTCTGGCGTTGTAAGCTTGTCATAGAAATCGACAACCTTATCCTTGTTCTCGGACGAACGAAGCGCCATGGCCGAACGAGGGTGCTCATCCAACGTTCCAGTGATCATATAAGGCAAGATGTAACCCCACTCTTCTTTTTCACGGAGCGGAACCATCAATTCCTCCAGTACGCCAAGCACCGGACGCAAGTTGTACTTGGTCCCTTTCAGATGCGCAACGAGCAATTCGGTCGGGCAGTTGCCCGCTGCACGCCCCATGCCGTAGACGGAGGCGTCGAGCAGTTCTACGCCGAGCTCGGCAGCCACCAGCGTGTTGGAGAAGGCAAGCTGCATGTTGTTGTGCGTATGCACGCCCAGACGTTTGTTCGGCAGATGCGTTTTGAATTTCTCCACCAGGTATTTCATGTCATTGTGATCCAAGCTGCCGTAGGAATCCACGATGTAGACTACATCCACCGAGCTTTCTTTGATCAGTTCAAACGATTCCAACAATTCATTTTCCATCACGTTGGACAATGCCATGATGTTCAGCGTTGTCTCATATCCGCGATCATGGAACGTTTGTACCAGATCAAGCGCCTTGTCCACATCTTTGCTGTAGCATGCCACGCGAATCAAATCCAGCATGCTTTCGCTGCGGGGCAAAATGTCGCTCTCGTCCACGCGGCCGACATCAACCAGAGCAGACAGCTTTGTGTTGCCTTTGTTCGGGATGACTTTGCGCAGGAAATCATCGTTCAGGAAACGCCATGGACCCGCGTTTTCTGCGCCTTTGAGCAGTTTGGGAGAATTTTTGTAGCCAATTTCCATATAATCAACGCCGGCTTCGTTCAATCCGGCATACAACCGCTGAACGAAATCCACGCTAAAGTCCCAGTTATTGACCAATCCGCCGTCACGGATCGTACAATCCACAATTTTGCTATGATTTGTCTTCATTTATTTGCTCCTTTTCTCACCATCTTGTGTATTCCTCTCATGATACTTGAACGACACAAGAAAAGTAAAGGGATTACGGGTTTATTTTGCTCTTTCGGACTTCCAGATCCGGTCGATTTCCTTCAGCGCCTCATGGTCCGGAACTTTATTTCCATATCGCACTTCATTATAAGCATGCGGCAAAACCTCGGTCAGCCTGCTTTCCTCCCGTTTATGGGTGCCCCGCTCACGACCGATGACCTCAGCCGCCTCCAAAGGGGTTGAGGAATCCGGTAAGCGCACACCCAACCGCTTGGCATTTCTGATCCAGCGCCCGTAATAATAACGCACACGTTCAGCATCTTCCGACGGCAGCGAATCCTTTTTCCGAAACCATGGTTTTCGTTTCTTCGCAGGCACTTGCAGCGATTCGCTGACATCCATATAAGCGGTAATCGGCTCTTTCTTGGATTCGGCAGGTTCCAGCCAACGTTTAAAACGCTCAACCCATTTGATGAACACTCTTTTGCCCAAGCGCACAACCAGCCAGACGATGACCACTGCGACGAGTCCCAAGACTGCCCAACCGAGAATATTCCACAGCATGGACGGCTCTCCCGGCGAACCCTCGGCTTCACCAGGAAACATCAACGGCTCATTGGCAACGGAAGGAGGCGGAGGCGGTTCAGAGGAAGAAGACGAACCCAATAGCGATCGGATCCAAGACAGCAAACGGTCTCGCAGCGGAACCAGCCAGGCGGCCAAGCTTGGAAAAGCTCCAATGGCGCCAATCACGACCAACAGGACAAGCAAACGGACATGATTGGCCCTGACAAATTCCTTCAGCACCATTCTCCGATTGCCGTCGTTCAGCATGGCCCGGTCCAGTTGGGCGAAATAAATGCCAAGCAACCAGGCAACAAAGCTGATCCCCCCCGATACATAGAGCGTGTTGTTATACGGCTGCAAAACACGGAAAGGTTCCAGACTGGAGACGGCACTTGCCACAATTGCTCCAGCGACGCCAAACATTTGCAGCCTCCAGCTCAACGTGGATCTCAGTTCAGGCTCGGGAGTCAATCCCATATATGCGGCGAATGTTCCCCATACCGCCACTGAAACCAGATCCAACAAGGGTAATGAGAATGGCAAGGCAACAACCATGGCCAACATGCCCATGACGAATGACGCGCCCAAGCGCAACCATGCCTTTCTCCGTGTCCCCATATATCTTCTCCCTACGATTACGCCCAGCAGTCCTGCCCCGCCATGAACCATCAAGAGAATGAAAGGCAGACGCGTGCCTGAGTATAGCCCGGTGACAACAAGCAGCGGGTACATATAAATGCCTTGCAGCCATACTGCCCACAATGAACGCCAGAACCAACGATCGTCGGAAAAAAATTCAACCTTTGTCACGCACTCACCGCCCTGCTGTCAGTCTGTACCTCGACGACAGGAAGAATAGTCACCTTGTGTCCCTGTTCCTGCAAACGTGCAATCTCCCGCTCCATCGCTTCGGAAACATAGGATGTGATCAGGAGATAGCTGTACGCCTGCTCGGCAAGTTCACCATATTCTGCTTCGGTCCGCAGAAACTGTTCCATCGGGGTCATGCATTTGAGCTCTACCTCAGCCATGGCCTCCAGCAGCAGTTCCAGGTGCGGCGTTCCATAGTCCGGTTCAATGCGCAGCGGATCCTGCCCCCCTTTGGCCCGATAGCCGTTGTGCGCGAAACCGACAGGAAGCCCCCTGCGGACAGCATCTCCTGCAACCGTGGCCGCATAACTTAGCGCGCGTTCGATCACGTCCGGGCGGGTCACCACGCTCCACATTTCTGCCGATTCCTGAACGTTCACGATAATCCATGACTGCGGATCAGCCGACCATCCCTGTTTGTACACTTGCAGCTCGCCGGTTCGCGCGCTTGCCTTCCAATGAATCCGATTCATCGGATCCGTCGGGCCATATGGCCTCACCCCCAAAATAAGGAACGGGTCCTCCACGATCCAGCGCGAGACCTCCACCTCGCCTTGCCAGATCTGATATATGGCCGGCATATCCTCTTCAGCGACCAAAGCAGGATATACCACCATAGAGAGTTCCACGGGCAGCGGTTTGGAGAAACTCCATAACCCAAACAAGTCTCCTCCCGTCATCGTGACCGTATTCATGGTGTAAATCCCGCGACGGGCGCATGTAAAAGGATGCCTCCGGGTAATGCGGGTAAATGGTTTTAACGTAAATATGCTTTTATGGTTCTGATAGATGTCTCCCTGGCTAATATCCACACCCGAGCCGCTTCGAAATATAAACGAGCCTGGCATCATGGCCTCCAATCGGAGCCAAGGAACCGAGAAACGCTTCTCGTTAGCGATCGTTTCAATCATTTCAACCTGTTCCCCGGCATAACAACGCCTTTTGCTGAATTCCCTGGCATATGTCATCCTTCGCAGAGCCGGGCGCCCAAACACCAGACCATGCAGTCCGATGACAACCCCTCCAACAACGATTAGCCATAGCAGTGCCATCTTATCGCCCACTGCCTAGAGCGGCATTTTCAGTAGGTACGTCGATTCGGCCAAGCAGATCGTCAACGATGCGTTCCGCCATGCCTTCCTGTTGGCGCACTCTGTTCCGCAGCACCAATCTGTGGGCCAGCACGGGCTTGGCCAGCAGCTTGATATCATCAGGAAGCACATAATCCCTGCCATGCAGCGCTGCCCAAGCCTGGCTAGCTTTTAGCAGCGCCTGTGCTCCACGGGGGCTGACTCCGAGAGACAGTTCGGGATGGCTGCGGGTCTCTTCCGCCAAATGGGTAATGTATCGCAGCAGATCTTCCTCGATTCGCACGGAACGATATGCTTCTTGAGCCTGCAGTAACCGCTCCCTCGTGACGATTGCGGTTAAGGCAGCTGCAGATCTCCCCGCCACGGTACGTCTCAAAATCTCGATGCTTTCATCCAAACTGGGATATCCCATACGGATTTTCATCATGAAACGGTCCATCTGCGCCTCAGGCAACGGGAACGTTCCTTGATTGTCGACTGGATTTTGGGTCGCGATTACGACAAACGGCTTTTCAAGCCGTTTGGTTATGCCGTCAATGCTGATTTGGCCCTCCTCCATGCATTCCAGCAGACTGGACTGGGTACGCGGTGTGGCTCGGTTGATTTCATCGGCAAGGACGAAATTCGCGAACAAAGGGCCTTTCCGGAATTCGAAATCCCCTTGCTTTTGATTGAAAAAGTGAATGCCCGTCAGATCGGATGGCAACAAATCCGGCGTAAACTGAATGCGCTGAAAGGAGCAATCCACCGAAGCAGCGATCGATTTGGCCAGCATCGTTTTCCCCGTGCCGGGCACATCCTCAAGCAGCACATGCCCTGACGCAACCATCGCCGTCAACACCAGCTCCACCGTAAAATCTTTGCCTACAATCACTTGCCCGACATGCTCCAACACATGATTTTTCAACTGTTCCATTTCCCGAATATCCAAGACGCACCTACCTTCCTTTCTCCAAAAACGCTATTTATGTAAACGTATTCCTTATAACGATAACTCATTTCATCCAATAAAAAAACAACAGGCATCCGCCAAATTCGCCGGACTCCTGTTGTTTGGCATGGGTTACACCAGTGGCAGCTTGATGATAAAAAGGGTCCCCTCGCCCTTTTGGCTTTCCACTGCAATCGTGCCTCCATGGTTTTTGATGATTCGGTAACTGACCGACAGTCCAAGTCCGGTTCCGCTTTCTTTAGTCGTAAAGAACGGATCAAACAAGCGAACAAGCGTGTTATGGTCCATGCCCTGTCCGTTATCGGCGATGGAGATTTTAACGTATCGGTTTTCTATGGCCGTGGAAATGCGAATGAGCCCCGCATGTTCCTCCCCTACATCTTCGATGGCATCCATCGCGTTTTTTACCATATTCAGAATAACCTGCTTAATTTGCTTGACATCAATGGACACATTCATCGACGCATCAGTCGCCACATCCAGCGTGATCTCGCATCCCTTCATTAAACCTTCGCTCTCTGTGAGCAATACCACTTCTTTCAGAAGGGAATCCACGGACATAATGGTCTTCTGAGGTGCCGAAGGCTTCGAAGAGTTCAGAAATTCATAAATGATATCATTCGCCCTATCGATCTCGGTCAGTATGATTCGGGCATATTCATCCTTGCCGAGCTGCAGCAGATGGGGACGGAGCAGCTGAATGAAGCCGCGGATGGCCGTTAGCGGATTGCGGATCTCATGGGCGATCGAAGCCGAAATACGTCCCAGCATCGCAAGCTTGTCATTTTGATAAGCGGTTTGTTCGATTTGTTTATAGTCGGACACGTCCTTAACGCTGAATAAAAAATCTCCATCCATCTGGTCGCCATAGGTTACGGTAACCAGCCAATGCCTTCCATACTCATCAATAAGCTCATGATAGCGCTTACGGTGAAAGATAGTCTCCCGATAAATACGCAGGATCTTCTTTTTTTTGTATCGGCTCATTTGCGGATGATGCAGCATTTCCATCAGGGTGCAGCCACTCAACAAACTTCTGGGCAGCTCCAACAGTTTCGCCATCTGAACATTAATGAATGTCAGAACACCGTTGCTGTCAAACAACATGATCCCGCTATCCAGATGCTCCAGCACATTCTCATACTTATTATTATCCAGATGCACGTTAGGAAGCCCGTTTGTTGGTTGAATCACTGTTTCCTGAAATTCACTAATCATGTCAGGTTCCTCCTTTTCACGTAAATGATAAACTTGCCATTCGGACATCATATCATCACAGAAACAGGAAGGGCCGATTTTTGTTGTTCATTACCGGTGCCCTTTCATTAAGGGAGCTTAGCCGAAATATGGATTGCATGTCCGGAACTCAGGCTGCTCTGCATTCCCGGTAACCAGTAAACGATCCCGAAAAATAAGATGAAGGTTCCATTCTAAGCTTATCCTATTCCAAAAAACAAACCAATTTTTGCTCCGCCACTTTCGCAAGTCTGTTTTTATCATAGACAAGTTTATGGAAGAGAGTCAATCGGAGAAAGTGTCGAATGGAAATTATTTTAAGAAAAAACTCGAATCGGCGGACGGCTGTATTCAAAATGAATGCATGAAAGCGAAGCCAATCCGCAAACTGCGAATCCGCTTCGCTTCAGAAAAAAACATCTATTCAGCGGATAAAGGCATCACCTAGAGTCCGCTTTTGTTATGCTGAATCTTCAATCTGCGCTGGCTCATAACGGCAAGGCGTCGTTTCAGCTCGCTTTCCCACTTCTCATCCTTCATTTCCTTGGCAAGCCGCAGCAAATCAAGCGACATGTCGATTTGGCGCTGTACAATGACAAGCGCATCCTCGCTCTCCCTGCTGATGCAGTTTTCGAAGATGGCGTCTTCGTCCTCGGTGACGTAGTCTTGAAAGTCGATTTCGGAAGCACCGTCTCCATGCGCGTATTCAGCCAAAATCTCATATTCGTTTTCCACTTTGTAATGCACCTCGACCCGGTGGCATACCGGGCAAAACAGCAGGGGAACATTATGAACCTGGGTTCGGTAGTGCTTCAGTGTGCCCTTTGTTCCCACCATACTTGCCCCACAGCAGTAACTCATTCTTGTTCATCCTCCTTCTAACGTGCCGAAAATTAACCGATATTGACCTTCAGGGTATCTCTGGCTCTTCCGTCCGGGGATGGTTTCATCCGTATTCAACATTTATAAAATAGTATGTTCAGCAATGGTTCAACATGATTCTGGTTTTCATACCCTATTCGACTCTACATGGAGCGATTCCTCTTTTGAAGCCCCAAATACCTAACATTTATATTTTACATTAATAACACGTATTTATCTTCTATTAAACAACAATCATGGGCAATTTTCACAAAAAGGGTGCAAAAAGCCCTCATCCCTTACGGGGTGAGGGCTTGAACTTGTATTGTTCAAGTTGATTCGGCTTACAGGTTTTTGTCGCCTGGTTTCCAGTTCATTGCACACAATCCGCCGGATTGCAATGCTTGCAGTACGCGCAACGTTTCTTCAACGCTGCGGCCTACGTCATTGTGGTTCACCACTTGGTATTTCAATTCGCCTTCTGGATCGATGATGAACAGCCCGCGCAATGCAACGCCTTCTTCTTCGATCAGAACGCCGTAATCTTTAGCAACTTGTTTCGTGATATCGGAAGCCAGCGGGAAGTTCAGTTGGCCCAAACCGTTGCTGTCTTTAGGCGTGTTGATCCATGCTTTGTGGCTGTGCACGGAGTCAACGCTCACGCCGAGAATTTCGGTATCCAAAGCTTTGAATTGCTCGTAAGCATCGCTCAAAGCAGTGATTTCAGTAGGACACACGAATGTGAAATCCAAAGGATAAAAGAAAAATACGAGCCATTTACCGCGGTAATCGGACAGTTTAACGGAACCAAATTCTTGTCCGTCTCCTGTTACTGTCTCCATTGCAAAATCAGGTGCTGGTCTGCCAACCAAACGTTCTGCCATAACTAAAATTCCTCCTTTGGGATTATGTAAGCCTCCTTGCGGAGTGCTTAGATCAGGACGCGCTATGTCGCTTGTCCTGCGATGAATGATGTTGTGTACCGCATAACGAGTACATTTAAAATGTTATCATTCGGACTTATCAAAGTCAAGATTATAAACGTTATTTTTTTATAATTATTATAAATAAGAAAATTTATTGACATTCTGTGCAGCAATCGTGAAAACAAGCAGCCCTCTACGATCCTGTCGGAAAGCAAAAGGCTGCTTGAACGGTCAATACATATTAAGCTTGTTTTTTGATCGCTGCAACGATCAGGTCGCCCATCTCGGTGGTGCTGATCGCCGTACTCTTGTCCACGGCGATATCACTCGTGCGGTGTCCGGCATTCAGCACTTCGGATACGGCCGCTTCGATGGCATCGGCGCCTTCCGCATAACCGAACGTTGTACGGAACATCAGGGCGAGCGAAAGAATGGTAGCGATCGGATTCGCCAAGCCTTGGCCGGCGATATCCGGAGCGGAGCCGTGCACCGGCTCATAAAGGCCAAAGCTGCCTTCACCCAGCGACGCGGAGGCGAGCATGCCGATCGAACCGGTCAGCATCGCTGCTTCATCGCTAAGGATGTCGCCGAACATGTTTTCCGTAACGATCACGTCAAAGCTGGCCGGGCGGCGCAGCAATTGCATCGCGCAGTTGTCGACCAATACATGCTCCAGTTCAACGTCCGGATAGTCCGGAGCCACGCGGTTAACGACTTCGCGCCAGAGGCGGGAGGTTTCGAGCACGTTCGCTTTGTCTACGGAAGCCAGCTTTTTGCGGCGTCCTTGCGCGATTTCGAATGCCTGGCGGACGATCCTTTCCACTTCCGTAACATTATAAGCACATGTATCCACGGCCTCTTGACCTTGATCGCTTTCGCGTCTGAACTTCTCCCCGAAGTAAATCCCGCCCGTCAGTTCCCGTACGACCATCAGGTCCGTTCCTTCCAACACTTCAGGTTTAAGCGTGGAAGCATCCTTCAGGCAATCGAACACGACCGCCGGACGCAGGTTCGAGAACAAGCCAAGCTCTTTGCGAATGCCGAGCAAACCGGTTTCCGGGCGAAGCTCCTTGCTGTTATTATCCCATTTCGGACCGCCAACGGCACCAAGCAGAACCGCGTCAGCACTTTTACATACAGCCAGCGTTTCTTCAGGAAGCGGGGTTCCTTTCTCATCGATGGCGATTCCGCCGAACAGAGCATGCTCTGTTTCAAAACGGTAACCAAATACTTCCTCGGTGCGTTTCAATACTTTTTCCGCCTCGGCCACAACTTCGGGTCCGATTCCGTCACCCGCGATAACTGCAATCTTTTTTACATCTGCCATGGTTGTCCTCTCCTTACATCGTTTCATTCATTTCAAACGTATCGTTGAATCAACTCTCTCCTTTTTATCATATTACACGTCCATTTGACCAAGATATACAATCTATGACTTTAATAGATTTTGCCTATAAGAGAGTGAGCGTCGTTGTTCGTCCCCTTCCGTATGGGTTACAATGGAAACGGTAATTCCATTTCAGGTTAGTACAGGAGGGATTGTAATCATGCAGTACACGTACTTGGGAAAATCAGGACTCAAGGTAAGCCGGATCTGTCTCGGCACGATGAACTTTGGACCCGCTACGGATGAAAAGGAAGCTTTCCGCATCATGGATGCGGCATTGGACGCCGGAATCAACTTCTTCGACACGGCCAACATTTACGGTTGGGGAGAAAACTCCGGGCTAACGGAGGAAATCATCGGGCGCTGGTTCAAACAAGGCGGCAACCGCCGGGAAAAAGTCGTGCTTGCCACCAAGGTATACGGCTCCATGCACGACGACACCGATGGTCCCAACAATGAAAGCGGTCTCTCTGCATATAAAATCAGGCGCCATCTGGAAGGCTCCCTCCGCCGTTTGCAAACGGATCATATCGAACTGTACCAGATGCATCATGTGGACCCTGCCGTTACTTGGGACGAGCTGTGGGGAGCGTTCGAGAATGCCGTCCATCAAGGAAAAATCGGTTACGTCGGTTCCAGCAACTTCGCCGCTTGGCAGATTGCCATTGCCCAGAGCGAAGCCAAAAACCGCCATTTTCTCGGCCTGGTGTCCGAACAGCACAAATACAGCCTAAATTGCCGTTTGCCGGAACTGGAAGTGCTGCCTGCCGCCAAAGAGCTCGGGCTTGGCGTCATTCCGTGGAGCCCGCTGGATGGCGGATTGCTCGGACGCAACGCGCTCCAGAAGCTGGAAGGCTCACGCAGCAGCGGCATTGCCGAACGCATCGACCGTCAGCAGCAGCAGCTGGAACAATTCGCCGCCCTGTGCCGCGAGCTTGGCGAACCGCAGGATACCGTCGCCCTGGCCTGGGTTGCCGCCAACCCGGCGGTTACCGCACCGATTATCGGCCCACGTACCTTGGAGCAATTCGAAACGGCGCTCAAATGCCTTGAGGTTACGCTCGATGCGGAAGTGCTCAAGCGCCTGGACGAGATTTTCCCAGGGCCTGGTGGACACGCACCAAACGCTTATGCTTGGTAACGTCTGCTGTGCATGAACAGATTTAGGCAATAGCATTTATCATATAACGCAATTAACGCAAATAAAGTCTGACCCTTATGCAAAAAAGCCGGGTCAGACTTTATTTTTGTGCTGGTCGACAGAGGACGTAATGGCATCTTCTCTCCTTACGGTACCTTTCTCGTATCAGAAATAGCGGCCCACGCATAAGCATGGCCGCTATTTTCCGTTGAAGCTGTAAGATTAAGATCAAATGAAAACAGGACTTACTTTTTGATCCAGTGCATCATTTCACGCAATTGACCGCCGACCACTTCGATTGGGTGCTCGGACTCGTTGCGGCGAGTTGCTGTCAAGAACGCACGACCGGATTGGTTTTCAAGGATAAAGTCGCGAGCGAATTTACCTTGTTGGATATCGGAAAGCACTTCTTTCATTGCTTTTTTCGTATCTTCAGTTACGACGCGAGGACCCGTTACATAGTCACCGTATTCAGCCGTGTTACTGATGGAGTCGCGCATGCTAGCCAGACCGCCTTCGTACATCAGGTCAACGATCAGTTTCAGCTCATGCAGACACTCGAAGTATGCCATTTCAGGAGCATATCCTGCTTCTGTCAGCGTTTCGAATCCTGCTTTTACAAGGGCACTTACGCCACCGCACAGAACAGCTTGCTCACCGAACAGATCTGTTTCTGTTTCTTCACGGAAGGAAGTTTCGATCACGCCTGCACGCGTGCAGCCGATACCTTTTGCATAAGCAAGGCCGATTTCTTTGGCTTTGCCTGTTGCATCCTGCTCGATCGCGATCAAGCCAGGTACGCCAAATCCTTCCACGTACGTACGACGTACCATGTGGCCAGGGGACTTAGGAGCTACCAGCAATACATCGCTGTCTTTTGGAGCAACGATTTGGCCGAAATGAACGTTGAAACCGTGGGAGAAGAGCAAAGCTGCGCCTTTTTTCAGGTTTGGTTCGATTTCGTTTTTGTATACAGCTGCTTGTGTTTCGTCAGGCAGCAAGATTTGAACCACGTCAGCGCGGCTTGTTGCTTCTGCCGGAGACAATACTTCAAAGCCGTCGTTTTTTGCTGCATCGTACGATTTACCTTCGCGAAGTCCGATAACCACATTCAGTCCGCTATCGCGCAAGTTTTGTGCTTGGGCATGGCCTTGGCTGCCATAACCGATAACGGCGATCGTTTTTCCTTTCAATACGCTAAGCTCTGCATCCTGTTCATAATAAGTAGTAACTGCCATGTTTTAAGTCCTCCTTTATTTTGTAAAGAACCCTTCAATAATGAGCGGGTGTCTCAAGGGACCGTGGACCATAGCCGGCGAAACCGTGATGCATGGGGTTTACATGCTCCGATCCATTCAGACACCCGCCCATTAAAGCGGGGATGTATCTCTCTTTTCAAGCGTTACATCACTAAAATGTTAGCTTGTATCAATCCATTGGTTAACTTATTCGTTTACATTCGCGGGTGAGGAGGAATCCTCATTGCTCGATGCGCTTTATGCATTTCCCCGAACAAGGGCCGTTACGCCGGTTCTGGACAATTCGCGAATGCCATAAGGCTTGAGCAGCTCGATCATCGCATCGATTTTGTCGGTATCCCCAACCACTTGAACCATCAGGCTGTTTGGACCGATATCCACGACCGCTGCGCGGAACGTTTCTACGACGCCCATAATTTCCGGACGTTCCGCCGGTTCGGACTTCACTTTGATCAAAGCGAGCTCGCGGGCAACCATTGGCTTGATGCTAAAGTCTACAACTTTGATGACATCAATAATTTTGTACAGTTGTTTCTCGATTTGCTCGATCGTTTTGTCATCGCCGACCGTCACAATGACCATCCGGGACAATCCCGGCTCTTCCGATTGACCTACTGTAATGCTTTCAATATTGAAACCGCGCCGACCGAACAATCCAGAAACACGCTGCAGGACACCAGGCTGATCGTTGACCAAAATCGATATCGTATGTCTTATCATTCCTCAGCATCTCCCATCAGCATTTGATTGATCGTTGCTCCTTGCGGAACCATCGGATACACATTTTCTTCTTTGCTTACAACAAATTCTACAACGACCGGACCGTCTGTGTCCAAGGCTTCTTGCCAAGCACGCTGCGCTTCTTCTTTGTTGGTTGCACGAAGGCCTTTAACGCCGTAAGCCTCAGCCAATTTTACGAAATCCGGGCTTCCTGCCAGATCGATGTGGCTGTAGCGGTTGTCGTAAATGAGCTCCTGCCACTGACGAACCATACCGAGCACCTGGTTGTTGATGATGACGATTTTGACCGGTATGTTGTTGATCGCGCAAATTGCAAGCTCTTGGGAACACATTTGCATGCCGCCGTCGCCATTGATGGAAATAACCAGCCTGTCAGGGTTTGCCATCTGCGCGCCGATCGCCGACGGGAATCCAAAGCCCATCGTTCCCAAACCACCTGAAGTTACCCATGAACGTGGTTGGTTGAATTTGTAATACTGGGCCGCCCACATTTGATGCTGACCGACGTCCGTTGTTACAATGGCTTCGCCTTTGGTCGTTTCATTCAGCATTTCAATAACCCATTGCGGTTTCAGCACTTCGTTCGAATCGTTGTAACGGTAAGGTTTTTCCTGTTTCCACTGCTTGATCTGATCTCTCCAGGCATCCGCACGTTCTGCACGCTGCACTTCCTTGTTGACCAATTCCAAAACCGTTTTGCAATCTCCTACGATCGGAATGTCAGTGGCAACGTTTTTACCGATCTCTGCCGGGTCGATGTCGATATGCACGATTTTTGCAAGCGGTGCGAAGCCGTCAAGCTTGCCCGTTACCCGGTCATCAAAGCGTGCCCCGATGTTGATCAGCAAATCGGCTTGCTGGATGGCTTGGTTGGACGTGTACGTTCCGTGCATGCCCGGCATTCCCGTCCACAGTTCATGACCGCTTGGGAAAGCGCCGAGTCCAAGCAATGTTGTCGTAATCGGAATGCCCGTTTTTTCCACGAATTCCAACAGCGCTTCATGTCCGCCCGAGTAAACGACACCGCCGCCAGCGATGATCATTGGACGTTCCGCTTCCTGAATCGCTTGGGCCAGACGATCGATCTGCAGCTTGTTCGGTACCGTCGTTGGATTGTATCCTCTCAGCGTAACCGGACCTGTCAGTGGCTCGAACAACGTTTTATTGGCCGAAACATCTTTCGGAATGTCGATAAGCACCGGGCCTTTGCGTCCTGTGTTCGCGATGTGGAATGCTTCGTGAATGATACGCGGCAGATCCTCGACATCTTTGACCAGATAGCTGTGTTTCGTGATCGGCATCGTGATGCCGGTAATGTCTGCTTCCTGGAATGCATCCGAACCAATCAAGCTGGAAACGACATTCCCCGTAATAACGACGAGCGGTACGGAATCCATATAAGCCGTGGCAATGCCTGTAACCAGGTTCGTCGCCCCCGGCCCGGAAGTCGCGATGCACACGCCAACCTTGCCGCTTGCCCGCGCATAACCGTCTGCTGCGTGAATGGCACCTTGTTCATGGCGCGTAAGCACATGTTTGAAATCTTCGAAGCCGTACATCGCATCGTAGATATATAATACGGCACCGCCCGGATATCCAAAGACACACTCGACGCCTTCCAGCAGCAAGCTTCTCAGCAAAATTTCAGAACCGCTAATGACCTCCGGCTTCATCCATTTTTCACGTAATTCATCTGTTGATCGTACTTCTGGAATATGAGCTCCCATCAGTCATCCTCCTCTCGGAATTTACACCATTCTGACATTTGAAGTTACAAAAAAAACCTTCCATCCCTGCAAACATAATGATGCTTGCGAGGGACGAAAGGTTGTTCTTCCGTGGTACCACCCAACTTTGCCCGCTATTTCGCAATAACGGACCTTACCAGGTACTAAAAAGACGATGACGTAAAACGATCAAAGTCGTTCCCGTACCTGTTGCCTGTAACGCAGGCATACGATTCCCCCTAATAGGCAAGGAATGATCTCCATTGCTTTTCAGGAAAACAGCTCCGAGGTGAGCTCGTATATAAGGGGTAATGGTGGTGGTTTCAGCAGATCCAGCCACTCTCTGAGCAAAAGAGCCCTTAAAACTTCGTCCTCTTCATAGCCGATAAAATATTCTCGTTAAATGTTAGGAACATTATATGACCCCGGCAGCAGATAAGTCAATACCTGATTTTAATTAATTTCAGAACGCCCGTTTCATATGCTCGTAACAAACACGGCGCTTTCCCGCAGCGCTTTCCAAAATGAAAATATTTTTTCTCCCTGAATCCAATACGCAATATTGGGAACAGGACATAGCTTAAGCATTTCTTTCAACGCTTCCATCGTTTAACATAACCCATTTTCACTCTTTCATTCAGTCACCTTTCAACTTCATCCAGGCATAAAATATACGAGCACCAAGACCTCTTACGAAAGGAGGCCCGGCATGGTCATTCGGCAGCGCAAATCCAAACTGGACGATGCCGCCATCATGCGGTTAATCGATACCGAACTTGTTCCGTTGTCCCATATGGGTGAGAACGATATCAACAAAATTCGCAAAGAAATACCCCTGCGGATGAGCAGGGGCATGACCTTCGTGATTTCTCCGAGTCCCGACAAAGAAGCCTTGGCCTTCATCCATCTTCTCATGCATGGCGAGCTGCTGTACATCGACATGATGGCCGTTTCCGCCAAAGAACAGCGCAAACGATACGGGCAAACGCTCCTGCATAAAGCAGAAACATTCGCCACATCACGCGGCTGCAAAATATCCAAAGTCATGGTGGACGAAGGAAATATGAAAGGACTTCAGTTTTATCAAAAACAAGGATATCGCATCATCCGATATATCATGATCAGCCGCTGCTTTGAGCTCGAAAAAAACATCTGAGCTCGAAAAGAGGAGCACTCTTCGCCGTCTCCTCGAAACCAATTTAGGCATTTGCCGTCCTTCGTGGTCCTTGTCGCCGCCTCTGCTCCCCCAAACAACCGTCTATCGGTATAATTCATTCGACCGGAAGGGCGAAATCAATCGTCTTTATTAAAATCCTGGTGGACGCGGGCCCGGTCCATAAGGACTGAAGCCAGGACCAATCCCAGGGTACCCGGCCCCATAGCCAGGGCCATACCCCGCTCCACATCCCGGTTTTGAACCCGACCCATAACCTGGTCCAGGTGCTCCATAACCAGGGCCATAAGCATACGGCAAGGTTGCAATAGCCAACAAATCAAATAAAACGAGTGGCAAAATTGCTTTTGTGCGAACCTTTTTGCCGTCTATGCGTTTCAACACAAGCTTGTTTCCGGATATCTTCACCAGTCTTCCAGTAACCCGAGTTCCGTCCTTTTTGACCGCAACGATATTTTGGCCAACAAACTTCATCGCATCAGTACGCGTAATTCGTGATCTCATACATTCCCCTCCTCCTCGAATCGTTCAAAACAGTGTATTCGTCCAAAGCATGGTTCGCCTGTTTCTTTGTCCATGCCCAAAAATTTGGGGGATTCCCCCTACCCTGTTGAGCGGCTTCCAAACGAATGAATGTAACAGAAAAAGGCCCGCAAACGCGGGCCCTTTATGGTAAAACCTGATATGGTGATGTTCACATTTGTCGGTGAAACTACCTTTTCCCGGGATCGTACGGTTCGCCCAATGCGGATGGCGCGGAAGAACGCCCTACCGCAGCAATCAGCACAATCAGTGTGAGCAGGTATGGAAGCATATAAATAATTTCCTGGGGAATACTTTGCGTCCATTCGAACAACTGTACATAGTTCCGGATCGCTTGCGAGAAACCGAAGAATACGGCCGCGCCAAAAGCACCGATCGGGTTCCATTTACCAAAGATCATGGCTGCAATCGCAATATACCCTTGTCCGGATACCGTATTATGGGAGAACGTTCCTGTCGTTGTCAATGTAATGGCCGCCCCGCCAACTGCTGCGAGCGCGCCACTGATCATCACCGCAACATAACGGTAACGGCGAACTTTCACACCGACAGTATCCGCTGCACTCGGGTGCTCGCCCACGGAACGCAACCGAAGACCGAAAGGTGTTTTGAACATGATGTAATACGTCAGGAAAACAAATACGATCGCCAGATAGGTTGTCGGATATACGTTCTTGAACAACGCTTCACCGAGCAAAGGAATATCCTTGAGCAGCGGCACGTCGAATTTGTTGAAACCTTGCACCAACGGGGAGTCCCCGGAACCTTCAAACAACAATTTAACCAAATACAGCGTGCTTCCTGCCGCCAGGAAGTTGATCACGATCCCGCTGATGATTTGATCCGCTTTAAACGTAATGGACGCGACCGCATGAATCAAGGATACCAGTACGCCTAGCAAAACAGCGCACAGTACACCCATCCATGCCGAAGTCGTTCCCCCCATGCCCGCTTCCTGAGCATAGTGTGCACCAATCCCTGCCGCAAACGCGCCAAAGACCATGAAACCTTCAATTCCGAGGTTGGTTACACCGGACTTTTCCGAAAAAATTCCGCCTAGGGATGCAAAAATCAATGCCGTGGCAAAGACAAGCGTCGTATTGATAATTTGCCCAATTGTCAACAAGTCCATCTACAACACCTTCTCTTTCTTGCGCTTGGAATAGAACGGTTTAAGTACCCAGCGCACGATGCCTTGTGCCGCAATGAAGAAGATAATCGAACCGATCACAATCCGAATGATTTCAGGCGGCACATCCGCAGCAAAGCTCATCCCCGCAGAGCCATAAGTAAGCGTACCGAACAACAACGCTCCGAGCAGAACGCCGAACGGATGATTCAAACCAATCAACGCTACCGCGATGCCGTCAAAGCCCGTTCCCGGAGAACCGGACATCACGGTCTGATATTGGAATACGCCCAGAACCTGGAACGCTCCGCCAAGACCTGCAAGCATACCGCTGATGAACATCGCTTTGACAATGTTGCGATTTACGTGCATGCCCGCATATTCGGCCGCATTAGGGTTGAGACCTACAGCACGGATTTCATAACCCTGTTTCGTTTTCCACATGTAAATATAAAAGACCACGGCCAAAACGAGAGCGATCAGCGTACCCAAATGCACGCGGGAATTGCCCATCAACTCAGACAGCCAGTTCAAACTGATCGAAGCCGATTCGCTAATATCGACGGAACGGTTTTCGCCCTGAAGCAGCAGAAATTGGCGCACGATCAAATTAGCCAGATAAAGCCCGATCCAGTTCAGCATGATACTGCTGATCACTTCGTTTACGCCACGCGCAGCCTTCAAATAACCGGCAATCGCCGCCCACAGTCCACCGAAAAGGGCTCCCGCGATCATGGCGAGCGGTGCATGGATATAAATAGGCAGACCTGCAAATTTAACCCCGACAAACGTCGCAGCCGTCATACCTACGAGAAATTGACCTTCTCCCCCGATGTTAAACAAACCTGCGCGCGAAGCGAATGCAAACGCAAGCCCGGTCATGATGAGCGGTGTCATCTCCCGCACGGCTTCGCCGAAGTTGTACATATCGCCAAACACTTTGGTGAACAGCGCGCTATATGCTTCAACCGGGTTGTATCCACCGAACAGCATGACGATTCCGCCCAAAATCAATCCCATGACGATGGCCACAACAGGCAAAATAAAGGAATCTCGGGTAAACCATTTCAATATGTTACTCATGCACAGTACCTCTCTTTTGGGTGCTGCCCGCCATCATCAAGCCGAGCTCCCTGTCATTGGTTTCTTCCGGCAGCACCTCGCCCACAATCCGTCCCTCGTAGATGACGGCAATGCGGTCAGACACGTTGATGATCTCATCCAGTTCGAACGAAATCAGCAAAACGGCCTTCCCTTGATCCCGCTGGGCAATCAATTGCTTTTGCACAAACTCGATCGCACCAACGTCCAAACCGCGGGTTGGCTGAGCAGCGATAAGAAGCTCCGGATTTTTGTCGACTTCGCGCGCGATAATCGCTTTCTGCTGGTTCCCTCCCGACAAAGAGCGGGCTTTCGTTTCAATGCTTGGTGTACGCACGTCAAACGCCTCGACCAGCCTTTTGGCTTGTTTTTTGATCGCGTCAAAATTGAGGAACCCTCTGCGGGTATAAGGCGCCTTGTAATAAGACTCCAGAACAATGTTTTCACTAACGGAAAAATCGAGAACAAGTCCATGTTTATGCCGATCTTCGGGAATATGCGCTAACCCGGATTCCGAGATATAACGCGGAGACTGGTTGGCAAGTTCTTTCCCTTGCAAACGAATGGAGCCGCCGTCCACTTTACGCAGGCCGGTGAGCGCTTCGATCAACTCGCTCTGGCCGTTGCCGTCAACGCCTGCAATGCCGACGATTTCTCCGGCGCGCACATTCAGGTTAAGCTGATTCAGAACGGAAATGCCTTCCTTGTTTTTGGACGACAAATTGCTGACTTCCAGCACGTTCGCACCCGGAGTCGCAGGTTTTTTGTCTACCTTAAACGTTACGTTGCGTCCAACCATCTTTTCGGCCAGCTCGTTCGGGTTGGTTTCCGACGTTTTCACCGAATCGATGACTTTGCCTCGGCGAATGATGGTAACCGTATCGGAAATTTCCATGATTTCTTTCAGCTTGTGCGTGATCAAAATAATGGATTTGCCTTCGGCCACCAACTTCTTCATGATCTGCATCAATTCTTTGATTTCCTGCGGAGTCAATACGGCCGTAGGCTCGTCAAAGATCAGAATGTCCGCACCGCGATACAAGGTCTTCACGATTTCAACGCGCTGCTGCATACCCACCGAGATATCGTGGATTTTGGCATGCGGGTTCACCTGAAGTCCATATTGTTCGGACAGGCGCTGTACTTCTGCTGCTGCTTTTTTATAGTTAATGTTGGGACCTTTGGTAGGCTCAGATCCCAAAATAATGTTCTCTGTTACCGTGAACGGCTGGACAAGCTTAAAGTGCTGATGCACCATGCCGATGCCAAGCTCAATCGCTTTGTTTGGACTATCAATGATCACCGGCTTGCCGTTCACCTCAATGGATCCTTCATCCGGCTGATAGAGGCCAAATACAATATTCATCAATGTTGACTTACCAGCACCGTTTTCGCCCAATAAAGCATGAATCTCGCCTTTTCGAAGCTGAAGGCTGATAGCGTCGTTGGCAACAATGCCTGGGAAACGCTTCGTGATTTGTTTTAACTCAACGACGGGGGTTCCTGCACCCATGTAATCACCCTTATAACTGATATAGTGTGTGGTTCCGCAAAACGAAAGAAAAACGTCCATCGACGTTAATTGTTAGACCGAATGCTTCTTGCGATTGTTCTTCATGCAATATGTCTGAAACGCTCCTTTTGGAGGTTTCGCTGGCCAAGATAAGCTGCGGGCAATCATAAGGCCGGTCAAGACCGGCCCAATGACGTATTTCCTTATTTGCAAACCATATTATTCGGTAGGTACTTTAATTTCGCCGCTGATGATTTTTTGTTTGTACTCTTCCACTTTGTCCAGGATTTCCTTGGATACGTTTTTCGTGGATGTGTCTGCGATGCCTACGCCGTTTTCTTTCAGAGTCAGATTTTCTGCTCCGCCTTTGAACGTACCGTCGATCACTTCTTTATTCACGCGTTTAACCGCTTCGTCAACTTTTTTGATCATGGAAGTCAGGGTCACATCGTCGCCAAATTCAAGGGATTGGTCTTTGTCGACACCGATAACCCATACGTCTTGTCCTTGTTTCTTGCGAGCGATCGCTTCGTTGAACACACCGTTTCCTGTTGCGCCCGAAGCGTGGAAAATGATATCTACGCCTTTGTTGTACAGTGTCGCTGCCGCTGCTTTACCAAGGTCAGGCTTGTCGAACGCGCCTGTGTAGTTGGAAATAAATTCGGCATCCGGATTTACAGCTTTTACGCCTTCTCTGAAGCCAACTTCAAATTTTTTGATCAGCGGGCTGTCCATACCGCCGACAAAACCGATTTTGTTCGTTTTTGTGCTCAGTCCGGCAACAACGCCTACGAGGTAAGATCCTTCTTCTTCAGCAAAGGTTACGGATTTAACGTTTGGCGCATCCACAACGCTGTCGATGATGGCCAGTTTGGCATCCGGGTTTTGGTCAGCAACCGTTTTGATCGCATCAGCCAATTGGAACCCGATTCCCCAAGTCAAGGAGTAGTTGTTTTTAACAAACTCGTTCAAGTTAGGAATATACTCTTCATCAGCTTTGGATTGCAGGTATTTTACTTTCGCTCCGGTTTCAGTCTCTGTTGCTTGCAGAGCTTCCCAAGCGGATTGGTTAAAGGATTTGTCGTTAACGCCGCCGACATCGGTTACCATACCGATCGTCACATCGCTGGCAGTTTCCGTTTTAGGTGCTTCAGTGCTTCCACCTGCATTATTTTCTTCAGCAGGTTTGCTGCCGCAACCTGCAAGCAGTACGGAACCGGCAAGCAGCATCGACAAGGACAAGCTCAAAAACTTCTTCATTTAATCTGTTCCCCCTTAATGATATATACCTAATTCCAATCCGAGCCATATTGGACGAAATGAACAGATATCAGACGCAGATAATCATTGGAATGTATGGTTTATCAAGCAATAAACCTTAATTCCTTGCTGATCCAGCCCGTTGATCTGTCGAAAAACCGAACATTATGACCAAGAAAGAAAAGTTTAGGACTAGCCTACAGAGGTGATTATACATTTAACCAGTGTATAAATCTAGATGTTCCTTAGCAAAGTTCACTTATTTTTGCACTTTTTTTGTTGGAAACGCTTTAAAATTTAGCGATTTAACACACTAACGTCAAAACGATGTTACGTTATATGACAAAAATGTGACTCTTGTTATATTTCCAACTTGATTTTACTCAAAAAAACTTGCATTATTTCACACAGCCAATGATATGTAAGTGACTAAGCTGATATCCTTTCCGCCACTACATTTCCAGTGTCTCCTCCGTTCAGGCAGAGTATGCAATTAAGGATTGTGGCGTAGAAAAAGCCGCCATATAGGTACGGCGGCTTGGAATTGCGTTTCTTGATTAAGCGTTAAGTTTGCCTTTGGCTACAGTAGCCAAGGAGTTGAACGCGTTGATGTCGTTAACAGCCAGATCAGCCAGCATTTTGCGGTTCATGTCTACGCCAGCCAATTTCAATCCATGGATCAGCTTGTTGTAGGACAGTCCGTTTTGACGAGCTGCTGCGTTGATCCGAACGATCCACAGTCTGCGGAAGTTGCGTTTCGTTTGACGACGGTCACGGTATGCGTATACCAGGGATTTCATGACCTGCTCGTTAGCTGTTTTAAAAATACGGTGTTTGGAACCGAAATAACCTTTAGCCAGTTTCAATACTTTCTTATGACGACGACGTACTACAAAACCGCCTTTTACTCTTGCCATATTAAAGAACCTCCCAAATAAATATTAAATGTATCCTGATATGCGTACAGCCGAGGCCGTCCCCCCATATCACGTACGAATTTTTGAATTAGCCTTTCAGGTTAGCCAGACCTTGTTTCAAACGTCTTACGTCTCCAGCAGCCATAACCGGGTTGCCGTTCAGGACGCGTTTAGCACGTTTGGATTTGTGGGAAAGCAAGTGGTTTTTGTGAGCTTTGTAACGCAGGACTTTACCGGAACCGGTGATTTTGAAGCGTCCTTTCAAACTGCTGTGTGTTTTCATTTTAGGCATGTTGTGTTTCCTCCTTCAATGTTATCAGGCTTTTGGAGCCAGAATCATAATCATGCTGCGGCCTTCCAGTTTCGGTTGGCGCTCAACGGTGCAGAGTTCTGCAACTTCCGTTTTGACGCGTTCCAAAATTTTCTGACCAACCGAAGCGTGTGTAATCTCCCGTCCGCGGAAACGCACGGAACATTTCACTTTGTCGCCTTCTTTCAAAAACTTAACTACATTGCGAAGCTTCGTTTGGAAATCATGCTCCTCGATATTGGAACGGAACCATACTTCTTTGATATCCACAATTTTCTGGTTCTTACGGGCTTCTTTTTCTTTCTTTTGCTGCTCATAGCGGAATTTGCCATAGTCCATGATGCGACATACCGGCGGTTTAGCCTGCGGAGCCACATTGACCAGATCCAGGTTCAGATCAATCGCCATTTGCAGCGCTTCACGAATGGGCTTAATCCCGATTTGCTCTCCCTCAGCTCCGACAAGGCGTACTTCCTTCGCCCGAATCTCATCATTAATCATGTGATCTTTACTAATAACAGTCCACCTCCAGGTCATTTTGAATATCCTGTTACACAAAAATAAAAGGGATGCCGGTCTAGCTACCGACATCCCTGTAATCAACACCATTCCTCATGAACATACTTCACATAAATTCATAATGATCGGGATCGTTGACCAGCCAACATATGTTGGTCAGGTGAGAAGTCGGACTTCTGCTTGTGATTCCAGTCTATTCTCTTTCAAAGCACTAGAACAATATATCACTTTGGAAAAGCATTGTCAACCATTTTATGAATCAAGGCACACAGCCGATGGCCGCATGCCTCGTTCAACGTTATCCTTGTTTGCTCTGCACCTCATCCAGACGTACAACCCGCGTATGCTGCGTATGGCTCCACTGCTTGTTGTTCTGCGTGAAGAACGCATAGAACGTGATGGGGTACCAGGAGAGCAGATAGATCGGGAATACGATCAGGTACATGTACACTTTGGCAAATTTAACTTTCTCGAGAGCCATCGACAACAGGAACGTCAAAATGTTCAAACCAATTGCCAGAAATCCGACCCAAAGCGGGAAGTATCCATAAATATTGGCGATGTTCGGACCGTTGAATACGGCTGTATCGACCCACATTATCGCAGTCAGCAAAAACGTCAGCAAGACAACATAAACGTTCGCACCGTAAATGGCAAGGTCGAATTTGACCAGACTGCGTTCCTTGATGCTTTTCCACAACAGAGGGAAGAAATATCTGCGCGCGACGGTAAAGTGACCCTGCATCCAGCGCAGGCGCTGTCTGGCCGAAGCCTTGAACGTCAATGGCTTTTCGTCGAACACTTTGGCATCGTAATTGAATACCGGATATACGTTGCGTTGCACGCTTCGCATGGTAAACTCCAGGTCCTCCACCAAGCTTGTGGCGCCCCATCCGATTTCCTTCAGCAGATTGGTCTCAAAGCACATCCCCGTACCGCCAAGGAAGTTCGCCATATTCAGGTTGTGGCGGGACAGCTGCCACAGACGGTTGATGTACCAGTACGATACGCCGTAAGCCGCAGTGATCCAGGAATCTTCCGGGTTTTTCGTGTCGATATAACCTTGGATAACGCGAGCTCCGTTGCACAAATCATTGTTCATTTCGAGCAGGAAGTTGCGGTCAACCAGATTGTCCGCATCAAACATGACAACCGCATCATACTGGCGCGGCAGGCCCCATAAATATTTAAGCATCCACTCGATGGCATATCCTTTGCCTCGCAGATCCGGGTTGGTGCGCACACAGGCATTCCATCCGTGCTCGCGCACGATTTGCGCCGTGCTGTCCGTACAGTTGTCGCAAATGACGAATACGTCGTACAGATCCTTCGGGTAATCCAGCTGCTTGAGATTTTCCATCAATGCCCCGATAACCTGCTCTTCGTTATGGGCCGCTACCAGCACCGCGAAGGACTTTGTCGCAGGGTAATGCTTCTTTTTCTTTTTCTTATACAGACCGAACAGTGAAAACGTGAATTGGTACACAGCCAGCAGCGCGAGAATGACCTGCAGCGTGACGAATATAGCGTCCAACATCGTTCTCTGTTACCCCCTTTTTTTTCAGACCCTTTTTTGCTTTTCGTTTTTGTCTTTTTTGTTTCTGCATGTTGTTTGTTTTTGTTTGATGCAGAATATGACCCGTTGCTTTGATTACTACGCAGATGTCTCAGGCATGGTTGCCAGCAGTTTGCTGCTTTATCGATTTTGGATGCTTTTCAGCCATTTGTCAAAACCCCGATTCCACGTATTGAAGCAGAAATGTGATCTTAAAACGCTGAATTGGCAATCCGTTGCACCACACCCTTGGATTCATGCCCGTTATATCCTATTTTCAGCCGTTTCCTTTATTTTTATTTCTAAAGTCCCTGTTTGTGTTCACCCTCCTGCCGTTGGTCGGAAAGAGACTTCACTAAAATAACGTTTACGGCCGGCAAAAAGTTCTAAAGAAACTCACATTTTCTTTACCCCATTCCGCCACATTGAATCATTGTAGCCGTTTTGGCTCGTCCAAGTCAAAAAGCAAACTGGTTGGCCACCCATAGTTTAACATTCATTTTACGTTCTTTACATGTCTTCTTCTTGAAAAGGACATCATTTAAAAATATGATAAACATGTACCTGAATAACCCCGACTTCACGAAAAACGGTTATATAACAATCAGGGCGATCCGGAAGCACAATGACAGAAATACCGCCGCCGTCTGGGCGGCCTGACTGGCAGGAGGCCAAAATGAGCCGTTTATTCGTTAAGTTTCAAGAGTATGATCGCAATGTTTTCATGTGGATTAATGGTCGACTTCATAATCGCTTTATGAATTTTTGGCTATACTATTTCACTCATCTCGGCGGAGCGACCGCTTCGATCACCGTATCCTTGTTGATATGGCTGCTGGCTCCGGCACCGTGGAGCACAACCGGGCTGCAGGCCTGCATCGCTTTGGCAGTCAGCCACATTCCTGTTGCCATCGCCAAAAAGCTGTACCCTCGCATCAGGCCGTATCTCGCACTGCCGGATGCGATCACGTTCCGCAACCCGCTTACGGATCATTCTTTTCCATCCGGGCATACTACAGCCATCTTTTCGGTGACCGTCCCTTTTATGGCCATGGACTTCATTCTGTTATGCGCTTTATTGCCGGTTGCACTTATTGTCGGATTTTCTCGCATTTATCTCGGGCTGCACTATCCCTCAGACGTACTAGCAGGGGCAACAATCGGTACTTTAGTCGCACTGGCAACAGTTGCATTATGGGCATAAAGCAGATATGTTAGACTAAGGAAAACCTAGCAGGAACAGGTGAAGCAAGCGTGGAAAAGAAACGAATACTCCTATTATCCGAAGGCTTTGGTGCAGGCCATACCCAGGCAGCTTATGCACTTTCCAGCAGTTTGCGCAAGTTATCGCCTGGCGTGCAGACGAAGGTGCTTGAACTGGGAAGCTTTTTGAATCCCAGGGTTGCGCCGCTGATCATTACAGCTTACAAAAAAACGGTAACCAAACAGCCGAAGCTGGTGGGTTACGTATACAAACACCAGTATAAAAAATCGCTGAACCGGTTCACGACGCTCGCCCTGCACAAGTTGTTCTATACGCATACGCGCAGCATCGTGCGCCAGCTTCGGCCCAATGTCATCGTATGCACCCACCCGATACCAAGCGCGGTCATCTCCCGCTTGAAACGTTTGGGCATCATGGTGCCGCTGTGCACGGTCATTACCGATTACGATGCGCACGGAACGTGGATCAGCCCCGAAGTCGACCTGTATCTCGTCTCTACCGAAGAGGTACGATCCAAACTGCTGCTGCGCGGAGTGTCCTCAGACCGCATTCGGGTTACAGGCATTCCCGTGCACCCGAGTTTTTGGGAGCATCCAGGCAAAGATGAAATCCGCAGCAAGTTCGGCTTAAAAGACATGCCTACCGTACTTGTTATGGGTGGCGGCTGGGGCATGCTCAGCGATGAAGTCATCAACCAGTTTTTGACGCGCTGGCACGAGGATATTCAGATTATTTTCTGCTTGGGCCGCAATGACAAAGCAAGAACGGACATGGAGCAGAACCCTACTTATCAGAAAGAAAACATTCATATCATGGGCTATACCAAAGAAATCGACAAATTAATGGAAGTTTCGGACCTGCTCATCACAAAACCCGGTGGCATGACATGCTCGGAAGGGCTTGCCAAAGGCATTCCCATGCTGTTCCACAATCCCATTCCGGGCCAGGAAGAAGAGAATGTGCAGTATTTTACTTCCAGAGGACTCGGGGAGTCTATCTCTTCCTTCGACGTGATCGTCAAATGGATGAACAGACTGCTCCACAAATACCCGGATATCGTTCGCAGGCGGAAGCGTCATTTGGCGCAGATCGCGAAGTACCACCCGCTGCAAAGCGCTCAGAGCATTCTCGATCTGCTTGACTTTCGCACGCAGCCTGACCAGAACGCGAACCCTGCCCCGTAATGATCGCGGTTTTATCGTGCAATTTCAATCATTCTACACAAAGGCGCCTTCATGCTTGAAGGCGCCTTTGTGTGCGCACCAGCGTGCCTAAACCTAGGGCGGAACCGACTCCACCAACGAAATCCCGATGACCAAAGTTCAATGCAGGCGCAAAAAGCAAAATTTCGAATCAGAATGCTCCGTTCGCGACCTGCCAGCGCAAAAAGAACGGCACACAGGTTGCAGCCAACCCGGTGCCGTTTTTCTACTTTTCACTCGTTTCCTTGTTGTCTTTCGCTTCACGTACTTTGTATTTGTCCAGACGGATTTGCTGATATTCACGCAAAGCCTCTTCCCCAACGATCACTTCAACGCGGTGGATGTTCATGCCTTTGCCCATGAATTTCTGCTCGTACTCGGTCATGACATGCTCTTCGTTCAATCCATCCCGATGCAAGTTGAGCGATAGATTCGTCATTTGCAAGCCAAAGTCCGCAAATGCGTTAAGGGAAAATTCAAACAACGTCTCCGAATCGGTCTTGAAATGGATTTGTCCTTTGGCATTCAGCAATTCGACGTATTTCTTCAAAAAACGGGGATGCGTCAAACGGCGGCGTGCATGCTTTGCCTTCGGCCACGGATCGCTGAAATTCAAATAAATGCGTTCGAGCTCGCCAGGTTCGAATATTTCTTCGATGCTCTCGATGTTAGCCAAAGCCAGCTTGAGGTTCGGCGGCGTGTCGACCGCGTCCTCATTCCATGCCTTTCTCGCCTTCTCACTGGCTCTTCGCACCAGTTCATCGAACATATCAAAACCGATAAAATTGTACTGTTGGTGTTTATGGCTCATCTGGCTAATGAACTGGCCTTTGCCCATGCCGAATTCCACAAAGATCGGACGATCATTGCCAAACAGTTTGGACCATTGTCCCTTGTATTGTTTGGGATCCAAAATCACGAGGTCTTCCTGCTGCTCCAGGCTTTCCCGGATCCCTTTTCTTCCACGTAAACGCATCTTATTCCTCCGTTTGCTGATACTTGTCTCAGAATCATTGTGCCGAAGAAGCGGCGAATTGTAAAGGGCAAAGAAAAAGGAATCTTTGAATTGCCGATGAGGCAAATAACAAAGATTCCTTTTCCGATATATTTGGAATTGGGGTCCAACTACTTTAACAGTTCATAGTCTACCTTATCTTGGTGTGAAAAATCAAATGTCTTTTCGAAAGCATCGCGAACTTTTTGCCTTGCAGCCGCTTTCACTTTCGGATTGCCATTAAAACGAACACCTGTCAGGGCCAGCGCCTCTTCTGCCGTCAACTCAACGGAAACGCGATGAACATCATTATTATTTTTGACTTGGGAATTCATTCATATCACCTCACGGTATAATATGGTCCATGACGTCAAAATTCATTCAATTGCCGTGATGAATAAGTACCCTTTGGATGTGTCTGACGTTGGTTTAAATATAACACATCATGTGAACTATTTCAAGTGAAATCGTTGAATTTCCGGCCTATTTTTGAGAGTTGAAAACGATTTAAAATGGAGCATTACAGCTTGGATGAAGGCCTCGATATCGCGTCCGGACGACGGATGCACACTGCCCCCATTTTTTGATACAATAATAGCAGTCCATACAGATGCGGATTTCCGAAATCCGTTCCTGATCGTGAACAGATAAGAGCCTTTCCTTTTTTCGCGTATGGAGGATGGCCGTTAAAGGAGCACCCGAAACAATATGAACGCACCTGCAATCGATACTCCCCTCCTATGGGGGGATAAACGGTTTCATACCTGGAACCATGAAATGAAAAACGAATTCAACAACAAAGTGTTCAAAGTCATGCTGGACGCCGGCTTTACTTGTCCCAATCGCGACGGCTCCATTGCCAAAGGCGGCTGCACTTTCTGCAGTGCCCGCGGATCAGGGGATTTCGCCGGCAGCAGACGCGACGATCTGGTAACGCAGTTTAATACTATTCGGGACAAGCAGCATCTAAAGTGGCCGAACGCCCAATATATCGGTTACTTTCAGGCTTATACGAATACGTATGCCCCTGTCGAAGTCCTCCGTGAATTCTTCGAAGTCATCCTGCGGCAGCCCGGCGTGGTCGGCCTCTCGATTGCGACGCGTCCCGACTGTCTGCCCGATGACGTGGTTGAATATTTGGCTGAATTGAACGAGCGAACCTATCTATGGGTCGAAATGGGATTGCAAACAATCCACGAGTCCACCTCCACCCTGATCAACCGGGCACATGATACCCGATGTTACGAGGAAGCCGTCGCCAAACTGCGAAGGCACAACATCCGCGTATGTACGCACATCATCTACGGATTGCCGCAGGAAACGCATGAAATGATGCTCGATACCGGGCGCGCGGTAGCCAATATGGATGTGCAGGGCATCAAAATCCATCTGCTTCACCTCATGCGCAAAACGCCGATGGTCAAACAGTATGAAGCCGGGCTGCTGCGTTTCCTGGAGCAGGACGAGTATATCAAGTTGATCGTGGATACGTTGGAAATGCTGCCTCCGGAAATGATCGTGCACCGCCTGACCGGCGACGCGCCGCGCAATCTGCTGATCGGACCGATGTGGTCGCTCAAGAAATGGGAAGTGCTCAATTCCATTGACCGGGAGCTTCGTGAACGGGATTCCTGGCAGGGCAAGTATTGGAGGAGATGCTGATATGGGATTTTTATCGGTGCTCAGTTGTGCCCATCAATGGATTTCCGCTCGTTTGCAGCCCGGGGATCTCGCCATTGACGCGACCGTTGGCACTGGAGCGGATACATTGTTTCTTGCGCAAAGGGTAGGCCCGCGCGGACAGGTGATCGGTTTCGATATTCAAAACCAAGCCCTCGCGCTCGCCCAAGCGCGCATTCGCAAACAAGAGGATGCAGCCAAGCTGGGTTCCATCTCCCTGCTGCAGCTTGGCCATGAGCGCATGGCCGAGGCCGTTCCCGAAGATTGGCATGGGTCGGTCGGCGCGGTGATGTTCAACCTTGGCTATCTGCCATCGGAAGGGGCAGATTCGTCTATCATTACCCAGACGGATAATACCATTGCTGCTCTGGAAGCCGCCCTGCAGCTCCTGCGGCCCCGTGGCATCATAACCACCGTGCTCTATCCGGGCCATGACGGAGGGGCCCAGGAAGCCGATGCCGTTTGGCAGTGGGCGTCTGCCTTGCCGGTGGAGCAAGCCCAGACGGTCGTTTACCGTCAATTGCAGCGTGAAACCTCACCTTTTTTGATCGGCATCGAAAAAAAGTAATTGCACGGCCACGGTCTAAAGGACTAAGCGCAGCATTTAGCCCTTGCCTACTGTCATCCTGTCGTTCTATACTGCATGCCGCTGTCTGCCAACAGAATCCATTCCAGCTCTTAGGCCCGGTTTGATGCCTTTGGCGCAATGGCCTGCTTTACATATCATCATGCAACCGTATACATGTTGTACATCAACATGTGCTGATTAAAGTGATTCGCCATTTTATATAATAGAGGAGAGAACTATACGATGACCAAACCATATCCTTTGCAATTTCAACCTGAATTTAAAGAGCGCGTATGGGGAGGGCGTGCGCTGGAGCAATTCGGCCTGACCCCGCCCGAAGGACATATCGGCGAAGGCTGGATGATTGCGGATCATCCGAACGGAACAACGAAAGTGATCAACGGCGAGTTGGCGGGAAAAGGCTTGGATGAAGTGCGCGAACTGCTCGGCACGGAATGGCTCGGAACCAAAGGCGTTTCAAAAAAAGGCGGACGCTTCCCACTTCTAATCAAACTGCTGGACTGCAATGACGATTTGTCCGTTCAAGTCCATCCGACCGACGACTACGCAGAACTTCCTCCAGGCGAGCTCGGCAAAACAGAAATGTGGTACGTACTCGACGCCAAACCGGGCGCGCACATCATTTATGGCCTGAACGACGGCGTGGATCGGGAAACGTTGAAATCCGCGTTGGAAAACGGAACGGTGATGGATACGCTGCGCCAAGTTCCCGTTGAAGCAGGCGACACGTTCTTTATCCCTGCGGGAACGGTTCACGCCCTTTGCGCTGGCGTGGTCGTCGCCGAAATCCAGCAAAACTCGGACACCACTTATCGCCTCTACGACTACAATCGTCCTGGCCTTGACGGAAAGCCGCGCGAACTGCACATTGAGGATTCCCTTAACGTAACGGCTTACGAAGGCGCAGGTGCCACAACGATGAAAACAGGCAACGCCGTTCCGGGAGAATGGCTGAAACTTGCGGAATGCCCTTATTTCGTCGTCGAAAAAGGCGTCGTGCGCAATCAATGGGAGCTCACCACGGATGCGGAAAGCTTCACCATTCTCGTCGTTTGCGACGGCAGCGGTTTGCTGAGATGGGGCAACAGCGACGCGGAGCGCGTCGAACTGAAGGCAGGGCAATGTTACCTGCTTCCGGCCAATCTTGGCGCCTATACGATGGATGGGAACGCCACTGTGCTCCGTTCTTACCTTCCTTAATTGACATCGGACGGGAATAAGAACGAGGTTTGTATCATGAAGAAGGGAGCTATGCTCATGCAGGAATCGACCTTTGACCTCATCGCCAATGACGGGAGCCGAATCCATGTGTATCGTTGGCTGCCCTCTTCGGATACTTCCGTTAAAGGCGTGCTCCAGATTGGACATGGCATGGCTGAAACCGCGGCCAGATATGCAGAGTTTGCCCAATCGCTCACGCAAAGCGGATACGCCGTATATGCCAATGACCACCGTGGGCATGGAAAAACGGCTGGAAGCCCGGATATGCTGGGCGATGCAGGCTCTGATGCATTTCACTGGATGGCAAGCGACATGATGAACCTGGGGGAAGTAGCCGCCCAGGAGCATCCGGGGGTACCCATCATTTTGATGGGACATAGCATGGGGTCTTTTTTGGTTCAGCATCTCATGTATGCGGGTCATGAACGTTATGCCGCCTTTATTTTGTCGGGTACCAACGGCAAACGCAGCCTGCTGCAATTGGGTGAAAAACTGGCCTGGCTGCAATGCAGCCTCCAAGGGGCCGCGCACCATAGCTTGCTGCTTAACGCCATCGTATTTGGCGGCTTTAATCGCGCGTTCCGCCCTGCGGCAACGCCTTTTGACTGGCTCTCCAGAGATCAGGCCGAAGTCAAAAAATTTATTGATGACCCCATGTGCGGCACGATCTGCACTGCAGGATTTTTCCGGGATTTTTTCCGGCTGCTGCTGGAAATCCATCTTCCCCATAACATGGCGGGCATCCCCAAAGATAAACCCGTTTTCCTGTTTTCCGGCGAACAGGACCCGGTTGGCTTGCATGGCAAAGGCGTTCAGAACCTGGTTGCCCAATACCGCAAGCTGCAGCTGCAAGATATCGAGGTTCGCCTGTACCCGGGTGGACGCCATGAAATGCTGCACGAAACGAACCGAGCGGAGGTTACCCAGGACATCCTGGAATGGCTGGAACGGCATTTACCGTTGCTCAGCGGCGCTGCTGCAGACACAGACACAGAAACAAACGCAATCGCCGACAATTTTCCGGCCGACTCCTTGTGAGGGACACGTTAACTATATCAAAGACAGAAGCCCCCGACCGGACACAGCACAAACTGTGTTCCAAATCAGGGGCTTCTTCGTTCATTCTTTTGAAATGTCAATAAGTGCTTATGAAAGCATCATCGCTTACCTGCTTGTACGCCTATATTATCCTTCGATCAGCAGCGATTCCGGATCCTCCAGCAGTTCTTTGATCGTCACCAGGAAGCGTACGGCATCCGCACCATCAATGATGCGGTGGTCGTAAGACAACGCAATATACATCATTGGACGGTTTTCCATGCGCTCGGCATCGATCGCCACCGGACGAAGCTGAATGTTATGCATGCCGAGAATACCTACTTGAGGTGTATTCAGAATCGGCGTGGACAACAGCGAGCCAAACGTACCGCCATTAGTGATGGTGAACGTTCCTCCTTGGAGGTCAGACAAGGCCAGCGTGTTCGTACGTGCTTTGGATGCCAGATCCGCAATGCTGCGTTCGATCTCGGCAAAGCTCAAGCGATCCGCATCACGGACGACAGGCACAACCAAACCTTCCTTCGCCGAAACGGCAATGCCGATGTCATAGTATTTTTTGAGAATGATGTCTTCGCCATCGATTTCTGCGTTGATCATCGGGAATTTTTTCAGCGCTCCAACGACCGCTTTGGTAAAGAAGGACATGAAGCCAAGGCCGATGTCATGTTTCTCCTTGAACTTGTCTTTGCGGCGTTTGCGCACGTCCATGATCGCCGTCATGTCGACCTCGTTAAACGTGGTCAGCATCGCTGCCGTTTGCTGTGCTTCCACCAGGCGTTTGGCAATCGTTGCCCGGCGGCGTGTCATGCGCTGGCGCTCAACGGGTTTCGCATATGTAGATGCGCTAGGAGCGGGCGCACTCGGCGCAGACGGCTTGCTGGGTGCCTGTGCGGCCGGAGCAGCCGTTTGACTGCCGTGATTTTTGACGTCCTCTTGGTAAACGCGTCCGATCGGGTCTTTGCTTTGCACTTGATCCAGCTCAATGCCGCGCTCGCGGGCAAGCTTTCGCGCAGCAGGAGAAGCTGCCTTCACGCCCGCTTCGGAAACTTCCGGAGCCGTCGGGGCAGGAGCAACAGCCTGTGGAGCCGGAGCTTGCTTCTTCGGTTCAGGCGCAGCGTCGGAAGCAGCTGGGGAGGCAGGAGCACTTGCGGCTCCCGCTCCAACAGCGATGATACCGATCGCTTCGCCGATCTCGACGGTATCTCCCTCCTGCCGGAGGATTTTTTCCAAAACCCCGCTCTCTTCCGCACTGATCTCGATGTTTACCTTATCCGTCTCAAGCTCCAGAAGAACATCGCCCTGATTGACGGCATCTCCTTCTTTGACAAGCCATCTGGATACGGTTCCTTCCGTAATCGATTCGCCCATGGCGGGAACTTTAATTTCACTCACAGCTGTTACCTCCCCAGTGGAATATTGTTCTTTGTCATTTGCTTCAAGGTTGCCGTAATGATCTGCTGCTGTTCCAGGCTGTGTACGCGCTGATACCCGCTGGATGGGCTTGCATGCTCAGGACGGCCTTCATAGCGCACTGTTGTCCCTTCCGGAGCAATCTCGCGGAGGCGAGGTTCCATGTACGTCCATGCGCCCATGTTTTTATTTTCTTCCTGCACCCACACCAGTTCCTTCGCATTGCTGAAACGGGCCAGCACACGCTTGATTTCTTCGGCAGGGAACGGGTAGAGCTGCTCAACACGGATAATGTGGAGCCATGACCAATCGTTCTTGTCTTTTTCGATCGCATCTTCCAGATCGATGGCGATTTTGCCGCTGCACAGTACGATGCGTTCAACGCGATCCGGTTTCGTCCCCAGGCCTGCTTGTTCCAGAATCGGTTCGAAGCGGCCTTCGCTGAATTCCGATGCCGGAGCAGCCACACGCGGATTGCGGATCAGGCTTTTCGGCGACATCATGACAAGCGGTTTGGCGTCTTCGGTGTCGGTCAGCGAAGCCTGGCGGCGCAGCAAATGGAAATATTGCGACGATCTGCTCAGGTTTACGATCATCATGTTATCCTCGGCCGCGAGCTGCAGGAAACGCTCCAACCGGGCACTGGTATGTTCCGGACCTTGACCTTCATTGCCGTGCGGAAGCAGCATGACCAGGCTTGATTTTTGCGACCATTTGGCGCGGCCTGCAGATACGAACTGGTCGAAAATAACTTGCGCACAGTTGGCAAAATCGCCGAATTGCGCTTCCCAGATCACTAGCGTCTCCGGGGAGTACACGTTATAGCCGTATTCGAAGCCTAACACCGATTCTTCGGAAAGCGGGCTGTTGTAGATGGCAAACGAAGCTTTCGCCTGCGGCAGATGGTGAAGCGGGCAATATTTCGACCCGTTGACCGCATCGTGAAGCACAAGATTCCGGTGAGCGAACGTGGCGCGCTCCGCGTCCTGCCCGCTGATCCGAATCGGTTTGCCGTCGGCGATAATGGTCGCGAAGGCCAGCGTTTCCGCAAGGCTCCAATCGACCTTTTCCCCTTCGTTCAGCGCCGTTTTGCGACGCTGCAAAATACGCTGCAGCTTCGGATACACGTTGAAGTTTTCCGGCCATTTGAGCAAATCGGCATTGATGCCGCGCAATCGGTCCAGCGGAACCGCCGTTGGCATGAGAGATACGGCTTCCGGCTGCGCAGCTTGCAGCTGCCCTTTCTCACGTACTTCATTGTTTTTCATCTGCTCATAAGCTTCTTTCAAACGATTGCCTACATCCTCGCGAATGCTCCCGATCAGGGCATCGTCGACAATGGCATCCTTTTTCAGCTGATCCTGATACAGATGGCTGACGGTCGGATGGTTTTTCACTTTTTCGTATACGGTCGGCTGCGTCGTTTCCGGATCGTCCGTTTCGTTATGGCCGTAACGGCGGTACCCGATCAGGTCGATCAGGAAATCCTTTTTGAAACGATTGCGATACTCAGCCGCCATGCGAATGGCCGCGATACACGCTTCCGGGTTGTCGGCATTGACGTGCACGATCGGGATTTCATACCCTTTCGCAAGGTCACTGGCGTAATATGTGGATCGCGAATCGGAACTATCGGTCGTAAACCCGAGGCGGTTGTTAACGATAATGTGAATGGTCCCGCCATTTTGATACCCTGGCAATGCTTTGAAATTGAGCGTTTCCGCCACGATTCCCTCACCCGGGAATGCTGCGTCGCCGTGCATCAGAATGGTTGCCGCTTTGCTTACGTCCTGTTTCGGATAGCCTGGGTCTCTGCGATCGTCCTGTGCGGCACGGGCAAACCCTTGCACTACCGGATTGACGTATTCCAAGTGGCTCGGATTGTTGGCAAGCGTCAAGCGAGCCTGCACCGTTTCGCCTTCTTTGACGTAGCGATTGGCCCCTAAGTGATATTTGACATCCCCCGTCCAGCCGTAATTGATGCCGGTCGAACCTTCCGACGGAACGAGATCCTTGTTCGGGGAATGATGAAATTCAGCGAAAATTTTGCTATAAGGTTTCCCCAGCACGTGGGCAAGGACGTTCAGACGACCGCGGTGAGCCATCCCCATCAGGATGTGGCTTGAGCCCGAATGCGCCATGATTCGCACAGCTTCATCCAGCATCGGTACGAGCACGTCGTTACCTTCGATGGAGAAACGCTTCTGACCCACAAATGTTTTATGAAGGAAATCCTCGAACTGCTCGGCTTCCACGAGACGTTTCAGCAATGCCTTGCGTTCCTCATGGGTAAGCGGAGCCGGAGACGTCCGGGATTCCGCCCGCCGGTTCAACCATTCGCGTTCACGGACGTCATGGACATGGCTGAATTCATAAGCAATCGGCCCCGTGTAAATCTGGCGCAAACGTTGAATGGCATCCCATCCGTTTAACGTCTGGCCGTCAGCGCCTTCCCAGATCAGGGAAGCCGGCAACGCCTTGAGGTCCTCTTCGTTCAATTCGAAATGCTCTGGTTCCAACAGCGATGTATCCGCCGACTCACTGATGCCAAGCGGATCGATGTCCGCAGCAAGGTGACCGTAAGTCCGGATATTCCATACCAGCTTACCCGCTGTAACCGCTTTCTGTAATAATTGGATATCCACGCTTCCGGTCGCGTTTTGGGCAGAACCAGATTGCGTGGCTATATGTGCATCTCTGCCGGGCATCGGCGGAGCACCCCATTGTTCAAACAATTCCTGATAGGCCGGGGTTACCGATCCTGGATCTTGAGAAAATAATTCGTATTGCTCCTGTACGTATCCCAGGTTAGGTCCATAGTAACTCTCCCAGGGTTTCTTGTTGCCTTCCTCGATCGTCATCGACGTTCCCTCCGTCTTGATTTAGTCGTTGTTTTGACGGAAATCATTGACCGCCTAAATTCGCGTTCGATCAACATTTTAAGCGAAATTTTTCATGAAGTCCAATCATCGTGCTGACTGTGGCAATTACGTTGTTCCGACGCTTCCGTCAACGTTTGTCTGCGTTTTCAAAAATGCTCAAAACAAGTTTTTTTCGGTATGCCATCGCACAGATATCGAGTATTGTCCTGATCCGTTCGAGGGCCACACTTTCTTCGATCATGCTGTGATGAAGTTCATGTTTCTAATACCATTCTATAAACTTTCTCGCTCAGGAGCATTTCCTATTTTTAGTCCGATTGATGCATAAATTAGATGAATCGGAGCATTACGGCATAAAACACTTTAAAAAAAGGACTCCTGATATAATTTTGGACCATTATGTCCTTGAACAAACAGCAGCTCGCAAAAAAATAGGTTTACATGCAATTCATTGCCCATCATCGGATTTTAGCATCGTGAAGGATTTCGACCTGTCATGGAACCCTTCACCCGTCCGTGCCGCAATTATGTAAAATAAGCCGGGCACGGGCCGTTTATCCACGTTTTGGTGAAATCGTGATTCTTCAAGTTCGCTGTCAAGAAGCTTTTTGATGTTCCATCGTATGCTTAAAACCAAAGTTTGCCTCGTAATTTATGCCTAAATAGTATAATAACATATAACTAATTGTTATATAAAGTTTTATAGGTCAGCCTCGGGCCTCACCCGCATGTGTAGGGACAACAAAAATACTTCTCACATTGGAATGATCCAACATGAGAAGTATTGTATGCTCTCCATTTAATGTATCGCGCGTTATAGATCAATTGCTCATCGATTTTCCAAAGTGAACTCCCTTACAATAGGCCAAAGAAAATGACAATCGGAGTAGCGGGATTTGAACCCACGACCTCACCCACCCCAAGGGTGCGCGCTACCAGGCTGCGCTATACCCCGATATTGGCCAGTTTCCAGCCCCATGCACTGTTTCCCTATGCGGCAGTTCTATTCGTCTTACCCAAACCGACTGCCACGTATGACCCTATTATAGCGCATACATTAGCATTCTTGCAATATTTAACAGAAGCAAAATAGAAAGAAGGCTTCAGAAACCGTGCCTACGTAAACGATACTTCTCTCCAGTTTCATTCGTTTCGAGAACTCGCCTGAACATGATTACGTAGCATGTGCTCCGCAAAAGGGGTTAAAGCTACCTCGTGAACTTGATCCCGCGTAAACCAGCCGGCACCGAGCGAATCGTGTCCGTCCGGTTCTTTTCTGATCTTCGTCGCATCTGTCGCAAACTTCAATCTCACATCATACAGAATGCCTATATGATACAGTTCTTCGGGTTGCCCCTGATACAACCAGTGAACGACGTTGGATTGAGCACCGTAGATAGCGACTTCAACATCCGTGAGCCCTGTTTCCTCTTCAATCTCGCGATGCAAGGCAGATTCCGGAGATTCGCCGAATTCGGGCCTGCCGCCCGGCAAATCCCATTTCCCTTGATAAGCGCCTCGCGCTTTGCGAATCAGCAAAAATTTCCCTTCGCATTCGATCAAACCATAAACACCCAAGTGTGTATGTCGATTCATGGATCGGCTCCTTTACTCGTTCCTGTTCAGGTTTGCGCCATACACTAACTTTACGCTCGTCCCCTTTTATTGCTTCCGCAGAGCCAGGCGCATGGCCAAATTCTCTCCTTCAATCAACAACGCGGTAAGGCCCTGATCGGAACCGGATTGATGGTTCTCTCCGTTTCTCCAATAAGCAGCCTCGCCTGCACGGATCTTTTCATGTTGTCCATCGGCGCCTTCTACCCATCCCTCACCTTCCAGCACCAGAAACACCTGCTCTGATACTGCAGGATGCAAACCAAGATGACCTCCGGCAGCAAGTCTCAGGCAGGCTACATGACAATCCGCCATGCTTCTCAATACCGGGGTTATTTGAGCTCCCTCGCTTCCAAATGCCGTAATGATACGACCGTCCTCTACATTCAAGCTATAAATTTCTATACCTCATGCTCCTCTCCAACCTGCTCCAGATCCATCGATAAACGAATCATGTCCACGCAGCGAATACCGTCCTCAATAATCTCTTCATCATAATGCCTTATAAAGAAATCGCGATCGACCCCCACAATGCGGAAGCCGCAGCGTTGATAGAGCTTCAATTGATGCAGACTTGAATTCCCCGTACCAATCTCAACGGTTTTCCCGCCCATTTTGCGTGCGGCCTTAATCGCTTCCTTGATCATGTGCCGGCCGACACCCTGTCCTTGCAATTCCTCCTGAACGGCAATGTTGACGATCTCCACCGTCTCCGGACGGGTTTTGAGCAGCACGAATTCCCCCACCATCTCTCCTTCATATTCCGCGATAAAACAAACGCCTCGATTCAGATACTCGTCAACTATCGCTTTGGAAGGGTCCGCCATCAATAATAGATCGTACGGTTTTTCTTCTTCCCAATTCAAGATCCGGAACGACAGCCTCATTTCGACTCTCCACCTTTTCCCCATTCAATATTCTTTTCGCCTTGCTTGCGAAATCCAGCATTCATTCTTAATAACGTATGTACTTAACGATCTGTTTGAAATGCAAAACAAATTTCATGCCTCGCCTTTCCCTGCTTGATTGGCATAATGTCGGATCATCATGCCCGAAGCCTTGCGCATTCCTTTTCGTTCATAAAATAGCCTTCCGCAACTTGATCATGCTTGATTCCCTCTACATCGGATTGATATGTAATCCCCATAGATTTCCTCCTTCTTTCAGCAAAGCCAATCTTCATTATATCACAATATATGGATATGAATATACAGAAAGGATAATATGGGTCTATAGCAAACCAAGCATCCTTTACTTCATGACGGCATCGTTAAATGTCATAAACGTTTCCTTTAACGTACGCTGCGTCGACTTTTCCCAAATGACACTCCGCTCGAACGTGCCTTCTTCGAAAAATCGCGGAAACCGTTCGGCGAACCAATCCTGCATCGGCAGTTCAAGCGCCTGTTCTTTCGCTACCCACAACAGCTCGCCTTCAGGCGGGTCCGGCAGAAGTTCCCCTTCGAACGATGTCGCTACATAATTAAATACCATATAGCGAAGTTCCTGCAGAGGATCGCAAAATTCGTCCAACCCTTTATACGTGATCTCCTTCACCTGAAGCCCTGTCTCTTCCCTGACCTCCCGCACGGCACCGTCCACAATGCTCTCCGGAAAGTCCACCTTTCCCCCTGGCGCAATGTACCCCGGAAAACCTTTCCGGTCCGGCCGGTTCATTAACAGCACCCTTCCGGCTGCTTTATCCCATACCATGCACATCGTATAAATTTCCACTCTCATGCTAGTCCTCCTACCTGACGCCTTGATCCTCAAACGATCGATGACTGAATATTCAAAAATTACAAAAGCGGACCGCACCTGACAGCTCGCAGTCCGCCGACTTAGCTCAGGCCGTCACGTCATTGACGTAATCCGCACCCTGCGTTCCTTCCACTCCGCACGCCCATACGCCTGCAGCAGGCCGAATTTGCGAATGCTCGCCTTCGGCACGGATTTGTAAGGCAAAGTAACGATAAAATCCTCCGCAAACGGAAAATAAGACAATCCCACCTTTTCACCGGACAACCATTCCGCCTGAATCACTTGCCCTGCGCAAGCATCGAACGAACATGTCAGCCCCTTCGAGAAAAATTCGTAACGCGCCGCGGGCGTTCCCGGCTCTTCCATGCACAGAAACAGGCTTAGCTGGTCGCAGAACAGCATAATCCCCACATCCCGTTCGACCCTCCGCTGCATCTCTTCTCCCCCGCCCAACCGCATTTCCAACGCAAGCTGGTACTCTCGCTCCGTTTCAAGATAATTCCGGATGTTTTCATCGTCTTGCGGACTGGCCCCCAACGTTTTCTGGAACAGATCCGTGTACATCTTGCTGCAGAGCAGGCCGGCATACGGGCTCTTTTGGCAGACTTCTTCGACTCCCTTTCGATAAAAGACAAATCGCGGGCGCAGCGGAAAATCCCGAAATGAATACGGCGACTGGCTGTAATCGTTCCAGAAAGGAGCGGCATCAAGCTCAATCCACCCTCGATCATGCTCTTTAGTCGCCAGAAGGAGTTCATCCCGCTGGGTTCCCTCCGGCAGCAGTTCCGTTTTCCAATGTGCCGCGAGCTCACCTGCTGCCAGTCCATGTTCATGCTGCGTGGTCAAAACAAAATCATGCTCTCTCTCGTATACGATCATTTGCCGTCACCCTTCCGCATGGTATATATATTTTTGCGTGTTGAATCAAGGGAACTGCCTTCATGGACAAGCTGCTAACCAGCGACTTTCGTCACCCTGCAACAAAATGGTACATGTCAAGATGTTGTCAGTTCCCTGAAATTTGGTACACTAAAGACTGTGTCACAGACTATATTACATATAGAAAGCGGGATCTCATGAATCCATATTCACCGTACATCGAGTTTGACCGCAAGGAATGGGCCGGACTGAAAGAGCAGCAGGCCACGCTTACATTGACGGAGGCTGAACTCAAGCAGCTGAAAAGTCTTAACGAGGAAGTATCCATTCAGGAAGTGGAAGACATCTATCTACCTCTTACCCACTTTATTGACCTATACGCCAGAGTTTCGCGCGAGCTCAATCGATTGACGGCCTCTTTCATGAAAAAGGAAGCGGTACCCGTACCTTATATTATCGGAATCGGAGGAAGCGTTGCCGTGGGCAAAAGCACAACCGCGCGCCTGCTTCAGACCTTGCTGGCCAGAGGCAAAAGCAAACCGCGGGTTGACCTGGTCACCACCGACGGGTTCCTTTACCCTAATGCCGTGCTCGAAGAGAAAGGCATCATGAATCGCAAAGGCTTTCCTGAAAGCTATGATATCAAAGCGCTGATTCAATTCATGGGAGACGTGAAATCAGGCAAGCCCGAGATCAAAGCTCCTGTTTACTCCCATTTGGCCTATGACGTCATTCCGGGTGAAGAAAAGGTCATCTCCCAACCGGACATCCTTATTCTGGAAGGCATTAACGTACTTCAGGTGAAAAAGGAGACGCCTTTGCTGGTCAGCGATTTTTTCGATTTCTCCATCTATATCGATGCAGAAGAAGAACACATTCGGCACTGGTACATCGAACGGTTCAAGCTGCTGCGCGCTACGGCTTTTCAGGACAAAGGGTCCTTTTTCCACAACCGATTTGCCAACATCGACGAAGAGGAAACCGTGCGCACCGCCAGCCAAATCTGGCAGGACATCAACGCCAAAAACCTGCATGAGAACATTTTGCCAACCAAAGGGCGGGCTCGCCTGATCCTGAAAAAGGAAGCCGACCATTCCATTCAGCGCATCCGCCTGCGCAAGCTGTAAGCAACAGGATATTATTGCACTTGCTGAAATCGAGAAATGATTCTAAAGGAGACGAGTCGCATGCAAACATTGATCGCGCTAGGAAGCATCATGATGTTTTTGGCCGTTGCCCTGGGAGCTTTCGGGGCACATGCTCTTAAACGCAGATTGTCCGTCGATATGATCAAAATTTACGAGACGGGTGTATTGTATCATTTGGTTCACGGTCTTGGCCTGATCCTGATCGGATTACTAGCCGATCGGTTGGAACAAAGCCATCTTGTTTCCGTCGCCGGTTGGTTGTTGTTTGCGGGCATTATCCTGTTTTCGGGCAGCCTGTACGCGCTAAGCATCACCGGAGTTCGCAAACTCGGCGCGATTACGCCGCTTGGCGGCGTTGCTTTTCTCGCGGGATGGGTCATCCTGTTGATTGCCGTCCTGTAATTCCGTTTAAGAGTCTGTTTATAGAACAAAAAGAGTGTTCCAGTCGATATCCTTATCGCTTGAGCACTCTTTTGCTGCTTTTAGCCGTTCCAGCATCGGCGGAGCATGGGAACGTCCCCATTCCCTTGTCTCTCCAGCACGAATACATCCGGATTCGAAAGCATCTTCCATTGCTCAAAGCCAAAGCTCGGATCGTACGTCCGGATCAACAAGGACAGCAGGTTTCCATGGGTGATCACTGCTGCGCGTTGTTCGGATCTGCCCCACAACTCCTTCAGCACTTCCATTCCCCTGCTCGTTGCGATTCGGGATGACTCCCCGCCTTCTTCTGCCCAATCCTCATCCAAATATGTATGCGCAAGGACGTCCATCCAGTTGTCCAGATGCCGAGTACTCAACACCCGCTCTTGAAGACGTTCGTCGGTATGTATATGCCGCATCACCGTCCGAGCAAGCGGGACAGCGGTATGAATCGCCCGTTTCCATGGACTGGAAACGATATATTTGATCGCGGAGTCGGCCAGCAGCTCCGCCAAACGTTCAGCCTGGACCAAACCAAGATCCGTAAGCTCGGCATCCGGCTCCTGGCCCGAAGCCTGGGCATGTCGAATGAGATAAATGGACTGCACGGCCACCCCTCCTGCATTCTGTAGCTCTGATGCACCTTTAGCAGCTTTCCAAATAGGCGAGCGCACGTTTCATTTTTTCACGATCCTCTTCCCGACCCGACGAGCTCAGGAAAGAAATTTGACTTTCATCCCATTTGCCTGACTGGTCGGAAACGCCCAACAGCTGCTTCAGCCGTTTGACGGTGCCCTGGCTTCCGTCAATGACTTGCACATGGTCCGGCAAAACGGATTCGAGAATGTTCGTGTAGTACGGATAGTGAGTACAACCAAGCACCACCGTTCCGTATTGCTTCATGTCAAGGCCCTCCAGCTTTTGACGGAAATAACCGGCGATTTTGTCGGGATCAAAATCGAGCTGTTCGCACCACTCGACAAGTTCGGGCAGCGGGACCGAGTCCACGCTGTAGTGATCGTCCACCCGGGACACCAGCGCATTGTATTTGCTTTGGCTCAAGGTTAGCGGAGTAGCAAACACCAGTACACGTTTGCCGTTCTTTCGATTCATTTCCACAGCGGGTTTGACCGCCGGCTCCATGCCGATTACCGGTATGTCCAGTCGGCTCCGCAGATCTCTGACCGCAAGGCTTGTCGCCGTATTGCAGGCAATGACAAGCGCCTTGACCTGCTCCTGCATAATGGCTTCCACACAATCAAAAATATGTCCGCGCACCGCGTCGGCCGGCTTCGTACCATAAGGAACATGAAGCGTATCCGCATAATACAGAAACTGTTCCTGCGGAAGTCGTTTCAGAGCCTCATGCAGCACCGTCAGGCCGCCGATGCCGGAATCAAAAAATGCAATTTTACTATTCAAAGGTTTCACCTCATTACGTATGGTTTCGACTTTCAGGAATGTCGTGATTCCTGTTCATGATGACTGGAGGTGAGGAATGTTTACTCTGCCTTCATTTTATACTGTCTGAGCCAGTCTTTGCCACTCTCCCATGTTTCTACCGGGTTAGCTTCTCCCAGCAGGCTAGAGCCGGCTTCCGCCATGATCCACTCCCGCAGGCCATTGTCCGGACTCGTTTCCAACCGCTGCAGCAGAACCCGCAATCCGGTCGTATCCAAATCCAACAACTGGTTATAAGCATCCGCGCTGGAGGAAATATACGCGTGAGGGTTGCTATGCACCATGCCGGCCGAGGAGCTGGTGATTTGCTGCAAGCTCTGCTCGATTCGCAATACGGCAATCCCTTCGTTTACCTGAACGGAGACATCCCACAACATGGCCAGGAGCAAACCTCCGCCCGCTGCCGCAAAAATCGCCTTCTTCCACATCCGATGGTTAGTCACATTGCTCCCTCCCGTTTCCGGTTCAAACGTAAAGCCCATTTCTCTTCATTTACGTTTTGGCCGGACAAATGCTGCGTCTGTCGCTCTACGATCTCAAAACCGAAGGAACTGTACAACCGGCGAGCGTCGGTTAACGCTTCATTGGTCCATAACACGATTCGGCCATAACTCCGCTCCTCTGCGAAACGAATGGCCTGCTCCAGCAGTTTGCGCCCCCAGCCTTGTCCCCGTGCCCCCGGTTCGAGCAGGAACCAGCGAAGCTGCGCCGTATGCTCGTCCGCTCTGACCAGCCCGATTGATCCTGCATGCCGGCCATCCAATTCCACGACCCACATCATTTCATGCTCATGATCTCCAGCGTGCCCGAACTGCTGCACTGCATTCTTCACAAAGGCGGCGAACCCTTCATCATAATTATACTCCTCGCGATAAATACGAATATGTGCTGCAATGACATGTTGCAGGTCCTTTTGTTCATACATGCGGATCATCGTATGTCCGTCCTCCATTCGCGGGTCTTTCCCTGAACGTCATCCGTTCAACAAACGCTGCAAGAGTCTTTCGCCGTCACTTCGTTTTCTGGATGCATGCTCTTCCAAAAAAGCCGGCAGCTCCCGGGGTTCTGCAGGACGGTATCCCGCCCCACAACCACAGTTATGATACGTGAAGCCGTGCTCATACAAATTGATCACCTTTGCCCATTGCTTCACGTCCTTTTGTTTGGGCGCCCTGAAATCCTGACCCATGCTGTGCATCGGCATGCCGCACTGGGGACAAACAGGTTCCAACGTCTCATAAACCCCGGGTTCCAGATCATATTTGGAAGTTTGTTTGAACGATTTGCGGCACGCGAAACAGGCAAATACTTCCTTGTAAGGTCCATTCATCGCATATCTGCACATGCAACTGCCCCCTCCTGTTTCTCGTTAAGAACTTTTAACGTAGAAGTACGTCATATGGGCTTCATCATATCCATGGCCCTGAACGACAAGCGCGTTTTTTTCAATGCCGTATACCTCGAACCCGTGCTGCTCATACAATCGTTTGGCGGATTCATTCGAGTCAACCACGCTCAGGTTGATCTGCTGCAGCCCGTCCAGCCTTCTGCCGCGCTCCAATACCTCTTTCAGCAAACCCGAAGCTATGCCTTGGCCGCGAAACGGCGGCGACACATAAACTCCCCAAATGAATGCTTTGTGTTTCAACTTGATTCCCTGCTCCCTTTTGAAGCCCATCATGCCTGCAAGCATGCCTTCTTCCGTGTAGGCTCCCAAAATATAATCGTCGGGATCGGTATGAATGCGTTCCCGAACCTCTTCCAACGGAATCGGTACAGACATTTCATAGGAAGCGCCGAACGACTCGGGATGGTTTTTCAACGCTTCCAGCCGCAACGGCCAATATGCTTCTGCCTCATCCGGCAGAATGCCGCGAAAAATGATTTTCGATGAGTCCACTCGTTCATTCATGCTCCGCCACTCCATTCACCTCGTAAGGATAATCGATCTGTCTCTTCACGTCTGCCAAACCCGTAAAAAACACAAAAGCATTTTCGTGAACGCGCACCTCCGACATGTATTGAAACGTAACCTGTAACCTGAACGGCCATCCCATTACTTTCGTTTCGCCGACTGTTCCAATCCACGGGCGATGATCCATTCCAGCCATTTCCAAGGCAAAAATGATTTTGCGAAAATAAGCATGCCCGAATCTTTGCCCAACGCATAACGGAGGCGCGGAGAACGCATACGCACGATACGGGCGATCTGATCCGCGACATCCTGCGGGTTTGGGGCGGTCTGCGAAGCCCGGCGGGAATAATTCAGCACCGCGTCCAACTGCTCCTTGTATGGAGAATCCTCGCGGTTTCTGATATTACCCAGCCCTTTGCCCCAGATGGGCGTACGATAAGCACCCGGTTCTACGAGCACCACTTTGACGCCCCAGGGCCGCATCTCATGACGCAGGCTCTCCGTGAAACCTTCCACGGCAAATTTGGAAGCCGCATATGGCCCATACCCCGGAAAACCGGACAATCCGCTGACGCTGGAAAGGTTGATGATCAGTCCATCTTTGCGGACCCGCATGCCCGGGAGCACCTCGCGAGTCACCCCGATCAGACCGAACAAATTCGTCTCCATCTGGCCTCTCCAATCCTCCATCGTCAGCTCCTCAATGAAACCGCCCACGGCAAAACCCGCATTGTTCACCAGCACATCAATCCGCCCGCGAATCCGCAACGCTTCAGCAACCGCCTCCCGGATGGATTCGGTATCCGTGACGTCCAATCGCATAAAATGCAGCCGATCCAGGACGCCCGCTTCTTCGGCGCGTTTTGCCAGTTCCTCCTTGCGCCCGAGATCACGCATCGTTGCTGCGACCCGGTATCCCTGTTTGGCCAGCGTCACTGCAGTAAGCATGCCGAAACCGCTCGACGTGCCCGTAATCAACGCAACAGGTTCATCTTGCCCCCTCTTTCGTTCCGTCACCCCGATCATCCTTCCCGTTTCAACGAATTTCCTTCCTCTTGGCGGATCGTCATGCCCGCTCTCTCTCCACCCTGCGCAGCTTGGTCACGCCGGGTTCGAATGTATACGGAACATGCCTGATGTCGGGCAAGTCGCATTCCAAACGTTCAGCCAATGCACAAAGCTCTGCCGACACCTTGGTCTCGATCTGTTCCGTTGTTTCCGCCCCGACGTGCCGTATGGAGACTTCCAGTTCCCCACCGACGCGCTGCACCACCCGGTAATGCAAAATGGCGGGAGAAGCGGCGATGACCGCCCGAGCAACAAAATCAGGAAATACGGGCACAGGCTCTCCGGTCACGCGATGCAAAAAAGAAAGCATATCATCGCAGCGTCCTTCGATCCGCTCGATGGCGGTAAACGGTGAACCGCAGGCGCAGCGCCCTTCCGCCTCGGTCAGAATGTCGTTCAGCCTGTAACGCACAATGGGCTGAGAAGTGCGGGAAAAATCCGTAACGATCGGCACGAAGCGCCGCGTGGACGGATCGATGTATTCCTTTTCGATATGCACGACGTCCTCATTGAGATGCAGCATGCCCATGCGGCAGGACGCCCCCAGGAAACCTTCGGTGCACTGATACGCCTGATGGATCGTCTGGCCGAACGTCTGCTCCAGCACGCTGCGGTCCAGCGGGTCAAGCACCTCGGCTACCGAGATGATTTTGTCCGGTCTGACGGTCAAGGTACCTTTCGCATAGGCCTCGCCCAACATGCGCAGCATGGATGGAGGCGCAACCCACACCGTGGCCCGATACGCTTCCAACCGCCCAATCAGTTCATGAACGGGCTCCAACAGGTCGAAATATTGAAACTGAAGCCGACCGCGCTGGACCGATTCGTATAAATTGCTGCTCGCCCGCAGAAAAAACGCGATCCGCGCCTTCCGCCACAGCCCGCCCGGCAGCAGCTTGGCCAGCACCGTACCCGTCCAGGCATCCTGCTCGCGCTCGCTCACCAGAAACAATCCGCGGTTGCCGGACGTTCCCGAAGACAGTCCTACCGTCATGCCCTGCAGCGATGGTTTGAAATTGCGCGTTTCCTCCCCCTCTCCGGCGAGGGCCATCGCTTCGTCTTTCGATATGCCGACCGTGTTGAGCCGATCGAAATGCTGCATCATCAGCGTTTTGTCGATCAGCGGGAAATTTCTCCAGTCAGACGACGCAATCCCTGCCCACCATTCCCGGTAAAAGGGAGAGCTTTCGCGGATGCGATCGACGTGGCGAACAATCTGCCGCTCCTGCCAGCGCTCAAGCGCCTGGCGCGTTCTCCAAGTTCGGAGCCCCCGAGTCAATGCGTAGTGGCGCAGTATGCGAAACGTGCTCATCGGGTCGCCCCCTCGGCCGTTCCCCAGGCTTGCAGCGCTTCGCGGCAATGGCTGGGCACGATTCGAATGTGAGGGAATCGTTGATGCATCGCGATCAACCGGTCAAAGTTGCGCCGATACTCCCCACGGTCCGACATGATGAGGCCGGCAAACGCATGCGGCCTGCGTTGTTCGCGAAAGGCCCTGCTGGACCAGACAGCGTCGGCGCACAGGAAATAATCGTGCCTGCCCGTGCTGAGCAGCAGTCCCATCATGCCTGCGGCATGTCCGGAAACATCAACGCCCAATATGCTGCCATCCCCAAACAGATCGTAGACCTCCGGAAATGGAAAATCTGCCGGAAGGCTTTCCACTCGCTTCGCCTTTCCTGTCACGGGAAGAGATCTGGCCTCAAAATCTTCCGGCAGCAATCCGGACAGGAAACCTGCCCGCACGGCAGCGATCGGGCCCAATGAACGAACGGCATCGTAGGCCTGCGGCAAATAGATCATTTTTGCCTGCGGAAAATCCCGCACGCCCGCAATGTGATCCCCGTGGAAATGCGAGAGAATGATATAGCGAATGTCTTCCGGCTGCAGGCCGATCCGCGCCAAAAACCGAACGGCACCGTCCCCTTCATTGTAGACGACGGGCGTAATATAACGGTACAGCGCATTGGGCAGACGATTCGTTTCCCGGAAGAAACGCGAGCTATAACCCGTATCCAGCAGCATGGGTCCATGCACCGGATGCACGATGCAGGCGAAACCGGCCGGAAACGAAACGGGGCGCAGGCTTCCGCCGCGCAGTGTCAGGAATTCGGGATGCGTGCAGTACCCCGCAGCGCCAAGGTGCAGTTCAACGGCGGTCGATGTCAGCATGCAGCAGCCCTCCACCAATCCGCGAATTTCCGCAAGCCTTCGTCCACGGACAATCGCGGCGCATACCCGAGCTTCTGCTTCGCGTCGTTAATGTCCAAAGTCTGCGTGACGGCTAACGAGCCGACCGTATAGCGGGTAAGCATCGGCTCCCCGAGAAAAGGCAGCAGGCGATGCACCCCTTCGAGCACCGCCGCGGCTCCGTACGCCGTCCGAAGCGATATGCGGCGCGTGCGCAAAGGCAGTTCGAGCATCGAGAAAAGGTCGGCAACGACGTCCTTGAACGGCCTTGGATCGCCGTTGGATATGTTGTACGCCCTGCCGAGCGCTTGTTCGTCGGCCTTCCAGCAAAGCAGCAACGCGTCCACGACGTTATCGACGCACGTCAGATCGATCTCTGCCTGTCCGCCGTCGATCATCGGCACGCCCGATTTGGCATTCGCCGCCACGATCCGCGGGAACAGCGTCCGGTCATGGGGGCCGAAGATGGCTCTCGGACGAATGATAATGGAAGGCATTCCTTCGGCGTGGGCCTGAAGCACAGCCTGTTCGGCCAAACGTTTCGTCGCCGCATAATGATTCGCCGGTCTCGGCGGCAAGGGATCATCCTCATGAATCATATGCCTGGAAACGTACCCAAAGTACACGCTTGGCGTGGATACATGAATCAATCGCTGCACGCCTGATCGCAGGCACGCATCGGCTACATTTTGCGTGCCTTCCACGTTGCTGCCGTAAAATTCGCGATACGCTCCCCATGGCGACGATAACGCCGCGCAGTGGAACACCGCATCCTGTCCTTGGCATGCCTGTTCGACAGCGTGTTTGTCCCGAAGGTCGCCGCGCACAAACCGAATGCCCTCCGCTTCCGATTGAAGCGACTGGCCCAAGCCGGAATCGCGCCCCATGGCGGTAACCTCCCAGCCTTCCGAAGCCAGCCTGACGGCCAGGTTGCGGCCGAGGCAGCCGGTGGCCCCCGTTACCAATGCTCTGTTCATTGCTATTCACCATTCCATTCTATGTCATGAGTCAGGGCTTCCGTCAGAGAAACCCGATGGTTCCGTGCAAGCCGCCATGCGTCCAGCACGATGCGCGGCTGCTGCAGCCAGGGTCTTCCATCCCCGCGAGCATATACGACATCGCGAGCGCCCTTCCAGGCATGCGCCCATTTCCGCAATCGGGACGGCGTGCACGCATATTTCAGCCCGACGCCCAGCATCGGCAGCAGCAGCATGGCCTTGGCATCAGGTCCTGGAACAGCCATGCGCCCTTCGCTCGCCAGACGTTCAGGAGCCAACAAGGCGCTGACCAGCTCTTCCCCCGAACCAAACAGATGAATGCCGCTCGTGGCGCGGGGATTGCACTCTATGGCAAACACTTGGCCATCCGGCGTTTCCATGAAATCGAAGCTGATCTGGCCGCTATAATTCGTCCCCTCGACAAAACGCCTGACCCAACGCAGTGCCTGCTCATGTTCCAGATGCTCAAAATGCACGCTGGCTCCTGCCCGGCCTGTCCGGAAACGATTCTCGTAAGCGGCATGCGCCACCACCAAGCCTTCATGCGCAATGCTGTAGGTGCACACTCCCCGGCCTTCAATATAAGACTGTGCGACCCAAGGAGAAGCCGGGGACAAACGATCGCCTTCAGGCGGTTCATTCCGGTATGAGTGCCGGGTTTGGGAAAGATCGTGCAATGGCATGCTCCATGCCCCACGCCGATTCCCGCCGCTGCGCATTTTCGGCAGCCGCACTTTGGAAGCAAAGCGGGAATACACCGGTTTCCATACCCAGTGCCCCTTTGCCTGCAAGTCAGCGTCTTCCTTGATCCACTGCCGACGACTCTCGATCAGGCGAGTTTCGGGAACCGGAAGACCCAGCGAGCGGGCAAGCAAAATAAACTCATGTTTATGATGCATCCTATGCAGCTGTTCCATGGCCGGAGCCAAAACACGGCAGTGCTCGCGCAGCCGCTCCGCCCCCCGGGCCACGTGGAAAATCTCCTCGCACATCGGGATCAGCACATCGATCTGATGAAACTTTACCAAGCTCTCCAAGGCCTCCAAATACGCGGCCCGCTCTTGGCGTGGCGGCGGTACCGCAAAACACCGGTCTACCGCGGAAGACGCACTGCATAGATGGTGTTTCATGCTCTCGGCAACATATACCTTATGGCCTGTCCGCTTAAGCATGCGCGCCAAATCAAGCGTCACCGGCGCACGCCCGCCCGTCAATAACACGCGAAGGGGAGTAGAGCGCATATGGCCTTGCACGGCAATGTCAATAGTCAAAAATGAGTCCCCCCAGAGACAATCCCGCAGCCGTGCCCACCATCAGCACCCTGTCGCCCCGTTGAATGCGCTGCTGGCGAATGGCTTCATGCAGCCCCATCGGAATGGACGCGGCAATCGTATTGCCATGATTGCGCGTGATGTCCATGAACCGTTCCGCCGGAATGCCCAGTTTTTTGCGAAGCAGCCTCATCGCCATCGCGCTTCCCTGATGGGGAATGACCAGTTTGAAATCCTCCATCCGCGTTGCGGAAGCCGCAAGCAAGTCATCCATAAATCCCGGGAGCAGCCTTGACGCCATACGAAAAATCGCCTGCCCATCCATATGAAACAAATACGGCTCCGGTGCGGAAGCATCGTAATGGGCCGCATGAAGCCTTGTTCCTCCACCGGCAATCTCCGAGTAGCGCGCTCCCCGGCTGTACGTTTTCATCGAGGCATGCACGATCCGGGAACTCTCGTTGTCGGCAGCCCGCTCAATAATAACAGCCGCTGCCCCGTCCCCGAAAAGCGCGGCGCTTTCTTTGTCTGCCCAGTTTAGTCCCGGCGAAGCAATCTCCGAGGCAACCAGCAGCACCCGGTGGTAACGGCCCGCATCTACCATATAAGAGATCACGTCCAGACCGTTCAGGAAGCTCAGGCAAGTCGCGTCCATGTCAAAGGCCGGGATGCCCGAATCCTGCTCTCCCATGGCCTGCTGGATGAACGCAGCCGTGCTTGGCAGAGGCTGCTCCTTCGTGCCGCTCGTACACACGAGGCAGTCCACATCGGTGAATTGCAACCCGGCATCCGCCAGTGCCGCCTCCGCCGCCCTTGCTCCCATGTACGACGACGTTTCCTTTCCTTCGGCATAGTGACGCACGCCCACACCCGTCGCTTTGCCAACCCAGCCTGCAGGCACCTGCAGGCGAGCATCCAGTTCCTCATCCGTTACTTTCCGTACCGGAAGATACTTTCCGGTTCCAACGATCTTCACTCTTCTAAGCTGCAATGGCCCAACCTCTTTCTATTTATGTAACGGAAAAAAGGCAGACGATCTGCCTCTTCCACATCTTCATGTCATACGAACAAACCGAACCTGTTAAAGCTATCGCTGCAAAATGCTCGCAAGCGCCTTATCAAGCGTGTCATATTTGAACACAAACCCTTCCTGCTCCAGCCTCTCGGGAAGCACCCAGCGGCTTTTGAGCACAAGCTCCGTTTCGGTTCGAATAAAGCGCGCGCCGAGTTCCAGCATCCAGCGCGGCGAAGGCAAGCCGACTTTCGCCCCCATCTGCTCTCTCAAACTCGCCATCAACTGGCGGTTCGTTACGGGATGGGGCGCAGAAGCATTAAAGACACCTTCCAACTGCTCATGCTGCTGCAGAAACTGGACTATCCGGAACAAGTCCTCGATGTGCAGCCAGCTGAACTGCTGCCGTCCCGATCCCTGCGCACCACCCAAGCCGAAGCGGACCAGATTCGCGAGCGGCTGCATCACCCCGCCATTGCCCAGCACGATGGCTATGCGAAGGGCGATCTGGCGCGTGGAAGGCAGCTGAAACTCAAAGAAAGCTTGCTCCCAAGCTTTCGCGACGTCAACAGAGAACCCTGTACCGATCTCGCCTTCTTTTTCCGTCATCGGGCGATCTTCGGCATGCCTGTAGATCGTCGCCGTGCTCGAATTGATCCAAACCTTCGGCGGCTGTTTGCAAGCCAGCGCGGCCTCGCCCAGTGCCCGGGTTGTCCGTGTTCTGGACTCCAGAATCACCCTGCGGTTCTCCTCGGTATAACGGCAATTCACGGATTTTCCGGCCAGATTGATCAACATTTCGGCCCCCTCCAGAGCCTGGACAATGCCTGATCGGTCTTCCCAGCCGACATGCCCCGGTTGGCGCGAGATGATGAGCACCTCGTACCCGAGCTTGCCGAATCTGTCCGCAAAATCCTGCCCTACAAACCCCGTGCCTCCCGCCAATACCACTTTGCCCATCGAATCGCCCCGTTTCCGCGCAGAATGCACTGCGAACATTCCATATACAAGTAAGAACGCCGAAATCGCCTTATTGGTTTGCTCATTTTTGCACATTTGTTGCCCATGGAAGCGATCGCGACCTCGGTTATTCGTTCCGCGTATTCCCTGCTCCCAGTGCCGCGTATAATTTCGCGCATTCTTGGCGTGCCCAATCGTGAGCAGGGTTTTGCTCAAGCTGCTCTCTCAGCACATCGTAAAAATCATGAATCATGAAGCCCTCTGGCAAGGAACCGAGCATGGCGACAAAGTCATACTCCGGCAATACGCGCTTTCCTGAACCGATTTCCTCCAGCCAAACCATCCATGCGGATACGGACAACACGCCTTCCTGCCAAAGCTCCGCTTGCAGTCCCAGCACATCCTGCAACTGCTCGTAGGCCGTTTCGTCGGCACAGCGCCGACAGGCCGTTACAGCCAGTTCATACAGTTCCGTCACGGCGCGGCGCTTTTCCGGGGTCAATTGCATTTCCAGACCGGCGAGAAAATCATCTGTCTGAATGGAGCGTCCATCGTCGTACAGAAGCGGAGCTTGAGCAAGCAAACGTACGATTTCTTCCATCTGCTCCGCACATATTTTATGTTCTTGAACAAGTCCGGGTAACATATAGTCTTTGATCATAGTACACTCCTGCATCGTTTGGTTATGATTTACACTATTATAACATGACGGCGCAAGCGCTCTGCCCGAAAATAAGGAGTGACGAGCAGACGAGCAATGCATACCAGCTAATGTGGCGAAACAAGGTAATGCCTCTGAACCAAAACATCGCAAAAAACGCAAGCTGCGGGCTGTGACACACCCTCACTTGCGTTTTCGTTCATTTATATCACCGGATTGCATGACCTGGTTGTCCCGACCATCTCTTGAAAGAAACGCGCGACAAATGCTCCAACACGTAACATGTACTGCGGATCGCCCTGAAAAAAGTGCTGATTTCCAAGTTTTCGTTCGGACCATGATTGTTTTGGTCGTAATTCGCATATGGAACAATAACGGAGGGCACATTCAAAATCTGGGTCCACACATAGTCCGGCAGCGTGCCGCCAAGGCTGGGCTGAATGACAGGACGTTGCCCTGTGGATTGCTCCAATGCCTCGGCAATGGCGAGCACGGCCGGATGGTCTGCGGGCGTCCTTGAAGCGGGGACCGCCCCTTTGCGCGTCAGCGTAATGCCGGCATCATGTTTTCGCACATGGCGGGCGAGCGCTTCGTATACCTGATCGGGGTCCTGTCCTGCAACGAGACGAATGTCCAACCGGGCTGTGGCGCGTGCCGGAATGATCGACCTTCCTCCTTTGCCTGTATGACCGCTGAACAATCCGTTCACATTCAGCGTCGGCTCGAACATCAGCCTGCGATGATACGTATCGCTATCGATATCCAGCGCAGCATAGCCGCTCTTGCGTCGAACCCCTTCCAGATCGTAGGGGATGTCGTGCAATATCTTTTCTTCAAGCTCCGTCGGCGGTTTCACTCCATCGGCGAACCCTTCAATGGTCACCTCGTTTCCGCTGCGCATCGTGTGCAGCAACTCGACCAGTCGCCATATCGGATTAGGCACGATATTGCCGAGGTTGCCCGAATGGTTGTCCCATCTCGCTTCTTCCGCCACCAGCTCCACGCCCAAAGCACCGCGCACGCCGAGCAGGATGGATTGTGCTCCCGACTCATGGGAAGAACCGTCTGTCGTATAGACCAGGTCCGCTTGTAGAAGCGCGCGGTGCTGCTCTACGAAAGCTGCCAGATGACGGCTCCCGGCTTCCTCTTCTCCCTCGATGATCCATTTGACGTTCACGGGCAATCGTCCCTGGAAATCCAGGTACGTCTTTGCACCGAGTATGCTTGCAACGAATTGCCCTTTGTTGTCGCCCGCTCCCCGTGCATAGATGCGGCCGTTTCGAATCGCCGGTTCAAAAGGAGCAGTTGCCCATTCGTCCAGCGGATCGGGAGGCTGCACATCATAATGGCCATACATAAGCACGGTGGTTTCATTGTCGGGATGGAGGTATTCCCCGTAAATGATCGGATGCCCTTCCGTTTCATAACGGCGGTTTTCGATGCCACAATCTGTGAACAACTCTTGTACCAGGGAGGCGCATTCGAGCATGCCGATATTTTGCGTGCTGATGCTTGGCTGGCGCAGCAGCTTGAACAATCGCTCCAAATACAGCTCTTCGTTCCGGGAAATAATTGAATCCACGCCTTCGACCAAGTTTCTCATCCTTTCTGTGTACAATTCCGTTTCGTCGTGCAGTCTCAATAAAGGGAAGAGTTCGTTTTATCTGGACAATGCGTCTATTTTTGAACGTATACATCGTTGAAGATCGGATACCCCAAGCCATCAAATTGCAATCCTTTCAGCGTATCGCTAGCTCCTACCACATACGGGAAGATGTATATCGGAATGATAATCGCGTGATCGTGGATGTACCTCAACACTTTGCCGTATATCTCAGCCCGCTTGGCATCGTCGAATTCAACCGCCCCTTGTTCAAGCCACTCGTCGACTTCCGGACTGGAAAGATTGGACAGTGTAGCCCTCGCTCCCGGAGCAGCTGTATGATAGAAAGGAAGCAGCGCATGCGGATCATCCTTGACCTGGCTGTTGCCGTAGATATCATAGTCCCCGTTCGTGTGCACAACGGTACCGACATCCTGCGTAATTTCCACTTCGACCTGTACGCCGATTTTTTTGAGCTGCTGTTGGATCATTGCAGCAATGTCATTCCGCTTTTCCCGGTTCGGCGAACCGTCCACGTAATGCAAGACAAGTTTCTGTCCATTCTTTTCACGAATGCCGTCCGCGCCGACTTTCCAACCGATCTCTTCCAGCAGTTGCGCTGCCTTCGCCTGATCGGGCTGGATCGCATTTTCCAGAGAAGCATCGTAACCCAATATGGAAGGCGTCACCGCAGACCAGGCTTGCTCATAGGTGCCCAGATACAGCGTCTTCACGATCGAACCGACATCGATGCCGTATTGCAATGCCTGCCTGGCCTTCAATTCGTTCCATGGTTCTTTTTTCTGATTAATGAACAACGTATAAGGAAGACCTGGCGTGTTCACTTTCAGCAATTGAAAACCGGGCTGTTTCTCCAATGTCAGCACATTTTGGGGCGGGACCGTCTCGATGGCCGTCACTTGTCCGCTTTGCAGGCTGCCCACGCGAGTGGCTTCTTCCGGCATGATTTTGAACGTGAGCGTGTTTAGATATGGTGCTCCTTTATTTTCAACTGTTTCTGGAGCCCAAGCGTAGTCGGCATTGCGTTCAACCTGTACCTGCACGTTCTCGTCCCATTTGATGAATTTGAAAGGTCCTGTACCGACCGGATGCTGTCCGAACTGCTCGCCGTACTTTTTCACCGCGGTTGGCGATACGATGCTCAGCGCAGCTTGGCTCAAATTGCCGAGAAATGCACGCGAAGGCTCGGATAAATTCAGTTGGATTGTATATTCATCGATCACGTCGGAGCTTTCGTAAGGAACGATTAATGCCGCCGAATTGCCGGCTTTGGTGTTCGGGTCAAGAATACGGTCCAAGCTGAATTTCACCGCTTCGGCATTGAATGGCGTGCCGTCATGGAACGTCACTCCCTTACGCAGTTTGAACGTATACGTTTTGTGATCCTCCGACTCCTCCCACTCGGTGGCCAGCCAAGGTTTGATCGTGCCATCGTTCGTTTTTACCACCAAATTTTCGAAAATCGTCCGGTAAACGCGAATGGCAACCGCAAGCCCGCTTCGTGCCGGGTCCAACGTATCCGGCGAGGTGGCGAGCGCGTAAGTGACGTCCCCTCCTTTGGCTATCGTACTCCCCGATGCTTCAGACCCTTCTGTCGGACTGTTCGTCGCCGTTCCTTGACCCCCGCCCGAACCGTTCGCGCAAGCCGACAACAACAAAACCAATGTCAAAATGACCGAAGCCCAGCGTATCCGTGTGCGCATGCGATCCCCACTCCCCCTGTCAGACATTCATGTGCTGCTGATCCGCAACATTAGCCCATGATGCCTGCGCGTTATAATATTGATTAATTCAATTGATATACTTGGTATTAAATGATACTTGATCCCTTCCTGGATGTTTAATCGAAACAATCTATAACGTTATTGAAAAATCATATACTCGGTAAGCTTCTCACCAAGAGAAGCGGGCTAACTCAAAAAGGACGCCCCCTCGGCAAGATGCCGACAAGAACGTCCTTTCGTTTCATTTTGATCATTTTGAGTCGCCAAAATACTTGAATACTTCGACCGTCTCCGCTAAATCTTCCGGACCCGAATAGATCTCCATGACCTTGCCGAGCTCAATGCCGAAATCAACGTATCCTTGCGCTTTGGCCGTAACGAGACGCCCGTCAACGACCACGTTTGCATCCATGTAATGCCCTTCCGAAGTGATGGTCCTCATTTCCGTCTCTGCATTGGTTGTGAAGGAGCGTCCCGCTAATAAGCCGGCCTTGCCCAGCAGCAATGTGCCTGCACAAATGGCGGCCAGCGCCGATCCATTCCGATCGAGCGCCCGCAGCCATTCAAACAGCGGCTGCCTGTCAAGCAGCGATGTGACATCACCGCCAGGAATGATAAGCAATTCGACTTCAGCCGGGTTCAGCTCTGTGAAAAGGTGGTCCGGGTTGACGGACAATCCCTCGTAAGATCGAAGCGGTCCCCGATCCGGCGCCACCGTTACGATTTCCCCTTGCGTTTTCATAAAATAACTTGCCAGCATGATTTCAAAGGAAACATAACCTTCGAAAAGCAATAGATGTGTCTTCATCTGAAATAAATCACTCCTTCCGCAGATGTTCGCGGATTGCCACGCTGGGGCTCTCCCCAACCTCATGCGTATCCGCCAAACCTTTATCGGTCCAAACAACAAGGGCCGCCATACCCGATCGGGAACAACGAGCCGGCGTTTGCCTGTTTTCCCGCATCTAGAGAAAGGCCTTGATCGCCGCGAAATACTCGCGGATCATGTTGACCGGCTTCAGATGCATCGGCGAAGGCGCCGAAATGCCGTATGCTGATGCATATCCGTTTTTGGAAGCCAGGTATTTGGCCCTGAACATGTGGTAGTCGCTCGTTACCAGCATGATTTCAGGATGTTCGTTCCCTGCATCTTCAATGATCTTTTTGGAAAAGGCGAGATTCTCCTGCGTGCTGGTCGACTTGTCTTCCATCAGCACCTGTCCCGGATCGATGCCCTGTTCCTCAACAAGGTATGTTCTCATGGCGAGCGCCTCGGTGATGGATTCCCCCGGTCCTTGACCGCCCGATACAATGACGGGAATATCCGGGTGAGCGCGTATGTAGTCCAGGCTGGCATCCAGTCGCTGCTTCAAGGTCAGCGAGAGCTCTGTGCCTTTGATGCCTGATCCGAGAATGATGACATAATCGGCCTCTTCGGGATCATCCGAGTGCAGCTGGGTAAATACGAGGGCCTCTATGATGACGAACGAAACGGCAGCGATGCCGAAGCCGATCAGCAGAATTCTTTTGAACACCACGTGTCTCTTATAATCAATACGGCGCAGAACGATGAACGCCGCGCTGAGCATGCCGAAAAACATGACGGGAAACCGTGCTCCCCAGAACGATAAAAAGAGCATAAAACTAACCACTAAAACGATATCCAATATCCACCCTTTGCTGCGCATGAATTGTTTCATGAACTCCGGCCTGTCCTCCTTCCTTGAGCTTTACGCCAGAACTCTGACTCAAGCTCCCGTATACCCTATAAACAAATCGTATGAAGTTTCGTTGCGGCCAAACAAGGAACCAAATTCCAATCGCGATGGATAGACGGATTGCACGAATCGCGAGTTACCACGTATCCTTCCCATCATGTAACGGAAAGCAGGCGCTGGAGAGACTCTAACGAAACTCACGCACCTTATTCGGCAAGATTTCGCCCATGTTGAAGGCTAACGAATCTCAGGCACGCTAAAGTAGACCGAACGAGTCTTTTTAATGTCAATCCAGCCAAATAGCGTCTCTACGGTTCGTTAGCGCTCGAAACCACATCAATGCCGCCGAATAAAACGCCTCAGGTTCGTTAACACGTGAACATCCCATCCAGTTCTCTATCAATCGGCATCCACTCCCACCCACAGCTCCACGAACGAAATACTCGATGAATTTGCCCAAGGCTAATCCCGAATAATCGTCAGTTTCGGCCACTGTAGATGCCAATTTTTGCCTTCCACACGCCGCAAATATGCGCTCCGGTCCGCAAAAAAGGGACTTCGACGCACAATCAAACCGTACAAGTCTTCCAGTCCGTGCGGCGCGCAAATGTCGAGTTGGTCCTGCTCATTCAGGCGAGCGCCTACCGCCGTTACCACCTCGGGCCAATGCCGAAGGGCATCCGACGTCGATTGATACGGCTCCGTACCGTTGCGCAGATGCATCCGGGCCTGATTTTTCACCGACCAGAGCGGATTCCCCGTTTCACGACGAAGAACGTTCTCGATCTGCACGTCCCGTTCTTCCCGCACATCCTCCGGATCATAATAAACTACGTCGATATCGGTATGCGAGTCGCGATGCTTATAACCATGCAAACGATCCCATATATAATTGCGAATATATCCCGCGCCAATGTAGCATTGAGGCAAGCCAAGCGCCCGTACCCGCCGCAGATCCTGCAGAAGCTGCGCGTATTCGGAGATGTCCTCTTTCAGCCGATCCTCCAACCGTATCATCGCCTAAGCCAAGCCCTCCCCCCACAGATCCCATGTAATCTCCAAATCATCACCTTACCACTATATCACGTCCGGCTGACCCAAATAAAACAAACCCCGGTTCCCGGAATAACTAACCAAGCCAAAGACCCCTTTAAGAAACGCAAATACCCCTTCCGCAGCCCCGCTCACATCCATCCGTACAGACGTTTGCAGCCTGGGCAACCAAAGGGGTTTTCCCGCATACGATGCTTATTGGTTTCTATTCGACCTTGTCACTTCGCTGAATTTATCGAACCCGGCTCAACCCAACTTGTCTATGAGGCTGAATTTCCCGTTTTGCTCCGCAATGCGGAATATGGCCGGGCGTTCCTTCGGATGTTCGTTGGGCGTATGAATGGTCAGGCAGAGTTTGCCGTCCAGCGTGCGAAACAACATGCCATGTCCGCCATCTTTGGCAAACAGCGGCGTCTCGTCCTGCTTCCACGGCCCCTCGGGCCGCCCCGATAATGAACGCGCAATGCCCATCGTATATCCGGCCTCCCCCATGGTGGACCACATCATGACAAGCTCGTCGTTTTGCATCCGGTACAAAAAAGGTCCGTCCGTCACATGACGGCGGCCTTCGTCCCCACTGCCCACCGACCATGGGGCTTCGGAAGCCCGGAACAACAGAACCGGTTCACCGATCGCTGCCGACAGGTCTGGCTTCAGACGGACCGCATACATCTCCCCGTCTTCAACCTGAACCCACTCCCGGCAAAAGATCATCCACGGGTCGCCCTGTCCATCCACATGCAGCGTGCCGTCCAGGCACTCCCATTCCGGCGGGGTCAGCGTTTCCGCCCATATTTCAAACGGGCCTTCCGGCTGATCCGCAACCAGCACCCCGGTTACCCGCGGTATGCCCTCGGCCTTGAAGCTGGCGAACATGTAATACCGTCCATCCCATTCATGGACTTCGGGTGCCCAATAGTGATGATCGGACCAAAAGTCCGGTGCCGGACGAAAACACGGAATCGGTCCCTGCCAATGGACAAGATCCTCGCTCTCGTAAACATCAAAACCGATGGCCGGACCGTTCCATACGTTTTTTCCGATCGAACCGTACAGGTAGTATTTCTTTCGGGACGGTACCGTCAATATGTAAGGATCACGCAAATGAATCTGCTCCAAGCTAAACTCGCTCAACCATGACTCCCCCTCTTGAAAAATACGTTGTCCCCAAGAGTATACATGATATTCCCGAACCCCGGTGCTTCAAAAATCAGACATGGCCCTCATCCCCACATGCCGATCAACAAGATGCCGCCGAATATGACGATCGAGCAAAGGATGCGTTTCCTGCCCTGCTGCTCCTTCAGCAGCAAAATACCGAGAAAGGCGGCAAACACCGTCCCTACCTCACGCAGCGGGCCAAGACGAGCCATCGGCGCCTGCTCCAGCGCAAACAGGAACAGCAGGTACGACCCGGGGTTCAGCAGCGCACCAAGCAGGATGGTCGACCGATTGGCCTTCCATTCCTGCCGCAATTGTTTTGAAGCAAGCATGGCCGGCGTAAGTCCCGCCACGAAACCGATGTTGGTTACTTCAAGCAGGGACAACGGCGAAAGGTGTTCCAGATTCAACTTGTCCACAAACACGTAGCTGGTGGTACACAGCCCGACGCAAAGCGCCATCAGCACCGGTTTCAACCCCTGTACTCCGGAATGGCCCGCCACTGACCTGCCGCCGATGCCGCTCAACGCAACAAAACCGCCAAGCATGCAGGCAATGCCGATCCATCCCGCCGGGGACAGCGCTTCCCTCAAAAAAACGACGCCGATCAGCGGGACCAGCAGCGTGCTCGTCCCCCGCATAATCGGATAAATTTGTGACAGGTCGCCCAGAACGTACGTCTTGGACAACAGCCACGAATACAGCGCCTGCAGCGCCATAGATACCACCAACAATCCGTATGCCACGGTGGACAGTGTTTGTTCCGCAAGCTCCATGACTAATGTGGGAAGCAAAATCACCGTCGGAATCATCATTATCGACCAAAGAAAAACGCTTTTGTTCAAGCTCCGTTTCGTAAACATGCTCCATATCGCATGAGCCATGCCGGATGCCAACACCAGCGTAATCGGCAAAATCATCGTTGTCTTCGTCCTCTCTTACGCTTGCTGCTGCCCTGCGGCCGTTTCCGGAGCATGTTCGGGCTGCTCTGCAACCGTCGAACCGTCTTCCAGACGAAGCCATGTATCAAACGAGCGCTGCCCTTCCTGCAGCCTGATGACCCGCGCCCCGCGCAGCATGCCGTCACGTCCGTACGTGCTGTGTCCGCTGGAACGCCCGTAACAGAGGCGAATGCCGTGGTACGTCCCGTGAAAATCATTCACATGGTCATGCCCGCAAAAGGTGCCCATCACGTCCCCCATTTCCAGCATAGCCGCAAACAGGCCCGAATTCACTTGAGCGGAGCACACCGGTTCATGCTTCACGCCGTAACAGGTCTGCGTATCCCACATGTACTGATATTCCGGAATCGGGATATGGAAAAACGCCAAGGCTGGCAGCTTCTCCCCGCGTGCGCGGCCGGGATTGGCGCGTGTGGATTCATCCATCAGCCACTGGAGCTGATTCGGCTGAACCCAGCCGTAACCGGGGATGGATTCGATCTGCGAATAGGCGCCCGAATCCAGAAAATACAGCTGCGCTGCCGCCTTGCCGTCCGTACCGGCGATGGATAACGCATAATTGCCCAATCCGGCAATGGACGTCGGCCCGGGTTCGGTGACGCTGTGGTCATGTTCCTGAATGACGTCCATCAGCCCCTGCTGGGTGATCCGATTCTCCGCGTCATGATTCCCGTATACAAACGCCCAGGGGATGCCCCGTTCCTCAATCGCGGACACCGCATCCCGGAATGCCTGCTCCGGATGCTCGCATGGTTGATTGCCCGGATCGACCGGGCCGGTATAGATCACGTCTCCCGTAAACACGACGAGATCGGGCCGTTCGGCCTCCACGATCGTTTCCATCATCCGGCGCGTGCGTTCGTCTTCGGGCCGACCGTCTTTCCAGTGCAAGTCCGTAAACTGCACGATCGTAAAGCTTCCATTTTTCCCAAATGCCAATGGCTGTTTCATCCTGCGCCTCCTGCCCATGCCTGAAATCCACATTGTTGTTTTGTGTGGTTTCATGTTGTTTGTTATGATATTATTCCTGACTCCTCCATCTGTCAACTACGAACTAGAAGGATTGCGCGGCCTTTGCGTCGAACTACACAACAACAAAATAACAAACGATATAGATTGAACTGGAATTTTGCACCAAACGGAGAGAGAACAGAAACAATTTGGAGATAACAGCGATTGGAGGATGGCTCTGACCGCGTAGTGTCTCTGTGTAAAAATCATGGGTTCAACCTATATACACAATGGAGGAATGCATCATGCGAACAGACCAGGACATGCTGGCATGCATCCTGAACGCGGCAAAATCCGATGAACGCGTGCGCCTCGTCACGCTGGAAGGCTCACGAACCAATCCCAACATTGCGCCAGACCCGTTCCGCGATTTCGACATATCCTTTTTCGTGACCGAACTGGACTCCTTCAAGTCGAACGATGCCTGGCTCGACGTTTTTGGCGAAAGACTCATGATGCAAAAGCCCGAGGATATGGAGCTGTTCCCGCCCGAGCTCGGCAACTGGTTCTCCTACCTCATGATTATGGCGGATGGGCACAAACTGGATTTGACGCTCATTCCTCTGAACGAAACGGAAGCCTATTTCGAAGACAGCGACGGACTGGTTCGCGTGCTGCTGGACAAGGACGGCCGGGCTGCGAAGCAGCAGCAAACTGCACCCACCGATCAGTCCTACTGGATCAAACCGCCTACGGCCAGGTCCTTCGACGATTGCTGCAACGAGTTCTGGTTCGTCGCCACCTATGTCGTCAAGGGCCTCGCACGAAAAGAGATTCTGTTTGCCGCGGATCACATGAACAACATTTCCAGACCGAATCTGCTGCGCATGATGAGTTGGCAGATCGGGGCGGAACAAGGCTATTCTTTTAGCGTGGGGAAAAACTACAAATTCATCGACCGCTATTTGCCGGAGGAAGACTGGCAGGCGCTGCTGTCTTCTTATTCGCAACACGGATATAAAGAGATGTGGTCATCCCTCTTCGTCATCTACGACCTGTTTCGCAAATACGCGAAAGCGGTCGCATCCCGGCAGGGTTACCCTTATCCTCCATACGACGAGGTAATTACGGAATATACGGAACGGATTCATCGCGATTTGAAACACCGTTAACAACCGTGTCCCCCGAGTATTGAAATGCAGAACGACGTAAACTACAGGAGGCACCGCATCATGTCCCTAACCTATGAGGAACGCAAACATACGATTCTTACCCGGCTGGCCATCGAAGGCAAGGTTCAGGTGCAAACGCTGGCTCAGCTGTTCCAGGTCTCGACCGAGACGATTCGGCGGGATCTGGACCGGCTGGAGAAGGAAGGCGAGCTGCGCAAAGTATACGGAGGCGCCGTCCGCGTTCGCGCCGGCATGAATGAAGCCCCCTTCCAGAAACGATCACAGCTGCAATCGGCCGAGAAACAGGCCATCGGCCGCGCGGCGGCCGCATTGATCGAGGATGGCGAGACCGTCCTCTTGGACAACGGGACGACCACGCTGGAGATCATGCGCGAGCTGAGAGCCCGTTCCCAGGTCACCGTCATCACCAACTCCGTCCCGATCCTGAACTGCGCGCTGGAACAATTCGCAGGCAAAATCATTTTTGCTGGAGGAGACATCCAGCCTGCCGTTCAGGCCTCCACCGGCCCGATCGCGCATGAGCTTCTGAACCAGTTCAAGGTCAACAAGGCGTTCATCTCCGCGGGCGGCATATCGCTAACGGACGGCATCACCGACTATTTGCTGGAGGAAGCCCGAATATCCCGCACGATGATGGAGCGGGCCGAGGAAACGATTTTGGTGGCGGACCATACGAAATTCGGGCGCTCGACCTTTGCGCGCATTGCGCCACTGGAAAGTATTTCGATGGTGGTTACGGACAAATGCTGCCCGGCCGATTGGCTGCAGGCGCTGCAACAGCTCGAAATCGATGTCGTGCGGAGCGATTGAACGTGCAAAACCAGCCCTTGACAATTGACCTGCACCCCCATTTGTTAGACAGGACTAACAATGGAGGCGCAGTTCATGCAGGGCTGGTTTTCTTCTCGTGATCATTTTGAAGGAGTGCTTGCGAACAGCGCATCCGCCCCTTACCGGGTTCCGTTGTGCCACGCATCATTGAGCGAAGAATCGCCGTCTCCTGCCGGATCTCCCGTAAACGGGTTATTGCGCTACGGGGCGGATATCGGGCAACAGCGGCGGCGTCATTCCGTCGCCCAGATAATAATCGGTCAGCAGCGACTGCATGTATCCTTTGACCGCGAGACCGTTACGGTATGCGGGATTATGAGGCAGCGTGTACAGACGGACGTCCGACGGGATGGTCGTTGTATATAATCTCAATTCCAGGTTGTCACTGGCTTCGAACAGAATTTCTTCGCGCCAGTCGCCCAGTAAATCGCCGTACAGCACGGGGGCGTTCCTCGAATTAACGCGCACGCCCTCTGCCGTGAACAGATTGGCCGTCTCTTCCGATTCCCAATTCCATTTCTCCACAACGTTTTTGTCGAGCAATTCGCTCAATACGTCTCCGTCCCACCATATGCGGAAATTGGTGGAAGGCTGAACCGCACTGATGACTTCGCCGTCTACATTGTAAATGCTGCCCGAGCTTGACCATGACTCAAGCCCTTTATACCGGGGATCGATGTCCGCAACCGTGCCGCGTGCCACGTCCTGGGGCACTTCGCCCGTGCGGATCAGCTCCCCGGTAGCCGCATCGGCATAAAACCAGGGGAACTGGTTGACGTTGCCGTTCTCCGCCTGCTGTATCCCGTACTGCTCCAGTCCCGGACGGTCCGGATCGATGTCCGTGATATGGAACCGATCGCCGTGCACGACGCCGGGCAGGCTGTACAACGTATTTCCGTCATCATCCAGCGCCCAGCCGCCGAAGGAAATTTCGTCCCGACCGTCTTCGTCCAGATCCAGTATGCGGATTTGATGAAAAAACTCCCCGTCTGCCCCGGCATGTCTCCATCGCTCGGTCAGCGCGCCGTCCCTGTAATCATAGGCTGACGTTACGTACTGGAACACGCGGCTGGCGGCACGATTTTTCAGTGCAGTCACCAGGCTCGGATGCACGCCGTCCAAATAAGCGATGCCGAAATGCCCGCTCAGCGGACCGTCTGCGGCGTAGTCATTCACGATCGTCGTCCGGGCAGCCTCTGTTCCACTGAGACCGTCCACGACCGACACGTATTGTTCACGCTGCGGCGTGGCCGGTATGACATTCCCGTCCGCGAACGCAACGCCTTCATACGTGCGCAGCAGCACCTCCGCTTTGCCGTTGCCGTCCAGGTCGAAGACGGTGACATTGTCGTTATCGCGCCAACCGCCCAGGCCCGGAACACTGAACTCGCTAACGGATGCGGGCGGAGCGTTATACGTATCGATCGCGGTGACGCTGTAAGGCCCCAGATCGATGCGCCAGAGAAACCCTTCGGTCAGACTGTACGCTTCGACATATTTGTTGCCCCCATTGACCGGGATGCGGGTCACCACGAATTCATACTCCCCATCTCCGTCCAGATCGCCAGGCCAGCCATGCTGCACGAAATAGTCGGACGGATTGGAGGTCATCGGCTCGAGCGGAATGCTGAAGAAGCTGCGAACCTCCGGTTGCGCAGCGATAACCGTCTCCTCGCTAATATCCTGCAGCTGTCCATTCACAACGGATTTCACCACGTAACCGTGGCTCTGCGTAACGTCTACTCCCGTGTCCGTAAAATTCGTGCCTTGGGCAAGCGGCGCGTCATTCAGCTTCACTTCTTCCGAGCCCCTTCTGCGGTAAATGTCAAATGTGGTTTGCTGCGATTCGGTACCGAGCAAACGCCAGCTCAGGTAAACTTTTCCCTCTCCCAAATAAACGGCGGTCAACCCTCGCCCGAGCTGTTCCACCAAACGGGGCGCAGACGTTGTTTCCGCATGGGCATATGGCTCCCATCCCAAGCTTCCTGCCAACGGGTACGCGCCAATGACGCCGCTGAGCAGCAGCATCAACATCCGTTTGCTTCCGCGGGCCGTTCTGCGCCCCTTGTCTGTTTTGCCTGCTGCATGCACTGTGCTCGGCCCGTTTTCTCCGCCTGGGCTGTTCTTCGCTTCTTCCCTCTTCGCCGTTTTCCACATCTTCATCGCAAACTCGCCTCCATCGTGATTAATCTTTGGTATAAAAAAAGAGGCAAAGTCCGACTTCCGCCCTGCCCGCATCGAATTTCGTCCTGCAAGCATTCTGGCAGCCAACGGCTTTGCCTCCGGTTACCCGGTCAACAGAGTAATTCATGTGAAGCGACACGCGCATCCACGCCTAAAGGTCCAATACAAGGTGTAACCACGGGCACGTCCGTCGCAGGCAATCTACCTCAACGGTTTCAGTCTGCCGCGATCGTAGAAAAACGGCCCTTTGGCCCAGCTGACCGCGAGATGCATCAACAGTTCGGTCTTCAGCTGCTCCCTGATCCGCGCGTGCTCTTCGCGCTCATACAGGTTGTCCCACTCATTGGGGTCTGTGAGCAAGTGATACAGCTCTCCTTTGGTTTCATGAACCCGGGAAGCTGCCTGCGCGACGGAGCCTTCGATATACAAAATGAGCTTCCATTCCCCTGTCCGCCACATATACGCGGGTGCCGAATGAGGCGCGGTTACGCCTTTGCCGTGGAACTCGCAAAACGTGCCGCGATGCCGCAGCCCGCCCAGCAAATCGACGCCGGGAAGCATCGGGTTCGGTTCAAGCCCGGCTGCCTCCATGAGCGTCGGCACCACATCGACCAGTTCTGCGGGTTTGGCGTCGACGGTTCCGCGGTTCCGCTCGGGTATGTAGGATCCGGAAAGGATGAGCGGCACTCTGACGCTGCTGTCGTACAGGTTGTATTTGGTAAACCGGTATTGCCGTTCGCCCAGCATCTCGCCATGGTCCGACAGAAAAACGACCAGGGTGTCCCGTCGTCTGCCAAGCCGCTCCAGCTTCTCCAGGGCACGCCCGAAATAATGGTCCAGCCAGGAACAGTTCGCCCAATATCTCAGCGTGGTCCGTTTGCGTTCTTCCGGACTGCGCTGCTCCCACACCTGCCTTTTGTCCAGATACGATTGCCGGCTGTGCGGATTTAATTCATCGGATGCGGACAGATGCGTGTCCGGCTCGTCCAGCCAGGGCGGCTGCGCGATGTCGGGGATATCCTCCAGCCGGTACAGATCCTCAAATGCTTTCGGCACATTGAAGCCGGCATGCGGTTTGAGAAACGACAAGTAAAAAAATAACGGACGATCCGGATCCACGCCGTCTTCCAAAAATTGCAGCGCCTGCTCCGCAACCCATCCGTCCCGGTGTTGATGCATCTCAAGTTGGCTCGTCATCCCGGTATAACCGTTCGCGTTTTCTTCGCCGCCGCCGAAATCCTTCGTCTCCCGATGGTACGCCTCCAGATCCTCGGCATGGGTGTCTCCCATCATGGTCGCTCCCTGTTCGTAATGGCCGCTTGTGCGCGCCAATCCGACGGCCCGCACTTCAAATCCGCGGGTAGACGGTTCTTCCACGCCTTCGGCATGGTTCCAGTGCGTTTTCCCAAAGCCGGCGGTCTGATACCCTGCACGGCGCATCAGCTCCGGCAGCGGTTCCGACGGCAGCCTGTCTTCTTCGAACAGCCCGCCGTAGTTCGTCCGCACGCCAAGCTGCGAAGGGTAATACCCGAACATCATCGAGCTGCGGCTCGGCACGCACATGGGCGCCTGGCACACGGCCTCCTGAAAAGTAATGCCTTCGGCGGCAATCCGGTCGATATTCGGGGTGCGTATATATTCGTTATACTGACCGATGCAATCCCATCGCTGCTGGTCGGTCATGAGAAAAATAATGTCCGGCTGATTATGCGATTCCTGTGACACGTCGCCTCTCACGCTCCTTTGGCTTTTTTAGACGGAACGGTCATCCCGAGCATGCACGTCCTGCCTTTGAAGGTCCTGTCGATACCGGTTCGGTGTCGTGCCCTCGCTTTTCTTGAACAAACGATTGAAATAACTCGGCTGATAACCGACCTGTTCCGCAATTTCGCTGATTTTGACGTCGGTCGTCCTCAACAACTCCTTGGCCCGCTCCAAACGGACGGCTGTGAGATAGTCGACGAAATTTTGCCCGAATGCCTGTTTGAACGCCCGGCTGAGCGTATAGGCATGGATTCCGTGAGCATCGGCCAGTTCGTCCAGGGACAGCGCTTCGGCATACTGCGTTTCGGCATGTTCCTTCATGTGATGGACCGCCATCTGTACCTGCTTCTCCTCCCGCCCGGTGAATTCCTCCACGCAAATGCGAATGATCCGCTCCCTGAACCACACGCATGTCTCCTCCAGATCATGAAGCTCCATCACTTCTTCATAGAGCCCCAACCCGAACAGCCGCACGGGATCTTCACCCAATTGCGCAAGCGCATGCTGGATATGGGCAAGCAGCTGGTACATGGCCTGGCGAACCTGCTCCCCGGGCGATGCGGAAGCGGCATAACGATTCGCAAAATCGCGAAATCGATCCATTGCTTCCTGCTCGCTTCCGTTTCGCAATGCGGCAAGGATATCCTGCTCCAGCTCCAGCGGATAGAACGCCCGATCCATACCGGCTTCTTCGGCATTCTCGGCCATGTCGGTGAGCGGAGAAGCGGAAGAAAATCGCCTTTTTCTCAGCACTGTGCGCGCCTCTTGAACAAGCTTTGGAAGATGGGTCGCATCGGCGCATGCTTGACTGACGGCCACCGTGACCCGCACGCCCCATTCCGCCTGAACGGCATCGATCCATTGCTGCCCGATCCGGCACACTTCTTCCCTGAATCGGGATATGCCGATGCCTGATTCCCCATGCGGCGGAACGGCCAGCAGCAGCGCGATGGACAGATCGTGATAGTTGATCGTCTCGGAGAGACAAGGCAATTCGCCGGCCCGTTGCGTCAGCATGTCGGCGGCCATGATGCCGATCCACTCCGGAGATTCCTTGCCAAACGGATTTCCGTTTTTCTGCAGCAGGGTGACCGGGCGGATATGGCACAGCATGACGATAAAGTGTTCATCCTGCACGGCCCATCCCAGCTCAGCCAGCCTGGCCCGCCATTCGCGGTCCGAAGAGGAATGAAGCTGCCCAAGCGTGAGCTGCTGGAGCAAATTGTTCCGCGCCAGCGGAAGCTGTTCTTCAAACCGTTGCTGCAATGATTCGCGCTCCCTTTTCACGCCAAGCCAGTGCTGTTCGATATGTTTCATTTCATCCATTCGTGACGCTGACCTGCGCTTTCCCGACAGCATGTCGTTGCCCCGCATGCTTTCTTGGCGCCCACGTTCTATGCCGGCAGGCTCTATGCCCGTAAACAGTCGCAGCAAACGTTGCAAAGGTTGATACAACCGGAGCGAGCCGATCCAGGATAACGCGAGCGCCAGCAGCAGCCCTGCTCCGCTGACCGCCAAAATCAATCTCGGCACACTCACGATCGGCGCCACGATCTCGTTCAGGGGAGAGGCCGAAACGTAAATCCAGTCGTGGCCCAACCTGCGAAAATCGCCGGAAAGCACGGAATACGTCGTTCCTTCATATTCCATCAGGAAGGAGTTCGGACTTCCGCTGTCTGCCAGCCGATTCCGCTCAAGGCCGACGGCCGCTTGCAAGGCCGATACCTCCCGATCCTGCGGAAACAATGGCGTTCCGTCTGCATTCAGCAGAAACGTGGTGCCGCCAGCGTAGGGGGACAACGTACCCAACATGCTTTCGAGCTGCCCCGCGTCCACGGTCAGGATCAATGCTCCGATCGTGTCCCCGGCGCCGGCAGGCAGGCGATTGACCAGCATCGGCGATGCGCCGTCTGCAGAGCGTGTCCAGTATGCGCCTTGGGCACGCCTGAGCAATCCTTCATAACTGCTGATCTCCGCAGGCGCTGTCAGGAAATCGTACCGTTCGGAATTCATCATGACCGCTCTCGGTTCTTTCAGATACAACTGCACGTCGTCGATCAACGGATTCGAGTGGCGGATCATGAGCAGCAGACGGTACAACTCGTGTACCTGCTTGTATTTGTAGATAAAATCCAGCTCTTTCAGCCGATGGTCGAACACCGGGTCGAACGCCCATTGCGAAAAGTTCAATTCAAGCGTATCCAGCTGCTCTCCGACCCAGAGGGCCCGCTGCTCCAATTGTTTCGCGTGCGCCTCCTGCAATATGCTTTCCATGCGCACGTTGATCCAGATATACAGCAGCCCGCCGGTAACGATACCCGGAATGCACGCGATCATCAGCATCGTCAGCAGGCTGCGCCTGAAATACCGCCCTCCCGGAAGCCCTCGGGCCATACGCTTGATGAACATGTTGATCCCTCCTCCCTTGCATAAATATGGCGTTGATACCCACCCACACCATGCGTGTGCCAACCTATCCCTTCACGGAACCGATCAATGCTCCTTTGGCAAAATGTTTTTGCAGGAACGGATACACCGCCAGCACGGGCAAGATGGCCACGATGATCGCCGCCATCTTCAGCATTTCGGTCGGAGGCGTCTCCACCTGCTGCCCCGGCGTGACCAGATCGATATGGGACGCGCCGAGAAGCATGTTCTGCAGAAGCACCTGAATGGGCCATTTGGCCGAATCGTTCAAATAGAGCAGTGCCGTGAAAAATTGGTTCCAGAAGCCGACCGTGAAGAACAGACCAAAGGCCGCCAGGGCCGGCAGGGATAAAGGCAGCACGATGGTCACCCATGTGCGAATGGCGCTGCAGCCGTCGATGGCTGCCGCCTCGCCGATTTCCTCAGGCAGGCTGTCGAAAAAGTTTTTCATCAATAACACCGTCCATCCGTTGGCCAGCGCGGGCAAAATCAGCGACCAAATGTTATTGATCAGCCCCAGCTCGCGTACGAGCAAATAATTCGGGATCATGCCCGGGCTGAACAGGATCGTCAGCACGATGAGCAGCATGATCGTCCGCCGGAAGCGGAATCTGCGCTGGGACAGCGCATACGCGAGCGATGAGGATACGACAAGGCTGAGCGCCGTGCCCACGGTCGCGAGAAAGGCGCTGTTGCCCAGCGACCGGGCAAAGGCCGGCGTGGACAGCAGGTATTCATAAGCCTCGGTGGACCAACGCTCCGGGAACAGCACGATTTTTTTCTGCAAATATTCCCCCGGGTCCGTCAACGAAACGACGAGCACATAGTACAGCGGGAAAAACATGGCGGCGGCAAGCACTCCAAGCCCGATGGCATTAAGCCACCCGCCGATCCGTTCACTTCTTTTTACGTGCAGCACGCCCTGCAACCTCCTCCATATGATGCAGCTTTCTTTCAGAAAGCTTTTCAAGTGACCGCTTCGCTTCTTCAGATTGGTTCTGCCTCTCCGTTAACGTGTGTATGTTTTTGCGGTTTATTTAAGTCCTTGCAGCTCTTAGCAGATCAGTATACGCCTTCATGCCCAAGACGTTTGACGATGCGGTTGGAAATCACGACAAGCACAAGGCCAACCATGGATTTGAACAGCCCGACCGCCGTACTGTAGCTGAAATCCCCCTGCTCGATACCCATCCGATACACATACGTATCGAACACTTCGGCCACTTGGGACACCGCGCCGTTATACATCAGGAAAATTTGCTCGAACCCCACTTCCATGATGTCTCCCAGCCGCAGAATAAACAGCACGATGATCACGCCTCGGATGGCGGGCAGCGTAATATGCCAGATCTGGCGCAGTCTTCCCGCCCCGTCCATTCTCGCCGCCTCGTATAATTGGGTATCCACGCCGGCCATCGCGGCAAGAAACACGATCGTTCCCCATCCCGCTTCCTTCCACATCGCCTGCAGGGTTACCATGATCCAGAAGGAATCCGGGTTCGTCAGCAGATCGAAGCGCGGCCAGCCCCACAGGGCAAACAATTCATTGACGATCCCTGTCCCTTTGGCGAACAGCAGCAGTGTCAGTCCCGCAATAATGACCCATGACAGGAAATGCGGCATATAGATGACCGTTTGAATCAGCCGTTTGTACACTGTGCTTCGCAGCTCGTTCAGACAGAGCGAGATCAGGATCGGGAACGGGAAGAACAGCAGCAGGTTCAGCAAGCTGATGGCCAGCGTGTTGCGGAACAATAACAGGAAATCCGGATTGCTGAAAAAATGCGAGAAGTGCTGCAAGCCTACCCATTCGCTGCCTTGAAGCCCACGAAAGGGCGAATAGTCAAAAAAAGCGATCACGATGCCCCACATCGGCATGTATTTGAAGACAAGGAAGAATGCCAGGCCAGGCAGAGCCAGCAGGTATAACGATCGGTCGCGTTTGAGCGCGGACAAGAGACTCGCGCCGCTTTTCCTTGTCTTGATTCGGTTTCGCTTCTTCCCGAACGCGCCCATGCGCTGCTCATGCAAACTCATGCTCCGCACCTCCTTCCTTGGCATGCATCATTATTGGCCATTCCGTTTCTTGTACGCCTCGGTCATCTCGTCCGTCATGGCCTGCACGTTCGGGTCGCTGCGCAGCGATTCCACAAATGCATCCCATGCCTCGATCGGTTCGCGGCCCAGAATGATTTTCGCCTTCAAATCCTGGATTTTTTTGTTCAGTTCAGGCAGAATCTTCTGCCCGGTCTCGGACTGCAATCCTGCCGTCAAGTCGGCCACGCTCGTTTGGTCACGTTCCTCTTCCACTTTTTTGAACAATTCGTTGGCCTGCGTCTCTTCTTCCGTCTCCGCCGTCGTATCCCACGGCAAGTCGATGATATTTACGATATGGTTGAAGTCCGAAGCGTTGTCCGCCGTCAGTTTTTCGCTGTTCGCCACCTTTTTGCCGTCCACGACCGTATGATGCACGCCTTCGATGCCGTAATGCTGAATTTCGAACACTTCAGGGTTCATCCACGTATCGACCAGCTGCAAAATGCGCTTCATCTTCTCTTCCGGCACGCTGGAAGGAATGGCCAGAATGCCGTTGTACCCCGCACCTTTCGGGTTATACCCGTTCAGGTTGGTAAGCGGATAGAAATCCGTATATTTGAAATCGGGGTCCACCTTTTTCAGATCGTCGGCGTAGATTTTGCGCATGGTGCCCGTTTTGTCCACGATGATTCCCGCCTGGTTGCGCTTGAACAGCTCTCTTGCTTGCGTCAGCTTGAGCGATAACAGGTCTTCCGGCATCATGCCGTTTGCATACGCCTTGGTCAGATACTGCAGGGACTCCCTGACTTCGGGAAGAAGCTCCCTATATACCAGCTTTCCTTGAGCCTCGTCCCACTTCCAATTGCCGTTAATGCCAAGGAACGAGCTCTCGATAGCACCGAGCACCGGCCCCAGATTGCCGCCCCAACCCAGATCGTCCGGACTGACGTAGGCAGCCAGCGCCGTGGTATCCTTTTTCCCGTTGCCGTCCGGGTCCTGCTCCACAAACGCCTGCATCACTTCAAACAGCTCATCCGTCGTTTCCGGTACCTTGAGATTCAGTTTATCGAGCCAGTCCTTGCGGATGATGAAAAACGAATCCCCCGTCACCGGCCTTGGCCGCGGTATGCCGTAATTGCTGCCGTCTGCCGCTTTGGTCGTTTCCCAGGCAATGTCCGGAATGCGTTTGCTCAGGTTTGGATAATCCTGAATGTAAGGCGTGATATCCCAGAAGGCGCCCTGCTTGACCATTTTCGTAAACGTGCTGCCAAAAGGATCGTTGATCATGATCAAATCGGGAATATCCCCGGAAGCGAGCGTCAGATTCAATTTGTCGGTGTAGATATTGTTGGATACCCATTGAATGGTCATTTTGGAGTTGGTGGCCTTCTCGATTTCCCGTTTGATCACATTGTCGTCCGCGGCCGGCACGGCACTCGGCGTAATCGTCATGATGCTGAGTTCGAGCGGATCGTTCGAAGGGACTGTACCGCCTTGGGTTTGCGCCTCTTCCTTGGTTCCGGTGCCGCATGCGCTCAGCACCACCGTCATCACCAACACCACCGAGATGATCCAAGCCAGGTTGCGATTATTGCGGTTATTGCGTTTGACCGCCGGCGTCTTCGCCGGTGGTTGTTCATTCCTTTTTTTCTCCATGTGCAGCATCGGTTTCGTCCTCCCTTAGCCTTTTAAACCTATCTAATTAATCGGATTAAGGCTTGAAAAATGGGCTTTGATTTTCGGGCTCGGCAAGCCTTTCCCGTATCGATCAAAGCTTTCACACACTATAACGAATGCTCGAATTTCCTGCAATTGCACTTTTTTGCAAGCAGGGAAGACCGCCATGGCACAGGGATTCAAGCCCTTCCGTGCTCTCTGATCAGATCTTCGTCCCAGATCTGGACCTCGATGTATCGTTCCGGACCCTGGTCACCATTTCGGTTCCAATCCTGAGGCCAGCCGTAGGTATGAACCACGTCCAAGATTTCAGCTTTGGTATATATTTTCTTCCGGTAAGGCATGCCGTCTTCGTAGCGCATGGTCGGAAAGAGATCGCCATATGTAAAACTTACCGCATCGGCCCGCAATTGCTCCCAGCCAATCTTGATCCGATCCGGCTCCGCGTACCAGGATTCCAGCCAATCGCATGCTCCCAGCGTCAGATAATGGGGATACGGGTTCATCGGCCGACCGCCCTTGGCGATAAACAGCTCTCGCGCTCTCCGCTCAAGCTTGCGCCGAACAACCATGTAATCCGCGGATCGCCGACTCGCGAAATTGCGCCCTTCCTCGCGCAGCCCGGCAGTGACCGTTTCCGCCTCGCGTTCGCTCAGGCTCGACAGATTGCGGAACGGACCGAACCGCTTGTCATAATAATGATAGGCACTTGGATGATTCATGTTATATGAGCCTCCGTTGGCATCGATTTTGTCAATGATAGTGCTAGTGTACATGAGTCGAACCTTCTTGGGAACCATTTTATGGAATACGTCAGCATAAATGGTTCGTCCCCTTCCGGTTCATGTCGGAGCAAGTTGGGCCAGTGAATTCCGCACCATGAAGCTTTAGCATGCAAAAGGCGTCCCTTATCCGCTCAAAAACGGACAGGAACGCCTTTTCGACCACAAGCCACATTCTATTCAAAAAAAACAGCTTATCGCCCGACATTCATAAATTCATTTTCGAAGGCTGACCGAATCAGCCGACGATGCCGGAACGTTCAATGCTTTCCACGAAATAACGCTGCACGAACAAATAGAGGATGATCAGCGGCGCAATGGCCAGCAATATGCCCGTATCCACGATCATCGCCACGTAGTTCGGATCTGCCTTCATGCCCGAGCTCGAACCGAATCCCATCAGCTGTGGAATCCATTGGTTCGCCTGCGCAGGCAGCGACGCCACCTTCAGCGAGATGAGCGGACTTTCGCTCATGAACAGGGACGAGTAGAACGTATCGTTGTACTGCCACACGAACGAAAACAGGATCACCGTGATCAGCGGCGACACCGCGTTCGGCAGCATGATGCGCGCAAACGTCCGGAACCCGCCCGCACCGTCGATCAGCGCCGCCTCCTCGATCTCTTTCGGCATGCCTTTGAAGAACTGGCGGAAAATATAAATGAACAGCCCTGCTTTCAATCCGCCTGCGGTGGCTGCCGTAATCACCGACGGCCAGTACGTATTCAGCAGGTTAACGCCTTCTTTCCCGGTAAACAGGCCGATGATGCCCAAAATGTCAAAGCTGCGGAAATGCAAATACATCGGCACCATCAGCGTGCTCGTCGGCACGAGGATGGTCAGGATGACGAGCACGAACAGCACGCTGCTGCCCGGAAACGAAAATCGGGCGAACCCGTATCCCGCCAGCGCGCAGGATATGGCCGTCAACAGCGTCGTAATCGCGACGAACAGAAGCGTGTTCGCCAGCAAAGGCCAGTAGTTCATCACCTGGGCGGCCAGTTTGATATTTTCCAGCGTGAAATGCTGCGGAATCATGTAGATGGTGGGATTATAGATGTCCTGCTTATCCTTGAACGCCACCGAAATTTTAAGAAACAACGGGTACAGGATGATAAAAGATATCCCGATGACCAGCGCATACCTGAAGATGGAATAGAGCAGATCCGACGTTTGGTTGCGGACCCTCTGCATGCGATAGTTCGGCTTCGGGACAACCACCATGCGATCTGTGCCAGGCACGGCCATAGTCTGATGCCTCCTTCTGCATTAACCGTCAATTGTAATGAACGCGGCGGGACAGCACCCAGCCGACAACGACCAGCACCAGGCCGATCACCAGCGTATAAAGCCAGGACATGGCGGAGCTGAGTCCGAAATTTTGCGTTTTGAAGGCCGTCTGGTAAATCATTTCCGTCACCGGACTGCCTGCGAACGAATCGATGATCGTATAAATGACGTTCGTCAGAATCAGCGGGCTTACCATCGGAAACGTGATTTTCCAAAACGATTCGTAGCCGGTCGCGCCTTCCATCTTGGCCACCTCGTACATCGAGCCAGGCACGGATTGCAGCGCCGCCAGGAAAATCAGAATCTGTACCCCGGAGCTGCTGATGATGTCGTAGATGCGCATGATGGCTTCCACGATGTAGTCCACGTACGCGGCAGGCAAGCCGACGTCGGCCAGCATGCGCACGATGGAAACGACGTTGAAGGCCGTGCCGCCGCCGGCGGACGCCTCGACCGCATTTGCATCGCCCATCAGGTTGATGAGACCGGCGGATTCTGCGGCCGCAACCGCGCTGGAGGCCAGAATGACGGGCAGGAAAAAGATCGCCCGCGCCGCCGTCCTGCCTTTGAACTTCTGGTTCAGCAGCGTGGCGGTGAACAGGCTGAAAAACAGGATCATCGGCACGTTCAGCAGCATGGCCCCTACCGAATCGAGCAGAACGCGGTTGAAGCTGGCGTCGACCAGCAGCGCGTTTTTGAAATTTTCAAGCCCGAGGAATTCCAGTTCGTATCCGCCCGGGGCAACCGACAAACGGCTGAGGCTGAAGCGGATGGATTGCAGCAGGGGCGTGGCGAACAGGAAAATGAAGCCGATCAGCCACGGGGACACAAAGGCTAACCCGAGAAACGCCCTTCGCGTTTTGAGCGACATGCGAACGGTTTTCATCCTTCCACCCCTTCCCTCAGCACATAATCCTCTGCCTCAATCTTGATGCCGCCGATCGTCACCGGACTCGCCGTGTAATTGATCAGCAGCTCGGTTCCATTGCCGTATTCCACGCGGACGACCCCGTCCTGAAGACGTTCATGCGCCACCATCGGGCGGTTCCGCACTTTCCCGAGCACACTGTCGGCCTCCCGGTACAGTTCGATCGCTTCGTCAAGCCAGTACGTATACTCGGTTGCATAGGCGGAATCGTAATTCGTCGTTTTCAATCGCGAAGCAGGCTCATAGGTCCACTCGAAATAAGGCGCCGCCCCCAGCTCCAGGCTGTGCAGCAGCTGCTTCCGCAAACGTTGGTCCCCCGTCGTGTTCATGGGCGATGCGGCATAATCCACATATCCGTGAATGACCATTTGGTAAAAAGGAACCTCTTCGTCCGCGATATTAAACCGGCTGGAGCCGGACGGCACATCGACGATATGTTCCGCATACGGCCAAGCGTATGCGTTCGCGGACGTCAGCATCAGCGCCGGATAAGCCTGATGCAGCCGCTCCAGCTGCTGCTTGACGATGTTTTTGGCCGTCTCGCGGTGAATGACGCGGCTGTCGCGATAATCGGCGCTTAACACCTGCCCCAGATCGCGCAGCGACAACGCGCCGAGCTCCAGACCGGAGGTTTTGCCTGCAAAGGTGTCCACCACATGCGGCAATTTCGCGGCCGACAACAAATAATAGCTGTCCTTAGTCAAGTCCATCCGGTTCAGGGCCGGATTGTACGGATACAGCTCCGCCGTTTCTTTGGTCACGAACCGGGCCGCATCCGAAGCCGGGGCAAAACCCGGATCGTTATGGTAAATCTGCTGAAAAGCCACGTCAGGGTACAGTCCGCCCCCCGAATCCTTCAATTCGGCCGACAGGCTTCGCAGCTCGGAACGGCTGCCTACCTCGCCGTCCAGTTTGACGGCGGTTGGCGTACGGTGACTGATTCCCCCGCCGAACCATCCTTGAAATCGCATCTGCACCTCGTTCACGCCGCCTTCCCGCAGCTTGGCCGCCATTTCGGAAGCCTGCCCGTAAGTGGTCATGGCCATGAGAGAGCGATATGGGACGCCAAGGAACGAAGCGCGTTTATCCACCGCGCCGAGCACGTTGACATAGAACGGCAATCCACCCTCTTCCCCGATCGGCTTCAACTGCCCCCGTTCCACGAGCTGCTGCTGGTACAGGCGCGCCATGCCGGAATAATTTGCGTCAGACCCGTTCAGGAACGTGTATCTGACCTGAATGTCTCCCTTATACGGCTCCTCGCTCAGCAGCTGGATTTCCTGCATATTCTGGGACGTATACATTTCCAGCTCATCCTCCCCGCGGAGGAAGAATGTGCCGTAGACGTGATTGTAGCTGTTTTGACGGCCGCCGATATCCGCGGCGATGCCGGCGATGGCATCCCCTTTTTCGATGACCGCAAACCAGGCATGCTCCCCGCTCTTCAGGCCAAATACCGGCATATGCGCGGACTCGCTCACTTGGGGACGTGCATAAGAGTTGTCATTCGGGTCCGCCCCGTAGACCCGCTGCACGTATTGCTCTTCTTTTACCTTGCCGTTGTTCAGGTGGATGAGGCTGCCCGAGCCGTCGGGAACGAACATGTAACCTTTCTCGTCCGCTCCGGCCGCGCCGAAGTAGGCCAGCAAATCGATATTGCGGATGCGGTATGGCCCGTTCTCCTTCACCTGGCCAAGCGGAACGGTCACGACCAGCGAGCCTTGGTCCAACCGGTATTCTACGGGAATGACGAAGCTTGGTTTGTCGGACGCGCCGCCGCCCTCGATGCCATTTTCCTGATTGTCGTAAGCCAGATCCTCCTCGGTATACCCGGCCTTCCCGAACGCATCAAGCATCTTGCTCAGCACGAGCGGCTTCGATACCTGTCCGTCCAGGCGTTCCAGCACATCGGGATTGTCCTTGGTCGGGTAATAGCGGGCGGAAACGTATTTCGCCGCCGACGCCTCCAGCTTCGACAATACCTTTTCTTCCAGACGCTGCTTGCCGATTAGCCGGGGCAAGGCATCGATGCCGAGCGAAGTATCGCCGAGCGTGTATGTGACGCGTATTCCCTGCTCCAGATTGGCCGCCGCAAACTGCTTGTTGCCGATGCTGGCGCTGAAGTTCGGGAAGGTTTCCATCGTGCCGATGGCATCGCGAAAAGAAACGGCCAATTGGGAGGACAGCATTTCTTTCTCGTAGCCGGACGCCAATCCATCCTGTTCCCTGTTCGCCGGGTTGCTGTACCAGACATGGCCGCTTTGCCCGTCGCGCACGGCAATTTCAGTCGTTTCCTCGTTGTAATAGAGGCCCAGTCCGCCTTCCTCCGCCACCAGCCGCATGCCGGGAACGCCCACGGACGTATCATCGATGTATCGCAGGTTCTCTGCGGGTACCTCCGCTTCCTCCCCTGCCAACGGCGATGCCTCGACGTATGCCGTCGCATCAATCGCCGGAATGCCCTTGTTGTTCATGTACAGCAGCCCGGCTGCAAGCACGATGACAGCCGCTCCGCCGGCCAGCACCGTATATAATCGCTGCCTCTTGATCACGGATGCCGCCTCCTTTAGGTGCGAAAAATCAACTCTCGGTAAATGTTGTAGCCGAACTCGTACAGCTGCTGCAGCATGCTGAACACAAGCGCGCCCAGAAATACGATGATGCCCATCACGATGACCGTCAGCAGCATCGTCACGAGCGTTTTGAGTACAGTGTACTGGTGAACGGTCATCATGCCGATAAACAGCAGCATCGCAAACCATAGAAAAGCGATGTTGGTAAACAAATAATAGAACACCGTCTCCTCTGCCACCATGAAGTTGCTGATGACAATCAACGGAACATTGATGAGGACAATGGGAATCAGCGAGTAACCCGTAACCAGAAAAATTTCCCTGAACTTGCCTTCCCCCTCCATCAACGTTGTGATCGACCAATTGGCGATGCACCACAGGAAAACAGGTACGGCAATCGTCAAAATCTCGCGCAGGCTGTTGATGGTACGAGGATCGGTATAATTGACGAGAAAACCGGCATACTGCTTCTGCAAAATCATGACCACGATCGTCAGCGCAAGCGCCCCGAAAGCAAAGGCCAGCCTGCCCCGGTTATCCGACTTCATGTCCCAGAACGCATCGATGGGGTGAAAAATGAGATGCATCGGAAACTTAATATAGTCCTGTTTCACGGTCCGCCCCCCTTCCCCGTCTCCATTTGAGCGCCAGCCGAGCGGCAACCACGGCCGCGACCAACGCGATGACCGCGGTCAGAAACGTTCCGAAATGCTCCTTCATCATCTCCCGCCGATATCGCTTGTACGCTACCGAGTAGCTCTTGCGGTCCATGCCCAGTTCGAAATAGCCAAGGGCTTCCTTGTTTTTCTTTTCCATGAGAAGCGATTTGCCGATGCCGATATACGCGATGTCGTAGTTGGCATTCAGCTGCAGCACTTCCTTCCAGATGTTTACCGCTTTCGTATCTTCGCCTTGGTAATGCAAGACGACCGCTTCATTCACTTTGGAACCGAAGCGGGTCGGTTCGTACACGGCCAGATTCGCCTTGCCCCGATCGAGCACCAGCGAATACGGACCCGATTGTTCGATGGCTACGGGGGTCTTGAGCGTGCCGACCTGATTTCCTTTTCCTCCGTACACATAAAGCAAATGGCCTTCGTCGTCGTAGGTGAACACCCGGTTCTGCGTCGCGTCGAGCACGCTGTACATGCCATTCCCCAGCACTTTGACATCGATGAGCTTGGAAGGCCCGACGCTGTTGCGGTAGGCGACGTCACCCTTAACGTCGAAATAGCCAAAGCGTTTGAGCACGTCCTCGCCGGACGGATTCAGACGTTTGATCGGCTCGTTTGAGCCAGGATCGATGTTCGTTGCATAAACGAACCCTTTAGGATCGATGTCCACATTCGAAAATTCGGTCGGCACGAACAGCACCATCTGCGCGCGCTGCGCCTTGGTCGAAAACATGCGCCAGATGTACTCGCGGTAATCGCGTTCCACCTTGTTCGTGCCCACGTACCCGATGAATGCGCCGTGTTCATCAAATTGCATAATGCCTTCGTACACGCCCTGAGCCACGACGTAGACCCGTCCCACATGGTCAACCGTCAGCTTTTGGGGCTGGAATTGGAAGTTGGTTGCCAAAATGTCGGACTCCGGTTTTGCGATCATGTTCAGCAGGCCGCCTTCTTCATCCAGCACGACCACGCGCCCGTTGCCCGTATCCGCAACATAGATGCGCTCCTGCTGATCCACGAACAAACCGCCCGGAACGTTGAAGCTCTCCTTACTGCCATTTTGCATGAAGCCGTCGATGACCCGGAGCAGCTTCAGCTCGTTGTCCAGCACCACGATCCGGCTGTTGCCGCTGTCCAAAATGTAAGTTTTCCCGGCAGAAGAGACGTTCACGTCGCCGGGGTCCTTGAATTCGCCGATGCCGAGGTCGCTGCCCGAAATGGTCCGCAAGGGCAAATAAGCATCCGGCGAAGGTACCGCTTCTTCCCAATAGTTATAATTGTAGCTCTCGTACGGTGCCGAAGAGGCTGCCGCGGATGCCGGATCCGCAAGCACAACGATTATTGCGGCCAAAAAGGGCATGACCGCGGATTGCCAGAAACGATGGCTTGAAAGCCGTTTATTTACGCTGCGTGCCATATCGATCCCCCTATTCCTTCATGCCGGAGCTCGCCATCGTTTCGATGATGCGGCTCTGCGAGAAAATAAACAGCGTGATCGGCACGCTCATGAGGATGAGCGCCACCGCGGCAGCAGCCCCGGCACGCGAGATGCCGCCAAGCACGATCTGGCCTGCCGCGTAGTGAAGCGTCTTCAACTGTTCGCTATAGATATAGCCATTGCCGTCGCTGCCCCACAGCATCTGGAACAGCAGGATGATCAGCGTCAGCCAGGCCGGTTTCACGTTAGGCATGACGATGGACCAGAAAATGCGATACTCGCTGGCGCCGTCGATCTTGGCCGCTTCCAGCAGCGCATCCGGAATCTGCTCCATGAACTGCTTCATCAAGTACAGCCCAAGCGAGTAGGCGAACGCAGGCACGATCACGGCCCAGTACGTATCGATCCATCCGATCCAAGACATGATCATGTAGTTCGGAATGGCCGTGACCGCAGGCGTGAACATCAGCGACAGGACGACGACCTGGAACATGAACGCCTTGCCCGGGAATTTGTGCTTCGCCAGCGGGTAAGCCGCCGCCGAAGCAAGCAGGACGTGGCCCACGATGCCGATGCCCGTAATGAACACGGTGTTGAATACGTACCTGGAGAACGGCACCCATGAATCGCTCAGCAGGTTCATCAGATCGGTGAAATTGCTGAACGTCGGATTTTTCACGAACAGGGTCGGCGGAAAAGTGAAAATCTCATCAAGCGGTTTGAACGCATTGTTGATGGCATAGATGAGCGGCAGCACCATAAACGCACCGAAAACGAGCAATAGGGCGAACAGGGAGAAGTTGCCCGCGCGCGAGCGGTTGATCCGTTTTTTGCCGGTAGCGATCGCGGCCATGTTATTCCCCCACCCTTCTCAGCATTCTCTGCACCAACAGGTTCGTGCCGACCATGATCATGAACAGCACGGTGGCAATGGCCGAGGCGTATCCCATCTCGAACCGGGTCGTTCCGAAATCGATCAGATGGGTGACGACCGTCTCCGCCGCGTAATTCACGCTCGGGAATCCGGCCAGCGCGATCGACACGTCCGCAACCGCAAACGACGTCGTGAGCTGGATGACCGCCCCGAACATGAGCTGCGGACGCATCGAAGGGAGCGTGATGTACCACAGCTCCTGCCAGCGGTTTTTGATGCCGTCCACCGCGCCCGCTTCGTACAGCGACTTGTCTACGGTTTGCAGTCCCGCGATGAAGGCGAGGAACCCGGTTCCCAGACTGAGCCACAGCTGGACCAGAATCAGGATCGGCATAATGTACGCTTCCGTTTTCAGCCATTGGATCGGCTCCAGCAGAATGCCCCACTTGATCAGCAGGCCGTTCGCGATGCCGTAGCGGTCACCCGAGAAGATCATCAGCCAGATGAAATACACGTTGCCCGAAATCGACGGCGCATAGAAAATAAGCGTCATGAATGCCCGCCATTTCGGCGTCAGTTCATTGATGATCCAGGCAAACACGAAACACGCGATATAACTGACCGGACCGGTGATGATGGCAAAAAGCAGCGTGTTTTTGATCGCGATCAGGAAGACGTCGTCCTCCAGGAACAGCCGCGTATAGTTCTGCCAACCGATGAACCGCGGAAACTCCAGCATGTTGAAGTACGTGAAGCTGAGAATGATGGAGACCGCGACGGGGATGACGGTAAACAGGGTGAACAGGAGCATGTACGGAGCCAGAAGCACATAGGAATGTTTGCTTGCCTTCACTTCCTTCAGCTTCCAGCCCCACCAGGCCTTCATGCCCCTTCTTGGCGATTGGCCGGGAGAGGCGTCCTGCCCATCCCGGAGAGATATTTGCGACACGGTTAACCCTCCCTCTGCTTACGGAAGACCGAATTCTTTGCGTTTGATCCGAATCTCGTCCTGAATGTATTGGGTGTAGTCCATGATGGATTCCCTGGCCTCGACGTTGCCGACGACCGTTTTGTAGAACGCATTGAACAGGTGGCGTCCCGTAAAATACCCGCCCGGCACTTCCGGAATGCCCTGCACGCTCTCGAATTGCTTCTTGAGGTTGGCATAGTCCTCGGCCGGCCACGGCAAGGAATCCAGCGCTTTGATGTTGGCCGTCGGATAACGCGCGGCTGCGCCCATAAGCCCTTCCATTTCCCGGCCGAACTCGGCCTGGATCGGCGTGCTGGTCCACCATTTCATGAACGCCCATGCGGCGTCCTTATCCTGCGCGTTCTGCAGCATCATGACGGCGCTGCCTGTGCTCGGAACGTCCCGATTCAGCGAACCGTCCGCCTGGACGGTGCCGGGAACCGGCACAAATCCCCATAAGCCGCGAATTTCCGGCGCAAACACGGACAACTGGTTGTACGTGGTATAGTCGCTCAAACCAATCGGCATCTGCCCGGTACGGAAGCGGTTGGCGAAATCGTACTCCCGTTCCAGCTTGTAATCCGTATAGAACTCGGTCCAGCGCTTGAACGTTTCGATGCCGATTCGCGAGTCGAGATCGGACTCTCTGCCGTCATTGCGGTAGAACGCCCCGCCGTTTTGCAGCAGCATCGTGGCGTACTGGGAGTTCGGCGGGATGTTAACCCCCTGCATGTTGGCCTGAGCCACGACCGGCATGCCGAACTCCATATGGTTTTTGCTCAAGATCGCAAGCGTGCTCTCCACGTCTTCCCAAGTCTGCGGCACGTCGAGCCCCAGCTCCTCAAGCACGTCCTTGCGGTAAAAGAGCATGTTGAAGGTTTGCGTTTCCGGCAGGGCATAGACGCCCGAATCGTATTCGTAAGGCACGATGGCGCTGTCGCGGAACTCCTGCTTCACCTCGGCATAATCGCCGAACTGCGTCAGATCCACGGCAGAATGGCGCATCGCGAAATTGACGGGCAAGTCGTTGCCGATCTGCATCGCCACGTCCGGTCCGTCTCCCGACAACGTAGCAGGCAGCAATGTGCCCATGTTGACCAGTTTGAGATTGACGCTGATGCCGGTCTCCGGCGTAAACGTCTCGTCGATCATCGCTTTCATCGTATTCGCCTGGTCGCGTCCGCTGCCGATCCATACCGTAATCGCGCGCTGTTCCTCCGAGGATGCCACGTTGCCGATCTGGTTGTAGTCGATGAAAAACGAATTATAGAACGTTTTGGCTTCGTGGCCGAGTTTGGCCATCGGCCCCATGCCGGTTTCGGGAATCCGCTCATCGACCGACGTAACATACAACGCATCGATCTCCAACGGTTGTTCTCTCGCCTGCTGCACCCAGGTGCCAAGCCCGCCCGCATTCGTTTTGTAGGCCGCGAGCCGTCTTGGAATGGTATCCGGTTCCTCCACCATCTCGTCCAGCTGCTGGGACATCGTCTTTAGAAGCGCTTCCTGATCGCCGGATTGCCCGGACAGCAGCCGCAGCTGGGCTGCCACTTGCTTGAGCCGCTTGCTCTCGCCTTCAAGCACCTCCAGCAGGTTCGGGATTTGCTGCTCGACCCGATAATCGCGGAATTCGTCGGGCTTGGTGCCCGTAATCATCAAAATGCGGCGATACATGGAGTTCAGATTGTACAAACTGTCCTCCACATGGCGGATCAGCGGGGCGAAGTCGCCGAGGCTGTTCTCCAACCGGATGACATGTTTGCCTTTCTCCAACCGGAACCGATATGGTTCGCTGCCGCCCAGAACGTCCACGCGGTAACCGCTCTCATAACGGAACGGCGCCTTGTTCATTTCGGCGAAGGGCACCTCGCCGTCGATCGTCAGCTTGCGGGTCGAATAGATGCCTTTCACAAAGTTTTGCTGGGCGGTAAAGCCGATATGGTAAAGTCCGGTCTCCGGCACGTCGACTTCCCATTCGATCCATTGGCCCGGCAGGCGCCAGTTGTAGCCTCCAATGGTGTTGACGCGAATCCGGGAAGCGCTGTACGGCGATACGGCCGAACTCGATCTTTCGCTGGTCGGGTACAGCGTGGGCGAGGATTTGGCGATGGCCGCTTCCCCTTCGATCCGCAGGACGATCCCCTTCGGCTGTCCGGACAAATCCGTTTGCCGGGCCGCCTCCGTTTCCGCGTACGGCACGGCCTGCTTGTCATTGAACAGCCGCAGTGAACGGATCACCATCGGTTCGCGCGAAGATTTCAGCGTCAGCACATGTTTGCCTTTGGCCAAATAAAACCGAAAGGCTTCCTGTTCATAACCGTCCGAATCCCGAAACGTCTCCTCCATCCAACGCGGCTTCTCCACTTGCTTCGGGCGCAGATCGTTGCCCTGATTGTCCTGCTGGACGTCCTGCTTCTCATTGCCCCATACACGGTCGAACTGCAAATAAGCCGCTTCCGCAAAAGGAAGCTCGCCATCGATGTAGAGCGCACGCTCTATGGCAGAGCTCTTGCCTTCAACCGGGTAATATACGGCGGAAAGGTTGTAAAGCCCGCTCTCGGGAACGTCGATCTCCCACTCCACGAGACCCGTTTCCCCCGTGTACAACGATACACCCTCCATGCCTTCGTAGTTTTCGAGCCGGCGCACATCGTCTCCCTCGGCCCGCGCATAACTTCCGGCCTCGATAGTGATGTCTACCTCGGGCCTGGCATCCGTGCCCACCCGCGACAAATATTGCTCGTAACCGTTCTTTTGCCTGGTTTGCTGCAAAACGGCATCCACCTGTATCTCGGGCAGGGGTCCCGAAGGCACTTCCTCGCTCTTCGCGTCCATGCCGTTAATCAGAACAAGCATGACGCACAACGCTGCAGCCACCCCGATCGCAGCTGTGAGAATTCTTTTTTTTCGTCGTTGCATTCCAGCCATCCTGCGAGTCCTCCTCATCAAGGCTGATGCCAGCATTGCCTCCGTCGGCACCTCGGAAAAAGGGGCATCCGTGCATCATTGCGGGCACGCGACACCCCTTTCCGATTGTGCTGGAATTATGGTTTGCCGAGCTTGTCGACAGCGGCCTGAGCCTGTGCCTTGTATTTTTCGGCGGTGGCGGTCACGGACGCATTGTTTTTGATGATATCGTTTACATAATCGCCGATCGGATACCCTGCATAGGCATCATCCAGCAGGATGCGCCCCGTGCCCGCGATATGCTCGCGAATCATGGCGATATCCCTCTCGTCGGTATAACGGCTTTCCAGGTAATCCTGGCCCGGATATTCTTCGATCTGCGAGATGTCAAACGTTTCTTCCCAGATTTGATACACGATTTGCGGGTCTTCGACCCCTTTGGGAATGAACTTGGCTGAAGCTGCATTGTTGGCGTAGGTCACTTCCTTGCTGCCCTGAGGGCCGTTCGGAATCGGGACGACGCCGGCGGCAAACGTAATATCGCCAAGCTGCCATTCCGCAGCGGTGAACAGGGCGACGTCCCCGTCCTTGAAGGTGTTGGACTCTTCCCAATTGGTTTTGTCGCCGGTCTTCACTTTCACGACGTTTTCCACGTTATAGAGTCGTTTGACGAACTCGGCGGCCTCAATCGTTTTCGGATCGGACAATCCTTCTTTGGCATTTTCGTCGTCTACGATCGTTCCGCCATTGGCTGCGGTAAAGTGGCGAAGCGCGTCAATCGCCCAACCCGAGTATCCGTACACATCAATCTTTCCGTCGTTATCCGTATCCTTGGTTGCCTGCTTCGCCAGTTCCAGGAATTTGTCCCAATTCCACTCCCCTTTGTTGTAAAGCTCCTGCGGATCGGGGAGCGACAGCTTCTTGAACAAATCGCGGTTATAGTGCATCCCCAGACCGATGCTGGTCGGTGTATCGAATGCATAGTAGTCGCCGGCGATGGCCGGATATTTGGTCATCAGGTTCGCTTCCTTGTTGATATTGTTCTCGTCGGTGGTAAATTCGGACAGGGGCAGCAATTGACCCTTGAGAATGGCCGGAAGCGCCGATTTATACTCCATCTGCACGATGTCCGCAAACGGCTCGCCGGCGAGCGCGGTCGTCGTGAACTTGTTCATGTATTCTTCGAAAGGCACGTTCACGAACTCAATCTTGACGTTGTACTTCTTCTCCACCTCGGCTATCTTGTCAAGGCGCGCCTTGTCGGATGCCGTTTCCCCCGCCGGCTTCAGGTCCCACCAGGCAGCAACCTTAATGACCCTGCCGTTCAAGTCCGGCACGTCTGCCGCAGGCGGTTCTGTATTGCTCTCCGTGTTGTTTTGGGCGGTTCCCGTGTCGGTGCCTGATTCAGCGTTTTGCTCATTTTCGGCTGCTGGCGAAGTTCCCCCTCCGCCGCTGCAACCGGAAATAACCAAAACCATGCTCAATAACAGAAGCGATAAAAAATTCCACGTTTTTCTCATGCTTCCCACAACCTCCCCGAATGTGTGTAACCCACTTTCCCCTTCAAAAGAAAATAAACAACCAAACCTAACGAAATTATAAAATCTTCAATATTCGTTATTTTATTGTTTGGTTATGACAAACAAAATTTAACATATGGAAATGTAAGCGTCAACATTTTTGTTGTTAACTTTTTCTATTTTTTCTGGTATCATGGTTGTGTAAGCTTAAAAACCCCTGTTATAACGATATTATCCTGTTTCCGAATTCATTCCTCATCTACAGAGATCGTTTTACTCCTACACATCATGTTATTTAACAGAAATAACAAAACAAAAAAATATGTATATAAACCGCAAAAAAATTAAGGGATAACAGCGAACCGAAACGATACTTCATTCCAGTAGACTGGTTGTGCTTGATTAGTAGATTTCTCTCGATTTGCCCGTATTCATTTTGGTCCGGTTATGGCAATCCATCATTAGATTCATGAAAATGAATCATGTATACTAGAGTCAGCTTGATGGCTCATTACGGATAAACGGCAGAACTACGAGTGTAAGGATGGTATGATGAAGACGAAGGTAACAATTCAGGAAATTGCGCACTTTACAGGACTGTCGAAATTTGCAGTCTCACGCGCGCTTTCCGGCAAATCAGGCGTCAGCGAGCAAACGCGGGACATGATCCTTAAAGCTGCAGGCAAACTTGGGTATTTTAAGGACAACAGCACCTTGTCCGGCGATCAACATAACGGCAATGATCTGCAAGATCCCCAAAACGTGCGCTGGAGCGGAACGATTCTGATCCTGTTTCCCAACGTACGCTATCAAAACCAGGAATCCATCTATTGGGGGCCGGTGTTTAACGGGATTTCATCCCGTTTGAACCAAAAGAACATCAATATTCTGACGCTCACCGAGCCTTCCGCCGACCAATTGTTCACCCTGCTGAACCCGGATGCCATCCGCGGCATCATTACAGTCGGCACGATCTCGACGCCTATACTGCTGGAGATCAAGCGGCTCGGAATCCCCGTCGTGATGGTGGATCACCTTGACCCGGTATTTCAATCCGACAGCATTTTCACCGACAACTTCGCTTCCATGCGTGAAATCATGCTCTACCTTATTCGAAAAGGATTTAAATCCTTCCAGTTCGTGGGTGATATCGGGGATGCGCAAAGTTTTTACGAGCGCTGGGTTGCATACGGGGCAGTACTCATGGGCGACAACATCGAAATGAACCAATGGCCGGAGCTGATCGCTCCCGACATCGATTTTCGGCAAGTGCTCTCGTCGATTATCGAGGAGGGGAAGCTGCCCGAGGTATTCGTGTGTGCCAACGACTTTTATGCGCTGTATACCATCGAAGCTTTGCAAAGCTTGGGAATCAACGTCCCCGAACAGTGCGTGGTCACCGGTTTTGACAACGTATACGACAACATTCCGCTGCTGGCCACGGTTAACGTCAATAAGGAACTGCTTGGCGCTCGTGCCGTAGACCAGATGTTATGGCGCATCCTCAACCCGGAGAGCAGCGTGGAGAAAAAACTGATCCTGGCCGACGTGATCATTCGCGAACAGTATGGCAAGCCCAACGGATAGCGCGGTCCATGTTTCATATGCAGAAATCCCCTGTACCTTGGCACGTTTCCGGTACAGGGGATTTCTGCTGATTCATGTATTTGATGGTTATCCTCGTTGGATTAGCAAAAAGGAATAAACAGCGATCGGAAGATGGTACTGCGCTCGCAGGGCACTAGTGGGATTTATTATTGCGGTTTATATAGACGGACCTACGTATCCGTGCGGACATCGTCCCAATCTTGATCCATGTAACAAATCAACCAGTTTAGCGCCCGGTGACGTTCATAGGCCACCCCGCCAATCAAGCCAGCGGGAGGCTCCTGCTCCTTGATGCGGCTATCCACGCATACCCAGTTATAACGATAAATAAGATCCGCCTCGTCCATGATTTCGCTTTTGCCGCGCATCGTGGCATCGGCAACAAATGCGGCAAAATCCTCCTTCCGCTGCAAATGGCCTACCGCCTGGCTGACATTGCAGATTTCTGTCGGCGCACCCAACTGGTCGATGTACCCCAACGCCCACAGCATCACCGCATACGCTTCGTATCCCCAAGAATAGGCAATGACGTCCTGATGTTCGGCACCAAGCTGGTGCACGAAATTCCGTTCTGCCGGAGAAAAGAAACGTTCCGCCCCGTACTTGTCGATCACTTCCTGCACCAGCGCTGCCGTGTCTTCGGCACTCTCGCCGGCCCCGAGGCACTCGCCCTTCAGCGCTGCAATGCAGAGCGCCACCGCCCGGGCGGCGACTTCCTCTTTGCTGCGAATCGTCGTATGCTCTTCCCCCGCTCGTACAGGCAGATTCGCGTTATAGGGAATGCCCTGCTCGGCCAATATCCGTTCCGATCTCGCCTTCCTTTTCTTTCCGGACTCGGTCTCTTGCAAATCGGCATGCAAATAGCTGGTATGTGCCGTCACCGTGTAATCCTCGACTTCGGAACGGCCAGCCATGTCAAGCAATAATTGCCCCTGGGCATTCAGCAGCGAGCCTCCTCCCCAGAAAATGACCGCATCCAGCGCGGATGCAAGCTGCAGCAGTTCCCCATAGAACGTTTCGTCGATGTCTTCATCCGTTTCGATGCCGATCACCATGTTCAGCGTGGAGCATTTGATCAGTACTTTTTCCTGGACCAAGGGCCTCTCGGCCTCGATCTGCCCAAAGAAATTCATCATGCCCTGAATCATCGGACCGAATTCCTCGGGATGTGTCTGGCTGGTCATGATGTTGAATCCTTTGCTTTTTTTGCTGAACCATTTCTTGCGGGTCACCCGAATATGGGTTTTGTCCGGTTGCTGCTCGATCGTATCTTCCGGATATAGAGAGGTAATCATTCCATACAGCTCGTCCAGATCAAAACGAGAGCTGTACAATGCGCAATTTTTCATACCGTTCACCATCTTTCCCATGTTGTGCTTGCGTTGACTCTATCGCCTAATCCTTGTAAGGATCGAATTCGTTGCTGCCTGCCATCGCCACGCCGACCGGACGCAGGACATGATTGATTTTTAGCGTATTTGCATGGGCGTTCAATACATCCTGCAGTTTTTTATACACAAACGGGCTTTCATCCGTGCCAGCACCGCGGAGTTCGACGCCATACGCCCGAATGGCCTCATGCATTTGCCGTTCGCTGATCTCGCCGCCCATGCGTTTGCGCAGCTTGTAGTTCATTTTGCCTGCGGCCTGCGTACGGCTCATAATGCGGCCGGCTCCATGCACCGTGCTGCGGAATGAGGCTGTGTTTTCCTCGCTGTCCATGCCTTCCACGATGACCGAAATATCGCCCATGCTGCCGCCGACAAAACCAAGCTGCCCGGGGGCAAGCGGCGTCGCTCCTTTACGGACAACGACAACCTCTTCGCCCATATGCTGCTCCTTCCACGCAAAATTGTGATGGTTATGCACGGCATATTCCACGTTAGCCCCAAGAATGCGTACCGTCTGATCGATGACGTAATCACGCCCGGCATACGCATATCGGCCCGCCAGCGTCATCGCATCCCAATACATATGCCCCAACTCACTGTTCAGATCGAGGAGCGTAGGCGGCTGATCCATGGATTCCCCTGGTGCCTTGCCGCCGAATTCCCGTCCTGCCGCAAGATTGAGGAAACCGCTCGCCACCTTGTGCCCGAAGCCGCGGCTGCCAAAATGGTTGGCCACCCATACCTTGCTCGTCGCTTCTTCCACGAACAGATCGACAAAATGATTGCCGCTCCCTACCGTTCCGAGCTGGTTGCGCGCCAGGACTTTCAGCTTCTGCTGCAGCCCCGGCTCAATGCTGTCGAACAGCTTCCAGCTTGCATCGTCGAACAGCTCATGATCGACAGGCGTCGGGTTGTTTCGACCCACCCCGAACGAAATCTCCGCCTGGACCTGGTCCATGATGCCGGAAATCCGGTCACGGATATCGCTCCACAACAGGTTGGTGCGAATCGCTTTGTTGCCGCAGGCAATGTCGTATCCGACGCCGGAAGGGCTAATCATGCCGCGGTATGCCACCACGCCGCCAATGGGCTGCGAGTATCCTTTATGATGGTCGGCCATCAGGGTCACGCCCAGCACGTCACCATGCAGGGAACAGGTCACGGCCTGGCTGACTGCGTTCTCCAGCGGTTCCCCCCATACTTTGATGTTATCGATGATACGCATCGTAATCGAAGCCTCCTTCGTCTATAAAATAAAAAATAAAGCATGTATATTCTGAATTCATATATCCTTTGATTCTACCAAATACAGGAGGTCACGGAAACCTATTCATTCCTTTAGGCCTTTCACCTAAAAGCAAAAAGAGAGCATGCGTTTTGGCGCACACCCTCTTTTCTTGCCACAGCACATGTCCTAACAGCAGCAAGGCGTTTACTTTTTGCTGATCTTGAACTTGAACTCCCACGTCGCCGTGTTGCCGGAATAGCGGCCCCGGTTCTCGGTTACGACCACCTTGACCGTTTTGTTCACCGATTTGGTGATCGAGGACACCTTCACGTTCAAGGTTTGGCTGCCCACGTCCGGAATTTTGTCCTGCTCCTCGGCAACGGCTTTCAGCTTCAGCGTATCCGTGGATTTCAGGTTGAGCGTGATGGACGAGCCTTCGTCCAGGCTCTTTCCGTTCGCGCTTGCCGCAATAGCCCATTCGTTGCCGACCGAATTGTTTTCCACCAATTCAGCGCTTACCAGGGTCACCGTGACTTTGACCGATTTGGCGGCAGCATGGGAAGTCGGCGAAACGACGGCCAAGACCAAGGTAAAGATCATAAAGGCAGCAGCCCATTTTTTGAGCATGTTCACCAAGCGAATACCCCCAGAATTTTACTTTTCGAGTCTATCCCTTATTCGCCTTTTCTCTTAAGTAATCCTTCCGGGAAAATATCAATTTCGCCGCCTTTCACCATTTTCAGTCAAAATGCTTCCGGTACCCCTGCACCTTCTCGTCACCGAAGCCCAGCTTCTCGTAAAACCGATGCGCTTCCTTCCGCTGGTCGCCGGACACCAGGATCATATAACCACAATTCCGCTCCTTCGCGATCCGCTCAATCTCGGCCATCAGTTTCTGTCCGACCCCCTGCTTGCGCACATGCTGCGACACGATCACATTCTCAATGACCATAAAAGGCCTGCATTCCCCCACAAGGTCCATGCATTCGATGCCCATCACCGATCCGGCCAGCTTGCCTTCATGGAATGCGCCGAGCAAATAATACTGCTCATTCTCCGCGATGAAACGAAACATACGCTCCATCTGATCTACATTGGCAGGCATACCTATCAATTCATCATATAACTGACTGAGCGCAGGCAGATCCTGCTGTTCAATTTTTCGTATGGTAACCATCCGGCATGCTCCCCTTCGATTATGTCGTTTACTGTTGCGGTGTCAGCCGCTCTTCGAAATCCGTAGATTGGAAAATTGCTGAATCGGCCCTTCCCAGCCCTCTTCCCGAATTTCATCATACGTTCCACAGGTATAACCGGCAATAACTTTGCGCCAAAAATGCTGGGCAGGCACGTTTTCTTCCATTTCGGCGACTTTCCACGTACCCTTGAAACGATTGAATAGTTGAACGGCTGCTTGCGCGCCCACGCCCTGCTTTCGATACTTCCGCATCACGAAAAACTCGGCCATTTCGTATACGCTCTCTTCCCCTGCTTGCTGCAGTTCGCGAATGAGCGCAAATCCGGCCAGCTTGTCATCTACCCTGAACAAGAACGGATGTCGCCCCGGTTCTGTCCAATAATGATCCAGATACATATATTCATACAATCCGTTTTCATTGACGTCCTCCGGGTCGTATTCGCTGAAATCATACTTGTAGAGCTCCAACAGATTGCGCAGCGTTGATTTGTGTTGAAGTTCGGCTTGTTGAATGGTCAACATGGTTCTTCCCCACCTTGCTTTCGATTTATCTTCTTCTTGCCAGCAGTTTGAAATTCGTAAAGACATAATTTATGCCAGACTATTTTTTAAATACCGCCCTTTTTTGCACCCTTTTTTTGCTCCAAATGCAACCATGCCGCTATAACATTTATGTCATCGAAACTGCACTGCCCCATCCCCAAAAATGGTGTCATCACAGCTAATTGCAAGTGGCCATCCACTCTGGTTCTTCGACCGATCATAAACATTTTTGGTTTGTTGCCGGGCTGTAAATCTAAGCCTGAAGGGATCGTCCCAGTGCTATACTCATGAAATTCAAAACCTAAGTCCTCATAGTGCTTAAGAAGTTTGAATTGTCCCCGGTCTTTCCCAACATAAATAATGCTTATATTCATCGGATAATGATCATAGAGATTTCTTATCAACTGTTTTCTATTGGTTGCATGGTTATCATAGTAATTATAATACTCTCTGCTGTTTTCGAATTTTCCTGAAACGACATAAGGGAAATCCGTTTTGCTTTTCTTCGGAAGCGGATACCAGTCAAACATTGCTGTTTCCCCGTCCCTTTTATGTAAGGGATACGTGCTATAGTCATCATTTTTTGTGAAATATTTTAGTACTGAAAAATCAAGGTTTGCCTCAAGCAGAGCTGCTAAGCGAATTTGCATACGCATCGTTTGGTCGATTTTTCTATCCAGTTCCCAGCTTTCCGGCCTGCCCCTTTTTTTCAAACTACCATTTATAGCTGTAAGAAGTGCGGGAGCGGAATGTGTATCTGTAACATACCAACCCCCTTCATATCCATGCTTCTCGTCTACGTAATGAACAAATTCATGATGTTGAGAGAGGAAACCTAATCTTCCTTCTAAATTTTCGTCATAATTAAAACGCCATAATCCCTCCTCCATACCGACAAAAACATATTTTGCATCTCTCAAATTCCCATATTGCATAAACGTTTCAAACTGATGAAATTCATCTTCACTCAAAATATATTTGCCGTTTATTACTTGCATCGTAGAACCTCCATTGATTTTTTGCTTTTCTTTCATAAAATCGTACCAGTCTGAAGTTAATTGCAGTTGTCAGTCCATACGCTAAGCAATGCAACTTTGTTCAACATATTCAAATATACCGTTATGTATCTCACCCTAGACAAAATTCCTATTTTCATAATAGCAATTTATTCATGATATAAAAAGAATTTTTGGCTTTCTCAGCCTGTTCATTTCCCAACATAAAACGATATAAACCTCACTAATCAATCACACAAGGCCACTGCGAACGCAGTCCCCTCTCCCCGTCGCTGCTATCCCCAATTTTTAGAGGGTCCGCACTTCATAGCAGTCCATCACACAAAAAAACTAGTAGGTACATTCTCCCTACTAGTTTTTTTCATATTCAACATCGTAAAATGCGACTATCTACAGATTTTGGAAATCACGGTATTGCTGCTTGAGGGCTTCGGTAGCAACATCCCGATTAACTCCGTCTAACTTCCTCCACCGGCTACAGCGATTCCCTAATGACACGTTTATAGTACCACACCGATAACAGCCCGAAGACCGAATACAGCAGCGCGTACACAATCATGACAATGACCATTGGCGTAACCAACTCGGTGCCGAAGAAAAACCAGCCGGACTTGACCGCAAAATAGCTATGACTTAACCCCACCGCAAGCGGGATGCCAAAGTTGAACATTTGCTTGAAGCGAATGCCACCAAGCAGATTGCCCTGGGTGAACCCGATTTTGCGCAAAATGGTGTAGCTGTCCTTCTCTTCCTCGCCTTCGTTCATCTGCTTGAAATACAGGATGCAGCCTGACGTGATCAGGAACGTCAAACCGAGGAAACCGACAATAAACATGATCAACCCCATGGTGGTGCGCTGATTGTTCCGCATTTCGATTTGCGAGAAGTTCGGCACCTCCAGCTTCTGTGATTGAAAAACGCCATATGCCTCTTCCGTTTTCCCCCGGTCGATAATGCGCACGCCATAATAATCGGTCGGCTCCCCTTTCTGCAGTTTCGGGTCAAGATCCTGCACCAGCTTGGCATAGACGGTCTCGTCGACGACAGCAACAGGCGTACCTTTGGTGTAATAGGTTGGAAGTACGCCTTGCTTGGACGTGCCAACCAATTGCTGATCCAGGGCCTGGTGCAGTCCGTGCAGCACGATCGGTCCCTGTTCCTCGATGGATATCAGCTGTCTCACCACGTTGCCATACCCCATGAATACAACCTCGCCAGGCTTCACGTCCAGATCGCCGACCATGGCATCGCTAATTACGGAACTGGACAACATTTCTCCGTCGGAGGAATCATGCATGACCTGACTGGCATCAATTTCGATATATATGGGCTGCCTATGCTGCACCTCAACCTCAATGCCTTTCTCTTTTAACGACGATACGAACGATTCCATGACCTCCGCCTGCGCAAAGGAAAAATCCTCCGGTATGCTTTCCCTGGCCTGTGCTTCGGCCGAGTAATACGCAATATAACTCAGTGACAGCATGCCGATGGCGAGTGCGGACACCGTCGTGATGATCGTAAGCAGCAGCGCATTGGATTTCATGCGAAACATGATGGAGGACAGGGACAGAACCTCATTAATGGAAAGGTAACCCTGTTTGCTTTTGCGAATCAGATTGAATACAAAGCTTACCGATCCTTTATAGAACAGATATGTTCCCAGAATGACCGAAAACAGAATCAGCAGCATCGTGTACATCAACTGCTGCATATCGAGCACTTCCCCGCTGAACATGCGTGCGGACAGCACGTAACCGTAAGCAATCAATCCAATCCCCAACAGCCCCATCACAATTTGACCGAAGGACATGCGGCCGATCCGCTGCTCCGCAGTCGACGTAACCTTGAACAAGGAGAGAATGCTCTGAGCACGGATGAACGTGTAATTCATCAGCATGATGAGCACATACAGGCCGGCAAACACGGCAACCGTCTGCGCCAAGGCCAACGGCGAAAAATAGAGCTTCGTGATCGCCTCGATCTCCAATATTTTGAACAGAATCATAAGCACCAGCTTGGAGCCGATGAATCCGATCAGCACCCCGATCACCATGGCCCCGAAATACAGGATCGCGTTCTCTGCCGTCAAAATGCGGAAAATTCGGCCTTTCGTCAAGCCAATCAGTTGAAACAGCCCGATCTCCTTGCTGCGCCGCTTGATAAAAATCGTGTTGGCATACAGCAGGAAAATGCCGACGATCACGACCAACAGCACCGATGATGCGCCGATGGCGGCAGCTCCTTTTGTCGATTGTTCCACTTCGTCCATGGAGGGATCGTACTGCAACGTAGCAAACGAAAAATACAGCGCCACGCTGAAAATCAGCGCAAAAACGTACAGGTAATAATTTTTCAAATTTTTGCGCAAATTCCGGAAAATGATCTGATTGAGACTCACGACTGCACACCGCCCAGCACGCCTTGCGTTTGGATAATGCCGTTAAAGAACGCTTGCCGCGACTCATCTCCCTTATGCAGCTGCGTATAGATCTGCCCGTCGCGGATAAAAATGACTCTGCTGCAATAGCTCGCCGCCAGCGGATCATGCGTCACCATGATAATGGTCGCCTGGCGCGTCCGATTCATGTCGCTCAGCTTGCCGAGCAGGTCGGAAGCGGACTTGGAGTCGAGCGCCCCCGTCGGTTCGTCCGCGAAAATGATGCTTGGCTGATGAACGAACGCCCGCGCGGCCGATGTCCGCTGCTTCTGCCCTCCCGAAATCTCGGACGGGTACTTGTCCTTCAATTCATAGATACCCAGCTCTCGGGCGATCTGCTCGAACCTCCGATGGGCTTCCTGTTTAGGCAGATCGGTAATCGAGAGCGGCAGCAGCACGTTTTCCTTGACCGTCAACGTATCCAGCAGATTGTAATCCTGAAAAATGAATCCCAAATGGCGTTTGCGGAATTCGGCCAGCTGTTTCTCCTTCATGCCTGTAAACTCCTGGCCTTCGATCTCGATGGTGCCCTGGCTGACGCGATCGATAGAAGAAAGCACGTTCAAGAGCGTGGTCTTCCCCGAGCCGGAAGGTCCCATGATGCCGACGAATTCGCCCTTGCCTACGCCGAGATCGATACCGCGCAGCACCTCCTGCTTATTCCATTTGTTGCCGTAAACCTTATGAATTCTCTTTGCTTCCAGTATCGACATGTCCCATCCACTCCTCTTAGGTATGCTTCCATCATAAAGTGAAATCCGCACACCATCCTGCGTTTCGCCGAACAATATGAAAAAGCATGTGACAATGCTGTCACATGCCTGAAAGGTGCGCCATCTCGTTCTCCCGCGCAAAGGTCAACGTGACCAGGGTGCCTTCCCCAACCACGGATGACACGTCCAGTCGAATGCGAAGCGCCTCGGCGACCTGTCGGCTCAGGTACAGCCCCATTCCCGTTGCCGCGCCTTCCATGCGCCCTTGCGCCGACGTGTAGCCCTTATCGAAAATACGCGGCAAATCGCGGGCGTCGATCCCTCGCCCCCGATCCTGAATAGTCAGCACAACATGCCCTTGAACGGCCCTGCTGGCAATGACGACGTCGGAAGACGGGCTGTACTTCACCGCATTGCTGAGCAACTGCCGCAGGATGAATCCCAGCCATTTCCCGTCGGTGAGTACGTGGGATTCCGCCAACTCCACCTCGAAACCGATGCCTTTGGAGATGCACCATGACCGTATGGCGCGAATCTCGGCATGGATGATCGGTTCCAGCTCCGTCGGTTCAATAAACAGATCATTATGCATAAACGGAATGCGCTTCTGATGGAGCTGCCGATCCAACAGCTGATGGATGCGTACCCATTCGTAGGTCATTTGGCCTTTCAGCCTGTCGTCGGGCATCCGCTCAATCATAAGCTGCAGGGCGGTAAGCGGTGTCTTCACCTCATGGATCCAGGCCACCATCTCATCCTTTTCCTGCTCCAGCAGCAGCATGTTGGCCGTCGATTCTTTCCGGTATCTCTCCGTCTGGGCAACGACGGCATCGTGCACGATCTGCTCATGCGGGCTGCCGGGGGAGCCCAGTTCAGATAGATCATAGGTGTGATCCCATGTTTCCATCCGACGGTAGAACCGGGTCTCCGCCGGATATCTTGCCCACACGAATACGATGCAGATCACGACATTCAGTACAACGACGTAAAGCAAGGACTGCAGCGGAATGCTTGAATCCACATAGGCTACGAACAAGATCACCGCTTGCAATGCGAGCAGCAGCAGCAGCCAGCTTACTCGTTCGCGCAGATAACGCCAAATCATGCTTCTCCCTCTTCCGTCGCCATGTAACCCTGGCCAACCTTTGTTTCGATATAGGCATCGAGGCCGAGCGGCTCCAGCTTTTTGCGCAAACGGTTGACGTTGACGGTGAGCGTGTTGTCGCTGACGAAATGTTCGTGGTCCCACAGGCTGCGGATCAGTTCCTCCCGCGTGACGATCCGGTTTTTGCGCTCGACCAGCTGTTTGAGAATAAACATTTCATTTTTGGTCAATTGCACGGTATGCCCGTTGCAGGCAAGCTCGTTCTTCACATACTCGACCGTAGCTCCCCGCCAGGCGCGAAGTTCGGCCTGCTCGGCATTGTAGTTGTACACTCTGCGCAGCGTGGCCTGAATTTTGGCGATCAACACGTCGAAGTGGAACGGCTTCTGCACGTAATCGTCAGCCCCCATCTGCATCGACATCACCATATCGGTCGGATGATCGCGAGAGGACAGGAAAATGATCGGCACCTTGGAATGGGAGCGGATCATCCGGCACCAGTGGAACCCGTCGAACCGGGGCAGCTGAATATCGATGATGACCAGCTGCGGTTGAATGGCGATGAATTGTTGCAGCACTTTGTCGAAATCATTCACGCCGTGCACGTCGTAAGACCACTGTCCGAGTCTGTCCCTGATTTCGGTGAACAACGATTCGTCATCTTCGATGAACATGATTTTAAACATAGGATTGATGATCATTCCTTTTCAAAAAACAATAGAAACTTCTTGTACGATTGTATCATTGTAAACATGCAACTTACATCTCCCGCTTTTTCCAAAGCGTGGTCCATAGAAATGGTACTCCGAATCGCCAATCATCCGGCTCCATTGCCTGCATTGCACGAAAACGGACACACTCGAATCTGTCTCCCAGAATGTATCGCAGCTTCTCTTCCGTATAGGCCAGGCCGCCTCGCATCGATTTTTCCTCGTAGACCTGCCAGTCGTTCATCACGCTCTCAGGCCCGCCTTGTCCACCATATCCCGGCGCAAAGCAAGTCATCGCAAACATGCCTTCCGGCACCAATGCCCGGTGGATCATGTCGATATACGGTATCCGTTGATGCGGAAGCAGATGATGCAGGCAGCCTGAATCATAGACGACGTTATATTGTGCTGCAGGGTTCAACTCGAACGCGGATTTGCATTCGAAATGCACTTCCAGCTGCGCTTCAGCAGCAGCACGTTCCTTGGCCCAAGCAATGGCTGTCTCGGACAAATCGTAAGCATCCACGCGGTACCCCTGTTTGGCCAGATACAACGCATTTCGCCCTGGGCCACATCCCAGTTCTAACGCCTTGTCACCAGACAAGAGATTGGATGTCACGTACTCCACCAGATTTTCGTCCGGTTTGTTCGAAAAGAAAGGGATGGGGCGGCTGCGATCCGCATAAAACGGTTCCCAAAATTGCTCCGGCGAACGAAACTCCGCATCCAGCATTTCAAAGACGTCCTGCACGCTTTTAATCGTTTTCTCCATAACCATGGCTCCCCTCAGATTAAAGATGTCGATCGGTTCAACGTTTCCGATCAAGCCATCACCCATCTTGCTGTCGTTATGTATCCTTTATAGGATTGGTCATTAACCCCACTACCCGAGTCACTTCCACTTCACCCACGCGCCGCGAACCTTCCATAAAAAAACCCTTGGTTCCCGTTTTAATCCGGTCACGATGCACCCTTCCCCTCATCTCCGGGATCAGAATCCACATTCGCGCCGTCCCTTCCCGGTTCACCGGGCGGTCTATGTCCAGCATGAGCGCTCCGTGCTCATCCTCGAATTCGGGATGGATCATGTATAGCGAGTCTACTTTGGGATCTTCATTTTCATATAGAAAATCGCACCGGTATCCTTGAAAGGGCAGGCTCTTGCGTCCGCCTTCTTCTGTCGAATAGAAGCGGTAACGAACATCGAAATCCTGCACATGTCCGCGTCTCGATTCATACGTTTCCCACACGCAAACCACCTCCCCCTCGCCCGGTTTCCCTAGTAAATCGTTACACTCCATTATAACATTTTCAACCAGTATAGTTCTATTTTTCATGCTTCAACCATGAACAAACCAATGCATTTTAGAATAAAAAAAGCGTTCTGAATCATAGGAAAACCTATGCTTCGAAACGCCTTTGAATGTGGTCACGATTCGTCCGTTCTTTCCGCCAGTGCGATGATGCCCGACCTGCGAAACGATCCGGGACCAGCCGGCACTCATCTCCCGATCGAAACGTTCGCAATACTCGTCAAAGCGTTCAAGCTCATCCCTCTTCCAGCGCGGAAATTCTGCCGCACGATCAGGCATATGCAGGCATCGGTTCGCCTTCCCGGAGAGTTCTACTTGAGCTTTTTCGTAAGATATAAAATGACGTCATCATCAATGACAATCTCATCCCCGTACTTCAGATAACGGTCGTGCTTGTAAATCCCTTTCCCGTCCGGGATGTAACCCCGATGGGCGTAGAGAATTTGCGCTTTTCCATAGTCCGAAAAAATGCCCACGCCGATGCCCGCCGTATCCGTCCGCTCACGAATCGCCGCCTCCGCCTCGTCCATCAGCCTGGTGCCGATGCCTTGGCGCTGATATCGCATCAGCACGTTCAAATCGTTAATCTCCGGAATCCCCGATGCTTGGAAAGCGGGATAATCGGAATGCCACAACACGTTGACATATCCGGCGAAAACGCCGTCCAGTTCGGCAACCAACGTCACGCGATCCCCGTTCTCCTGTTCAATATAATAGCGGACATATTGCTCAGGCGACCTCTCCCATCCCTGATCGCGAAAAGCCTGCGAAATGATGGCCGGATCTCGTTGATCATTCAGCAACCTGATCTGAATATCCACCCGATTATATCTCCAATCTTCTTCGCAAAGAAGTGATATGCGCCACATGGTGACGGCCGTGCCAGGCGTAAACGCCGAGATTGTAGTCCAAACGTGTGGTCTCCTGCGAGCCCGGATGGTAGAACGTTCTGGCATAATCCTCGTCCGTCAACGATTGAAGTAAATACACCCAGCGCTGATGCAAAGATTCAAGCAGCCGCAGTGAAACTTCAATATCCAGTTCGCTGGAGTCATCCAATTCAGCCCAGCGGTCCTCATAATATGGACGAATCGTCGGGGTCTCTTCCGTGAGTGCCAGTTTGAAACGGATCAAGCTGTTCATGTGGCTGTCCGCCATGTGGTGCACGACTTGCCTAATCGTCCAACCGCCTTCACGATAAGGCAGGTTCAACTGTTCTTCGCTCAATCCGCTCACGGCTTCACGCGCTTTTTGAGGCAGCTCCGCGATGTCCTGAATCCACAACCGCCGCTGCCCGGGAGTAATTTCTCCCGTATGTACAAACGTGCCAACCGGATATCTCAAATCCTGTGTCATAGCTGTTCCTCCTTCTTTTCTACCAGAAAATTCAAACCAATGGATGATGATATCATGTTCGCACAATGACCCAGCGTTGTGCAATACCGAACCATGTAAGCGGTTGACCAACCCATCCTTTCCAACTAAACTGTAGGGGAAACTGGAAAAATGAGTTGAACAGCATGGACTGCAACGACGGCTTCAGGAAATTCGGCGAATTTTTAACGTGTAAAATAGAACGGGTGGAGGGATACATCATGATCATCCGCAGGATGTTCCGCGGAATATGGAAGCCAGGTCAAGAAGCAAGCGGCAGACTGGCTTTGGAGCAGCAAGATTCCGTGCGCCAACTAGTCAGGGAAGGCGTCTTCATGACGGCAGCGGCATTCGCTTGGCAGAACAATGTCTTTTTGTATTTTGAATGCATGGAAGCGGAAACGGACCCGCTCGAATCGGTTCAGCAGCTGGCCCCCCACCTTGTCGACTGGCCCGGAGAAGCGAAGCCCAGAACATGGATCCCCATGGTGAATGTGTTTCACTTCAACGAACCCGCAAGCAAGGAGCATTGGCTGCGCAAAGCACCGGTAGAGCGCCGTGCGGGAAGAATTGCATTTCTGAAGCGGGAGATGATGGCGAGTTACATTTATTATCACTATCAGCTTCAGGAGGAGCGTGCATTCCATGCCGACAAGTATGAAATTATTGCGATGCACGAAAACCTGCTGTTCGGCTACCAGGAGTTTCCGAAGGTGATTGAAGAACCGATCGTTCCCGGACGGCTTGCCACCAAAGGGACACCGGAGAACTGGGAGGATTCCCGTATGGATCTGCACTTTCAGCCCTGGGAAGACGGATATTTGTACTTTAAGCCGGTGGATCAAATTTTTGCATACTATGTTGGCGATGAATGACGGTACTCCATCAGCCAGCAATCCCTCATTTCACCCTCGTGCCATTCATGGGCCTTCAGAAGCTTGACCTTAAGGAATCCACATTTCTCGTAGCAATGGATTGCCCGCGCGTTCCACGCTTGAGGGTCCATCACGACACGCTGCGCTTTCTTTTGTTCCACCAAAAATGCCACCATGGATTGCACGAGCAAACTGCCGATGCCCTTATTCCAATAGTCCGGTTCGCCAATGAATTGATCCGTTCCATAAATGATTTCGTCCACATCATCATACCCGTACTCGTGTCGTTCGTTTTCCTCAAGCAGATAGTACTGAATATATCCTATGGGGCGTTCCCGATACTCGACCATACAACGGATGGTTTCATCCTGTTCGTCGTAAAAATGCTCCCTTACCATTTGTGCATCATGCGGCCGATCCCTGCCTTCGTAATACTGCAGAACCGCCGGGTCAGACAACCAGCGAACGAGGTGCCTCTCATCATCACGGTTCAATTGGCGCACGGTGATGTCATTCTTCCGAAATACATTCATCGTTCTGCAAACCTCCCAAGGAGTTCGCTCTCCGTCAGATTGCGCGTGAATTGATCCAGCTCAGGCGAAGCGTGCCAGTCTCCCGCCGTATTGGCACCGAATTTGATCGTATGGATCACGCTGTGCGGAGCCATATATACATTATGTTGTACGCCTGGCGGCACAATGACATGGTCTCCGGCCTTGAGGATGCTGACACTGGCAGCTTGATCCTTTTCAGCACATGCAGCATAAGCAATCCAACCGGATTGCACAAAATAATGTTCCGTGACCTGGTGATGGACATGGCTGTTTTGCCAGGCTCCTTCCGAAGAAGCGGCCGTTCTGCAATAATAACTGCCGTCATCGCCCAGCATTTTGTACTTTTTCTCCCCGTTCGCCATCTGCTCATAATACGTTTTCACGCCCTCCCGGGACGCTTCTTCCGCCGTCATTTCCCTGCTGTGGGACATTCCGTTTTCACTCCTTTGCGCACGCATGCATCAATGATTCTCTGCTCTCCAGATATATTTGCGTTCCCTGACCGCGATGCGGCCATCCACCGTATTTTCCCTCACCCGCAGTTCAAGCTGCTCCCTCATCTCAGGCACGGTGTAGTCCGGATTGCCCGGGGCATCCGATAGAAACAACGCAAACTGCGTTTCATCCGAAAATACAACCCAAGCGTCATTGAACTCCCGGATTTCCATGGCATCATACTGGTTCGCAAGCAATCGTTCCTTCACTTTGCTCACATCCGTATGAATGCCAAAGACCACGCCGCCCTTGCGCAGAACCCGCTTATGTTCGAGGATGGAGGTCGGCCCCCTGCGGTCATAGATCAGATCGAATTGTCCATCTTCAAAAGGCAGTTCGGTTTTGGTTGTGGCGTAGACAAAATCCACGTTTGTGACGCCGCTGGACGCCAGTGCCCTTTGCGCGATGGCCAGCAATCCCTTCGAGTTGTCAAAGCCTGTGATCCGGGCCGCATAAGCCGCCATTTGCAATGTAAACTCCCCGTGCCCGCAACCGGCGTCCAGTACGGAATCATAGGCCGGAAGCATTCGAATCAATTGTTCTTCATAGATTTGTTCCGCCGAAATGCCCTCGATCTTGAAATTCGCTCTTCCCCGGTAACCTCCGTTCCGTTTGGCAATCATGTCGTACCATTCCATGCCCATGGCGATCCCTCCCTCAAAAGGTGCATTACACAACATTCTACATGTCCCTGATTTTCCCTGTAAATATCTGACCGGGCGACCATGGAAACATTTTTGAAACGGCGATCCTCTAACCGGCGTATTAAGCACGAAGTCGCAATTATTCCTTAGCAAATACCAAATATCATGTGGAGGCTGAGAGCATGTCCTTTTTTAAAAAAATGTTAGCCAGCGTAGGTGTAGGTGCCGCCAAAGTCAATACGGAATTGGATACGCCGGAAGTGATTCCGGGCGGCGTTCTCTCGGGAACCGTATACATACAAGGAGGAGATGTCGAACAAAATGTAGACCGCATCTACCTCACGATTAACACTCACTATATTCGGGAGCGCGACGATCGGAAACACAAAGAGACTGCGGTGGTCGCCAAATATTTGTTGACCGACCGTTTTACGCTTCAGCCTGGCCAACGTCTGGAAAAACATTTTTCGTTCGACCTGCCAGACAACCTGCCGCTTACGCTTCAAAGCGCGGAAGTATGGGTCGAAACCGGACTCGACATCTCCAGTGCGCTGGACCCTTCGGACCGCGATCTGATTCGGGTCGTGCCTACCCAGGAAATGGGTGTCGTGCTGGATGCCATCGATATGCTCGGATTCAGGCTGCGCGAGGTGACCAATGACTACGCACCGAGGCTTGGCGGCAATTTGCCGTTTGTGCAGGAATTCGAGTTTGTGCCGACCAGCAAATTCCGGGGCTATCTGGATGAGATCGAGGTACTGTTCTATCCAATGGGCAATACGCTCGAACTGCTGATGCAGATCGACAGACGCGCTCGCGGCCTCTCAGGCATTTTCTCGGAAGCGATGGGTACGGACGAAACTTATGTCCGCTTTACGCTGGAAGCCAGACATTTGCAGCGCGGACCTGCTTCTGTTGCGCAAGGGTTGGAAGAAATCATTTCCAAGCACATATGACCTATGGAACATTCGCTGCAAACCCGTAACACCCAATATAAACGATCACTGTCCATGACATTGGAATAGAAGATGTAAAAAAGCGTGCCCGGTTCCGCTCACCACGGATTCGGGCACGCTTTTTGCGTATAAAAGCCATCTCGTATCACGCCGCAGGTCGTATCCTCCTTTTCAGAAGGCGAATGCCTAAATCGATGAGATAACCCGTCAGCATAAACGACAGCCAATGCAGCAGATACGCCGGATACAACACGTTGATCGCTGCGCTGTCATACGGTCGTGACACATTTTCATAATCAAAAATCCAATGGCGCAGCGGTTCGGTATACGCAGCGGCGTTTAAGATCGGATTCAATCCGATTAATAAAATGTTATGTTCATCATATCCGAATCTGTTGATGGCACACAGCGTCAAGCTAAGCAGCGACAGCCAGAATACCGCTTTTTTGATCAACATTGCGGACATCTCCTCTGCTCAGGATCGCTGCATACGACGCTGAATGAACGAACGTACCCCATAATACGCAACGCCAAACAACAGCAATCCGGCTGCTGCCGTTACGTATTCCATCACACCGCCCATTACGGCAATGCTCCCGAATGAAACCTGGCTTGGGAGCGGCGAACCCGCCATGTACGATGCAGTTACATCGGGAACATAAGCTCTCGTCATGAGCATTCCATAAATCATACTCCCGATCACGAGCAGAACAGGCAATAGACAGCAGACAATGATCGTTTCAAGCAACAACCTTTTGTTGAATCTCATCGCTTCTCCTCCGATATTCGTCTTCAGATCCGATATGGCATGACGTTTTTCAAGCAAGCGAATTCTTGGTTGCAGTAGACTTCTTGGCATTCCCTGAAATCCGGGGATACGCCTTCCCTTCGATGCAGCTTTCCTTCAGAAAGCTTTTAGCCGGACGCTTCGCTTCTCCAGATTGGTTCTGCCTTCTCCGTTGTCAGGTCAGTGTTTAGTCCAACTTAAATAGCTCTTGCTGGCGGAAGCATATTCAGGATCTGTTCCACCAACACCTGCGGCTCCAGCGTTCCATCCAGCACAACGTCCGAAGCGGGTTTAACCGTCTCCAGCATGATCAGGTATGCTTCGCGGGCACCTCCCGCATATCGTGCAAGCTCTTCGCGGATGTCGTCTGCCGCAGCATCGGAGAAATCACGGGCAACCCTTCTGCACAGCCCTACATCCAACGGGGTATCAATGAATATAGCCAGGTCGATGAAATCTTTCATCCGATCATTCAAATATGCATGCGGGTAGTCCAGCAAAATATAAGCGGGTGTCGAAGACGGACTATCCAACCATTGCCTCAAATCCGTCACCATCGGTTCGACGTTCCACTCGTTGCAATCCCCGCCACGACGCGTCCATGCGATGAAATCGTTCGGACCCTCCAAATCGTAGTCGTCATAAGACAAAGCCGGGCAAGACAAGCGTTCTGCCAAACCGCTTACAACGGTTGTTTTGCCGCCGCCCGAAATTGCCGCAATCGCGATGACAAAAGGTTTGTTCGAAGCCAGGTCCATCACATCCCCCATTATTTGGACAAGATCTGTTCCAACTCCTGTTTTAATTGCTCCTTGTTCGCCTCTGCATAATCGAACAGGCGCTCAAACGCTCCTTCGTTGTCCACCAGCAGACTCAGCTTCTCGGCTTCCTCCTGTACTTGCTGCATTAAATCGCCGATGACCTGACCATGCGTTTGCTGCAAACTCGTAATATCATACTCTTGCTGTTCGTTAACGTTTGCTCTCAGCTGATCAGGAGTCACTCCGGTCGCAGACAGCATCTCTCGAATCCGATCCAGAATCGCCGCATCTTCTTCATGCCCAATACGCTGCATGGCCGCAATCGTCTCCGCCAGCTGCAGTCCGGCCGTATTCTCCAAGTAACCGGAAATGCCCTCCATCGTCAGTTCCGTATCCAGGTCGATGATGAGCATCATGTCGCGCAACAGCTGCGGAAGCTCGGGGCCTCCCGCTCTGACGGTCGCGAATTCGGTGCGATACATATCCATCGCCACAGAGCCCACGATCTCTTCCCCCGTCATCTCTTCCAACTGCTCCAACGGCAGCAACTCGCGCAATTCCTCTTTCAATCGTTCCATCAATCATCCAAGCCTCCTGTCTCTATGTACTCCATCATAGCAGAATATGAGGCGGAAGCCACGCCGGTCCGGTGCAGCAGGCGAACGAACCTTTTTTCGCCTTTTATAATATGCGCAATCGCGTCATCCATAGAGGCACGCCTTATGTACTAAACGCAAACGAAACCCTCATGGTTCGTTTCCTAAATAGGAATTTTACTTCCCGTTAACCCGCGGAAAACGTTCTGCTGTTATGCTCTTGGCATCAAGAGTCACGGGAGGGATCATCTGGATGCGCCTGGCCTTGTTTACCGACACGTATGTTCCGGACACGAACGGAGTTGCCGGCACGCTGCACCGCCTGAGCAAACACCTCAACCGGAGGAACATTGAACATCTGTTGTTTACCCCTCAGTCGGTCATTGACGGAAATCATGCTACGGCGGTGCACAGCGTTGCGAATATTCCCTTTTTCCTGTATCCCGAGTGCAGGATTGCACTTCCTAGCCGAACGGTCATTCATCGGGAACTGCAAGCCTTTCGTCCCGACTTACTGCATATCGCCACCCCGTTCAATATGGGGCTTCCCGGCCTGAAATACGCCCTCAAACATCATCTGCCGCACGTCATCTCCTACCACACCCACTTTGACCGATACCTCGAATATTACAAGCTCAAAAGCATGATTCCGCTCTATTGGAAATATATTCAGTGGTTTCACCGGGCAAGCGACGCCACCTTGGTGCCTTCCCAGGAAACCTTCGAGGAGCTGCGTCAGCAAGGCATTCAGCGCTTGAAGCTGTGGTCGCGCGGAGTTGATTGCGAGCTGTATACCCCTGATAAACGAACTCCATCCATTCGCCAACGATACAATATCTCCGCCCCGCTGATCCTTCTCTACGTCGGTCGCATCGCTCCCGAAAAAGATATCGACACGCTCGCCTACGCTATCCAGCATTTGCCGGAACAAATGCAATCCCGCGTGCACTGGGTCATCGTCGGAGACGGTCCGCAGCTTCCCAAACTTCGTCAAGGCGCACCGTCCAACGTCACGTTCACGGGTTATTTGCATGGAGAAGCTTTGGCCACGATGTATGCATCGGCAGATCTGTTCGTATTTCCTTCCCCTACCGAAACATTCGGCAATGTCGTGCTGGAAGCCATGGCTTCCGGCCTGCCTGCCATGGTTGCCAACGCAGGTGGAGTCAAAAACCTCGTAACACAACACCGAAATGGCATCCTGTTCGAACCTGGCGACGGGCAGGCATTGGTTCGGGAGATTTCATATTGGGGAGCAAACGAAGAAGCGCTGCGGAGCATGGGTCTTGAAGGCAGACGTTTGGCGGAGCAGCGTTCTTGGGAGCAGATTTTTGACAAGTTGATTGAAGATTACGAAGAAGCCGTGGAGCGCCGGGGCAGATCTGCCAATCAGCGCATCATTACGGCTGGATAGTTTTTTAATTTTGAAAATCCCTTGGGCAAAGTGCTCGCATAAGTACCAGACTGCCGGAAAAATTGTACGTTAACAGATGGTTCCCGGTGCTGCTGCCGGTTGACCCACACCAGCCAAGCACATTTCCCGCAGCTATAAAGCGAGGTTCGCAACAAGTTCCTGCCATTCCATTGTGACTGTCGCCGAAATGCATGGGGACGGAATTCGGGTAGATAAGTCGTCCCATGTCATTTTCGAAGTTACGCCCTATCTTTCTCAAAAAGCCACGCTGAAGACCTATCCGTATGTTGGTGGTTGGGAGGTTATTACCGGGGAAGTGCAGGCGGAGATGAGCATCACGGGCAGATTTACCTATCCGATTACTAAAAACGGAACGTATATGAATGAAAATGATAATGGTCCGAATGAAACATTTAATGCGGTGCCATAACTTCTAGGCGGCTTCATTGAAAAAACAGGTGCATAAACAGCGCCAACCGGCGTTGCTTCTGCACCTGTTTGTTATAAAGCTTAACGAGTCTGCACGTCTCGTGTCCGCTCCACGTACCAAAGTCGGAATGCCTCCGCCATATTGGACGGGACGTCCTTAACGGCCTGATGAACCACCGGTTTGGCACGATTCACCGTCTGAATGGATGCCACCCCGAACCAGCGCTGCAGCCCGTTTTGCGTAATGCGCGCTTCGATCACTTTTTCCCGCTTGGAGATGAACAACGTCGAAGTGAAGGCCCCTGTTCGCAATTGGATGAAGTTCCGGTTCAATACATAACGGGTATGGAAAAATTCCACGACCCGCCCTGTCACGATCAACACCAGCAGCAGGGCCGACACCATCCACCACGCACCTTCCTGACCCAACCACACCGGTTTGAAATACCAGAGTGCCCCTGTAGCAATCGGCCATATCCAGCTGGGCGCAAGCAAACGTAACCATAGCGATTTGGTTGGAAGCCTCTGCATGTCTTCACTGACTTCATACGATGGCAAAATCTCTGATATGATGGCATAAGCCTGTTTCACCGGCAAAAATGGATATAGCGAGTTTACCTCCTGCTCATCTTCACCAACGCCGCCCGCCGTGACCAACTCCACTTCGGCCAAGCCAAGCAACCGTTTCATCGGACTTCGCGTGATCTTCACCGCCTGTACGCGCTGCTTCTGAATCGAGAATGCCGATTGCTCCAGCATGCCTTTGGTGATATAAATCCGTGAATCATCGGATGTAATCCGGTAATTCCCATACTTTATAAAGGTATGCACCATGCCCGCCAGCATGGCTATGATGATCAGCACCACGATAAGAATGGCAGCCGTCCACCATTGATCCAGCCAAGTCAGCAAAAAGCTTCGCGTCACGGTTTCATCCGGGAAAAAATCCTGAATGCCTGAATACAACGAACCCAGAATGGGGATCAGCACCAGGAAGCTGAGTGACGTAAAAGAAGCTCTCACCGTATCCCGGCGCGTGGATTCAAAGTGAATAGCTCGTTTGGCTTGCTCCGTTTGCTTCAAAAAATGTGCGGTCTCGTTTTCCTCCACGTGATTTACCGCCAGATTGCTTTGCGCATCCTCACCTGCAGCCGAAGCGTTCATGAACGTTGCATTTGCGGCAGCAGCGTTGGACGTTGCCCCCACCACACATTGTTCCAATCGCCCAGCTTCAGCCAACGTCAGCACCGGAACATGAAACGCAGCTTCATCTCCCTTGGTGCCTGTCTCGAAACGGATGGACGTCACCCCAAACAAACGATGGAACAAGGACGTATGCCGATGCACATTCTGGATTTTCGTATAAGGGATCGTACGTTTCTTTCGGTTAAACACGCCTTCATAGGCGTGAAATGCCGCCCGGTCCGTTTCATAACGCTCGGCATACCATTTCCAGATCACCGAAACAACGCCGATGACCATGGCAGCATAGAAAATCCATCGCCCGTACGTAACCCATTTCGCTTCGGTATCGTAACGGACAACAAACAAATAGATCACAAACGCAGCGCTGTTTCTCGCAAGCTTCCACATTCCCCATACGATGCTGAGCGGATGATGTCGTTTCTTCTCCATCACTCGTCCACCTCGTTGATCTTTGCATAGGAAGCGATCTGCTGCCGAAGCGCCACCGCCACGTCCTCCGACAAAGCCGGAATGCGGTGGGACGCACCCATGGTGCCGACCGAGACGGAATACAATCCGTATCTGCGCAGCAAAGGTCCTTGCTCCGTCGTGACCGACTGGATTTTGGCCATCGGGATAATTTGGTGTACCCTTTTCCAGGCTCCATGCTTCAACTGCAGGAACTCTTCACTCACGTCGTAACGCCAATACCGGTACAATAATGAAGGATGAATCCATATTTCCCAAACCGCATACAGTACTGAGAGCCCTGCAATGATCCACAACACCCAACCTATCCATGTCCACCAGTCAAAAACGTGATCCAATGCCAGCAATGCGGCGAGAATGATGAATCCAATTCCATTGCTTATGTACGCGCTCGTTCTCCATATGTTGACCGCATCCGGAGATAACCGCTGCTCCGGCAGGTTCCACTGCATGGCATACAACACTCCTTTCATATGGTTCGTTAACAAAAAAGATGACCCCTGCATCATACAGATCGTCATCTTCCGGAATTTTTATTTTACCGCATAATCCTTCACATTGCACAGCCACACCATGTGATGGACTCCCTCTCCCCAGAAGTCCTCGGCGACGGCATACGGTTCACCGAATTTGCGCCGCCATTTCTGCTGGGCAATCCCATATCCGCTATCCAGACAAAATTGGCGGATTCCTTGGCGGTCCAACTCGCTCGCCAGCGCCCGAATTAATTTCGAAGCGATCCCCCGCCCCTGAAACTCCGGTAAAATGTATAAACTGCCGAGCTCGCCCATCTCCGTAATTCGCTGATCCGTGCAGATCCGGATTTCCTCGCCGCAAGGCCCATACGATATCGTGCCGACCACGCGCCCCTCATGCTTGGCCAGCAGGAAAAACACGTTTGCCTCCGGCACATTCCATTGCTGCAATGCAGCCTGAAGAAGCTCCTTTTTCTGTTCGATCTCATGGCGGATATCGTCCTGCAGCGAACCCAGCCCCTCCTGCGCAAACGCCCTTGTGATGGAGGCTTCGAATACTTGATGCGCTCCCTCAACGTCGGAAGGCGCCAGCTTTTGGATCACAATCTGTTCTGTCATGTCGTCTCACTCTTTCTGTTCAATCATTCTAGGATGTCTGTTCTAAGAGAGGGATTCGGGCATCCCACGCCTGAAGCACGGCTTGAAGCCGCTTCGCCGTTTCGGACACAAATCGTTCAACGATTTCGGCCGTAATGTACTGCGGAACAATGCCGGGTTGCTGCGATCCTTCCTTCAAAAAGGATAATGTGCGATCCCGCCAGCGCTCCATCTCGTCGGCTATCAGGAGATCCTGCATGTCGTAGCCACGGGTCCGGCCAAGCCACTGCCACACTTCGGAACTCCACTCCGCCTGCTGATACAGGTCGAAGTCAACCTGATCCGTTTCCTGATAATATAAGCGGTTCAACTGGTCCCGTGCCTGCTTCATCCCCTCATCCCGCTCCAGGCCGGTGACTTCTTTCACGAATTGCGGATGTACGCTCCGAAACCATATGTAGTCTGTCAGCACATGCATGAAATAACCACGCACAAACCACTTTCGCCCTTCGTCATTGGTTTGCTCGACAAGCGTTGAATAACGCTCCTGCAGCCTTGCCATGTAATCGCCCTCGGTCTTGGGCTCAAAATGCGTATGCCGTTTGTCTTCGCGCGTCGCTCCATCCCGCATATGGATCGAATCGGGCGCGATATTCCCCAGATAGAACGCTCCTTGGTGCTCACCGACATGCCACTTGTTGGCCAGTAATGAAGCGATATTCAGATGAACCATCGGCAAAGGCATATTCTTATCCCCCTTTTTCGTTAAGGCACGATCCTTCATTCACATGTTAATGCGTTTGAAGCTGCTCCAATCGTTCGGATTGAAGGATGTCGAATAGCTGCTCAAGGTCGGTATGGAGTTCTGAATGGCCTTCGATCAGCAAGCGAATGTATTCAGAGCCGCATTCATAGAAAAGAAGACGATTATACGGCGCATCTTCTCCCAAATGGTTAAGGGCCAGGCCGAAACGGCTGCGAATCCGGTTCTCGATATATCTGGCATAACCTTCGTTCCACTCCAGCCAGCACCAGTATTCGCCCGCTTCCTCGCTTAATGCCTGGAACAAGGCTTGTCTGGCCTGACGAATGCGATCCAACTTTTGATCTTTCAGGGCATCCTGCAGGATCCCGATTCGCTGCACGATGGTTTCATCGTCATATGGGAACTCGTAATCAAGCTCCCACGTTACTCGCCTTCTTTTCTCCATGGTGCGTTTGATTTCAACCCGGTCTCCGATGTGTTCATAATGCTCGTGAACGTAGCAATGCACGAACTCATGGAACAAATATATTTTCATCTCAAAGCTCTGAAAAGCCTCATCGGTGACGATCGCGCACGTACGTTCATTCAAATGATGAACCGGCATTGCCGCCAAACATCCTTCGGGAATATTCAGGTCATCCGGTACCGTTTTGACCCACTCGTACTGCTGTTTCTCAGGCGAATAATCATACATGTATAATAACATTTCATTGGCCACAACGATCGGATAGTGATTCGTAAACAACGGATGAATCTGCACCAGTTCCTTTTGCAGCTCATTCAACTCATTAATCTGTTCCAGAAAAGCATCCATCATGCTCATCCTCACTTTATTGGAAGTATAGCCCAATTATACCGGCGACGAATGAGCAATTCACTGAGAGAAAAATGATAATATTGTGCGAGATTTCTTAAGAACTTCTTCGCAATAGAAATCCTGCGTCATACCTTTGCTCCCTCCTTTTGCACGTTCTGAAGGAATCCCGATTCGCTTAGTACATGTGCTGCATAGGAGTTAAGATTCGGAATAGGTTCGTTCAAATCAAAATAGCGGAGCTCCAATCCCTCATCGTCCATCAGGACAGGGGTGCCTTCGATGCCAATCGCTTTAAAGACGGCCGTAACGTTGTAGACTTCATCGCCGTTGGGATATTGGTAATACGCATCCGCTCCCGATATAACGGTGATCAGCTGCAGAGTGTTCGCCTTTAAACCGCTTTCTTCCCAAAGCTCCCTGTGCGCCGCTTCTTCCAGAGATTCGCCCGGTTCCAATGAACCTCCGATCGTGCCCCAATCCAGGCTGTCTGCACGCTTTTGCAACAACAAATGGCCAAGTTCATTGAAAACGAGCACGCTCGCACCGGCCATAATCAGTGGACGAGACCCAACCTTTTCCCGAAGCTCCATAATGTATCCCATAGTCTCCTCCTCAGTGGTTCTGTTGTTCGTACTCCGACCTCAGAATTCCCCGTTCTACTGCACTGCGAATAAGCTCCTGAGCATAGCCCCATAGCGCTTCGGAGCCATTCTCGATCTCCCGGTTTCGATTCGTAACCTGTTCGCTTGTAATGCCATATTTCTGCCATGTATCGCCTTCGTTTCGGTAATTATGTATGAGCGGCTGCAACCGGTCCAAGGATGCCGCGAATTGCGCTTCCTGTGTCTCTTTGGCCTCAAATTCCACCCATAACCCCATCAACTCATCCGCTTGTTCCGGTGGCAGCATACCAAACAGTCGGCGTGCTGCCTGCAATTCACGTTCGTGCTTGTCTTCATGCCCTTTCAGATCATAAGCAAACGTATCCCCGGCATCAATTTCAACCAGATCGTGGACGAGCAGCATTTTGAACACTTTCAACAGATCGATATCATGGTTTGCATGCCGATGCAAAATCAGTGCCATCATGGCCAGGTGCCAAGAATGCTCTGCATCGTTTTCCAGCCTGTCCCCATGCATGATCCTTGTTTTCCGTTCAATCGTTTTCAACTTGTCGATTTCGATCAAAAACTGCATCTCCGCCAGCAAGGCTTCGTTCATATCGCTATCCTCCATGGTTTCTCTATTTAGATATCGAATACCAACAAATCCGGTAGTCGAAATTCAAAGACATTCCAAGCCCCTTGGCAAGACGGATCGATCCTTCATTATCAGGGGAACAATCCCAGTAAGGTTCTATTTCTCTTCTTATACATTCATTGATATAGACTTTTGCAGCCAATGAAGCATACCTTTTATAACGATATAGCTCCATGGTTTCAATATCGATGGCATGGATGCGTCCAGCCACGAACGCCGAGAAGCACACACTGGCGATTTGGTGATGCTGCACTACAGCGTACCCCAACCCATGTTGGAAAAAAGCTTCGCCAGAATGCCAAAACTGAAGGATTTTCCCCGCCAGAAATTCGCGGTTCCCATAGCTCTCATCTTCCAAAAGTTCACGACTTATTCTGACGACGCTTACCGTTTCATCTGGACCATTAGAAACGTTCGGCATAGGATGAGCAAGCGCCACAGCCCTCTGCTCACGCTTCCCAAGAAAACCGAATACATACTGGACATCGGAAAAAGTCTCTCGATGAACCATGGCTTGACGAAAGGCTTTCTCCCCACGCTCGTTCGCCATGGCAATCTCGATGCAGTCCTTACCGAGTCTTCGCATCTCCGGCTCAATCGTTTCTCGCATGAATGTTTCCAACTCAACCAGCAGCGTCCCGCGCCAAAAATCACCAATGAGTTGAAATCCACCTTGACCTTCAATCCAGAACAAGGCTCCGTTTAGCTCTTCATTCACATATATGCGTCCTGGATTTATGCAATCAGCAACTGCTCTAACTTCGGCGCCCCCGCTTGAATCAACGAGATGCCTCACCTTCCCGAACTCATGCGGATTAAGTTCCGTGATCATTTTCCAGACCCTCCCTGACTGTATTCAGAAAATAATCGCGATGCTCGGGATGACAGGCGATCAGATAAGGCTCGGTGTTTCTTCCTTTAAACGCATTTCCCTGAAAATTCATGACGATTGCGCCTGCTTCCTGAGCCATCAATACGCCTGAATACAGATCGTCTCCTTCAGAGTTGTAGAGCACGATGCCATCGATATTTCCTTTGGCTAACATGCACCATTGCAAGGTTGGAGCCCACAAACGCATCATTCGTTTAAAAGAAACATCCAGATGATAGCGGAGCTTCACGGCCCGTTGTTCATGTTGTACTGCATGTCCTTGAATCCAGCCAATAGTACCTTTGCGGATCTCCTGTTTCTTTTTGACTAACAGCTGATTATCGTTACAGAACGCCCCTTGTCCGCGAACCGCAACGAATAAACGATCAACCATTGGTTCATATATGACGCCAAGCAGGGGTTCAGCCTGATACATCAGCGTGATGGAAACCGAAAATAACGGCAATCCGATCGCAAAGTTGTTCGTTCCGTCCAGCGGATCGACCATCCAGAGCCAGTCGCTGGTTATGCCATTGTGACCGCATTCCTCGCTGTGGATGGCATGAGTAGGAAAGGCGCTGCTGATCGCATCCCAAATAAGCTGCTCCGCTTCGTGATCCACGGCGGTAACGATGTCGCCAAACTCGTCTTTCTCCACCAGACAGGTAATGCGATCAAATTGATCCAGCGCCACCTGGCCTGCTTTCCGGATGATGTTTTCCGCCAATAAGCGGGCGGCTTGGATGGTCTGTTCGATCTCACTCACTCCTATTCGCTCAGATGGAATATTCATAGATTCGTACTTCATCCCCATTGAACAGGTAACCTTTTCCGTTATAGCTCCAACCCTGCTTCTCGTAATACCCGATCAAGTCGGTGCACAAATACAGCTTGCCAAGCCCTATTTTATGCGTCTCTTGCACTCCGTGCTTTAGCAGCTGTCCGCCCAGATTTTGGCCGCGATATTCCGAATCGACGTGCAGGCATGCAAACCAAGGAAATAAATCCTGCCTGCTGTTCAAATCGCTCTGCAACAAAGCATATCCGCCCACGATCCGCTCTCCGTCCAGCAGCACATAGAAACGCGGCACCACGCTGTCGGTTACCATGGACCGTTCGATGCAGTCCCGATAAAAGTCAAGGTTCGTTTCCGTTCCCCACTGTTTCCAGAAGTACTGTACAGCGGACTGCAACAGCTCCGGCCTCTGCCGGATATCCACGATCTTTAACATGGTCAATTCTCCCTCCGCGTTACGTTCGGGTCTAGGATTTCACCTCGTTTAGGTGACCTGAAAATCAATACTGAATGACTAGCTCACGCACAAAAACAGCCGTTCCATGAATATAAATCTCCATGCCTTGCGCAGTTTTTTGCGCTTTGACTCCAACTCTTCCATCCCGCCCGATCTCCTGTCCCTGTTCGACTGTAAACTCGGCATGGGATTGTCCGGGTTGAACATAGGTCAGATAATAAGCTCCCATCACTCCGGATGCCGTTCCGGTTACAGGGTCCTCCACCGTCCCCGAATACGGAGAGGAGAAATGCCGGGCGTGCATGAATGCCGACGAATCATGGGCTTCCATACAAAACGGGTGCAGGGAGGATCTGGGATTTTCAAGCAAAATGTCGGGAAAAAGCTGACTATCCGGCCTCATGCGATCGAATGCTTCCAGGCTGCGGATCGGAATCAGCAGCGTCCACGTACCGGTGCTTCCATATACGATTGGAGCCGTCGGATCAATATCGCTTGCCCTGAGACCCATGGAAGCCGCCAGCCTGTCCATGTCGCCGTTAAACGGCAAAAAGCGAGGCTGATCCTGTTTCATTTCCATGCGCAGCGTCTCCTCGTCCTGCTCAAAACGAATCGGCAGGTTGCCTACATTGGTCTCGATGACTACCGACGTTTTGCCGTTTAACATCCCTCTCGTTTTCAAACCAAACAGCGAAGCCATCGTGGCATGGCCGCACAGATTGATCTCATGTCCTGGGGTATAATAACGCAACCGAAGATCGGCTGTATCCGAGCTCAGCACAAACACCGTCTCGTTGAAACCGACGTTGTGCGCAATAAGCTGCATGTCGGATTCGCTCAGGTGATCTGCGCCGAATACAACCCCTGCCGGATTGCCCTTGCCCGGTGTGGATGCAAAGGCATCATAATGGTATACGGTAATTTCGCTCATGGATTAACTCCCCACTTATTTTATTTGGCAGCCTGCATATAGGTCCTTACTTGTCGTGCAAAGTCAGCTGCCTCGACTTCTGTTTGAAAAGAACGTTTCGGAATAATGTGCGCGCTTGCTTTATTGATGAATATAAAATAATATGCCTTCGTTTCCTGAAAGCTTTCCAATCCCTGCCACTGCGTCGTCCCTGAAGTCATATCATTGCTCCAACGAATTTCCGACGCTGTGATTTCCAGCTGCTGGTCACCCAGAATGCCTTTGCTCTGACGAGCCAGCTTTTTGATTTTGCCCTTCGTGCGAAGATATGTATAGATATCGACAAATGCACTTAACAACAATGAAGCAATAATACTATACGTCAAGGAGCGCCCCATTTGCATAAAGATGACCGTCATAAGGATCGGTAGCGCCACCACCGCGATGAGCATGCCGATGCCGTACATTTTGAGGATCGCTGTTTTGTTCAGATGCCAGTAATCCTCTTCCGTAATATGAATCCGAATCGTATTGTCTTGTTGTTCCACGCTGACTTGCACTCCCTGTCATTCATAAATTTTGCCCATGTACAAAATCTGGGCACATCGCTTCCATGCGTTGTCCGGCTTTTCATAAAATGGCAATCCTTCGCTGGACGCTGCCCCCCATCTCGCTGCCGATTCCGCAAAAGAAGCGATATCATCGTTCTGCCATTCATCGGCTCTATCCTGCCGATCACGACTTAACGCCAGCATAAATTGTAGAAAGGACGACTCGTCCTGCACGTTGTTTACAAGTTGAAACAGATCCACTTCGTTCACCTCATCGCGCACCTCTTTTCTATATAAACCGCAATAATCAATCACACAAGACCACTACGAGTGCAGTACCTTCCCCAAAATCAACCTTCATAGCAAATCCAGGACCTGCATCAGATCGCTGCATTCGTTATCTGGGATACAATCTCCTTTTAAAGGTCTGCTGTTCCGGTTCAACCAAACGGCCCGAATACCGACGCTCTGCGCACCATACACGTCGCTGACCAAAGAATCGCCTACATGTATAACCCGCTCAGGCTGCAGTCCGTACCGGGCGAGTGCTTCTTGAAACATCTCCGGTCTTGGTTTGTAGGCACGAACGTCTTCACTCGTGATGACTCCTCCTGAGTTCAATCCGTGATGTGCCATCGATGCCATAATGTCGTCCGTATCGATATTGGACAAAAAATATACCGGCAGCGGTACGGCCTTCAGGAAGGGAATCGAGTCGGCAAAAATGCCGGGGCGCCGCCAATGCGCCAATTGCTCGCGATTCAATTCCCGTGGTTGCAGGTCTGCTTGAAAGTGCCTGAGCGTTTCCGCCAAAGACCGTACATTCAGTTCCCTTTGCGATACGAAACGGCTGCCATGGCTATCGTGGAACATTCGCGAAAAGGCCTGCCACCAATAGCTCCCGATGTCGTGCGTTGTACAGTCCACACCTGCCGCCGCCCGCACCTGCTCATAGATCGATGGAAGAATATGATCATCTTCATGCACGACCGTACCGTAGAAGTCCAAGAAAATGGCGTCCATTCGTTTCCTCCTCAGGAATGAAATCAGCACGCGCTTATGATGAATATGGATATGTTGGAAAAACACAACAAATCTATCATAACCGATCTCTCCCATTTTGCGAACCGCCTGAGCGGATATAAAGAAAACGCCCCGCGCCTCTGTTTCGTTTCAACAAAAAAGCTGCGCCACAGGCGAGAAAATTCCACCTGAATGACGCAGCGTTATGATAAAATCGGGTATTCACCCCAAAGTAAAAATTGATCAAAAAGAAGTTATCCACATCCGAATACTCGCCAGCGCACATATACTACCTGGTTCCATCCCCTTCCGGTTTCAGGCACAGTCCGTGAATCGGCTCCATCTTGCTGCGTCATCTCAATCACCTTTTTTTAGAAAATGAACGGTTTGGCGATATGTCTCCAAGTCATCCATGAACTTCAGGTTGACGGACGCCATCAACCGATCCAATTGCTCATAACCATGCAGCAAATCTTCTGCGAAGCGGATCATGTCATCTCTGGAAAAGGAAAACCTGTGGGAGTGAGGAAGTGTTTTGTCTTCAAAAGGAGCCTCTTCTGTAATCCACCTGATCCCTGTTTCCTCATGCAGCACGTCGACGTAATATCCTCCACAGCCAAAGATACCGCAAGTGCAGGTAAACATGGGATACTTCCCAGGCTTCAACAACGAGCGGAAAAATTCCGCTTGGACAAAAACCTCGTCCTCACTCAGCTTCATACCGTTAATGTACAGCCGAAGCGACCACTCCACGACAGGCTTTCGCACACGCTTGTGTTTGGAAACATGGTGGAATGCCTCCTTGGTTGCCATCTGAAACTCGGCAGTTAACTTATCCATCGCTCTTAAAATTCCCCATTTGTGTCTCTCTCCCTGCGAAATATGCTATCAAAATTACGTGACGCCGTAATATTGCTTATACCCTTGCACCCACTCTTCCTTGGAAAAGTCGATGAAATCAAAAGGTTCGCATTCTTTAAGATACTGGAGTTCCTTTTTCGCCTGAGGATCGTCATGTCGCTCAAGATAGTCCACCGTTGCCTGATATCCAGCTCCACATAACAATTGAACATCGATGTAACTGGCGGCATCCTGATTTTTTCGCTTGGCTTGCCATATCATTTGCGTGTCCTCCACTTGCCCGATACAAAACAGCATAACGCACAACGTTCGCAGCAGCTCGTGATCCTCAGCCGCCATATGTTCAATCTCGCGCTCCAACAACTGACGGATCGGTTCCCGGTACGCAGGATCAGGGTCCAATCCGTACAGCTCAAGTACAGCCTCTTCGTTCATCGAAGTCCCTTCCCGCTTTTTTCAGTATTTTATTTAACCGAACTCTTCATTTCAATACTCTCCGTTGTACTCCACATAATCAGTACGTTTGAATCGTGACACGTGATATGGAAGATAGATACCATGCGAGTGAGGAGAAAGGATTTCGATGAACGCGATGGCCGCATCCACCATATCCTCGGAAACAAACCACGATTCATCCAAAAAACCGCTCAATAGTCCCTCATGTTCTCCTTTGCATTTCAATGATAAATAGCCGTATCCCGGATCAACGAAGACCAGATTCACGATTTCATCGGCGGCAGGTTCGTTCTGACCATTATAAAATCGGACCATGATATCGTTTCCCTGACGGAAAATATCTACGTCGCATGAAAATTTTTCATAAACAAATTTCATCGTTTGATCTACCTTCCATGCATCAAGGAGCGATACGCCTCTTCAGCAGATAAGCCGTCCTTGACCAGATTGCCTTGCGGATCGAATACCCGTACCCTGCCCCACATCTGATTGAGCCAGTCAGCACGCCGAGCCGCTTCCCAACGGTCCTCATGCATCCAGTTTTCGTGCATCCGAGGCCGAATATGTTCAGGCACCCAACAGACCCGGAATCTCTCCAGCTTTTTGTATGAGATGTACTTTTCGATCCTTCTCCCATACTTGGACATGCCATATACCAATGCGCTTTCTGCCATGCCGTGATGAAATAAAATGTATACCTTGGCCCCAACTCGAAGCTGGTTATCCGTAATGACATTTGCGATGACCGCATACATAAAAAACTCACCTCTGTTTCGCTGACGAACTTCATCGAGTCTCAACACGAATCCAGCTTATTCCCCTTCATTCCGGCTCCCCGACTTGAGCGATAAATGAACTGCACCCCCATTGTTCAAACAATGCTCTAAGCGAATCCGCCGTATCCTGAATAAACGTATCCATTTCCGCCATCGAGATTACAGTCAAATCTGTATCAGGCTCTTGCGAGGCATCATTCAGGAAATCCAGCTTAGCTTCCCGGTATGGATAAATTTCCTCTTCCCCCAAACCTGCCAATGCATAAGCTTTGCCTTCGCTCAGCCGATCCAACCATTGACGGGCATCAGAGCGGTTGCGCAGCAGCATGAACTCCAGCTTCGCCACATCCTGGTTGTATACTCTTCTGCCATCGGGATGCGTTTCATAAGGAGGGTAGATATCAAACGTCCATACACGGTCCGTGTACACATGGGCGATGTATCCGCGTAAGTAATCCATAAAAGCCGGATCAGAGATCGCCCGGTGTCTGTTAATTTCAAGGAAATCTCCCAGTTCCTCATCGGTCGCAAACCTGCCTGCTTCAATCATCAGATGGGTTTTGGCTTTTTCGGACCGATCATTACTTCTGGTATGTATGGCATCAGGAGCAAGGCTCCCGAGCAAAAACTCGGGAGACGGATTGGGCTCGATCGCAGCAGCAATCGCAAAATGAACCATGGGCCATGGCATCTGGCATTACTCCATTCTTTTTTATTTTGGAAAGAGGGCACATCCATAAGGGAGGGGATGCAGACACTGCGAGGACAGCCGGGATTTACTCGTCGGCATTGCAGATGATGCAGCCCAAGCAGGACAAATATACGCCATGAGCCGCGCACATGGGATATCCATCGGGGATGGTTCCTTCGTCCTCGTCATCATCCAACGCACTCCACTCCAGGTAATGCCGGGCATCCACATCTTCTTCCTCAAAGGCTTCGATCATCCGGCGAAAATGTTCAAAACGGCTAAGCACCCATTCTTCATTCGGTTCGTAATCCAACACGGACCATCGTGTTCGAGCGATGACCCCATCAATGACGGATAACAAAAAGATCTTGCTCTCTTCAACGTCTTCGGGCAGCCACGGCATCTCCTCAAGATCGAAACCTACCGTCCCCCTGCCCAAAACGTTCTGGTCCCTCTGGGCAAGCCAAATGACAAATTGTTTGTCCCGGTCGGTTGAAGCTAGCGACGATCCGCTTAGTGCAAGCAATTCCATGAAAACCTGCATCGACGTATTGGACATGCGCAGGGACTCCAATTCGTTTTCCAATCGTTCAGGCACCGATATTTGATTCATTTGTTTGTACGCCTAGACTCGCGTCAGATAATCGACAACCGGATACGAAATCACGTTTCGATCCCGATACACAGAAGCTACCGCATCCGTATGTATACTGAGAATCCCGTTTTGAAGCATTACTGCCTTGAAGCCCCGTTCGAGCGCACCGTTGTATGTAAACAGAACACATTCCTCTGCAGCAAATCCGGCGATAATCACCAGTTTCACGCCTTTGCTTTCGAGCACCTGCTCCAGTTCGGTCTGCCAGAACGCATTCGAGCTCTCCTTGGTGATGATAAAATCAACGTCATGCAGATCGACTTCGGGAATGAAATGAAGCTGCTCCCGGCCGGCTTCGTCCATACCCTCCACGTCCTGCACATGAACGACAAAGTGACTGTTGGACCGAAGCTGGTCCGCCACGTGATTGATGTACTCGCAAGCGTGGTCAATCGTTTGTTGATCCAGCTTGTTCCTTACGACCGTTTCCTGCATGTCTACTATAACCAAAGCTATACTCAATATATCGACTCCTATCGTGGTTCAACCCTCTCCCCAAAACGATTCAATCAATTGCTTCAGATGCCGCTCTGTTTCTTCTGTATCCCAGTGTTCAGAAAAGTGATATTCATGACTGTAATGATAGGCATCTTTCAAGTCGGACCGATCAATGATATCGTTTTCGAGTTCAGGAGGAACTTCATCATAATATGAAAATTGTACCATGAAATCCCTGTTATTTCGTATTTTATTATTGAAATAAGATCGGGTGGAAGCTTCCATGCCGCTCACGATCTGGTATAGTTGCCCCGGCATAAGGAGTCGCAGCGCTACATCTGCAACAACAGCGCCTCCTCCCGTCATTTCCACATATTCTATATTGCGTGCATTGATGCGTTCCAGTACATCGTTCACTTGTAAAATGTGCTTCTCTTCAACGGGAAACCTGACCTTCATCCATGGTTCGAGTACAACGGGCGACGCCTGATTGTAGGCTTCTCGGAACCCAAGAAATCCGGCGATTTTGTAAGCCATCATGCTCGCATCCGTGCTGTTGTAGGAACCGTTGAGCAGGCGTACGCGGATGTCCACAATGGGAAAGCGTCCTAGAATTCCACGGTGCATGATGCTCTGAATACCTTCGTCAATCGCCGGAATATATATTGCCGGGATAATGTTCTCATCCTCAACCTCATTGATAAACATGTAACCCTCGTCTCTGGGGAGCGGTTCGATGGCGATCCAGCAATGCCCGTAACTATCCCTGCCGGAGCTCTGTCTGATGAACCGTCCTTCAGCGGTGGCCGCTTGGCGAATCGTCGTTTTGTACAATACTTGCGGCTCTCCTGCCGACAATTTCATTCCAAACCGATCTTTCAATTGTTCTGCCATTTCTCTAAGATACAATTCGCCCGGACCTGCAAGAATGATCTGTTTATGATCCTCATCCGTGTATATATCAAAATTCAAACCCTCGTCAGCCATGTTCTTTAAGGCACGGAACATACCTTCAAATTCTCCTTTGGTATCCGGTCTCGATACCGTTATGTACATATAATTTTCAGTGTTGCTGATCTGCACTTTCTTCACTCCTCCCTCCTGTTTTAGCCTCTCGGATCTCCCCAGAATGAATCCACATAGTCATTCAAATAATGATCCTCAGACTCCTTGCCCCACTTTTCCCATTGAAAAAGATCTTCGTAATACGCATCAGCCAAATGGGATGTCTCAATTATCGTGTCCTTCAGATCCTCCGGGACCGGATCATAATACGCCAACTCCACGTTACATTGCCCGGCAACTGTCAGGTTTTCTTGAATCTGCTCACGATACTGAAGCCACTCCCGTAAAGGAACTTCAGCCGTCAACGAAATGCTGCCATCCACATGTTCGCTCACATTACTGTTAGGACCAAGGAGTTGTGCAGCAAGTAACAGCAGGTTGGCATTGTTGTGGGTTACCTTCATTTCAACGTTCATATACGGCTCAAGAAGAACAGGATCGGCCTGACTGTACCCATTCCTAAAACCTATAAATGCAGCAACCTTATATGAAAATACGCTTGAATCTTTTTCATGGTATGCCCCGTCATACAAACGGACTAAGACATCGACGATAGGCAAACCGCCGGTAAGTCCCCTATATATCGTGCTCTTCACACCTTCTTCAACCGCTGGAATGTACTCCTCGGGAATCACTTCATCATCTTCAATCATATTTACAAATACATACCCTTCGCCTCGCGGAAGAGGTTCACACCTGAGTGAGCAAACGCCGAATTTAGGTATGCCTCCTGCATACCCCCTAATGTATTTCCCTTCCGATTCTACCGTTTTTCCAATCGTCGTTTTATACAATACCTTGGGTTCCTGCTCCGCAACCATCACTTCCAACCCAAACTCATGCCTTAGCCGCTCCATCATCTGATTGAATTGTTGCTCCCCTTGTACCGCAATGATGAACTGTTTTCGAACCTCTTCCCCGTAAACCGCAAAATTCAATCCCTCTTCTGCCAAACGTTTAAGGGTCAGCAGCATTCTTTTCAGTTCTTCCTTCGTCTTAGGCCGATCAATCGTGTAAGTCATGCATAGATCAGCCCAATGAACGGTTTTCATATAACAACCTCCTCTTTTAATCTCTAAATAATTCATCCAGCATCCGCCTCCGGTTTTCCAAAAAGCTGCGCGTGATCTGATAATGCTCTGTCTCCTCATAGTCCACCGTACAAATGCCGTTCTCGTCAAACCTCCAAATCTCCGCATCCGGATATCCGAGCAAAATCGGGGAGTGCGTGGCGATGATGAATTGGGACGTGGATGACATGTCATGCAATATTCGCAAAAGGGACAGCTGCCGGGCCGGCGACAACGCTGCCTCGGGCTCGTCCAACAGATAGATGCCTTTCGAATCGAAGCGATTCACGAACAGGCTCAAAAAAGATTCACCATGAGATTGTTCCAGCAAAGAGCGTCCGCCATATCGTCCAGTTGCTCCTACATCGTCAATATGCTCGGCGAACTGATAGAACGATTCCGAACGCATGAAAAAGCCGTTGGACATTTTGGGCAACCAGGCCAGACGCAAATAATCGCCCAGCGCCGATTCGGAGGCATGCACGTCATAGACGTTGTTCTTTCCGCCTCCGGCCGTGTTGAAGCCGCATTGGTGGGCAATGCCCTCCAGCAGCGTCGACTTGCCCGATCCATTCTCCCCTACGAAAAACGTGACGTTGCAGCGGAATTTCAGCCGGGTCAAATGTTTGATCGCCGGGATGGTGAACGGATATTGACGCGGCTTGTCCACGTGCTCTTTCATCAATTCCACGCTCCGCAAAAACATGGGCTCACTCCTTTTCTTGATGGGTCAGTCTATAAAGCAACCTTACCTTAAGGTTTGGCTTTCCCCGTTTCGCAATGCAAACGCATAGTCTTCTCGTCCGTTCTGCAAGGCAATCCGGCTGGCTTGTTCCCAATCGTATTCGACCAGGACATGCTCCACAACCCAGTTCCCTGCTTCCTGACGATGCGCCAGAACATACTCTGCATAGGGAGTTCCGGATTCCATGACATGTGGATAGGGCTCTTCGTCCTCATAGGCGGGCAGTCCGACGCTGCCGGCATTCACCACCATTTTCCCTCCTGGTAAGTGCAGCGATTTGAACACATGGCTATGCCCGCAAAACACGACCTTCTCCGGGATCGGATCAAGCTCCTTTTCCAATCGGTCAGCATCCTTATAATGAACCCCATCGGGAGTTACCTTTTCCAGCAAATACGCATGATTCAGCCAAGGTGTCCCGTGACAGAACATTAACCCTTCGTAAGACCAGGTTGCTCGGAACGTACCGATCCATGACAGCATGGTTTCATCCAGCAGCGGCCTGACGAAAGCATGGGTAAGCGATTCATGCTCTGCCTTTAGCAGCAGTGCGTCGCAATTCCCCATAATGTGAATCATACGTTCATGTCCCATCAATAGTTTTGCGGTCGCCAGCGGATCGATGGGGCCAAACAGGCTGTCTCCCAAGTTAACGACCAGATCCGCATCTCGCTTGGCAATGTCCTGCAGCACCGCCTCCAGCGCAAGATGGTTGCCATGAATATCGGATATGACAGCAATCGTTTTCATGTTTTCCCTCCTATAGAGCTGTATGTTATTCCATCATACACCACGCCAACGGAGTTTCGGGACTTATTTCGTCGCCGTAACTTCTCATGGGGATCGCTTGCCAGCATTCCTCGGGTCACGTTTCAAGTCAAAAAAGGAGCAAGCTTCACGCTTGCCCCTTTCAAGAACGATATACGAATCTGCGCTGCGCCCAATAGCTGAACAGGAAAATGGTCACTTCCGTCAGCACCTTGGCAATGATCAGTGGAATGATCAACTGTTGGTTATAGAAATACAGCAGGCCGTAGTTCATGAACAAAACCAGAACAACGAGCGCGAAATATTTTGGCATCGATTTGCTGATCTTCGACGTTTTGCCGCCTGAGAAGACATATTTGCGGTTCATCGTATAATTGAAGATCGAGCTGCACAACCTCGCGGTCACCACCGACAGGAACAGATTGCTGGTCATGTATTGGATGAGGAACAGCAGCGCAAAATCAATCAAAGCCGATATGACGGACGAGGTGCTGAACATGAGAATCGGCAAGTAGATGCGGTACGAGTCGACGAGCGGACGAAAGTGGGAAGATTTGTTGTGGTCCAGATACACCGTATCAATGAACACTTCCGTGACGGGGTACCCTTCCTTGTTGGCGTTCAGCAGCATGTTCATCTCGTACTCGAAACGGTCGCCCGGAACCTCGCAGAGCCAGTCCAGCATGGAATACGGAAAACCGCGCAAACCCGTTTGGGTATCATACACCTTCGTTCCGGTCGTTAATTTGAATACACCTCTCGTCACGCTGTTGCCGAAACGGCTGCGAAGCGGGACCTTGCCCGCAAACTTCCGGCTGCCGAGCACCATGCCCGGCCCGGTTTGCTGCTGCAGCGCGTCCATGACGCGTTTGATGTCATGCGGCAAATGCTGTCCGTCGCTGTCCGCGCAGACCACGTATCCTTGAGGGCCGAATTCGCGTATGTGCCCGAAACCCGTTTTAAGCGCCCGCCCCTTTCCCAGGTTGACGGGATGAGTCAGGACAGTACAGCCATAAGCTTCTGCCGTTTCGAAGATTCCCCGGTATTTCGGGCCGCTGCCGTCATCCACAATGACGATGGGACCAAGCCGGAACGTCTGGAGCTGCATGATCAGGTTGAGCAAACGGACATCCGGCTCATATGCGGGTATTAAAATCGTCATGATCATTCACTCTCCTTCAGGTACAGGATGTCGCTTACGCCGCGTTCACTGTTTTTGCCCAGCGGATTGTTTACGACTCTGCCCATGAAATACATCGTTGACGAGCCGCCGCCGTCCAGATTGTAAGCCTCGGTCGCCCCCAGATCCTTCATCGTCTGCGCCAGCTCGGCGAGCGTCATGCCCCGGCTGTCTTGCTGCCGACCGTCAACAACGACGAACACATAATGGTTCGGTGCAATCATGCCGATGGCGGTGCGTGGATTCGCATCCTGAATGGATCGGTTGCCGAAATTTTTGTCGATCTCGACATGGCTGAAATCACTCGTGATCTCGCCGTCCTTTACCAGGATCGGCCCAAAGGACAACGTATTGGTCACTCCTTCGGCCAGCAGTTCCGAGGAGGAGACCTCCGTTTCGCTGTACGTCTTCATCGTACCGTCGCTGAGCAAAGCCATCGCGTCCCGGACCGGTTCATCCCGGTAGAGCGTGCCATTGCGAATGATGACGCCATCGTCACGAAAACCGTAATAGTCGCCGTTGATGGCAAAGATCGCATTGTTCGCTGCAGCAATGTCCGACGTATCTTCGGTAATGTTCGTTCCGAAGCTGTTGTCTGCCAAAGCGGCTTGCAGGCTGCTGGCATCCTTCATCACAACGTCGGCAACATAGTAGGTAATCTGGTCCGAACCGGAGCCAGTCTGCACCTTATCAATGCTGATGTTCAGGCTGTCGCTGGAATAGTTCCAGTCATCGTAATTGGCATTGGCTTCCGCGGCAGTCGTCGTGACGTCGGTCGATGAGCTGGCCTGTGCGGTATTGTCAGCCGCAACGACGACTTCGACGTGCCGGATCAAATAACGGTCCGCGAGGCTGTACACTACGGTTCCGAGGCCCAGAACCACAACCATCGAAGCCGTCAGCCAGATGCGTTTTCGTTTGCTTTTCGTGCCGGAGCGCTGCTCCCGTGGGGGATTATATGGTTTCATCATTGGACGTTCACCTCATCAAGTTCTTTCTTAAGCACATGATAGAGCCGGTTGCTTAAATGAATCTGAAACATGCCGGCTCTGCCGTATGGCAAAAAAAAGAAGGCCGCCCTCCCTTTATTCAGGGATAAGGCTGCCTTCATTACTTTTGATATACCTTGGAAGTAAATCATCGTTCCAATCGTTATGCTTTATTTGCAAAGAGTGCATCGTAGGCCGGGCAAGGGCGTTGGGTCAAAAACTCCGTAAGCGCTTCCGGTTGCTGGACATAAATGTCTTTCAGCGATGTACCGTTATAAATGTTGCCGATGACGACCGGGTGGCATAATTCGCAGATCAGGATGTCTCCGTTGCCGTGCAAATGCAGCTGCTTCGTGCCGTCCACGCAGTTGGAGAAGTATACACCCGGCTGTTCATGTAACCCGAGCCGCTCGGCAAAGCGATCCATGCACGTGAAATACAGCGTCGTATCCTCCCGTTTGTTCGCAATCAATTCATTCACCGATTGAACTAGCGCTTCCTGCGTCGCAATCCTGTCCCAATTGCTGTGCGGCATGACGATACTGTTCTGTATTTCATGGATGCGTACGCCAAGCTCATACACCTTCTCGCTGATCGCGGCCATGTTGGATTGAGTGCCTTCGAAGAGTAAGGTCTCTAATACCGTTTCCAGTCCGGCTTCCGCACACATGCGGATGTTCTGCTCTAACCGCGCATACATCCGAGGATGCACTCGGTAATAAGCCGCGTATTCTTCCGCATTGGTATAATTGAACGAAATATGGATGTTGGACAACCCTGCGTCACGCAGCGCAACAATCCGTTCCTCCGTCAGCAGGCTGGCGTTGGTGTTCAGCTGTGTATCAATGCCATGCGCCCCGCAGTAAGATACGATGTCCAAACAATCCTGGTACTTCAGCGTCACCTCTCCCCCGGACAAGCGCACACGCTTCAAAGCAGGAAGTTCACGGATGATGCGTATAACCTCCTCCCCGCTGATGCATTGCCCGTCGTCCCGGTTATAGGCGCAGCAATAATCGCATTTGTAATTGCAGTTGGAGGTGACCCCGACCTCCAGTCCTTCCAAATCGTATACGCCGGGCGTTTCAAGCTCCAGCGCTTTGTACTTGTTTTTTGCAGTCATGCCATAGACCTCCCGTACATCCTGATTCGGCATAGCCGATAACCCAAAAAGTATACAGGACTCACGTACGGCCTGAATATGACATTTCCCATATGGCATACTCGTCCTCAGCTTTTCAACGCCATTGTTCAAACAAAGAAAAACCATCTCCCGGAAACGGGACATGGTTCTGCTGCCATCAGAAAATATAAAACACGATACCGTTCCCCTCTGCCACGCTCTTGGCATAAAAACGCCCGATTTCGTCCAAGTTGACCTTCAGATAGTCGTAAAATTCCTGTTGTTCGTCTCCCTCCACAAGAGGGTAGATCTGCTCGTCCACCATCGTTTGGAAGTCATAACGTTCCTTCAGCTCATCTTCGGTCACCCTTTCCAAATAAACCGCTGCTTCCTTCACTTGATCGACAAATAGATAGAACGCACCGAAACTCTCAAAATCGAGATACTGCTCGTCCCGCAGAGGTACGACATAGCCTTGCGGCGGTTCACCGTCATTCAACTCTTCGGTTAACCAAAAATGAATGCCTTCCCAAGACTTATCAATATCCAATCCCTCGTATTTCTGCAGATCCACGTCATTCAAAAGCAAACTGCCTTCTGCTAATTTCACGATTAACTCGTTCGGCATTGCCACATATTGTCCGATCATTCCCATGGTTTGGCCCCCTTATCCATAAAATCCACCCAGATGTATCCTGAATCCCGAAATCTCCGTGGAAAAAGACGTCAATGCTTGAGCTGGAGTATCAGGCATTTTTCCTGATGCATCCTTCATAACCGTCCCCTAACTGTCACTACATCCTGACTCAAAATCCACACGAATGATGGCATAGAGCTTCAAGTCCAATCTCTGTTCTTTCACCTGCATATAGCTCCGGAGCGTACCTTCATAGGTCATGCCTGACTTCTCCATGACTCTGGCTGATCCTATATTTTCCACCATGCATTTCGCCTCAATACGCTCAAGCCCCATCTCCTCGAAGCCAAAACGGATCACCCGGCGAATAACCTCGCTCATGATGCCTTTATTCCAGTATGAAGGAGACAATACATATCCAAGCTCGGCGGTAAGCTGACTTTGATTGCAATTGACATAGTTGCAGCTGCCAATCAGATTTCCTGATCCTTTGTCTTCGATTCCCCATGGCCCTATTTTTCGCGTCTCGTACTGATTTTGGATAAAATCGATAAATCCCCGAGTATCTTCCCTGCTCTGATGCGCATCCCATGTTGTGAACTGCGAAACGACGGGAATCGAGCAATATGCGTACATATCTTCCAAATCTTCATGCGTAATCGGCCGAAGCCAGGTACGTTCCGTTTCCAGCCTCGGAAATGGATCAAAGCATTGCTCCATCGTTTGCATGAAACCGCCCCCTGATTTTGAATTACAAATCTCATGGAAAATATTCCATTTGGGATATTAGACTAATCTATAGGATTTGTTATTTTTAGGCAACTAAAAAATGAGCAGCCATAATCCCCTTCTTGATATCGCTATACTTTTGCCATGTTCTGTGCACAATTCCGGCGCCATAATGAATGTATGCATTTTGTGGGAACGGTATTGATTCGGAAGAAATAAGAGAGGAGAATGGCCTATGGCTAACCCAAAAATAAAACTGCATCCCCTGCACGACATCGCTGCGTACACGGAGGGATACGAAGTGGTATCGACCCAACTCGGCGGAGATGGCCGGATTTACGTGCTGCTGATCGACCGCATCCCCGAAAGAGAAGATGGCATGTTCGTTCCAGCCAAGCTGCGGCAATTCCGGACGTACAAAGCGTTGATCATCGGGGATTCCTGCATTCAGGAAGTGCTGCTCTGGGGACAAACGTTCAACTATCATTACTTGCAGCCTCTGGGTGAGCATTTGCTCCTGGTTGGCGCACGCTGTACGCGTTACGGGGACGGCAAGCATGATCTCAACGCCAAAGTCATCGATGCCGAAGGAACTACGGTTCGTGAATTTTTGCTGGGAGACGGCATCCAAGACGTCCAGGTAACGGAGGATGGCACGATCTGGACCGGGTACTTCGACGAGGGGGTATTCGGCAATTATGGCTGGGGTGAACCCGTTGGGGCACAAGGACTTATTGCCTGGGACGATCAAGGCAACAAACGCTTCGAAAATCAAGCAGCCGACATCGCAGATTGTTATGCCTTGAACGTCGTGAACGAACAGGAAGTTTGGTTCTACTATTACGCGGATTTCAAGCTTGGCCTGATTAGAGGCGGTACCCATCGCCCGCAGACCACGTTCATCAATCCTGGCCTGTCGGGCTCTTCCGGGCTCTGCACGGATGGTTACCACTTCCTGTTCGACGCGGGGTATGGTAAGCATGGTTCCTTCGTTTTGAAAAAACAGGATAGCCCCGGCCGTCTGACCAAAGGACAGCGCATTTCATTTGTAAATGAAGATTCCCAACCATTGCAGGCCGCGCGGCAAAGCTTTCGCCAGCATCAATTGCTCTTAAGCGAAGGAAGCAAGCTGTACTTGACCGATGTTGGGCAATTGGCTGCAGTGCTGGACTAAGGCGTGTTCTCCTTGAAAGACAATCCGGCCTCGGCAAGCGATTGTCTGAGCTTGGGCATGGAAGAGGGGCCGATGCCGTGCAGCTTCAGGATTTCTTTTTCGGTATGGGCGGACAGTTTGTCTAAATCCGTGATTCCCTCCCCTTCCAATGCCCGTCGGGCTGGCGCAGACAACTGTGCCAGGAATCCGTCCCGGGGTTTCCGTTCCTGCTCGCAGACCGGACAGGTCGGGCAATCGCTTGTTTTGTAATACACGTGGCCCCCGGCACAGGTTCTGGCTTCGCCTTTTTCCTGAGTCATATTGCGCGAACACCCTTTCTCTTTCGTTTTATTCGTTTAGGGATAACATATACTCACAAATGGCTTGTACTATTTTTCTCGCTCACGACCCACTGATCCTGCCTTTGTTCAATGATTGCAATCAGTCACAACCCCATAATCTCACCAATCCAACTTGAACTATAAGATGACGTCACTTTGCCAGGTATGGATGAGGACGTCATTTCTTTTCAGTGTGGCCGACCGAAGGCGCTGCCGCTGTTCCTGTTCGTTGAAAGCAGAATCATAGGCTGCCTTTAACTCTGTCCACTCCCGGAATTCCGTGTTAAACCGATGATCCCCCCACAACTATCCTTTGATGGCTCCGGTTCGTTCATCGCTTCAGTCTCCGATCAGAAATCCTTTCCACTCTTCTCCAAAAACGGAACCCAGCGTTCGCGATCCAGTGTAAGGTTCTGTTTTGACGAAACGATCCAACCCTCCATCAACTTTATCCACGATTAAGGCTCCGCATTCCGTACACTGGTATATCGTCCTTTCCAGCTTGGACAACAACCTGCGCATATGCATGGCTGCATGCTCTTTCTCTTCCGCAGAAGGTCCCGACTGCTCAATGGCCCGATCCATCGCATCCATCAAATCATCCCAGTCCTGATCCGAAATCAGATGACCTTTATACGAAAGATAGTCGGTAGAATCCACAATGACGCCACCGCATGCGCAGCTAATTTTCATCGTTCCCCCTCCTTCTTCGTTTCACGTTGATTTCGCTTATTTAGCTTCTCCGGTGTTCACCTTGTCATGTTCTGAAAATACATAAACATAGCTATTCTCGCTTCCTTGGTATTCTTCATATAAACGAATCAATTCCAAGGTCTGTTCCCGGATCAATTCAGCCTTTCGCAAAAGGGACGCACTCGTAGCCAACGTTCCGTAGCTTCTATTCGCAGGTTGTTCCTCAATATCCGTAAAAGAAAGTTTCTCCAGGACGGCAGCCTGTTCCACGAATGCTTCATAATTGTGTTCAAGCCGATCCAACGCGTCCCGGTCCTCTTCAAAATCCATTAACGTCCGCAACTGGCTTATTACGTTCTGCCACTCCTCCCCCCAAGCCTGTGAATATTGCTGCGCAAACTGATTCATTTCCATCGTGGATGCGGACAACTCAAAATGCTCGTCAACGCCGTAGGACCGGTCAATCACGTTATCATACGACGTATCCGTTACGGCTGACGCTATCGCAGGCCCTTCGTCCGGCGGATTTGAATTCGATTCTCCAGAATGATTCTCTTCTTCCGTTCGTGCCGCTGCTCCATGCTCCTGAGCGTCGTTAACATGGTCATCCAATGTCTCTGCCACCTTCATTCCGCTGGACAAAGCACTGCCGGAAGCATCGTCCTTCATACTCTCTACCGTTGGACTTGCACTTGAGCAGCCTGCAAGCAGCAGCCCGATCACCCCAGCCACCAAACCTAGCCCATATTTTCTCATATAACCTCCAGAAGGAAACGATTAAAATGGTTGGAACTTCAACACAAACGTATGGGTTAACCCGATGTGCTATCTCGACCTCGCCAGGCGAAATCCCAAATCCTCGATCCCGAATGTCGGGTGACTGCGCCGTCGGCACGTCGCACCGCAGCCTCTTGCCTCTTCCGCCCAGCTTCCTCCGCGAAAAATGCGGTACGAACCATAAACCTCCTCATCGTAAAGATCCCAGCACCATTCCCAAACGTTGCCGAGCATGTCGTAAAGTCCCCATGCATTGGGTTCTTTCTGGCCTACGGGCTGGGGCTTGCCGTTGGAATTTTGCGCATACCAACCGATGTTATCCAATTCCCCGTATCGGTAACCGGCTGTTCCGGCTTTACACGCATATTGCCATTCAGCTTCCGTGGGGAGCCGATAGCCGTCCGCTTCCCTTTTCCATCTGACCGTCTGACCATCCTCATGAATGCAATAGGATTCGGGCAGTCCGGCTTGCTGCGACATGGCATTACAGAAACGTATGGCGTCGAACCAGGACACATTCACCACAGGAATGCGCCCCTCGGAAGATGAAGCGGCGTTTTCCCCGGTACGCATAAGGGAAGCATAAAGCTCCTGCGTGACCGGATAAACTGCTAATTCAAAGGGCAGAATCGTCTCGGTCCATTGCGTCTTTTTTCGATCATCCCTTAATTCAACAACGCCCTCTGAAATCTCCACCATAGGTGGAATGTGAATTCGATCATTTGAACCTGGCATCGGATTCCCCCTTGAAAATGAAAGAAAAACTGGCGGTATGCCTTTCTCCCCTTCATATCGCATTTTGAAGATTATACCATCCATGTTTCACCATTGCTTATTATTCTTAATATGGATACCACTTGTTTCATCCTGCATTGGTTCTGGACTGGTGCTGCGCTGCATGGAAAAAAGCCGCCTCCCCTGCCAAACCGGAAGGGAGAAGCGACTCTTTAATGATAATGACTACAATGAGACCGTTGAAATTCATTCAAACCATGTTCAAACTAACGCCTTTACTCTGCAGCCAGCTTGCCGTTCTTCAAGAACAGCACCCGGTCCACGAATGGCAGCACGCGTTCATCATGGGTTACCATGACCGCGCTCTTGCGCTGCTCCTTCACTTGAGCAGCCAGCATGCGCACAACGTCGAGCCCGCGCTCGGCGTCCAGGCTGGCGGTCGGCTCATCCGCGAGCAGCACGGCCGGATCGTTCATCAGGGCACGAGCAATCGCAACCCGTTGGCGTTCCCCGCCCGACAGCTTTTCGGCATACGCTTTGCGGCGGTGGGACAACCCCACCTTCTCGAGCAATTCGTTGATTCGTTTCGCCGCCTGCCCTTGATCCATTCCTGCCAGCTTTGCGATCAGCATCAACTGCTCATCAACCTTCAGGTACGGAATCAAATTCGCGCTTTGGAACATAAATCCGATCTTCTGCAGCCGCAGGTCGGCGATCCCCTGCTTGCCTTTGCCTTGGATCGGCTTGCCGTCCAGCAGCACTTGTCCTTTCGTCGGTTCAAGCAGCGCACCAGCGATGGACAGGAACGTGCTTTTTCCGGAGCCCGACGGACCCATGACCGCTACCAATTCCCCTTCTTTCACCTTCAGCTCCAGCTTGTCCAGGATCGTGCGTTTGCTGCCTCCATCTTCGAAGGCATGCGTTATGCTGTGCATTTCCAGTCGGTTACTCATGCTGCCGTCCTCCCAATCGCATCCAATGCGTCAATTCTGGTGACCTTCCATACCGAAAACAGCGATCCCGCCAGCGACATGGCCAAGAACAGCACGCAAGTCAGAGTTAGCGTGGAAGCGCCGAGCTGGAATGGCATCGAAGCTGGCAAAACCGATTCGAACAATCGGACCAACAACACGCTGATCGCCAAACTGCCGACGGAAAGCAGCAATATCTGGAGCGTAACGCTTCCGGCAAGATACCCGTTCCGGGTCCCGATGGCTTTCAGAATGCCGAATTGGCTCGTTTTTTGGATCGTGATGACGTAGAAGAAAACGGCGAGTACAAAGGCCGAAATCACGTACAAAAATGCAATCATCATCAGGAGAGAACCTTGCTCCTCTTTGTAACCGGGGATGGCCGAAATCGCTTCGGATTTCATGATTACTTCGGTGCCGGGTACGGCAGCCGCCAGACGTTCGGCATCCATGTCTGCACCCTTGACGGCAATCGCGTTGTATACGGGAGATTGCGCAGATGCCGCTCCTTCAGCATTCCGCGCCGGCCCCCGAAGTTCCCGCCAATCTTCGTCGGTCAAATAAACCACCGGCGCATGGCTGAACGATTCGTCGTTTACAAACCCGCTCACCGTCCACTCCTTGTCCGAGGCCTGATCGACCAGCACCGTGCCGATCTTCACGCCGGACTCTTCCAGCTTCCGGTCCACAATGACCTGCCCCCGCTGCAATTCAGCCATGGGAGTCCCCTCCGTTACTGTCGGAGCCAGCCAGCCCTTCGGGTGAACCGTAAATAGCGCCACGTCAACCTTCGTCGTTTCCCCTGACGGGCTGACCGTCGTCATTTTCACGCCCAGCGATTCGGCATTGCCTTGTCCCGCCAAGGAGCCCGCTTGATCGACCTGCTCCTGATTCACCTGGGAGCGTGTAAAGCGATGATTCGAATCCTGCTCAAACACAAAGTGGGTTGCTGCCATATTTTTGATCGATGCCGCATTGTCGTAGGCGAGCCCTTGAGCTAGTCCCGTAACGAACAGCACCAGAAACGAAATCAGCACCATGATCGCCCCGATCAGCGCATAACGTCCTTTTGCAAACCTTATTTCACGAATAGCCAAATACACGTTGTTTTCCCTCCTTCTTGATGACTCAAGTATAGGAGGCGAAAATGAACGGCGCATGAATAACACATTACAATCCGCTCGGGGGTGAACGCCGTATCCGGTTCATGCTAGGAGCGCAAAAGCAGGCCAACATGACAAAAATGAGTCAGTCTGATCCATGTTGTTTCTGGCCCGGGAGCGTGACCGTAAACACCGTTCCTTCCGGCGAACTGGACACCTCCACCGTACCGTCATGCAGCCGCACGATCTTCTGCACGATCGCCAGCCCGAGGCCCGTGCTTCCGGATGAACGTTCCCGCGCCCGGTCCACCCTGTAGAACCGATCGAACAGAAACGGCAGGTGCTCGGCAGGAATGCCATCGCCCGTATCATGAATGTGCACGACGACAACATCATCGCGCTGTTCAGCCTGGATGTGAATGCTTCTGCCGGATGGAAGATGGTTCACCGCATTGCCAAGCAGATTCATCCACACTTGCATCAGCAGCACGTCATCACCGTATAATTGGATCGTTTCCGGTACGGACATGCGGAGTGACAGCTCCTTTTCCTCCAACTGCCACTGCAGCACTTGCACGGCCTGTCGAATATGGCCGCGCAGCGAGATTCGTTCCTTGCCTATCGCTTCATTGCTTTGCTCCAGCGAGGACAGCAGCAGCAATTGTTTGCTAAGCCGGGACAGGTGCCGGCTCTCCTCTTCAATGACCGAGGCATAATGCTCCCGTTCGTCCACAGGCAGCTCCCGCTTCGCCAGCAGTTGGGCAAACCCCTGAATGGAGGTCAGCGGCGACTGGATCTCGTGCGAAACGTTGGATACGAACTGCTGCCGCGCCTGGTCCACCCGTTCGAGCTCCCCGCTCATCGTCATGAAATGCCGCGCCAGCTGCCCGATTTCATCCCTGCGCGTGGTAGGCAGCTTCAAATTGTAGTTTCCCTGCGCGATTCGTTTCGTCGCTTCCGACATTCGTTCGATCGGCTGAACCAGATACCGGGTGCTGAACAGGAACAGCAGGACGCAGATCGCTACCGCGAGCAGCCCGATCAGAGCGAAAAAAATCCGCAGCTCGCCGAACTGCAGTATGACGTCGGGACGCATGAACATGGCGTAGCTGCCCTGCCCGATGTGCAGCGGCACGCCGACCGTATTGCTGAGCGTATTGTCAAAGAAACCGGAAATGAACGGCTGGCCCGGAAATTCCGCCACGCCATGGTACGTCTGTCCGCCCAGCACCTGTTCGATGGCGCGCACGTCCAGATCCTTCTCGCGGAACTCGCGCCCATAGTACCGTTCGTCGCCTTCTCCGTTCGTTAGATAAATCTCGTATCCGAGTGCAGCCGCATTGTGCAAATACGCATCCATATCCTCGGGAACCCGCTCGACAAACCGTTTCATCTGCTCTGCGATGCCCACCAGCTTCTCGTCATTAAAAGGCTTCAGCTTGGCGTGGTAATATATGTTGGATAGAAGAAAACCAAGCATGGCCCCGGCGAAAATCACCGCCATCGTGATGAGAAACACGCGAAAGTACAGCGTTCTCACGGCGACTTCACCTCGATCTTGTACCCGATGCCGCGTACCGTCTGAATGACGAAATCATCCGCATAGTCGGCAAATCGCTGCCTGAGCCGTTTGATGTGCACGTCCACCGTACGGTCATCCCCTTCATAGTCCTCGCCCCAAACCAACCGGATCAGCTCTTCGCGGGAGAACAAACGGCCCGGAAACTGCGCCAATTGCGAGAGCAGCTCAAACTCCTTCATCGGCAAAAAAAGAAGCGATTGCCCGTCCGACACTTCTACGTTTTTCCGATCAATGACGATGCGGTTCATGCGAATGAGGTCGCTGAAGGTGCGATTGTAGCGCCGAAACAGCGCCTGGACCCGATATACCAGCTCCTCGGGCTCGAACGGCTTGGTCACGTATTCGTCCGTCCCTTTCAGATATCCCTCCCGCTTGTCCGCCAATTGATCCTTTGCCGTAAGCAGCATGATCGGGAGATCGTAGTTCTGGCGGATGAAATCGCACAATTCCAGTCCGTCCATGCCAGGCATCATAATATCGAGGATCGCCAGATCGATGGTTTCCTTTTGCAGCAGTTTGACCGCTTCGAGCCCATCCTTCGCTTCGTGCACCTTATATCCTTCTCTCGTCATGACATGCCGCAGCAACGCCCTGATGTTTGCATCATCGTCCGCCACAAGCAGTTGTTTCATATCGTTGTTCGTCCCCTTTTGTCCCGTTTCATCCGATGCCGCAGCGTTCAGCGCTGCGGCAACAAGCCTGCACAGATGGTAGCATAAATGACCGGCGCAATGCCAGCTAAATGCCCAGCACCGAGATGTATTCATGCATCTCCAACTGTTCCCACAGCCATGTCCGAAATCCATGCACCAAATCAGCCAGCCATGCGATATGCTCATCATAGGATTGACGGAATTCCTCCTCGCCATCGCCATAGAAAAAATCGACGTGCTGTTTAATCGCCTCCATAGAAGGACGTTCCCGCAACAATGCAGCGAGCACATCCAGCCTTTTCAATATGCGTGCCCATTCCTGCTTGGAAATGACATTAAAACCATAATGGTCATATGCCGGTACTTCTCGTTCTATGGACGTCTCTATATAGGCAAACGTCTCTTCCGTAAAGAAAACCGAGCCTTCATTCCAGCATTTCCCTTGGTAAGTGCCCGGTAAAATTTCAATATAACAACTGCCTTCCAGCTCACTTTGATCCGTAATCATGCCTCTGCCTTGATACTCCGTCTCCATGCTAACCAAGCCTCCCGAAAACCGATTCATAAACGATGCGCTGCTTTGGCCTTGAAACGATGAATCTAAATACTTATCGTATGCATCCCTGCTTCACCAAGAAAGTCCTGTCTGGACAAGCCCTGTTCTCCTAACAGCAAACGATAATGCGTAATCGTGCCATCATGCGAGATGATCCACGCCCGGTCAGCCTTTTCTCGCACCCATTCCAGCAGCCGGGAGGCTTGCGCCTCGAAACGTTTTTGCTCCATCCGGTTGATGCCCTCGCCCCCTTCCCAACAGTCCATTTCCCCATCCCAAATGTTGGCTTGCGGAACAGCCCTGCCCACTTCTTCTCGGGAATAGATGCGGTCGCATGCTAAAAACGAATACTCCGGATGCTGTGGAAACATTCTCGGCCCGACGAGCGGTGTAACGATCATCCCCGGATGATTGCTTCCCGCCAAAATGAATGCCGTTTCAATCGTTCTTTTTGTCGGACTTATAAGGATTGCATCATTAAGGTGGATAAAACATCTGGCATGCAAGTGCTCCACCTGTCGTTTCCCCTGTGGCGTAAGGCCAGGATGCGTCGTATTCAACCGATGCGGGTAATCCAGCAGATGTTCCGCATGTCCATGTCTAACAAAGCTAATGTCCATCGGCGGATGCCTCCAGAAAATCCACATACTCGGCATAATTGTTCTCCCATTTGGTTGACACTGGTATGGAACCCTCCTATAATAAGGGTAACAAAACATATGAACGGACGCTCATATGTTCATACAAAATGGTTTTCATTGATTTACACTCAATCACAATCATAACCGAAACAATGCATTACAAAGGAGAGGATTTCAATGTCTGCACAGCAACACGATCATCAGCATGACCATGGGCATCACCACCATGGAGCGAACGCCAACAAAAAAGTGCTTTTATTCTCTTTCATCATCATTACGGGTTATATGATCGTCGAGGCCATCGGCGGTTTTATGACCAACAGCCTGGCCCTGATCTCCGATGCGGGTCACATGCTGTCCGATGCCATTGCGCTTGGCGTGGCGCTGCTCGCATTCACGTTTGGCGCAAAAGCCGTCAATATGGGCAAAACGTTCGGCTATCGCCGCTTTGAAATACTGGCCGCCGCTCTGAACGGGATTACGCTTATCGCCATTTCCTTGTACATTTTCTATGAAGCCATCGAGCGCTTCCTCCATCCGCCCGAAGTCGCCACGCTCGGCATGTTGATCATCAGCGTCATCGGCCTGCTCGTCAACATTCTTGTCGCGTGGATCATGATGCGCGGAAGCGATACGGACCATAACCTGAACATGCGCGGTGCCTACCTGCACGTCATCAGCGACATGCTGGGCTCCATCGGCGCCATCGCTGCCGCCCTGCTCATGATGTTCTTCGGCTGGGGATGGGCCGATCCGCTCGCCAGCGTCATTGTGGCTGCACTGGTGCTGCGCAGCGGATTTTACGTCACCAAGTCGGCGCTGAATGTGCTGATGGAAGGAACGCCTGCCAACGTGGACGTGGGCGATCTGGTAGAGACGATCCAACAAGTCGACGGCGTAAAAGGCGTGCATGACGTACACGTTTGGTCCATCACGAGCAACCTGAATGCACTGACCGCCCATGTGGTGGTAGACGGAACGCTGAGCATTTACGAAGCCGAGGTGCTGGTGCAGAAGATCGAACATATGCTGGAGCATAAAGAAATCAAACACGTCACCCTGCAAGTGGAGTCCGAGAAACATCTGCATGACACCTCCGTGTTATGCACCGTCAAAGCCGATGCGCCGGATGCGCATGCGCATCATCATCACTGAGTGAACGACAAGCCTGGCATCGCAAAAAATAAGACGAGGGTCGTCTCCTGATCGAAGGAGCGGCCCTCATTTTTATTTTGGTGGCTAGGTGGCAACGTTGCGATCTTACCGTTCGCTATAAATCGAAATCCGCCCTCTCTCGATGGCTGGAGCTAAAAATAGAACTAGGATAATTCATGGCTATTGGCGGAATGCGATCTTCCGGAAAAAATTGAAGCTGCTTCATCTCTTCGTTTTCCCGCTGCAGCTCACCCTCGCTAATCGTGCACTCAAAAACAATCGTGATATATTCAACCTGGTGCCCGTTCGCATACGTAAATCGGTAGGTTTCTCCGCCATATACGCCAATGATCCGTTCCGGATGAATCGTTAAACCTGTTTCTTCGAGTGCTTCCCGAATCATGGCTTCTGCCGGCGTTTCTCCCAGCTCGATCGCTCCCGCGATCAAGCCCCACTTCTCTTCATGATGCTTTCTGCCAAACAACATTTCACCATGTTCATTACGGATCACTCCGGCCACGCCTGGCATAAAAATCAGCTGGTTGCCGACCTGTTCTCTCAAGTTTTTATAATAATCCGACATGCCCATAAGAGGACACCTCCTATACTCGCTCTACCCGTCTGCCGCCTGCCTACCGTTCATTCCTCCTGAGCACTGGGCTCATCTGCAAAATGCTCGAAATAATCCGCAAATGTCCGATAGAGCCATACAAAATGATCGACCTCAAGCTCATAGTGTCCCTTGAATTCCACGTGAGTCGGTTGACCTTGATCCTGGATAATTCGGTGTCCGTATTCACCCAACCATACGTTCTGAAAAGCCAGCTTGGCCTGAACCGTAGCGCCTAGTTTTCGAAACCAGTCCCTGATGGAAAGCGATTGCGAGAAGACGCCGTCCAATTTCCATTTTTGTGGAACGAAATGCACGATCATTTCGTCTTCCTCGCCTTCCATTTCCTCCTCCACGAATAGGATCCCGCCTAGCGACACTTTTAAATTTTCGCCAATGTGCTTATAAGCCAAGGCCTTTCGAGATTGAGGGACAGAACCGTATGATACGCCGTACTCGTTCTCTCCATACCCGTCTTCCAGATACTTCATAATGGGTGCATCCAGATCTACAAGGATTACAAGTTTGTCCTCTTCCATGATGCGCCCGTGATTTTCAACATATTGACGCAGCGCCGCTCTCTGCTCTTTCCTGATGATCAGAGAGTACTTCCCCTTCTGACGGTAATTCGTCCGGTACTGCTGCAGCTCCTTGGGCCAATGCCTGACAAACCCGTTCATCCTGCGGACAAAATCCATCCTGGTTCCTTGAGAAAAACCTTCTTCTTTGAACTCCAGCAACGCTTCTTTGCCGTTTCCGTAAATAATCCGCTGCCCCTCGGCTTCCATATCCATGTATGTAATGATCGCATCCACATGTTTGCTTAACGCGACAAACCAGCTTCTGACCGCATTCGATTCCTGAAGCATGAGACTCATATCCGAAGTCACGGCGGCAAAACGAATACGCCATCGTTCCGGATCTTGATCCAGCTGCTCTTCCGAATACTCTATAGCGCCGATTCTTGCCTTATTCCCTGGAAGAAGCCAGCGCCCAATCTCATCCTGATCATAATGTGGCCTAAATGAATACCCTCCCTCCAAATACTTCAATATCGCGGAGTCCACGTCAAAATGAAGGCAAAAGCTGTTCGTGCCTGTCAGCTCCCCATGTGCTTGGACATAACGGAATAGACGCTCCTTCTGATCCTTGTGAATGATAAGCCTATAGTTATAGTCGAGTCCCATTCGATCCTCCCAAAACATGAAAACCAAGTGCGCTAACACTTGGCTTCCTATTTCCCTGCACAAATACGATTACAACACGGCAGAGGGAATTTGCGATATACCATTTTATCTATATTTTACCGACACAAGCTCCAAGGCACAATCACCCTCGTGCTACAAATCTTTTCTTTTGAACAAATACACTGTCACATAAAAGGAAGCGATGAACAGTGCCAGAATGCTAATCGCAATGACAAGCAGTAACGGAAAACCGACCAGATTGCGTTCATTCGCCAAATTGAGCAAGTACGCCGCCGGCTGAGCCAGCAAAATCATGGCAACCAAAAACACCACGTTAATGACGCCTGCCCCCTTTTTGCTCAAAGAATAAAACAAAGGCATGTAGATCGAAATCAGCACCAGCAGTATGCCCAGCGGAACCAGAACACCCAGCACCGTATAGTCGGGCTTGTTCAAGCTGTACTCCGGCGCAAACCGCGCCACGGCGGCATGGATGACAAAGGAGGCCAGTATGCCGAATAGCGAGTACAGGATCGACATCATATATTTCGCCCGCACGATCTGCTTGCGGCTAATCGGCAGCGTGACGAGAAAATTGTGGTTGTGGTTTTTGATATCGATCATCGTCGCCAGCATGACGGAACCAAACGCGGTATAGATGCCGACATAATAGAAGGATAACTCCATGCTCGGAATGAATGCCACGCTGAAAATAACCAAATATAGAAGCACCGTCCATTGCGAGCTCTTGAGCGCGATAAAATCTTTGCGAAGCAGGTTAAGCATGAATGCGTCCTCCTTTTGCCGTGAAATACATGATGTCCTCCAGCGAAGCTTTCTCCAGCAAGGCATCGTGCCCGAACAATTGTTTAGCATGACTCCGGTTACCCACCAATCCTTCAAAACCGACCGCCGTCTCGCGAATGCCGACGAATTCGCTGCGAATGTCCGCATCCAGCAGCTCCGGGCCTCCTTTGACGATGGCGTACCGCTCCAGCACTTCCTCTTTGGCTTCATTGAACACCAGCTTGCCGCGATGAATGAAGGCAATGTAATCCGCGATGCGGTCGAGATCCGTCGTGATATGCGTTGAGAACATGATCGACTTGTTCTCGTCTTGCATCATATCCGCAAGCAGGTCCAGCATCTCCCGGCGGAACACGGGGTCCAGCCCGGAGGTCGGTTCGTCCATGATCAGAAGCTCGGCATCGTGGGATAGCGCAAGGGCCAGCGCCAGCTTGATTTTCATACCTTTGGACAGCTCTTCGACCTTCTTCCGGGGAGACAGCTCGAACTGCTCCAGCAAATCGTTAAATTTCCCTTCATTCCAGCGGTCGTAGAAGGGGGCGATCATTTTTTTCAGGTCACGGATATTCAGATGCTCGTAATAAAAGCATTCATCGGATACAATCCCGATACGCTGCTTGATCTCTACTTCATGCTTGGACATGTCCCTGCCGAATATTTTCACGTTTCCTTGGTCTGGGCGAACCAGGCCGAGAATCATTTTGATCACCGTGCTTTTGCCGACGCCGTTCGGGCCGATCAAGCCGGTGATATATCCTTTCTTCACGTTCAGGGACACATTGTCCACGGTAAACTGAGGGTACCTTTTGGTAAGATGGCGTGCTTCAATGGCATTCATTCTGTGCGTTCCTCCTCAAACAGTAATTGGAAGTGCTCAATAACTTCCTGTCTGCTCATGCTTAATTCCTTGCTCTCGCGGATGACGTCCAGCATTTTGGCTTCCAGCCGTTTCATGCGCTGTTCCCGGATAAAATCCGTATTGGCTCCCGACACAAAGGACCCCTTGCCCAGAACCGAGTCGATCAGCTGCTCCTTTTCCAATTCCTCGTAGGCCCGCTTTGTCGTGATAACGCTGACCTGCAAATCCTTGGCCAACTGCCGAATGGAAGGCAGGCTGTCCCCCGGGGCCAATTCGCCGCTCAGGATGCTCTGCCGAATCTGGCTGATGATCTGAACGTAGATGGGATCGGTCGACGCGTTCGATATGATGACTTTTATGCCTGTAACCTCCTTGCGGTGTATCCGTGTATATACTGTATATGTATAATATATACACTATACACTCTTTTGGTCAATGCCTTTTTTCATTTTCGGATTGTTGTTTATGGTTAAAAGAAACAAAAAGACAGCCGCAACTCCGGCTGCCATCCAGGCATTCATCGCTCACAACGCGCAGTATCGGCATCATGAACTTTGAATTGAAGCTGTATTCTGTTTTTTACACCTGACAGCCAGTCTCCCGCGTTAAAGGCTTCGCAGTTCGTCCGTCGTGCCTGTAAGTTCCGCCCATCTGGCCGATAGGAATTTGGCATAATCCAAAGCCCCGATGCCGTATGTCCCCAGCGAATGACCATCGTTGATCTCCACCAGCTTCATATGGCCTTCCTTGTCGATGCCAAAGTCCATGCCATAAGCCGCCGGAGCATCCTTAAAATCGTTGACCGCGTTTCGTATGACGTTGAGGTCCAGCTTGGAGTCCCACGCCCCTTTATATCGGCGGATATCCAGAATCTCTCCGTATCGAATAAAACAACGCCATTCCGTCACGAAGTCCACCACTTCGGAACACCAGACTGCGGCATCTTCCTGATCATCCATGAGTCCGATAAAATCTTTGTATTCCTTCACGACGGTTCCGGCAAACTTTTTGGTGACATCCTTCGGTTTGACGAATACATTCCAGTGCTCCTGATCCTTGAACAGCTCCCGCATCGTCGTAACCCACACCTTCCGGCCCAAATAGCCGGCCAAAGAGGCTGGATAATCGATTTCCTCGCGGTTGCCGGCCAGCCCCAATTGTTCCAGTCGTTTTCTTACATTGCCGATGCCGCCCACGACGACATGTTCCGGATGCCTCTCCTGAATACCGGCAATATTATGGTACTTGACCGTTTCCCAGCCCAGTGCGGTGAATCCTTCATTGGCGATAAAGGCATTGACGTTATAGAAGTCACCCTTTGCATTCGTCTGTATGTACGCTCTCATCGACTGTTCTCCTCGCTTTTTGCTTTTCGTAAAATACCAGTCTTGTCCTCAGAGGCCATCTTCCCACCACCTACTCAGGACCCTAAATCAACCCCTTAACCATGTGTATAGTGATCATCGACTTCTCTTCCGTCTTTGTTATACGAACACCAAAAGGTTTGAAACCCTGCTTGGCGTAAAAAGCCAAGCCTCGTGAATTGGTACTATGGCAGGCCAAACGGAGCGTTTGGCTGCCCATGCTGTTTTTCGCTTTGTCCAGCATGACGCCAATCAAAAATGGCGCCGCCCCTGTGCCCCGATACCCGGGTGAGACGATCACATTGCCAAGCCAACACGTCCTTTCGACAGGGTCGTTTCCGTATATGTTTGCATAGGCCACAACTTCATTCGTATGTTTATTCAGAACAACCGTCGGCTCGTGGCGATCCTGCAAGAGATTCAGAATTTGATCCGGCGTTAGCGGGTATGTAAATCGGGGACTGATATAGTAAAGTTCTTCCTCGTTCTGCGGAAAAGTACAGATCGTTTCCAAATCGATATTTTCAAGATTTCTGTGAATGTACATGCGTGCCTCTTCCTCCCCCAATCACATCCGGTCTTCCTGCCACCATTCATCAAAATGCTGTTTCAGAAACTCTACCTCTTTCAGATAATGATCAAGATGGCCTCCTTCCACCATTTTGACGAATGCGGCCTCTCCAGCAGCTGCGCGCTCGGACAACGTTGTACACATGTGCTGAATTCGGGAGATTACCCATGCTTTAAGACTGCCGGGCACCGAAATACCGTAAGTATCTAAAAAAAGTCCGATGCGTCTTCTCCGTTCGGCAGCATGAACCTTTGGGTCATACTCCACGACAACGCGATCCTCACCTCCTGGTGAAATACCCGATAAAGGAACCGATGTATACAACATATACACGATGTCCCAAATGCGAGGCCCCGGACCTGCCATATCGAAGTCAATCAGACCAACGGGATGTTCTCCGTCAAAAACGACGTTATACAAGGCCGCATCGTTATGGCAAACCACCTCATGCAAGGAAGGATCAGGGTAAGCCTGTAGGGAGTCCACCGAAGACTTGAAGCCGACGGTTGCATCATGGTAGCTTCTAAGAAGGGTTGCAAGCGAAACCAATACTTCATCCGACCACATCGTTCCGTCTATTTCGGGATAATCGTTTCCCGGAACTACGCCCTCCAGATACGTCAGAATTTCTCGCTCCTTCTCATCCATCCCCCTAAACCTGGGCGTATTCGGATAACCCACCTTTTCAAGATGCTGCAGCAGTTCATGTACATACGAATTGGATTGGACGCTGCGGCGCACTGTTCCTCCAATTCGGACGACGTGATTCACGTTTCCTCCAGAAAGCATCTCTTCACGCTCCGGCATGCAAAGGTCTCCTTCATCTATGTATTTTTCATATCGCCATATCCCTTACCCTTTATTGCAGCACGGTGCCGTTAAGATACTGTCTCTTTTGCTCGATCGTATCTGCAAGCCACACAGCCAATCCTTCTTTGCTCACATATATCACCTCGCCGATTTTGAAATAGGGGAACATCGTTCCTGGAAAAGTTCCATTATCATTTAGTTTCTTCTGTTCGGAAGCGATAATATTTTGAACATCGTTTTCCGAGAGATTCAGATAATCGGCCGCCTCAGCGATACTTAAAATCGGCCCGTATTCATTAGGATTAGACGACGACGCGACGGTTGGGACGCTTGTGTCCACGATGATCGACTCTGGTTGATTGCTCACGAAAATCCAGCTTCCTATAATGATGGACAACCCGATAATCACGCTGGATATGGCGGAATAGTTATTGGTTTTCATCTATTGATCCTCCTCGTTACGCCTCTTTTCTTCCTTGCTTTCACATATGAGTCCGTACTCAACCATCTTATTCGTACGCAGTCTTAAGACCAAACTCAAATTCCCTCCTTGATGGTGATATGCTCCAATCAATTCCATTTCTCATAATCCTTTAAAATAAACTCCCCTTCTACTTCAAGAATCGTATCTGGTTTACTGCCATCGTAATAGCTGATGTCTGTCGTTCTCCCTGCCCACTTGAGATAAAAAACGCCCTTGTCTCTATACTCCAGTTCCACGGTGTTTTCATTAACTGCCTCATGTTCGAAATAATAGAGCCTCGCATCCAGACTTCTCGTTTCCGGATTGTATCCGTTTATAAGTTCGTATGATATGGCCTTGAATTCTTTGAGAGCAAGATGTTCAAGGATCAACGTGATTTCCGCATCCGGATTCATGGAAAGCTCCGCCGTATCCTCAACAGACATTATGGCCGCAGGGTCTGTCTCCGTTTCAAACCATAACATAATCGTACCATCATCGTTTCTGACGGCAAAAGCATTGGAATTCACCAATCGAAATTGTTCAATGCCGTTAAAACGTTTAAGCGTTAACGTTCCCATTTGTTCTCTCCCTCACATTATGCTGCCTGTTTTGCCTCTCCGTTAACGTGTGGATGTTTTTTGCGGTTAATATAGAATATCCCTTATTCTAGCATAGATGGAAATGGAGTCATACGCAAAGAGGCCGCTCCGAAGAGCGACCCTGTTCGTTCCTTGCGTTATTTTCCCGTCGAGAGAAGAAACTTCTCCAGCATGGCGGTGTCGGTAATGCTATGGTTGCAAGCTGTATCGTCCAAACACACGTACTGGCCGATGGAAGAAAAGTTGTCCGGCGAATTCCCCTTCGTCTTCACATTGAAGAATCCCAGCTCCTGATGGCGATTGCAGAACATGCAGTACCCTTTCTTGTTCGCGGCCGTGATCCGCCCCTCGATACCGAGGAACTTGCCTTCATGCGGATATACGATGAACAAGCGGTTGGTCGCGATGTCGGTCCATCTCAAATACGTCGTATGCGCGTAATCCACCGTTTCCAGGTTCGGCAGCTTGAGCTTCTTCGCCTTCGGAAACAGCTTCTGGATTTGCTTCGCCGTCACTTGCGGAAATGGAATCAGGTGTGTTTCCAGCCGGTCCAGATATTCCTGCAGTTCATGCGCTGCCTCGTAAGAGGACAATTGCTCCAACAGCTGCCTTTGTTCGTCAGTCAACTCGTCGAAAGCCGCAATCGCGTTCGTGACGACCGTATGACGGACGGTTTGCAGCACTTTTCGATCCGCGACTGTGCGCAGTGTTTTCAACAGGAAATCAGCTTGTTTTTGAATGACATTCAATTGATGGTTTTGGATAAATGGTGTTTGCATGGCTTTCAGCCCCTTATTTTTATTGGAAAAGCAAATAAGGTGCAAAGCCTGCGGGATGAAACGTTATGGTTTATTCAGGGCGATCGATTCTCTTCTCGTCGCGCCCTACACAAAGTCCGCCCCTATTCAGGCTTTGCGTAAGGCCTTTCTAGCGAACGAGCAATCCGGCACTGCCAATATTGCCACGGTATAACCCCCAATACAGTAGATATACTGGAATTATAGCAGGATTTGGGTTATTCGGGCAATGGTTCAACCTAGGAAGAATGGCAATAAACGATCGAACCTGCAGGTATCGATTCCGCTGGGATTCCTTTGCCTAAACAGATGCCGATATTCTTTTTTCCAATAATGGAATAACTGATTTGAAAAGAAACCACTTCGAAAATTTGCTCTTCCATGTCTGGTTTTTGGATCATAATCCGTTCCCCGATCATCTCTTTGATCTCTGCGGGAGTCATGTCATCCAAGTCCGCATTGGCCCCTCCAACAATCGTTCCATACTCCGGTGTATCAAACACCAAACCAACTCTAAAAAGCATTCCAGCATTCATCGGTGCGACCTCCTTAGAAATTGCACTCATCCGTAGTATTGGTTAACTCTGCCCACCTTGCTGATAACAACTTGGCATAATCAAGAGAAGACATGCCGTAATGCCCCAGTGCATATCCATCATTAACTTCAATCAAGAGAGTTTCTCCTTGATCCGTTAACCCAATGTCTACCGCATATCCTTTTGGCGCTGATTGGAATTGATCAACGATCCCTTGAACGATCCGGGCATCAAAATGTACTCGCCAATCCCCACGATACCTGCGGACATCCAAAATGTCCCCGTATCTTACAAAGCATCTCCACTCGGCTACAAACTTCACCACATCGGAACACCAAATTTCAGGATCTTCACCATAAGTCCCGCAGCCAACCAGATCCTTTGTGCTTCTTACCACAATACCCGTAAACTTCTTGTCCTCTACCGGTTTGATAAACACATTCCAGTTCTCCGGGTGATTTGCAATGACACTTAACCTGGATTTCCACACCTTTCTCCCCAAAAATGCGGTTAACTCTTCAGGATAATCGATCTCTGGCGCGACGATGTCATGTCTGCGAAGCATGCTTCTGACATCCTCGACGTAACTAATAACAATATCTTCCTTCTGGTGCCCAGATAACGTACGGATATCTTGAAAATAGCATATTTCAAAGCCTAACTGTTTAAACCCATCATAGGCAGCATAGAAATTATGATTGGCAATTTCATTGTCTAATCCTTTTTTCACAAAAACTTTCAAAGGAATCATCACCTACCCAATATACTCAAATCTAGCATAATTACTGCTGGTTTATTAATTTCATTAATTTCTCTCTGGTTTCGTTTAAACGCCCCTCGGCATTCGTTGCAATATCCAGAATGCAAATCACGTGATCGTTCTCATAAACCGTATTTGTTTCAATGATTTGCAAGTTGACAGCCTAAATACGTACGATTTGGCATCTTTTACTCCCCCATGTTTCATGATAAACACCCTGTTTTCTTCAGTAGTTCCAACTCTTCTGCCCGTTACCTTTATGTAAAATGGAGCAACTGCCGACAGTAAACTGCTTTATGTCATTTTATACTACTATTTGAAGCTTGGGGGCTAGAATCAATCTGGCCTGGACCATTGAATAGATGGTACTTGCATTGTACAGATGGAACTAGTATTGTATAATGGAAAACAAGGAAAACGTAATGATATTTTTGTTTTCCATCTAATGTATAAAGAAAGGAGCTTAAAGCATTGGGAAAAACATTGAAGACAGCCATGCTTGTCACCGATCTGGGATTCGTCGTGTACTGGCTTATCGTATTTCTTCAGCTGCTGCCGAAGGAGTTTCTCTACAAGGATTACGATAATGAAATGATGGTGGCATGGAATTTATCGTTTATTCCGCTGGACTTGTTGATCTCTTTTACCGGGTTAACGAGCATTTATGTTTATCAGAAGCGGAAGCAGTTTGGAATCTCCTTAGGGATCATCTCGTTAACGCTCACGTTTTGTTCTGGCTTGCAAGCTATCGCGTTCTGGGGACTGCGGCATGATTTTGATGTGTCATGGTGGATACCGAATTTGTTCTTGATGATTTACCCGCTGTTCTTCCTGCCTCGATTAATTCGGAAAATAAGTTAGAAATGGATGTGAACCTATGAAGCAGAGAATCATGGAAGCTGTCAGGGAAGAAATCATGAAGCGGGGGCTGAAGTTTTCGCTTCGGGATATCGCTGCCAATCTCGGGATGAGTACGAAGACGATCTACCAATTCTATGAATCAAAGGAGCAAATGATAAGCTATCTGATCGATCAATCCATAGCGAATATGCGGGAAGCCGAGCAGGAAGTGATGAACGATGCTTCGTTGACTGACGTAGAGAAACTGAGAAGGGCATTAGTCATTTTGCCTCAAGGATTCGTAATTAAAGACGTTCGTGTTCTTCATGAATTAAAACAACGCTATCCGCAATTGTGGCATGAGGTGGATACATACTTAAACCATGGATGGGATAACATTCGGATCTTGATCCGGGAAGGAGTCGCGGCAGGAAGCCTCCGGCCATTTCATGTCGAGCTATTCATTCAGACTTACATCGGGGCTTTAAACCAGCTTATGGACATACATGTCGCGAACAAAATCGGATTGTCCCTGGATAAGGTATTGGCGCAAATGGTCGAGTTCTTGATGCAGGGGATTTTAAATGAGGGGAATGGATCGGAATGAAGCCGTACCTTTTTTTGCTTGTGGCTATTGTTGGCGAACTGCTGGGTACATCGATGCTGAAATTATCGAACGGATTTACGAAATTATATCCAAGTATTGCGGTGGTCATCTGTTTTGGGCTGGCTTTCTATATGCTTTCCTTGAGTTTGCAACACATCTCCCTAGGCATCGCTTACGCGATATGGTCGGGGGTAGGAACGCTGGCTACGGTGATCATCGGGATTCTGATCTGGAAGGAAAAGGTGGGTTTAATAACGGTTCTTGGTATTGCGCTCGTTATTGCAGGCGTTGTATTGATCAATCTTGGCTCTTCTCCTATGGAACAGGAAGCTTAACAAAAGAGAGCATCGTCGCCGCGATTTGAAGACATCGTAAAGGTATACTCTTACGTCTATACTCATGATGCCTATTCAAGATATACCAGCTAATATCTTGTCAAAATTACCAGCAAAATGACCCTAAATCATATGGTTAAAATAGGAAAAATAATAACCCTCCAACTTAAACCATGTTTTGGAGGGTTAAAACAACTCAATGAATTTAGCAAAACGGAATTTTTCAAGATGGCATGGAGCCCATGAACTAGCTTATTTGCACGTGCGACCAAAGCCATTTTATACGCTACTGACGGTACCCCAGATGTACTCTTTCGAAACCTATAAACCACTGGTTTTGAGATTTCCCAATCACATGTAGTTATAACTTTAAAAACTTATTAATAATCTTTTCTTCTGACCACCCTTCTTCCATCATTCTTGTTACATATAAACCATCCAAATGAATAGCATTGCTTGTTTTTTGCTTTAGCTGCGAAAAATATTTGATTCTATTTTTATCAAAGTTTGACTTGCTCACCTTTTTCCCTTTAAAAGTGAACTCATCATCCATCTCTTCGGAATAATTGGCGACACTGATCTCTTGACTAACTAGTTTATTTCCTTGTAGGTTAATTGCATATTCACCCACAATCGAACCGATTGCGCTACTTGTCCCATCCCTAACTATCACTACATGTTTATTAGTTTTCTTATTCACGAAAATTCTAACTTGACCTTTGTTGAACCCTTCCATGCCAAGAGTGAAGCCCAGTCCACTTTCATGATCTCCAAGTCCAGGACCAGATTGTTTGAGTGGAACTGCTTTACCATTTTTAAATGTATATGCTAGGTCCATATAGTTTACTGTTCGGTAGGCTGCACCCCCAAACAACTCGGGAACTCCATCTTGGTCAATATCAACTAAAGCAATGACACTATCCATGCTGAAATTTTCGGACTTAAGATAATTGCTTATTATTTTTTTGTACGAACTCTTCCATGTTGAGACAGGCTCAGCAGCATAAGCAGAGGATGCATTAGTTACCATAAGAAATACTAAAAAAGATATAACAAAACGTTTCATATTAGAATACCCCTTCTTTGAAGTCGTAAGAGATCAGGATAAAATACGTACTTATTATTTCTTTTTTTGTAATTCTTTTATTTGCTGATCTGTTAATCCTTTACTATCTCCATTAAATCTGATCAACTTCCAAGTGGAATTCTTCCCAGACATAACTTTCTCCACAACAGCAAATCCATCTTTTTCATCAAAACTCATAGCTTGAACCTTACTGCTCCATGTATGCTTTGGATTAAATGCTAACTTGTAACTCAACCCGTTTTCTTTAAAGGTCTCATAATCAAAAGAGTGCATTCTGAGTTTTACATAATATCTGTTGTTTCCTATTGAATAAAGAGAAACGGGTTGTGCTACTGTGAATTCAACGCCTCCACCATAATTAGGTTCAAGAATATAATAGTTATTGTTTTTATACAAAATCAGCAAGAATTGATCGGAGGAGTAATAATTTCTTTTCTCTAACTGAACTCCGAGTGTGCGCTTAAGAAATGCATTTACTTTGTTTGCTGAGTACGGGTAGTAATAAAAGTCGCTATCTTTTGTGAATGGCTTTGCATTCTTCTGCTTTACAAGTTCAGGAGCAAATTTGAAGTTCGAGGCATGAATACCGTCATATAGCCACCTTACAATATCCTCATCCTTATAGTTCTCAACATTTAACTCGTTATTCTCTTCACTATGAAAATTTGTGAATTGATAGAGAAACTGAATAAGTTTGGTCTGCTCACTGTTACCCATGGACTTATAAACATCAGTGTACTGGGATTTGTTTTGAGCTGCCATTACAGAACCTGAAAACGGTAACGATGAAGACAAAATGAATGCTAATACAACGATCACTTTAAAATATTTTTGAAATCTTCTCAAAAAATCACTCCTCAGTGTTTGTAATACTCTTTTTATACTTTCAAAATAAAGATAAAAATTTGGAACCTTCAGTAGAAACATTATGTATATCTAGTATATTTGAACCACCACCTCAATCCGACTAGGACAATTATACCATGTTATTCAATCTGGGGAATGAAGATCACACAAAACGAATACGGTGCTCTAACCTTCTCGGCTTCAAACGATCAGAATGCTTAGGATAGCTCGTATTCTTTTGGCACATAAGTAGTTGTGAGAGAGTCGAACAAAGCGTAACTGACTGTTAGCTTAACGAAAAATGGAGCAGTTGCCAGCATGCAAACTGCTCCATCTGTTTAATAATCAAAGAAGATACTCTTACACAATTGCACTTAAGATATTTTCCTTACCGCAAACCATAGCTCAACGAAATGAAGCCCATCTTTACCTCCTGTAATTTCAAATTCCATTCCATCGACCTGTTCGTATCCAGCAGTAGGCAGCCATTCGGAGAAAAATCGCTTATATAATGTCTCAATCGTTTCATCAAATTTGTCCCATGTGAACGGATCAGAAGAAAAAATTGCCCACGTTTGAGCCGGTATGGTTATGCTTGTGTACCCATCGGTTTTACTAGAATCGCCTTTAAATGCGCACAGCATGTACGGAAAAGTATCCTCATCGGTTTTTTTGTAGCTGCAAACAGCATGTACTTTATGATAGTTCTGATTTAAAAAGATGGGGAGGTCGCCTGCATTGGCCGCAAGCCTTTCAACCTCGCCGTTCGCATGGCTTTGCTTCCATAATTCTGCCGGGGTGTCTACACCGTTTAATGGAAACGTTTTTTCGATTCCGAATACTTGAAAGGATTCTTTCGTCTCGATCCGATAGTTCATAGCCTCTTCTCCTTTAATGGAAATGAAGAAGGATAGTCGAGGATAGGCTTTGAGAGCAGTCCCTTCTTGACGGGCCATTGCTGGATTAACACCATGCAACGCTTGAAAAGCCCTTGCGAATGAAACCGGTGATTCATAACCATACTTTATAGCAATATCAACAACTTTTATATCGCTATTCTGCAATTCAATAGCCGCCAGGGTAAGTCGTCTTCGCCTTATATATTCCGCGAGTGATACGTTAGTAATAAACGAGAACATCTTCTGGAACTGATGTGACGAACAGCACGCACAACGAGCCACTTCGTTCAATTTAATTTCTTCGGTTAAATTCATTTCGATATAATCCAATGCCCGATTCATTCTCATAAGCCAATCCATCTAACCCCTCCTCTTAACAGAAGTATAGTGATGCCATGGCTTCGTATCGCAACGATTTGTGCATAAATAAGTTTCCTATCCGTCAGTCTCGATCTATTACACAAACTTATTCTTCCAGTTACATTGAAGAAAGCGAAACACACCTTACTATGACCAAAATCGCCGCACCTATGGGTTAAGTCTTATCAATGGATTCAGCTTCCGATACAATGCGACGGATAAACTCCGTCTTCGCATCTGCATACGCCAACTTATCGGTCGAATTAGCCTTTACCAATGCCTCTTTAAGCTTTTGATATGCTGTTCTAACATCTGCCCTTTAGGCAAACCAAGCATCTGAATCACCTCTTTGGATTTTATATGTATTTGGATATTCACCTGCCAACACACGGTCGTCCTTAAACCACAGTTTTCGTTCAGATCTTAAATGCATAAATCACTGAGGTCCTTTTCTCTAAGAAAAAATAAAGTTCAATACCTCTTTCGTATATTTCTCTGGCTCCTCAAGCCTCGGAAAATGAGCACTTCGATCAAACATAACGAGTCTACCGTCCTGCACCTTCTCCAAATAAACCCGTTTCTGCTCACCACAACAAACAGGATCATAGGCCCCTGCTAATAATAGGGTGGGTTGTGTTAACCCGGATAGCTTGGGCAGCAGATTTTCAAAAAACAATCCTTCTTCTTGCAGTTTTTGACTATGTACTTGATTCTTACTCCACATATCATTTGAGGATGCCTGGCTTTGCATGATTTCATCATATTGATGGGTAGTTAATTGCCGAAAATATAAAAGATTCTTATCCTCGCCTAATAATTGAAAAACATCCCCTAAAGCATTCCATAATTCATTTGGCTTGTAATTTCCATGGAGATACTCATTCGACGCTTCAATACCAGGTTGATTCTGAACATGAATAAAATGTTCTTTGGCTTTCGAAATGATGGATCTGGTTGCCCTTTTCACATCAAAGCAAGGCGTTTCAAAAATCACTTTATGGATCGATTCTGGATAACTTAATGCATATTTAACCGCCAAGTATCCACCGAATGAATGCCCTAATACACTCCACCTGCGTATTCCCATTTGTTTTCGTAGTTCCTCGAGATCTACAATAATATCGTTTAATCCAAAATGTTCATTCGCTTGGATGGGGTCAGAGCGTAATACGCCTCTTTGGTCGATCGCAATCACTCTTAACGAGTCAGATAAAGCTTCGGCTTGAAAATAACAAAAATCCACACAGCTTGCTCCGGGTCCCCCATGCAAATAAAGGAGCACTTCTTCACATGGTTCATTGTACTGTTCAACAAATAATCGAGTGCCTCTGATTGAAAATAAGGATGAACTCATACTGTCCTCCAATCTTCATACTACAGTTATCCAATATAGATGATGATTTTCTCATCACTAAATGCTTCTCCGATCTTCTCTAGAAGGAAATTGATTCGATTTATTAATTGAGCAGAATCATTTTCATCCAAGTTTCTCCGAGCCCATTCCCTTAACACATGGAATTCACCCGTTAATTTGGGAAGATCATGAATATCGATATCTATGCCAGGATCAGCAAATCGAGAAATCAAATCCAATTCCAATGCGATGATTCCAGGCACCCAGCATCTTTGGAAAAAAGCTTCCGTTGACACCGGGACATAAAAATGATCCTGATCTTTTGGCTCTATGATAATTGCAGCAATGGTCAGATGAATCACCCCCACTTTTGTTTGATAACTTCTTTGGTATTCATTCTACATCTACCAGTATGTCTAGTCCTAATAATCCGTTAATATTATGATATTTGAATGCAACTCTCTCTTTAGACCCACGTTCTTCCGCACCTTAACGATAACTTGTTCTTTGGAAGTATGATAGACCAAGGTTTTATCCCGGCTATTTAATAATTCTCGGGTTGCCTCTTCGTCGCTTACAGGTCCGATTACAGCAACCTCATCTATAACTTCTTGATCCTCCGTCTCTTCAGAATGAAGAACTTCAAACTTCACAAATTGATTCGGAAAAATCCGTTGAACCTCTTGCCATTTCATACTCATCCCTCCTGTCAATCAGCTGATTTAGCTCAGGGGTGATCTGGAATCATCCCGTTTACTCGTTACAGCTCGAAAAGTCCTCCAAAACCTTGGATTTGTCGCCATACACTTTATCCAGATGATCCTCTCCCCAATAACATAAAAAATCGAGGGCGGGCTTTAGTCCCCAGCCGTAGTCCGTTAACTCATATTCCACTTTAGGGGGAACCTCCGAATAGACCTTCCGTTTCACAATCTCATCCTTTTCCAGGCCTCTTAGTTGAGTCGTCAGCATTTTCTGCGTAATGTCCGGGATCAACCGCCTGAGCTCCGACGTACGTTTCCGTCCTGTCATCAAGTGATAGATGATCAACGGCTTCCATTTTCCGCCCATCACCTCCAAGGCCGCCTCTACGCCTACTTTATATTTCTTGGGAGCGTTCGTTTTGCGATGCTCAGTCATCTGTTATCCCTCCGTGATCAGGCTGTATTCCGGCTACAACCATTACCTCCATTCTTATCTTCAATCCAAGACCCGCGCCCATTTCCATGGCATTTATATAGGGTACTTTCATGTTCCTATGGCACTTCATTCTTCCTATAGAACTTGAAAGTGCGTTCTTCCAGAATATTTCATTCCTCGTTTATAATAGCATCAGCCATGGAGCATGGCTACAAGTCAGCGCTGGAGAAAGGTAGTGAAATACAAGTATGAACGTATTGGTTATCGTTTCGCACCCGAGAAAAGATTCTTTGACCTTTCAGGTTGCCGATCGTTTCGTGCAAGGTCTTGCCGAGGCTGGCCACGATTATGAAATATTGGATTTGCACGAAATTGGCTTTGACCCTGTTCTTCAAGGCGTCGATGAACCTGATTGGTCTCTGGAGCATCAGCTCTTCTCCCCTGAGATCGAAACGGAAATGCAACGGTTGAAGAGGCATGATGCCGTGGCCTTTATTTTTCCAATCTGGTGGTGGCATCTGCCGGCCATGTTGAAAGGGTATGTTGATCGTGTATTGAACAACGGGTTTGCCTACGGTTCGAACAAGCTTCATCATCAGCATATGTTGTGGATTGGGCTTGCGGGCGTTTCGAAAGAACAGATGCAAAAGCGCAACTACGATGAATCGATCACACATCTGCTTAATGTAGGCATCGCAGATTATTGCGGCGTACCTTATTCCAAGGTTGAATTTTTATATGAGACTTTGGATTCCAAGCCAGAACATTATGAAATGCTGCTTGATCGGGCTCATCATTTAGGAGTGAATTACGCCAAGGACAGCACGCTCTGAAGACCGCTTATAAGTCCAAACGGAAAACAGCCAACTCCTCCCCAGTGGACGGAAATGGCTGTTTTACGGTACAGGGCCATGCCTTTGTAGTCAGTTGACCTTTGCGAGTTTCGCACCGCGAACGGATGCGGCAGCATATACGACAAGCGCTGTCCAGATGAGCGCAAAGCCGATGAGAAGAACCGGCGAGACCGATTCTTTGAACACGAATACGCTCAGCAACAGCATGATTGTCGGCCCGATGTATTGGACGAAGCCGAGCGTGGACAGCGCCATCCGGGCGGCCGCCCGCGCAAAGAAGAGCAGCGGCAGCGCGGTGACCACGCCGGAAAGAAGCAGCTCGACGAACGTGGACGCAGGCAGCGTCCATGCCGTCGTTTTTCCTACGGCAGCCAAATAGATCCAGTAGCCCAGCGCGACAGGCAGGACTACAGCCGTCTCTGACAGCAAGCCTACCGAAGCGTCTTGTCCGATCTTTTTCTTCGCGAGGCCGTACAAACCAAACGTTGCGGCCAGGGAGATCGAGATCCACGGGAACCGCCCGTAGTCGACGGCGATGATGAGCACCGCGGCGCTAGCGATGGCAATCGCGAGCCATTGGCCGCGGTTTGGCTTCTCACGAAGGAAGACAACTGCCAGCAGCACGTTCAGCAGCGGGTTCAAATAATAGCCAAGGCTTGTCTCAACGACGTGGTCGTTGTTGACCGCCCAGATGAAGATGAGCCAATTCGCAGCGATCAGCAGCCCGCTGGCGGCGAGCGACAGCAGGAGCGAACGGCTGGCCGCAATCCGTTTCATGTCACCCCAGCGGCGCTGGACGGCGACGAGAATACCCATGAAGACGAACGACCAGACAACCCGATGGGACAGAATTTCGCCTGCCGGCACATCGTTAAACAACTTCCAATAAAGCGGGAGAACCCCCCACATGATATACGCGATAATCGCATTGACCAAACCGTTATTCATAATCTACTTCCCTCTTCTCACTCCGATGTCTTTACGGATTATACGCCTCGATCCTCGTTTAAGTAAAGGGATGAATCATTCCTCTCTCGGAACGCCGCGCTGTAGTCAGGCTGCTTCTGTGTTTGGAGCCATCGTTTTCCGTCAGCTAAAGCCCATCACTCTTTCCCTACAGTTTATATAAAACGCTACTGACATACTGTTGTCAGCAGCGCTTTTGTATCATTGGATCGTAAGGGCATAGGAAATCAATGCGAAGTATCTTTGGCCCAAAATAATATGTTCAAGGTATTGTATTACCTATTATGGGAAGGATGGTATATCATGAATTTTGCTTCTGTACGCATCATTACCGACGACGTAGGTCGTCTCGTCGAGTTCTATGAGAAAATCTTGGGTGTTTCGGCGGAACGCCCCGCGCCCATCTTTGCCGAATTCGTGATGCCATCGTGCACCTTGGCCATCGGCCACTCCCAGACGGTGCAGCTGTTCGGTGCGGGTTCCGCAGTGGCGGCCGACAATCACACGGTCATCATCGAGTTCCGCGTCCATGATGTCGATGCCGAATACGAGCGTTTGAAGCCGCTTGTGAGCGAGTGGGTAAAGGAACCGACCACGATGCCGTGGGGGAACCGTGCCATGCTGTTTCGCGATCCCGACGGCAACCTTGTTAACCTCTTCGCGCCGGTGACCAAGGAAGCCATCCAACGGTTCGACGGCAGGTGTTGACGGTTGTTGAGGCAATGGGCGATTGTGCCGCCTGATTCTCTTCAAGTGCTCGCTGCGGGTCATGATATAATGGAGCAATCAACGAGCAGGAAGGAGCATGATTTCATGGAAGCAACCGCACAGGAAGTCGCGGAATGGATGGTCAAGGAAATCAGGTTCACGGGGACGCTGACCCAGAGCGATGCGATCGAATATGCAAAGACCCATTTCGGTGAACAATTCGTATTCATCAATGAAAATGGAAATGCATCGTTATCCAAAGAGGTGAAAAAGGCTTTCCGCAAGCTCCACGGCGGCAGAATTGCCTGGGACCGCGACCGGTTCCTGTGGGCCTGGACCTGATCGACCGTCGCGTATTCTATGTAATAATTTGGAATGAATGTAAGCATGGGAAAACACATCCTAAATGAGGACATCGCATTCTCCTAGATTAACCGCAAAAAACATCCACACGTTAACGGAGAGGCAGAACCAATCTGAAGAAGCGAAGCGGTCGCTTAAAAGCTTTCTGAAAGAAAGCTGCATCGGAAGCATAGGCTTATCACCGGATTTTCCCCTTAGAAAAGGGGATTCAAAAAATCTGGGGATAACAGCGATCGGAAGATGGTACTGCACTCGCAGTGGCTAGTGTGATCGATTATTGCGGTTTATATGGATAAACCCTTTCATGAATTGAAAGACTCACATGAGGTTTATCACTAGGAGGAAGCTTATTTACCCAAAAGGATGTGTTTTCCTGTCTTACTATAAGGTTTGAATACGTTCTACATTATGAAGCTTTTGCCGCAACCGCTTTTTGAATTAAAGCTTTTGCCTCGTCAGCAGACAACGTTTGTTTAGGTTGAAGCAGGTTTTTCTCTGCGGCGCCAAAAATACCTTGGTCAATCAATGCTGCCATGGCTTCAACCGCATATTTGGAAACGGTTTTCCCATCTTCGAAACCTGCAATGATCGCAGGCGCATTTTTATCGGCATCTTGATTGTTCAGCAGTTTAGCAAGAATCGTAGCCGCTTCTTCACGAGTGATATCACGATCCGGGTTGAAATTACCGCCGTAGCCTTGAATGAATCCGGCATGAGCAGCTTCTGCAATCGCATCAGCATATGCAGCATCGGCAGCAACATCCTTGAATGCAGGCGCTGCAGTTACTTCGTTTAGTTTCAACATGTCTACCAGCGCACTTACGAATTCAGCACGGGAAATGACTTCTGTTGTTACAGGAGTTTCCGGTTGTTCCGTAGATGCAGCGACGTTCGTGATCCGTCCTTCCGTTTTAGCTTGAATCGCGCCACCTTTATACGTATCTACAATGTATTGGTAGAACACATCCAGATCGATCGGACCTGCCAAGGATGACTTGGCATCCACCAGCACTTTATAGTTATCTCCGCCTGCTGCCATAAAGTTGTTAACGACAGCCGTATATGTTTTTGCAGGATCAATAGGTGTGCCATCTTCAAGGCTAAGACTCGTCACACGTTCTGCTACTGGCTTATTGAAATCTGCCGTATATTTCAGGCCGGAAATTTGTAATGTTTTGGTGTTTGGTGTGCCGTCCGCATTCGTACCCCATTGCTGCTCCAGCAAGGTTTGAATTTGTTCACCCGTCAGCTCTAATTTCACCAGAGTATTGCCGAAAGGTTGGATTTTGGCAAGATCCGCAAAGGTTACATCGCCTTCTGGCAGATCGGCACGAATACCGCCTGGATTCATGAATGCAAAGTCAGCATCGCTTGCGTTATCGCCAAAGTCTGCTTGACGCATGGCATCTGCAATAAGGTTGCCCAGAGGTGCTTCGTTATTATAGGCATCGGTGCGAGTGACCGAACCATCCGTTGTGCCTACCGGCTTCGTTAGCTCAGGATGCTTGTCCAATGATTTTTTAATGATTGCCAAAGATTCAGGGTCTTCCTTTACACCCTCTTGGAACGTCGTTGTCACTGTAGCTGATTTTTCGGTGACATCCCCGGTCGCAGGGTCAATCATCAACTTGATGTCTTCAAATGCCGTACCATATGAATAAGCTTGCACGATCAATTTTCCATTCACTTCACCGTTTGCCAAAGCATGATTGTCGCCTGCAACGATCACGTCAACAGGGGAATCTGCGGGTAAAGCCTTGGCTAAATCGGCCGCTTCGCCAGTGGTTACGCCTTCTTTCGTTGTTGCTGGATCATGCGCCAGGACGATGATCGTTTCTACGCCTTGATCTTGCAATTCTTTTGCATATTTATTAACAGCTTCCACTTCTTCTTCTGCGCTTAAGAAACGCACGCCTGCTGTGCCGGATGGAGATACTTTAGCCGGTGTAGCCTTCGTCACCAACCCGATGAATCCGATTTTGACTCCGCCCACTTCTTTAATCACATAGGGCTTAATCAATGGTTTGCCCGTGGAGGTTTCAATGACGTTTGCATTGACATAATCAAATTTGGCGCCAGCATGAGTGACCTTGCCTTCTTTGGGATCAAGGCCGCCGAAGATTTGTGCTTTTAATGCAGCGATGCCTTGGTCGAATTCATGATTGCCCAAAGAACCTACATCAAAGCCCATCATATTCATCCATTCCATCGTAGGCTCATCCCGATCCAGAGACGAGACAGGAGCGGATGCGCCCACAGAGTCTCCATTATGGAAGAGCAGGGAATGTTCATACTTGGCTTGAGCTTCTTTTAGATATGTAGCCAGAATAGGAGCTGTTCCTACTTTTTTATCATTAACCAACGATGTCGTATCCAACTGACCATGCAGGTCATTGATTCCGATCAAGTGTACTTCGACGTCATTGCTTGCAGCAGAGACTGGACCGACTGCGCCCAATAATTGGGAAAGCAACAGCGCGGTGGCAGCCACACGGATTGTGCTTTTACCCAACATTTTTTTCCATAACATAAGTTACAAAACCCCTCTCCAATTTCTGATCCTGAAACAGATTAGCATGGTTAAATTCATATAAATCGTAGGTTGTATGAAATCTATGTAAAAAAGTTGACAAATAAATAGAGAAGAAGCCTACCTAGGTCAGGCTCTACATCAAAATCACGCTTGAGGTACCGGAAGAAAGCCCTAGCCCTCCCTTATCTTATTTCCATAGACTTGTTAATTCTCCTTCTATAAAAACTGAAAAAAACATGTACACGTTAACGATAAAAACTGAAAGTTCGTTAAACAAAGCAGTCACGTGGATCGGCTAACGAACTTCGTAATGGAATGGCGAAAATGCTTCATTTTTCGGGATATTTTTACGATATATAATGTACAGATTCATTTAAAATTTTAACTATTATATCGGTTGAACTAGACATTTACACGATAACAGCGATCGGAAGCTGGTTCTGACTACGAAAGTGACTTCGTGTAAAAATCATTGGTTCAATGTAGACAAGGTAGAATTCAATCTGTAAATGGGTATAACCGAGGGGGAAATGCAGTGAAAACAAAGTTAGCATCTTTACTAAAAATAAAATCTTTAAGAGCAAAACTAGTCTCTTTGTGCCTGGCCATCCTTATTGTGCCGACAATCGTCATCGGGTTTAGCTCTTATACCGTTTCGAAAAATGAAATGAATGAATCCGGTAAAGCAGCGCTCGAAAATAATGTGAGTATGGTTATTGGCATGATTAACCTTCTGAATGAGCAAGTCAAAAGCGGAGATTTAACATTGGAGCAAGCACAGGAAAAACTTCGCGTCGAACTGCTCGGCGAGAAAAATGCCGATAATAAGCGCACGATCAAAAGCGAATATACGGTAGGAGAAACGGGATATCCGTGGGCGGTTACCAAAGATGCCCGTTCAGTAATGAACCCTTCCAACGAAGGCCAGGATTTGACGGATGTCGTCACAGAAGATGGTGTCTATTTGGGAAAAGAGCTCGTTAAAGTAGGTACAAGCGGCGGCGGATTCGTCTCGTATAAATGGGCTCTCCCTGGTACAGGTGAAGTGGAAACGAAAGTGTCCTATGTTCAAATGGATCCACATTGGGGTTGGATCATCGGTTCGGGTGCATATCTAAGCGAGTTCAACAGCGGTGCCACGAAAGTCCTTTATCTTGTTCTCATTGTTGCGGCCGTTGCGGTCGTTCTCGGAACAGTGATCGTCAGCATGATCTCGGGCCGTTTAACGAACCCTATCCTGCAGGTCGCGAAGCGGCTTAAAGCGGTTGCGGACGGCGACCTGACCGTAGAAGAAGTTAAAAATAAGTCCAGCGATGAGATCGGAGAGCTTTCGAAGGACTTCAACCATATGATCCAAAACATGAGACATCTTATTCGCCAAGTCGATCTCTCCACCAAGCAGGTAGCTTCATCCTCCAAAGAATTGACTCTTGGAGCAGAGCACACAAGCCAGGGCACCGAAAACATCACCATGTCGATTCAGGAATCGGCAGCCGGTGCACAGGATCAACAAACCATGCTTCAGAGGACAACCAATGCGCTCCAGGAAATTTCAGTGGGTATCCAGCGCATAGCGGAGAGCTCTTCAACGATTGCGGACTCTTCTGTGGATGCGATGGAATTGGCTAACATCGGTGGTACGGCTGTCGAGCATACGGCGAAGCAAATGAACCTGATTAACCGTTCCGTGAACCAAACGGATGCCATGATGAGAATGCTGGATGAACGCAGCCAGCAAATTGATGCGATGGTATATGCGATTACAAATATCGCAAAACAGACTAACCTCCTTGCATTGAACGCTTCAATTGAAGCTGCCCGTGCAGGCGAAGAAGGACGCGGTTTCTCCGTAGTTGCTGCTGAAGTAAGGAAGCTTGCCGAGCAGTCTAACCAGTCATCCGGCCAGATTTCCACATTGATTCAGGAGATGCGGACAGATATTGAACAATCGCTTAAAACATTGGAACAAGTCAAACTGGAGGTCGACTCAGGTATACAGATTGCTAATGAGACAGAGGAGCAGTTTAACAAAATCGTAGGCTCTACCAACCTGATCGCGCAGCAAACAGAAGAACTCGCCAGCGTTACGCAACAAATCACCGCAAGTGTCCAGGAAATCACAGCAGGCCAAGAGCAAGTATCGGATTTGGCGCTTCGAGCCGCAGATAACTCGCAGAATATTGCAGCTTCATCCGAGGAGCAGCTGGCTTCCATGGAGCAAATCACGACCCTGGCTGCAACCTTGTCGGATATGTCGCAGAAGCTGGAAAACCTTACGGTCAAGTTTAAATATTAAGTTTCAACTTTTACGATATGGACTCATTTTTAAGCCAAGACCTTCTTAACGGGAGAGGATAACTCTCCATAAGAAGGTCTTTTTAGTCTAATATGCACAGGATCTGTCCGATAAGGGTGTTGAACATCAACTTGCAGTCCCATTGGAAATCCTAATTTTGTACATTAGGAATAATATACTTTATCTACTTTGTATAAAGTATGCTCAATCGTTGGACAGAGATCGGTATCTACGTTGTGAAACTTTATTCGGAAGTATAAACTCTTTAAAAAGTTCTTTATATTGTTCTTTTGCTTAAAGGTAGGCAGAAATTCTGGTTCTTTCTCCACATCACCAAAACGTTGAATCCATTGCTCCACATAAGTTGGACGAAGTATTTTTCGATTGAGAACACTAACTACGGGCGTTACCAGTCTCTCGTCTTCTCCATCGGAGTAAACTCGCTCTGTTATGGTCATCTTTTCGTAAACCAAATTAAGAATGGTTATGAGGTCGTTTTGATCCAATTCGGAACATTGAGCCAAATCGTCCAAAGCATCTGCTGCATGAGCTATGGCGTGGGCCCAGCCCTTCTCTTCATCATAACCGCGATAATCTCGCTCTTTATGTATAGTGTAAAACACCTTCTCTTTGATCTGATGGATCTGCTCTTTTGAAAGAAAAGGGGTTTGCCTGTGCCTAATGAGCAGAAGTGGTATAACCAGCATCGAGAACGATCGAGTGAAGACGGAGTCTGTATTGGTTTCACCCAGCTTATATAACAAATGATTTTCGTCCAAAACGACAGGTACAAGTTGTTCCAGTTCGTTTGCCGTTAGAGTGTTGCCAGCAATCCAATGGGATAAGGTTGTGTAAATTAACTCATCCCGCAGCTGGGCATCCAAGGAACCGATGTTATCCATCATTTCTTGTACCAACTGGAATGGTTCGTGAGGTGCTTGGTAGCCATTTTCTTTAATTAATATCAACTTTTCTTTTAAATTCATGTTACACGCTCCTACTATGTTGCGATTCATTTTTAATCATCTCTATATCAGTAACCATCCAAGCCAGATCATCGATCAATTGAACATTATACTTCTGAGGACCTTGATACTCTTCATTTTTAAAATGACAATCGCATTCGAGGGTATACGTACGGGCCCTGAATTTTTCTTCTGTTAAAGTGACATTGATGATTTTATATTCATGAGTTTCGTTGCTTAAATACTCTTCAATTGCAGCTTGGGGGCTAATATCAATCTGAGCTCCATCAGTGAACAATTTAATGTAGGTTGCCAAATAATAAATTAGAATCGGCAGAACTATAATTAAGAATGCGACTGAGAATATCAAGTTAAGCTTTGTCAGCTTCATTAGGTACACCTCCTGCTATTCCTCTGGAGAGGATACCTTTCCGTCCAGTGCCAAAACAATCCATGATGGCCTTCTCTTCCTGCATGCGGAACAGATGCTCAATACGTCGCTTTTGGAGCAAACTGACCTTGATTCTTGAGAGCGTAGTCAAAAAAACGAAGGATAAGTTCATTTTGAGTTTCAATCGCGTAATATTTATCGATATTTGCTTTTCTGCCTTCATGCAACAGGTTTGCCAATATAGGCGAGAATAAAGGTAGATCGGTCAAACTTAAATGTTTTGCGCCTTTAAAATGAACGTTGTATGCATCATTAAAATATGGATTCGAAATGCGATTCGCAATATACGGAGGACTGCTGTCGAGCTGTATCCACACATCATCCGAATAAACGTTAAGAAGCGGGATGGTGAAAGCTTCGGATTTTGCAGTTAATTCGTTCGTAACTTTATCGTATACAAGCTCGCTATAGAACGGACCATCTATATTTACTACGGCGTCAATATCATCGCGCTCCCTGCTCAGTGCTACGCTTGCCGCTCCCCCCATAGAATGACCGAACACGCCTATTTTCTGTGTGTCGATGCGTTCATATAGAGAGTCCTTTTTTTGCACGGCTTGTTCCAGGATCGTATCTATGACAAAATCCATATCATCCGTTCGCAATTTCATCCATTTTTGATTTAGCTCGAAATACTCCCCAAGCGAATAAACCCCTTTATTTGCATTGTTGAATTCTTGCATGTACTCGGGATTAATGGTCACGACCTTCCCATCCTCGGAAACCGTATAAAAAGAATGATAGGGATGGTCGATCGAAACGACGACGTAACCGTGGCTCGCAAGCTCTGTAAAGGTAGACGTGTTGCTGGTTTTAATACCGAATGCTCCATGGGAGAACACAAGCAAAGGATACGTTCCGTCTGCCTGTTCAGGATACCAAAATTCCACGTTAACAGCTCGATGCTCTCCCTGATCCGTAAATTCTTCGATACGATTCTTGTCCACGTAACTGTAAGTGGCGGTCGCCACTGCATACGGACCTGTCACTTGCGGCAGCCTATGCTGTGGAAAAAGTAAAACAGGAACAAGGGTAATGACAATGGTCAGCGCTAACAAAAGCAATTTCCACACCGTAGAGAAGGTTTTGTAACGCGGAGTGGGTGTTTGTTTACGCAGGAGCGCAACCATTTCCTTGAACGCTAATAGAAAAAGCAAACCTGCAAACAGTCCCCAAGTGTACTCCCATACGACAACGTTCCCCAAGCTCAGCATGATGAATCCGATAAACATTGCGATTCTCGTCCAACTCTTTATCTTGTGACGGCTTTGCTTCGTTACCATGGAATAAACGGCAATGGCCAGTTCGAAGACCAACGTAACAACAAGGATTAACATCTCCATAAGACTCCTCTGCTCCTCCTCCAGCTTTTTATGAGTTCATCATAAGAAATGGCAGAGCAGGTGTATACGCATAAACGATAAGCTGTCGCTGAGAGCCAATAAGTTGTAAAAAAACAACGTAAAGCTGTGTACTTACGCGCTGCGAATACGACTTTATTGGGGAGCGGTTTGTGTAGATCTTCTAAACCTCGTTTTTAAATGTTTTTAGTCTTTCATTGATCTTTTGAGCTTCCTTTTTGTCATTCTTATACGTCAGTAGGCGAACGATTACGTATACTGCAGCAATTTGCAACGCCAGTAATAGTATACCGGAAGTGGTGTATACGAGATTCAATAGGACAGCAAGAGAAATTAAAAGGGCTTCCAGAAAAAAGAAATGGAAAATGACACGGAGGCGCATTCTATTCTCGCTAATGGCATGCGGCGTATATAAAATGATTCCAGTCAAAGCACCCAAAAAAGAGAAAACCATAATTATAAAAATCGTCTTTAATTCGAAATTTGCATCAGGAGCAAAGATTTGCCGCAAAATAGTGATGATTATAATGATGGAGGCGAATATAATTAAGAAATCTCTGATCATTCCTTTAATGAGCTCGGAATATTTCATATAGGTCCCCCTTTTATAATCCAAGTATGTGTTTAAGCATGGGTACATACTGTCGTGATATGACAACCTTCTCCCCGTTATCCAATAAGGCTTGAAATCGTCCGCTGATGGACGGATGAATACTGGAAATTTTAGCTATATTTAGAATGGTGGATTTGGAAGCGCGAAAACAATGTTTCTCTTTGCAAAGTTCCTCCAGTTCATATAGCTTTTGTTTGACTTCATGAACGTTGTTCTTACAGTATGCAAACACTTTTCCGTCAACAGCTTCAAAATAATAAATATCACTAACTTTGATGCGGCTGATCTGATCCTCATGATAACCCAGTATAATGAGCGTTTCGGTTTTTAGTTTATTCACGAGCTCATGTATTTCTTCGTCTACCTGGTGACACCTGATGCGGATCTCCTCTTCTTCTGTATGGTCTATTACTTCGATGGAAATGTTGATAACAATCACCCTCGGAAATTCGAATCAAAACTTGTTATATAAGTTGAACCAATGATTTTTACACAGAGTCACTACGTGGTCAGAACCATCTTCCGATCGCTATTATCCCCAGATTTTTTGATTCCCTTTTCAAAGGGAAAATCCGGTCATAAACGCGACCGCTTCGCTTCTCCAGATTCTTTCTGCCCCCTCTCGTTTTCGTGTAAATATCTAGTTCAACCTACATAGCGTTTATAACGAATCATAGAACGACAACGCGTAAGCATCATCAGTAACAAAAGGTTGTTAAAAGAAATCCACTTTTGATTATTCCCCCTGTTTCCCTTCACCCGTATTACGCAACGATGGATATTCAAACTATACCGCCGATCCAGCATATTGACAGCCTCGTACCATTATATCCCACATTCAATTCACTTCGTAGTCCTCTGGGACTCCGATTTTCTTATTTATATTCAAGTATAATTCCAGGTTTATTCTTCACTTCCCCCTCCTATTTTACGATAAATAGTATGGAGCTATATTAAAAAACGACGATGTTGTTTTAAGTTTTAACTACTTCTAAGGGGGAACAGATCGTGAGACAGGCTCGCAATAAAAAGACGGATTTAAGGTTTAAACTGTATTTGATCATTCTGGTTCCGCTATTGGCCATGGGTGGTCTAATCATATGGGCCACGATGGATTCCAGTGAAAATGCATCATTAATGACCATGCAGCATAACAACCAGCAGCTGGCAATGAACACGGCCTCTCAATTAGGCCAGGAATCGGAAATTATCAAAACATTATATGCTACTGCTTCGGAGGAGAGCAACGAATACAAAAGTCTTAGAGACGAACTCGTTAAAGTCAGGCTTCAATCTGGAGCCCTATATGTTTATATGTATAACAAAACTTCGGACGGATGGATCTACACCGTGGATGGAGCGGATTGGGACGATTCGGAATATAGCCCTTACGGGACTGCCATGGACTTCAATCCCCAGATTCAGGAGCGCTTGTTAAACGGTGAAGTCGTCACAACAGGCATCGTTGAAGATCCGACCTGGGGGCAGCTATTGTCCTCCTTTACGCCAATCAAGGATTCGCAAGGTACTGTAATCGGCTACCTGGGCATTGATATTTCCGCTGCAGCCGTGAATCAAATGTCCAAGGCATCCGTAAATGATGCGTATCGGACCATCATCCCGATTTTTGCGGTTGTGCTGATTCTATCTTTGGTCATGATGTTATTTGTGGTAAGAGGCATTCTCAGACAAGTACGCGATATTAAGTTAAGCCTCGAACAGGTCGCCGATGGGAATCTCAAAGTCGTATCCACACCCATGACAAACGACCAGCTCGGTGATATCAGTCATTTGATTAATGTCATGGTTGCCCAATTGACGAATATTTTGATGGGAATACAGCAAGGATCCAATACGCTCCAGCAGTCCTCAAACCATATTGCCGAAACGGCTCAGACAAACCTGCGTCAGACCGAAGAACTTTCCAGAGCGATCGAGGAAATAGCCACAGGCTCCATGAAACAAGCTGAAGAGACGGAACACTCCGTCCAGCACTCCGAGAATCTTGGCAAAATCATGGATGAAGTAGGTTCATATGTGCAGCAGTTCACCGATACTTCAGAACAGCTATCTGCCGTACAAGCACAAGTTACGCGAGAACATGAGGCTCTGCTTGAGAAGGGCCGGGAGAATGCCAAGCGTGTCGAGCATCAGCAGGAAATCTCTAAGTCCCTGACGACTCAGTCGGAACTCGCCTCTACCATTAGCGGACAAATTCACGGCATTTTAAAACAAACTCAAATTCTATCGCTGAATGCTTCCATCGAGGCAGCCCGGGCTGGCGAAGCGGGGAAAGGCTTTGCTGTCGTTGCTGGTGAAATGGGACACCTCGCTCAGCAATCCGAACGTTCGATTCAGGAGATTGATGAAATTCTGAGTTCATTCGTTCAAGAGATACAACGTATGAGTAGTCATTTTGATACGAATATGGCTGCAGCCAAGGAACAGGAAGAACAGATCGCTGAGTGCCTCCAGACGTTTAGGCAGGTTAGCCGCTTATCGAACGAAGTCCAGGAGCTGGCTAAACGTTTGGAAAGCCGGACGGCGGATATGCACTCCATTCGTCAGGAGGTGGAACAGCACTTGAGTTATATTGCTTCCGCAACCGAGGAAACATCGGCCATGACTGAAGAAGTCGCAGCAAGTGCTGAAGAGCAGCAACGTTCGGCCAACGAACTGTCGAACATCTCCGGACAGCTTGCCAGCCTTGCAGGCAGCCTCAAATCGTATTCCAATCAGTTTCAGATCGAAGTGCGCAGATCAGATCGTTCAGAATAATGAAAAACCCCGTTACCTGTTGAATCAGATGACGGGGTTCTTGCTATAGATCCATTCCGATAAACAGCCATACTCCTCTTCGCTTTATTAGAACGATCCCACCTACTAATAAGAGCAACAAGCCAACGATGATTATCATAAATGGCGGACCTGCATGAGCTTCGAGCGCGCACCTCAATCTTCCGTATTTGAGTGAGAAAACTAGTTCATATGGAGGGGCTTAATGGGTTTTAATAATTTCTTGCCAGTGGGGAGGCAAGTCATAATCCCGAATGTGCTTATATTCTACAACCACTATTGATCCGGAGTTATCTATACTAAACCTTATCGAATCGATTCCAACATCCAAATGAGGTCCTACGTACGGGATTGTTTTAACCTGAACCTCAATAAGTGAAGAAAAATATTCAACGTCTACATCAGTTCCATCCAAAAAAGGCGTAAACGTAGGTGATTCAGTAAATTTATTAGTATAGTATTGGTTAATCTGTTCCTGTATTTTTGGAGCTAACAAAGTCAGCACAAGCCGTTTCAATGGTTCATCGTTTGGCTCTGCGCAAACGTGCTGCATTGTCATCAAGAAAATGATGACCGTTAGCAATGATCCGATAAATCTCTTCATGTCTGAAACCCTCATCCCCAGCATTTTTAAGGATAGTTTTCTCATCATATCCAATAAGAATACGAGATGAATGAATTGGCCACCAAAAAGAAGCACCCTGAGCGTGATGGGCTCATTCAGCGGATAGCAGATCCCGATGATCGACGTGCGACTTTACTGCAACTTACAGAGGATGCCCTTTAATGGAAAAGACAAAAGAAGCTCCATATTAGTGGTATTGGACGCATGAACTCACAATAAGGGAGCTCCGCAGCAATACGGGCTCCCTTCGTATCATGGTTTTATATTGATTGTGTTTACTCAACATATCCAAATGGATGTAAGACTTTACGGTACTATCTAGTTACAGATTTTATAGAGAGGATGGATATACCACCGATGATTGCAAGAATAAATGACATTACAAAAATGGATGAAAACCCTATTTGTGAAATCATAAATGCTGCAATTACGGGGGCTATTGCTTGTGTTACCGTATTTCCCAAGTTGTATATCCCTAAAAACAATCCCACTCGTTCCTTATCAGGAATAACTCTTAAATTCAATAAATTATCCAAGGAGTTCCATATTCCCATACCAAGACCAGCCAAAAACCCATAAACCATGATACCCACATCATTTTGCAGGAAGAACAGACTCAGTGCTCCAATTCCTAATGAAATGGTAGATAAACCAACAGGTAATTTTAAGATATTAAACTTATCCGAGATCGGGCCAGCAATAAATCCCATGGCAATGCCAAATATTAACATGATGATATTAATTAACTGTATCGATTGTTGAGTCGCTGTTGTATCTTTATGCAAGAAGTCCGTCATGATAAACAGCAGATACCCTGTTATTGCAAAGTTCCCAATGCCTTGAGAGAGTTTTCCAATGAGAGCCAAATAGTAGTCACGACCGATAGACCATTTAGGGAACACTGTAACCAATTCTTTGAATGAAAACGCGTTCTTCGTTGGTGATGATGATTGATCCATCTTCTCATCCAAATTGGATGGTTCACGTACAATATACGCTGCGATCAGTGTACCAATGAATGTAATGATGCCAAAGATGACAAACCCTAAACGATACTGCCCCAAGAAAACGGCGGCTAGAATCGTAAAACCATTGTTTCCAAGCGCCATACCTAGCCCGCCATAAGCGGACGAAGCCGTCCCTTTGCCATGATCGGGTGCTAAATCTAACCAAGCGACCATTGGAGCCACAATAAAATTCAATGCAACCTGCCCAAGCATCCAACTGATCAACAAAACAGGTATGGAAGTAGCCATTGAGGCGAAGATCATTGCCAACATAAATACAAAAGCTCCAGAGACAAGCCAAGGCGTCCGCTTACCAAAACGCGATTGGGTACGGTCAGAGACATATCCGGCGATCATATTAGAAACGGCTGCCACGACCATCCCTAATGCGGAGAACAAGGCTACGATATTAATTTTATTTTCAGCATCCAAATGCTGTATCATCGCAGGCAAAAATAAACTTGCTGTTGCAATATATGGTCCCAGCCAGGAGGCAGGTCCAATGATTAATCCGGGCACTAATCGTTTAAGCGGTATCGTTTTCATGTGTAATTTCCTCTCTGAACGTCTAAAAATTCTTTACGGAGTAGAAGTCAAAGTCTGCGTATGAGTCATGTTGATGTGCGTCAACCGAACCTATGAAGTTAAACAGTCCTGTGAATCCACCGATTTCACCTGGTTCGCCGTTTACGCCTTCATCTGATAAATACATAGCATTGATATCGTTTTTTAATAATTGCCACTCCTGGTTTATTTCCAACCGATAAAATATATCCACCATACCCGACTTATAGATAACCTTTAAGTCAACTACATTGTCAGGAACCGGGATCGTCTGTTGAACCAATTCTTTACGTTTACCTAGATTAGCCTGCAATAAGCTCAACACCGTTCCATTTGATGATTCTGAATACGTTAAGTGCGCATAGATCCAATTATTTGAATCATAGTAGAGTCCCATACCGGCAGTTTCGGAGTAATGGTCAGGGAGAAATTCAATTCTGGTTTGAAACTCATAATGGAATGATGTCGCGCGAGTTGCCATGATTGCAGGATTCATTTGCGAAAAAAGAGAGTTTTCTCCGTAAATGCGCAGATATCCGGAACGTTCGATTGTATTTACCCAACTTGCTTCCTGCTTTCGATAGGGGGTCATAAAGCGGATATCATAGTTTATATCATCAAAATGATCATGGATGTCATGGGATCCTACAGGCGATAACTGGACTCCCTCCATCCCCTTTACTTCCATTTTGGCGAGGTTTGATCCATCCTCCATTTCGAGCCACCCATCCTGTGACCATTTCATTTTTTGAATCGATGTTTCCCGACCTAACGGATTTAAGAGAGTTCCTTCCAGAGGGCGTGACATCAGATGTGCAATATACCACTCGCCCGTATGGGTTTGAACTAATGAACCATGACCTGCTTTTTGCATCAATGAATGTGGATTGTACATTTCAAAATGTCCCGCATCCGGATCGCCAAGTGAAAAAAGATGCCGCGGTGAAGACGTGATGATCGGTTCTTTCGATGGATGCGGTTCATAGGGGCCAAAGATAGATGTGGAGCGCCCAATCTCCACACCATGTGCGTAGCCTGTTCCACCGGCAGCAATAATAAGATAATAATAGTCTTTATGTTTATAAATTTGCGGTGCTTCTGCGCACCCACGACTGGTAAACCCTTGTGTTACTCGATGCCAAGCACCAATGACCTCACCTTTTTCCAAGTCATACTCGGCGATGACAATATGCCCGGGCGCTTGATAGCCTTCTCTTGTTTCCCATTCAAGGATGGAAATGTAGTGTTTTCCGTCGTCATCATGGAAAATGGCTGGATCAAAACCGATGGACGTTAGATACATCGGCGCTGACCATGGCCCGTGTATATCTTCTGCCCACATCGCGTATGAATCCGCATTAAATTCACGACCAGCCATATTGATCATATGGGAGTAGGCTAACCAGTATTTCTTTGTGAAAGCATCATAGGATAAATGCGGTGCCCAGATTCCGGCGGGTGTATGTGTTCCCCTTAAATCAACCTCTCCTTTTTTTAATGCAAAGTTAATAAGTTCCCAGTTGGCTAAATCTGATGATTTAAAGATCTGGATCCCTGGATTCCAATGAAACGTAGACGTTGCGATATAATATTCATCATCCACCCGAATAATCGATGGGTCTGGTGCCATTCCAGGTATTATCGGATTATTAATCATTGTCATTTCTTCTTTCCCTTTCAATCGCATTTTTAAGCGCTTTCTATTTCGCGGCATGCAGCTTACCCTTTTTTTTCATTACCAAGCAACATGTTGATACCGTTTTCTTTTTTGACTATAATTAAACATGCGTCTGCTAAATATCGATAATAGAACATAAATCATGGTCATTCTCGAAAGCGTTTCCTGCTGCTCACTTATATTATAATAACGATTAAACTTGAAATTCGATTGCACAATGAAGGTTTAATTTACCCAAATCAAGGTGGGATCTCAAAATGGAAAACGATATACAACGATTTATTGGAGATACAACACAACTGCTTCCGCGTATTGACTGGAACATACGTTTTTTCGGTGCCCATAAGCAGACCGTTCCTTCACACTGGTCCATGACGAAAGAATTCCATCATGCTTTTGAGATATTAATTGTATTAGATGGCACTCAGGAGACATGTCTTGAAAAAGACCGTTATGTCATCCAAAAGAACGAAATTCTTCTTATTCCCCCTGGTTTTGAACATACCAATCATTGCATCTCTTCTGGTTCAATGACTTATTTTTGTGCTCATTTCGATATTGATGAACCTTCTTTGCGAATGAAGATCATGAAAAACTGCGATTGGGTCTATACGCCTGATAATCCGTATTACAGCAGGTTAAGGAGCTGTCTTCAAAAATGGATTGACATTTTAGAAGATCAAGAGATTTCATTTTCAACTGCAAAATTAAGAGCACAGGTTATCCTCTTTGAATTATTAGAAATACTTGTGGATCTGCAGCCAACAAACTCAAATGTAAGAACGAATCAATCCATGACCACTGCAAAATACGCCAAGGAAATTGCAGAGGCCATCAAGTGGACCTTCAAAAAAAAATGCATAGAAACAAACGGTAAAGTAGACTTTACCGTTCACATACAGCCGATTATTGCATCTCTTGGGATCAGCCCCAATTATGGTTTAGAAGTCTTTCAAAAGATTTACCAAATGTCACCTCGAAAATATTTATCCGAGCTAAAATTACAAGAAGCAAAAATCTTATTGCAGCAACCAGAGTTATCTTTGAATGAAATCGCCAATCGTTTAGGGTATAAAAATCTTTCTCACTTCAGCAGACAATTTAAGAGATGGACTGGAATAAACCCGTCCGCATTTCGTAAAAAGACAAGTATTTAATCATTTTTCTTTATCCAGGAACGCAGCTTGTCCGCATAGAAAGCGCGTTCATCCGGATCGGACGGTGAACCCTTTGACAGGTAAAGTTGATCGTCCGCATACCTAGGGTACACATGGAGATGATAGTGCCACACGTCTTGATTGCCGGCAGGCTCATTATGCTGCCGCGTAGAAATCCCGTCGCATCCATATGTATTTTTCATCGCAAATGCTGTAAGCTGTGCCGCACGGTGAATTTCAACAGCGTAATCCGCAGGGAGTTCATAGATATTCTCGAAATGTTGATTCGGAATAACAAGAACATGTCCTTTATTGTTGGGCCACCATTTGCCCGCTATAAATGCTGTTACCTTTTCATTCTGGTAGATGATATCCCTTTGTTTGGTTCCCTGATTGGGTCGCTCGATCCCCCAAATACAACAAAATGGACATTCGTACCCTTCAGGCTGATGTGAAAATGATGCTGTCATCGTTCTCATTCAACTCCTTTTATGTTTGTATTGCCGTCGTTTCCGCTAGTTTAATGGCTTGGTCAGAATAATTTCCAATGGTTGTGTATCAAGTAATAGGCATCCAGCATCTTGATAGCCCAGCTTTCTATAGAAATGTTGTGCGCCTTCATCAGCCTGGGTAGATGTCATGACCATGTTGAAGCCCTTTTGTTTCATTTGCTCCTCCCAGAAGAGAACAACTTTATTCCCTACACCCTTGCCCCGAAATGGTTCATCGATCCAAATGATGTTCATAAACGGGATGTTGTCCCAAAAATAACCATACCTCATCCATCCGATGTTACTTCCATCCAGGTTTCTTATGATGTAGATTTCTTTCCCCTTTATTTTGGCGGATATGAGGTTCTCTGAAATATGACGGTCCCTGCCTTTGATGTATTCGTAATCCGAATCATTTGCAAAAGCGATGTTCATTGTAACTCCCCCTAATATCACAATTAAGATTTTATACCATTATATCCCATAAACTTTCCTTCCCGTTAGCCATTCATATCGTAACTTTTCTTTAAATTCTTAAGTCTCTTTTGGAACAATTCGTTAAGTTCCTGAATATAGACAAATACCCTTTCAATGGGTGCCCGAAGGTTCTCTCATATGACAAATATGTAAGGTAAAAACGGCAAATGTAAGGTAAATCGATCGATCGAAGCATTGGATCAGTGCTATTTTAAATATGCGAGTTCATTAACATGGCAGGAGTGAAACGGGTGCGCAAAAGAAAGGTACAAAATCTATTTCGATGTTTGGTATGTCTTGTCGTGATCTTGGTTTCAGTTGGGGAGTATGTGAAGACGGTTGAAGCAGCCCCCCTCTCTCAGACGCCACGAAAAATAGAGGAATTCAAGCACCTATTAGATGAACAGGTTCCGGTATGGCAGGATAAATATGATGTACCCGGATTGACCGTCGGCATAGTTCACGAAGGTCGTGTCGCTTATCTTCTCAACTATGGTTATGCCGATAAGAAAAACAAGATCGAACTGACCGATCAAACCTTGTTCCAGGCGGGCTCGATATCCAAAAGCGTTACAGCATGGGGAGTCCTAAAATTGGTAGAAAAGGGGCTCGTTTCGCTCGACGACCCTGTTGAAAAGTACTTGACCTCGTGGAAATTACCTGACGCCAAGTTTAATCCTGATGAGGTCACCATAAAACGATTGTTAAGTCATACGGCAGGCTTATCTGCCCATAAAGGGTATCTCGGTACGGCACCGCAAAGCCGGCTTTCCAGTATAGAAGATTCGTTGAACGGAAAAGGCCTATTTAATGAACCTGTGAGGATTACCGATACGCCCGGGGAAAAAGAGGTTTACTCTGGTGGGGGCTATACCATTCTACAGCTCGTGATTGAGGAGGTTACTGGAATGGCATTTGAACGTTATATGGAGGAAGAAGTCCTTAAGCCGCTAGGCATGGACTCGAGTTCATTCCATCAAGATCCCAACGATCCCCGGATGTCAAAAGCATACGGTTATTTCGGACAGGAGCTTCCGAACTACCAATTTACCGAGCAGGCAGCGGCTGGACTTAAGACGAACTCCACGGATATGATGAAACTGATTCTGGCCAGCATGGACCATTTGAATCGGATGCAAGGGAATGGACTTCTCGAAAACGAGCTTGTAGAGGAGATGCAGCAGCCAGTAATAGGTGAGAGTGGATTGGGCGTATTTATCAGAAAGCTATCCGAAGAGCAGACGTTCATTTACCATTCTGGCGACAATCGAGGCTGGCATTCATTGTACGGTTTTATCCCGGAAACCAAGGAAGGCTTGGTCATTCTTACGAACAGCGATAATGGAATCGATCTGAGGCAGGATATTTACCATGCATGGATTGAATATGTAACCGGTTCGTTACCGGAGGGCCATTCTTCGTTGACTCAATCGAGAACGAATAATTTCATTCTATCCATTTCGATCGGGACCTTGTTTGGCATTTACGTGATAATGTTTGGTATAAGAATGGCTACCGGTAGAAGAGTCTTTTTCACCAAGCTTAAGGATAAATATGTTGTAAAATTAGGATGTAGGACATTACTTTTAGTAGCTGCCGGTGCCCTCTTATTCTATGCTTCTTATGTTTGGCAAATACTAAATTTAAGTTCCGGACGTAAAGATTATGTGATGCTGATCTTGGCGTGGCTATTCGTTCTTGTCCTCACGGGTTTTTACCCCAAAAAACGTAAATTGAAATCGCCAGAGCGTTCATCCTTTAATAATCCCATTTCGTTAAATCCTGAATGAACTTACTCGCAAAAACAAGCTCATCAGCAGTGTACTTATCTAGAAAATTCATGAATCGCTCTTCAATTTCTTGATGGATCCGATGATGGATCACATATATTTTTTGGCCTTTCGAGGTCAAAGCGTAATAAACTTCTTTTTTATTATCATTCATCTGCTGTCTTTTGATTAACGCCAGTTTCAGAAGTTTTTTGCTGATTCTTGTGATGGAGCCTTTGGTTAATCCGGTTTTTTCCGCAATGGAGGTGACATTAATCGGTGAGAAATCTCCGATACATGCGATAAGGTGAATCTCCGACAAGGTCAAATTTCCCTTTTCACCAAATTCCTTTTCGAACTTATGTATTTCCTCACTCATGCGGACGGATAACTTGCTTTCCCTTATGTCCTGTTGACTCATAAGATGGATGAAGCTTTTAAAAATCCATTGTTTCGAAAGATCCATAGGCTGCATTTTCTTCGTTCTCCTCTTTTCGCGTATCTTTCCTCATTATACATGATTGTTTCGCAAAAAACATTTGATGCGCTTATATTTCGGACAATAAAAAAGCCCGGAAAACGATGAATCAGAGGCTTCCGGGCCTATTTTTGTTTTCCTCAAAACAATAAGGTTAAAAAAAAGCGTTACCCTTTGCTGATACTCCTAATTCCTTCCTCAATGCATCGTTCCAATGGACGTTCTTGATCGGAAATGGCCCATGCGATATATCCATCCGGACGGATCATGGCGGTGTGCACATTGTTCCAGTCCAGAGCCGGTTCCGCCAACGTCGCGCTGACCAATGTGAAATGCTGATCGGGCAGACGACGAATGATGCCTTCCACGAGTTGATCATGAACGAGATTAAGCAATACATATTTGCCTTCCCGGAAAAGTTCGTAACTGCTGAAGACATCGCCGTTTTCCTTACGCAGTTTGATCTCTGCAAGCCTGCGACCATTTAACGGATGTGCAGAAACTGCATCTGGCACATTATAGCTAACATCCACGGCTGCAATTTGACTCGCTAAACGATAGTTCGCTTCCGGACTTTCCAATAAATCCGATATCATTCTCCGCAGATGGATCATAGTCGACGAAAAATCGGTACCAAATAGCAGGGTTTGGACACGTGTATTGCTGAGCAATGCTGAATTGACGGGAAAACGCTCTTCATGGTAAGTATCGAGCAACCCCTCGGGCGCCCATCCTTTCACTTGCGCAGCCAATTTCCACCCCAAATTCATCGCCTCTTGCAGTCCCACGTTCATCCCTTGTCCTCCGGCAGGGAAATGAATATGAGCAGCATCCCCTGCAAGGAAAAGCCTTCCCTCCCTGTAACGGTCAGCTTGTCGAGTAGCATTGCCAAAGCGAGTCATCCAGTACGGATCTGAAATCCCGTAGTCGTCCCCTAACATGCGGAGCATTCCCGAGCGTAGTTCTTCCAGTGTGACGGGTGTATCTTTTGGAACGGATGTTCGATCCGGATCGATAAAGACTACGCGGTGCAGCTCTTCAGTCACAGGAACGATCATGATCATCCCGTTCTCGTCAAAGCGGGAAACGACACTCGTTGCAGGCGGGCGTTTAAACACAACGTCGCCTTGGACCGCAGTAAGCGTTGCATCCGTTCCGTTAAAGGGAATGTTCGCCTGTTTACGTACAATGCTTCCGGCTCCGTCCGCACCAACAACATATGCTGCTGTTAATGTCATTTCGCCCTCTGTTCCAGCGGCCATCACTTCGACATATTCAGAATTCGGTGAGATGGACGTTACTTCCATTCCTCGCCGGATCTCTGCACCCAGCTCTCTGGCTCTGCGTTCCAGTACCTTTTCGGTTTCCGATTGGGCGATAAACAATGAATAATTGGATGAAGAGTCGATGACCGTAAAGTCCAACCGTGTTTCCAAGCCTGCAAAATGCCCGGTCGGCAGCGGTTTACCGATCTTCAACAATTCCGCTTTCAAACCTCGCAAGTCCAAAATTTCTAATGTACGAGGATGGATGCTAAGCGCTCTAGAGTATGGGGTGGTATCTTTCAATTTCTCCAAAACACAAACCTTCACGTCCGCCAAAGCGAGCTCCCCGGCCAACATCATGCCGACAGGTCCCCCGCCGATGATAATAACATCATAATTCATTTTTAGAGTTCTCCTCTCTTAGTTGGAAATCGCTGCAATGGCATCCACTTCAATTAACCATTCCTCAAAGGCAAGCGCCTGAACACCTATAAAGGTACTAGCCGTTTTGGGCCATCCGTCGCCGAATACTTCAAAACCGGCTTGAAAAATCGTCTCAACCAACTCAGGCTTATGGTTTACGACATATATCCTCATTTGAACAATGCTCTCCGCTTCGGTATCGATGGCCTCCAAAGCCAATTTCAGATTGGCAAAGACTTGCTTGGCCTGAAGCAGATAGTCACCCTTTCCGACCAACTCGCCTTTTTCGTTTAACGCAACTTGTCCGGAAATAAAAGCTAACGGAGAAGCGGGTGCAATGACGATTTGTGAAATGAGATTGGTCACTGTTTGGGTAAGGGTACTCGGATTGATTTTTTTCATGCGCTTCCTCCTTAGAGATTGTTTTTCTCAAAATAAAAACAATTTATTGTTTCCTAGGAAACAAATTTATAGTAGCATTATATCGAAATAAATACAATAATATTTTATTTAATTGTTTTGTTAAAAACAATAGGCGCTAACTTTGTTAAGTAGTTCTCTCGCTTTGACGCGCGTTCGTTGAGTGAATCAAAAAACAGCCGACGAATTAGCCGGCTTTCTTCTTGAATTATCAATCGCGCTTTACTTGGGCTGGGTCGTGGATCTTGAAAACATCATGCACAATTTCAAAAACGAGAACCCGGATGGCCCCGCCCCAAGCGAAGTATTCCCACTGGCAATCTCTTTGAAAAATAACACCAACACCTGGATGGGGTCACTCGACTGGCCGGCACCCGACCTGTTGAAGAACGTGCCTGGTTCCAAAATCAAAGCCTAGCCGATTCCGGCTGGTCCAGACGGTAAAATCGCGGAGATCAGATCACGCAAGAAGTGAATGATTGGTTTAAGTCGGTGCAGGGGAAGTAAGAATTGGGATTTTGGAAAAGTAGAGCATTAAAAAAACCGAGCTGAAGCGAGATATACACGCTTCGGCTCGGGTTTTTCAGTGTAAATAGGGATCGCTCTCCCATGACCTATGGGTTCGCTTTGGTGAACAATCCAGTGCATTCTTACGAAGCTAAGCTATGTAAGCATACATTGGCTTTTTAACTTTAAGGTCATTGATTAGCTATAGCTAACACTCCCATCAATCACGCAATGCTTTCGTCAATGTTGCATGAAGCTCCTAATATGTGAGTCACCACTCTCTTGATTTACTCGCTCCCTCGCTCCACCCTTTCATGCTCACACCGCTAAGTTCATCCTCCACCTAGCTTTGGTCAGATTCATGCCCTTTCTCCACCAGCATCGACTGGCCTAATAAGGAAGCCGTTAGCTGTATACCATCTCGCAGTCCCTGCATGTACAACCATTCATTTTCTATACCTTTGCATACAATGTAACGATTCTCCCATTCAGCATACTCAGGTGTCTGTTCGATATCCTTGCCTGCAAACAAAACTACGAACGCTTCGTCGGTCTCCTCACGTACACGACTCAGTTCAGGATCATGCTCGATCTGCACAGTCACCTCATCTAGCCTTGCCTGGATGGCCCGCTGCATCCACGGTGGAAAATCCATAGCTTTTCCTCCCCTACACATTATGTACTTCACTCATCATCGTACAACTCGGATGTCTCGCCCTTCATGTCACTAATTTGGGCCACCAGTTCATCAACCCTTCGACTTTGTTTCTGAACCTCGGGGTTCTCCCATAACGGAATCGCTTGCTCAAGGATGCCTCTCCAAGCTGATTAAGCTTGCGCCGTTCCTCTTCCAATAAGTCAAGTAACCGGCTCATACCTCCACCTCTCTGATGGGTTTAAACTGCATCATGTCTTATTATTGCTAGGCATGAGTAGTCATTTTTAATGCCATTATCTATATCCAATGTTGTATACCAATACTTTCGTCTTATCTAAATTGTAAGATAAACCGTGATTGCTTTAATGCGGAAATCGAATTAAAAATAAAAAACACCGATATAAACCTTCGGTGTAAAAACTCCGTACCTTATCTCTAAAACCACAATTTTTTCACGTTCTACATACATGTCTTTTATAACGCTTGCATTCAATAATAACTTTAAACTTGTTAGATGGAATTAATTCTTCCCTCACAACAACCATTCTTTAGCTAATTCTCTTACTTCATTTCTAAGTTCTTTCATTATCTTAGTAACATCTTCTACTCCCAAAAAAATCGATTGCCATATGACTGTATCTAATTCTATGGAGGCCGCCCACCAACAAGTCTCTATCCCTCTACGCGGATTTGGAACCAATACATCTACTGCGTATCCTTCTCGCAATACGTAGAAACTGCGATGCACATATTCCGTGCATTACCACTAGCGCTACGTATTTTTGAAACTCTTCGTCATCACAATTCCACAAATTCCATAATGTAAGTGTCCTTCGTATAATACTCTTAAGAACGTGAATGCATCCGAATAATGTGCATTCGAAATTAATGCTGATATTGAACTGAAAGTAAAAAATTGGGCCATACTTAACTCTAACAATATTGTATGTCTCTTTGATTTGCATAGCCTTTATTGTTTTCAAGAATAGCAGAGTTTTGAAGAAGATTCTCCCTAATCTTATCAATTAATATTAGCCACTTATCTATCATATCATTTGTCCATTTTAATTGCTCTTCGTTTATCACTTCTGGGTATTTCCAGAATATCATTATCATTATCCTTGCAGGATTTAATTCGCCTAACGTTCCCGTATTCGCGCCCCAGCGTATGCTGGGTGTTCGGCGACAGCAGACCCAGGGGGTATGCCGCAGCGTGAATATTATGTTAGGCGATGCTCTCCTATGACGATTTCAAAATCTTATTCTTCTTATTCTACTGTTTCTTAATACTTCTTGTTGTAACTTTTCTACGTCTGAAACAATTTCTTTAAGTAATCTATCAACTGCTATATATACAATTACAGCTGAATACACAAATAAATATTCAAAAGATAAATTATTTTTATTAGAGAGATATTGCGAAAACTTACTGTATGATTCCATTATTGAGTAACCAATTATTAGTGTGTAAATAATTAATCTTCTCATAAATAAAGTCTCATAACTATTGAAATTAACTATGTACATTTTTTTACTGAATCTTAAATACACCCATACGTTAGCGTAAATCGGTAAAAATAAAAGAAAATAAAAATATTCTTGATCACTCCATTTTAATTCGGACATGATAAGCAAAGATAAGTACAAAGGGACAAATAAATAAAAAGTATGAGCTAATTGTTCGATAAAAAGTAATATACGTTTTGCCATGTACGTTTTCCATACTGCTCTATGAACAATCCAACCAATAATTCCACTTGTTTTGCTTATATTATTTTTATTTCTAAATTCAGTATAGGCGCTTGTTTCTATAACGGTTAAGATTGTAAAAATAAATAGAACGATAACAAATATAAAGGGATATTCAGAGAAAGAAACTAAATATAAACCAATAATTGCAAATGTAACAATTGAAATCAAGAATAAAATTTCAAAAAAATATATCCAATACTTAGAAGATATTTTCTTAGCCAACTTCTTACCTATAAATTCACAAAATGGAACAATTCCCTTCATAAAAATCATACCAAATATTACTGCTAAGATACCTGATACAACAAGAAAAATTCCGATTATTAAAAAATTATTCAACACCCATCTTTCCTCCCCTGATCTTCTATAACAGTTTCGTCTAAAGTTCCGTATTCACAACATCCGACGAAGTCGGATGTGTCCGCTAAATCAACTTCCTGTTAATATCTACTGCCGGACCGAGGGTACAGCCCAATGCGTGAAAATATTGTTATGCGATGTTCATCGCTTCGAAGCACTACTTACACAAGTTATTAGATGATCTTGCAATAATTGTAGCGATATTTTAAAGCCTTCTCTTATGTCTACAAGATCATGCAATGTTATATACTTTTTAGAATCCTCAAAGCTTTTCAAATTTCCCTTCATAATTATAATATTCATGTTGTTCTCATTAGTAATATCAAGAGCAATATATGGTGCTCCATTATGAATAAAGAAATTTCTACTTTCATCGAGGGTCTTGAACCACGATGTGTCGCTTGAAGCAACTCTGAGTATTCTTGCTAACTCTTGTCCTGTATTTTCTTTTTTAATAAATATCCCCATTGCGGCATATAACTCATAAATATACTGACCAAATAATTCGCAGCAGGAGTTGATCTCAAACAAAAATGCATCGATATCGATTAATAGATCCAGCTTTAGACCATCGTTTATGCAAAGAGCATATCCTTCTTTGTCCCGTGTGAAAATATGCTCTTCAGATACATTCATTATTTCTTTACTTAACAGTTGTATACTATTAGTAAGTCTTTTTAATAGTCGGTCTATCAGATCTAGTCTTATTGCTATTGACATGGAGAAATCATAAAAATCATCACTAGGTGTAGCAATACGTCCTTCTTTTGTTGCTTTATGAATTTCTGTAATAATTCTCAGACCCCATTTATTTCTGAATATACACTCAAAATGAACCCATTTCTCTATCATTTAGTTTAATTCCTTTCACATGAATTTCGCATAACCTTTTCCTGATTCACGAACCTCTCCAGAGGTTATCTGCCGTAAAGGAAGATCAAGGAACTTACGACACTGCGGGAATCAAATGTTAGCTGAGGTGTTGTAGTCATCTATTCCAACACTTTCCTAATGTATTCATTTTTATCATTGAGTAATTCTTACAATTGGCAGATTCGATATGCAAATTCTTTTATTGGAAGGGCTTTTATATGTTTATTTTCTTTACTGTCTCTTGTTAAGAAAATCGTTATAAGCTTCTTGATGTAGTATATCCATATTCCGACGTTCTTCTATTATTAAATCAATAATGCTCAATAATTGATTTAAACTTTTTGAACTTCTCGAATAACTTCTAAACATCAATAGCATCTTAATCAATACATATCCGATAAGTAGAATTAATATTGGAGAGAACAATCCTGTGAGCTTATATAATCCTAATTGCTCTCTCAGAATAGTAAAAACAATTGTAAAAACTGCCAACATTGTCGCGATCATACTAGTGAACAAAGAATTTTGTTTATAATCTTCTACCAGAGAGCTAACTTCAGTTCGTATTACCTGCATATTAGCTAGGTTATAGTCAGTAAAATGACCCTTTAACTTATTAAGTTTTACCACATTATTATATATGTTGTTTGATTCTTCCAATTTTAAGTTATCAATTAATTCTAAATATTTATCTACTTGCAATTTTTTTCCGAAAAGCTTCATGATTCTCATTCCTTTGTTTTAATATTCATCATGATTTAAAAAAGTCCGAAGAGTCTTATCGACTGATTGGTCCGTTTTATTCTTAGCCATTTACAACGAATTTCTCATAACGTTTTGTATTGACGACGTCCTGGCCCCTTAGAGTCCTGCTTATAGTTGTGAAGCTTGCCGAACACCTAATGCAGTGACGTCCGACGGGCTTAAGGGGGGCTGGATGTGGTCACTCGCTTCTCAGAGTGGCCCAGAGCGACAAAATGGTGTTAGCCGAATGAAGTTCTAGAAGTAGCCATTGTATTTAAGGCGTTCTCAAAATAGCTATATGTCATTGATAACCTTCCCTTCCATACACAGATTTCACTTAACGTTTCTATATTCACGACTCAGCATATGCTGAGTGTCCCGGCGTTGCCCGACCAAGGACGACTGTCCACAGCGTGAATAATATGTTATCTGTAATGCCGTTTTTCAAAGTATCCTTTTTCCTTCTTTAAACCATATTAGTTCAGGTTTTTTGAAATTCTCCATTCCAGTTTCAAATTCAATAAATAAGCCCCAATCATATTCTAAGTTATTGTATCTTTCTTTATCCGTATAACATTCTAATTTTTTGAAATCAAAGCTTCTATCAAGTTTATTTGTCGATTTTTTAATCTCTATCACTAAGTAGTTATTAGTATTCTCCCCTCTCCGGTGGATTACTATATCCGGAAAAATTGATAACCCCATATATTCCGTGTCGCCATAAACAATGTCTTTTGTAAAATCCTTTTTGAGTTTTTCACATTCTGACTCTAAAACATAGATTCTTTTCTGTTTGTTCATTTCGTCAATATTTCTATTGTACTCACAATCCACATTGTACTCTTGGAATTCTTCTTGAAGATATAATGCTAACTTATGTGCGATTGTTCTTTCATTTAAATCATGACTTAACAAATGACGATCTTTTTCACACAGCTCCGAAATAGCTATATTAATTCCCTTTATTATTGTTAGATCCATTTTCTCACTCCCTTTTTATGTTTTGGGCATTACTGATAACGTTAACTGGTATTCACGACCCAGCGCATGCTGGGTATCCGGCGACAGCTGGACCAAGGGCCTATGCCCGAAGCTTGAATATTATGTTATCTTATGTATTCGCCTTCTTGAGCTACCCTAATCAATATACGGAATTTCTTTAAGGCTTTTATTTCGCATTGAAAATTCATTTAATTCTTTTCTACTTAGTTGTCTTCGAGGATCCATCTTTAATTGATTACTTCTGTATTCGAGGTAATCAAACTGAGATTTTGAGGGGTCAAACCAGTATTTATTTTTGTTGCTTTCTATTACACTTGCACCAGTTAGAGAAATAAACGATTCAAGCTGTTTTTGGCGTTCAAATATATTTGTATTTTCTCCCCAACCCATAATGATAAACATGTATGAACGAATATACACCATTCTAAATAATTCAGGACTTCTCGCACCATATAACGGAAACAAATATGTAGCAGCGAATATGTTTGGAGGAAATTGTTCTCCTTCGTGTACTGATACCTTCATAACATTACCTAATAATAAGGTGTATAATTTAGGATTATTTCCTTCACCCAAAATGTATGGTATGTAACTTTCAAACTCAGCTGTAGATGTTTTATATGCTCGAGCTGCATTGTAAGATATTTTAAGTATCCATCTTAAAAGCATATCGTAGTCGTACTCGAACTCAATAGGTTGAGTACGAATAAAACTATCAAAATAGTTGTCACATAAATCCTTTGCATAGGTATCTAATCCAGATAAAATTACGTTATTACAATATTGGCAAACATCTTTAATTTGATCGGCTGACAATGTATATTTTCCTATTCCACCATTATAACCAAATTTATAGTCTGGGTTTTTCTTGAATAAAAAGTCCGGAAAAACATGTTCTTTAGTTAATGGTTCGTCTTTGTGCGACTTGCAATAACTACAAATTTTCATAATTGCTCTCCTTTTCATTTGACGGGTTGTAATATGAAGTGCGACACGTACTGGAAATAAAAAGACAAAGGGCCCATGGCCGGATTGGTGTAGAATGAAGTCACCACAACAACCATTCACACAAGGAGAATCCACCATGAGCTACACACATCTTAGCATAATCGAGCGAAGCAAGCTAGAAATCCTCCACCAGCAGGGGAAAAGTACCAGAGCGATTGCCCAGGAACTTGGCAGACATCATGCACCATTGGCCGGGAACTCCGCCGAAATACAGCAGAACACTCGTACTGCGCGGAAAACTCTCAAGAGAGCTAAACTGTGTAATCTCTGGCATCGTACACTCTTGTGTTTTACATTTCTCACAATACTCTAATTCTAAGAAATTCATTTTTTTTGCTCCCTTGATTAGATTTCTGATAACGTTCCTGTATTCATAAACCCCAAAGGGGTTTTCTCCTGATATTCCTCTTCGAAATCCTTCCCGCAGACCAAGGCTCCTACAGAGCTGCTGCTTGAATATATTGTTAAACGAATTCATTGTACTGAGTATCCGCATTACTAAATTCTCGTTGTAATATAATCCATTTTTTTGATAAAATTTTCTCTCAGTTCATAATTACTATTGTTATTTAGTCTCTCCAAGTATTCTTGGTATTCGTTAAGTAATTCATCTTTAAATTTAATTACATCTAAACTAATTCCGTTTTCGATTTCAATAATCATGTTTTCTTGTTCAAAAGTAAGCTGAGTATTTCTTTTTGTCTGCGCTTGATGCAATATTCCATTTCTAATATCTGAATAAAAAAAACTGGCTGTTCTTCGTGTAAAATAGCCCCCGAAATAATTACTTTTAGTCAAAAATTGTACAAATGCTTCTTTATGTCCTCTGAAAACTGTAACATCAAGCCCATTATAAAACTGATGAAGCGTTTCAATAAGCAAACTACATAATGCCATTGTGCTAAAACTATAATCAATATATCTATAATTTGCCGTTATGTTATCAGAATATTCTTGTATCAGAAGTAGAAACCTTCCTTCAATTCGATCTGAAAATATGTTTATCGCTCGCTGCCAAGTTTGCTCATCACTTGTTAAAGATAAATTCAATGCTAAGTAATCTTCAAGATAGTATCTTGGTGAAATATATACTCTGTCCTTAAACATTTTTAATCCCTCTCCGTCTTTGATGATTTCGTTTAACGTTCCCGCGATTCCCGCTGTCCCCCTCTTTTAACGCCTTAGCGGAAAAAGTGTCGCGGTGCTTGCTTCGCAAAAACCGCGACATCAAGGGGAATGGTGGGAATCGACGTGTTATGGGATGATTTCACCAGATATTATGTTTTTATCTATAAGTACTATATCCTTCAACTAGATTAGAAACATAATCACACACTCTATCGTAATTAATTATATTTAAATTCGTTGATTCAATAATTATTCTATTTTTTCGATCTCTATCATTTGTCTCCATTTGATTTCTTCTGCTAATCACTAAACAATAGTGAATCCTTGTAATAGGAACATTTATGCCTTTCTCAGTAAATTTATGCTCATTAAAAAATGTTGTATTATTTGATTCCATCCACTCTTTCCATTGATTAATCTGACCTAAGCCAGAATTAGCCGATGCTGATAATTTATAACCATCAGTTAAAACAAATGTTGAAGCCGGTGATTCGAATTCAACAAGGATTAAGCTGTATCCATCAGAGTTTCTACCACATAAAACATAATCTGCTTGCATGCTACTTCCTAACTTCATTTCTGGAAAGAGATACGTCTCTTTGTGACCAAAATTATACTCTTTAAATATTGAAGCCGGGATAAACCACTTTCTATTTTTCTTAATGTAATCTTGAATATCATGCTCATTTTTCGCAGAATTAATGACCTTCCTTAGTGCATTTACTTCTAAATCTACAGATGTTCTATCTCTATGATAATGCCATACAACATTATTGGGAAATTTAGTATTGAAGTTATAAATAAACTTTCTCGTCTCATCATCAAACTTTTCAATTGGATCGGAAGCTTTGGAAAAATCAATTTGTCCCTGACTCCAAAATTCATTATATTCTTTAATAGCTGCTACGTATTTTCCTGTTGGTTTAGTATAATCAACTTCATATAAGTTCATATAATTCCTCCATATATTGATTTTATCAATTATATCTTTATTTGCTTTGGTGAACTTGTCCCATAACGTTTCCGCATTCACGACATCCACCAAAGGTGAATGTGTCCCGGCAATTGCTTCCTTGCTCTTACTTCCAGGACCAAGGATCGGCGAGGCCGGTCCACAGCGTGAATGTTATGTTATAGGATGTCTGGCACTTCTTTGAAATGCATACTCATTGCTCACCATCTTTTGTACTATCCTTATTCATTGAATTACGCTCTATCTCATCGATTAAATTAAATAGCCATGTCTTGATACCATTAATATAGTCAGTCATCTTCTCTTTCCGAAGATCTACATTTTTTGAAATAGGTATATTATAGAGAGACTCAACTGGTACATGGATTCCACCACGATGTTTTATAGCATTTGAATCATCTCTTACATTAATTACATGATTCCATCCCGGGAGTTTATCATAATAAATTCCGTCATGTTTAAGAGTATTTAATAAAGTAGATCTAGATGCTTTCAATTGCTTTTGAATCTCTAATATATCCAACGTATCTTCATGAAAATTCGAAATATTATTTACAAAGCATAACAACGCAAAATCTACTATATTATTCAATTTATTTATTGTTGATTCAAAAGTTAACATGAGAGAGGTTATAGACAATTCATAATCTGACATTTTACCGTCTGATGATACAAATATATCAGTTTGGGTATTATTATAACTTTTATTCAAAAAATGATTTGAGGCATTTTCTAAAAAAAATACAAGTGTTTGAAATTCCCATTCAAAAAAAACTTTAAATTTCTTCATCTTCTTCTCCATTTTTCATTTATGTATTTGCCGGATTTCCCGTAACATTCCTGTATTAACGAAATTCACCAGCCTTAGATAGGCTCTTATCTTAGGCTAGGGGAGTTGTTGGCTGAGCTACTTCTTCGAATTTTTCCTTCTGACAACTAAGGGGATTAATCCCGTAGCGTGAATATTTTGTTATATGATGTCTGTTCCTACTTTGAACTACTTATAACGCTTGTCTAATTTTATTCTCTATTATTCATAATTTTATTGATCCAGTTTGTTAGCCTTCCTGACTTATTCTCAGCAGCATACCATTTTCCATTTAGTGTAACAACCTGACATTGGTCAGTTAGGAGTGTAATTTGATCGTTATTAAATGCTATTAAGTTTTTTTGTGTCAGACCCTCAATCATAGTTTCTAATGTTACAGTCTTTTCATCAAGCCAGTTTCTAAATCCTGGCTTATTAATATTTAGCTCACAATACATGCATAACCAATTTACTACAAACCATTCTACTTCATTTAGCTCCGCAGGCTCCCATTCAATAAAACTAGGCTCGTGACTCAAATTACTTTTTTTTATATATTGATATCTTATTTCCCAACCTAATGTACCGTCATCCATTCTATGAGCTTTTCCTTTTAGATAAGGATGAAAGCTTTCGAATTCAAGATCTTCACCAAAAATATTGCTATTTAAATTATATCGATAACTAAGTTTAGTCCAAATAAATTCTAAAAGAAGTAATAGCGGATTATGAATCGATGAACCATAAAAATCCCAATATCCTTTCTCATCTATTCTACCTATATAAGGCATAGCATCTAATTTAGCCAATGAACTATTATCACATATAATTAGATCTGGAAATACTGCTGGACTATGACCTGTAATATTCGAGTTATTAGACAAATATCTAAAAAATGCTTCTCTCAAAGCATATTCTGTTTTATAGCCATAGTATCCGAAAATAATTCTTACAGGCAGCATTTCTTCAATTAATAAGTTATGGTATATAATTTGTTTATTATAATCTAGCGATGTCTGTACTTCTTCATAAGAAGGTAATTCCGCCTTTACAATATGTCTAAACGCATCTCTAAACCCTCGCATGTTTAATAATTCCGGGTCTAGATCAGACAAATTATAAATTTTCTTCATCTTATTATAAGAATCAATCAAATTATCGATGTATAAGTTTTTTTTAATTTCTAATACAGCTATTACTTGTGTCATATCATATATGTATTTGTCTGTATAAGGAATTCGCTCACCTTCCCCTTCTACTATCATGCAATCAATTTCATTACTAAATTCCCCTTCTTTATTTTTTATTTTGCCTGATGCAATTCGAACATCTAGCCCTTCAAATATAGCCTTGTTCAATAAATCTGATGTAAGGCCTTCATACATATCACCAATTGTTGGACCATGTCGTACAATTTCATATTTTTTAATTAGTTCTTTTTCTTTGTTCATTACAGACTGTAAAAAGTCGGATATGGTGACTATCATTCACTTCTCTCCTATTTGCACTGATTTCCTATAACGTTCCTGTATTCACGACCCAGCTCATTCTGGGTGTCCGACGAATGTCGGACCAAAGGCATATGCCCGCAGCGTGAATATTATGTTATGCGATGTTATCAGTCTCTTTGATAAATCTTTCAAATATTTCTTTGGGCGAAACAAATTTTCTTTCTATAACTTCCTCTTCTAAAGCCTGATCCCAAAATGTATCTACTTCTTCGGCAGAAATCAATCTGCAATCAACTGCAATCAACTACTCTCAATACGAAATGACTGATTTAACCACTAAGTAGAGCATAATACATTGCGATCACATAAGGAGGAACCATTAATCCGCTCTCATATCCCCCCCTCATATATCAGCCTTTCTTTACTTCCTAATGAGTAAGAAAACGCTAAGGATCTATATGTTCTATGATTAATTCTGGATAATTTTTTATAGTATTTTTGTAGTACTTCCCACTCCTGTTCATCGTTTTCTTTTATATATTTTTTATAGATGCTATTTAGTATGGCTTTATCTTTATACCAGTCTCTTAAGTGCTTATCTTTTTTTGGATCGTTGGAATTAATATAAGAGGCTATATCCATTGTTTCTACAGCATCACGAAATAGCCTACCTGCAATCCTATGCTTCTTATCTCTAAGTAAATCAAGACAATCAATTAAAGATTCTAGAGAATCAAGAGATAACATCCAAATAGCCTTTTCAGCACTTGGATCGTCACGTACATATGTACCTGATTTTTTATCATATGTTCAAATAATAGCTTTAATAATTTACTGGTTTCTCTGTAAAACTGATTTTGAGCTTCGTACTCATAAGGGTTTTGATACGCTTCTTGGGGACTCTTCCCCAGATAAAACTCGTCTCTTATACCTCCTATGTTTTGATGATTTCTCATAACGTTCCCGTATTCACGACCCAACGAATGTTGGGTGTCAGGCGAATGCCGGATCCAGGACGAATGCCCGCAGCGTGAATATTATGTTAGTCGAAGTCATCTTCTTCTCGAGAAACATGCACTAATGTCCATGCATTTCTTGAAAAAGCATTATCGATAGCTATAATATTTATTAAGTTATATATCTCCATCGGGGCAGAATATAATTGCATGAATTTATTAACTTTGACAGGCAAGAAATTCTTGGTCGAGGCGTGCCATGTCCACATATTTCTATCTTTAAATTCTTTCATAATATTCAATTTAGTTTCGTAGATAAATCTATACGTGTTTCCTCTCCATTCTTCTGGGAGATGAGTTAATATTTCATTCAATCCAGCAGCAATCCAAATCAGAGCTTGTTTTTCATTATTTTCTTTGTTTTCCCATAACATTTCAGCAGTTCGGTTAAAACCTACTACCGTATCCCAATCAGCACCTAGGATACCTCTATCATTTAACTTTTTTGTTCTATATTCAATTTCATTAGTCGGCCACCAATCTATTATTCCAGTTCCAATGTTGAGATTAGGATTCGATTGTGATTGTATTTGAACTTGTTTGAAGATCGGGTCTTCAATAGATTTGCAGCTATAATTTTCAACAAAATATTTCCAAGACGAGTAGACTTCTGTCCATGAAAAATTTTCAGAATTCATTTTTGATCTCCCTTTGGTAAAATGCTTTTCTATGAGATGATTTCACATAACATCTAATCTATGTACTTCGTAAATACAACACATTCTGCCTTATAATCTGAACTACGTATATGATAACCTATGGGGCGATATTTGCGAAGAAAAATTTGGTGAAAAAGGGAAATATATCAGATGCTCATTTTCCAATGCCTATATGATCCCAATGGACTTTGAACACGTCGAATATATGTGATTCCAAAACAAAAAAGGAAAGCTCTTTTTCATCCCATAGGGAGTCGAACAAACCAATTTTAAATAGGTATCCCCCCTCACTATAGCAGGTTTTAGCTATACACCTGTTACAACAAGGGGGGACAAATCTATTCCTTACCTCTACTCAGCTTAGAAGCTATGAGCTATTTCATGGTTAACCCAGCAATTGATCTATCGTTGGATTCTCTCTCAGCATGCGCATGATCACCGTTAACGCTTCCGCCCTCGTGAGGTTGGCGTCCGGTTCAAACCTATTTTGGCTCTTGCCCTCGAGTAATCCAGCCCTTGCAGCCGCTTCTATGATCTCCTTCGCCCAATGCTTGGGTGCTACATCAACGAATGTTGGGGCATCGCCAGATGGACTATCCTGAAAAATCAGAATTTTCGAAATCATAGCAACCATCTCGGCTCGTGTAATCCTCTGATCAGCACGGAACGTTCCGTCAGAGTACCCGTTGATAACTCCATTGGAAGCAAGAATTTCTATAGATTCTCGCGCCCAGGAGGTCTGAATATCCCGTAACTCAATCGTTCCGCTTCCTGAACGTAGGGCAAATGCTTTAACAAGAAGTGTGCTGAACTCTGCTCTCGTAATAGAAGCATCCGGTCTGAATCTGCCGTCTGGGTAGCCATTGATTATTCCTATCTTGGCAGCGGATAAAATATCTTTGGAAGCCCAATGGGACGCCACATCCTGGAACGTTACAGAGTTACCGGCCAATGCATCTTGTATAAAAGCTATGAGGCGATCGGTTTCAACAAGAGCGTGAAAATGCTTGGTCTCCTGAGCTGGAGGCGTTGAAGGGTCCGATTTAGCCGGAGTGCTCGTATCGATTGAAGTGCTTGTATTGGTTGAACTGCTTGTATTGGTCGAACTGCTCGTAGAGGATTCTGGCCCCGAAACTGGCGCGCCGGTTACTGTTACGTTTATATCTACCGATTGGGCTCCATAGACAGCACTGACGACAGTACTACCTGTCGCCTTACCAGTAACTCTCCCACTGATAACATTAGCAATTGACGGATTGCGAACAGTCCAGGTTACCGATGAGGTCACATCTATATGCGCCTGATCTGAAAAAATAGCAGTAACCGCCACCGATGCCGTCTGCCCGGTCAGTACGCTTAACGTATTCGGAGTAGCCCTTAAACTGCTTAATGCCTGCAAGGTAACGCTCTTCATTGCGATGCTGCTAACTTTGGTACCATCGCTTACGGTGAAGCTGATCGTGCGCGTCGCCGTATTTGGAGAGACGGATGTATTATTGTAAGTAACGGCTTGCAACGCACTCTGCCACTGCGCCAACGTTGCGGTTCCACCTGCGGACGTCAGCGTCAGCATGCCCATGAGAGCATCATAAGTTGCCGTAATATTTCCCATGGTCTTCCCGTCATTGATGTAAGCCAACACATCTTTTCCCGCGTCGAAGTGGCTCGTGATGCTAACCGTTGCGCTGGCCAAGGTCTCATTGTCAAGATCAGAAACCGTCAGACCGCCGTCAATAGCGACCGGAGTCGAAGCTGTACTATTCCCTGAAATGTAATTGGTCGAACCACCACTCGTGGTCACAATTGGTGTCTGGTTGGTGGCCGCGACCGTTACAATTCGTGTCGCTGTATTGCTCACATTGACACCGTCCGTCACCGTGAAGCTAACCGTACGCCTCGTCGTATTTGGCGTGATCGCTTTATCTGTATAAGCAATTGCTCTCAAAGCGGCTTGCCACTCCTCCAACGTTGCGGATTCGCCCGCTGATGTCAGCGTCAGCACACCAGTAGATGCATCATAATTGGCTGTTATATTCCCCATGGTCCGCTCGTCATTGATGAAACTCAGTACATCTTCTCCAGCATGAAAATTGCCTGTGATCGCCACTGTTGCGCTTGGAAGAGTGGTGCTGCTATCTGCGGTTACCATTATGCCGGAGTCAATAACGACCGGAGTGGAGGGTGCATTATCCCCAGCCACGAATGAAGCCGAACCGCTGCTTGTAGTCAGATTAGGAACCATAATCACCGTTACTTCTACTGCATGTATAGCAGCAGCACTGGTCTTTGTTCCGTCGCTTACGATATAGCTAATGTTGCGCTGCCCTGGCGTGGCGCTCGTGCTCGAGAACGAAATTCCCCTCAACGCACTCTGCCACTGCGCCAACGTTGCGGTTGCGCCTGATGATATCAGCGTCATCACGCCAGTAGATGCATTATAACTCGCCGTAATATTTCCCATGGTCGTCCCATCATTGATGTAATCCAGTACATCTTTTCCCGCGTCGAAGTGGCTCGTGATGCTAACCGTTGCGCTGGCCAAGGTTGCATTGTCCAGGTCTGATACCGTCAGACCGCCGTCAATAGCGACCGAAGTCGAAGTTCCAGAGATGTAATTGGTCGAACCACCACTCGTGGTCACCATTGGTGTCTGGTCGGTATCCGTCACCATCACCGTTCGTGTCGCTGTATTGCTCATATTGACGCCGTCCGTTACCGTGAAGCTAACCGTACGTGTCGCCGTATTTGGCGTGATCGCCGTATCTGTATAAGTAATTGATCTCAAAGCGGCTTGCCACTGCGCCAATGTTGCAGTTCCGCCCGCGGATGTCAACGTCAGCACACCAGTAGATGCATTATAACTGGCCGTAATGTTCCCCTTGGTCCGCCCGTCATTGATGAAACTCAGTACATCCTCTCCAGCATGAAAATTGCCTGTAATCGCCACTGTTGCGCTTGCAAGCGTAATACTGCTATCTGCGCTTACCGTTATGCCAGAGTCGATAATGACCGGAGTGGAGGGCGCATTATCCCCAGCCACGAATGAAGCCGAACCGCTGCTTGTAGTCAGACTCAGAGGCGTGATCACTGTTACTTCCATAGTATGTGTAGCAGCAGCGCTGGTCTTTGTTCCGTCGCTTACAGCGTAGCTAATAATGCGCTGCCCTGGCGTGGCGCTCGTGCTTGAGAACGAAATTCCCCTCAACGCACTCTGCCACTGCGCCAACGTTGCGGTTGCGCCTGATGATATCAGCGTCATCACACCAGTAGATAGATTATAACTCGCCGTAATATTTCCCATGATCGTCCCATCGTTGGTGTAATCCAGTACATCTTTTCCCGCGTCGAAGTGGCTTGTGATGCTAACCGTTGCGCTGCTCAAGGTTGCATTGTCAAGGTCTGATACCGTCAGACCGCCGTCAATAGCGACCGAAGTCGAAGTTCCAGAGATGTAATTGGTCGAACCACCGTTCGTGGTCACGATCGGTGTCTGGTCGGTTTCCGTCACCGTTACAGTTCGTGTCGCCGTACTACTTGTATTGACGCCGTCCGTCACCGTGAAGCTAACCGTACGCGTCGCCGTATTTGGCGTGATCGCCGTATTTGTATAAGTTATTGATCTCAAAGCGGCTTGCCACTGCTCCAACGTTGCAGTTCCGCCCGATGATGTCAACGTCAGCACGCCAGTAGATGCATCATAACTGGCCGTAATGTTCCCCTTGATCAGCCCATCATTGATGAAAATCAGTACATCTTCTCTAGCATAAAAATTGCCTGTAATCGCCACTGTTGCGCTTGCAAGGGTAGTGCTGCTATCTGCAGTTATGGTTACGCCAGAGTCGATAGCAATCGGAGTGGAGGGCGCATTATCTCCAGCCACGAATGAAGCCGAACCTCCAGTTACAGTTAACACAGGACCCGTAGCTGCAAAGGTGGTCGGCGTCATATAATTACCGAGTCCCGTCTGGAAGGTTAATGCAATGGTAAGCAGGACCATCAATTTACGTATTACGTTCTTCATTGACTATTTCCCCTGTCATTTAAATTTAATCCTGAATGTGCAACCATTGCTGTAAGGTAAGCATCAGACTATATCTAGTCAATGTGTTCTCATATTCGATGGATACTATATCTCCTTTTCTACTTAGATAAAACCCATTTTGCGACATTCTCGAAGAGAATTCCTGTGCTTTATGAACTATTTTTAGGACTTTAAGCATATTTTTTTGATTTTTCTTTAGTGTAATATGGATCTAGCCTTCATAACGTCTGCATTGTGAATGTTGACTATATTACATCGTATGAAACATACCGTTCCGATAACGAAACTTACTCTTCTTTTATTTGTACCTCGCTAAAAACTAAAAAACAGGCCACTTTTCCCCCTCCTGAGACAAAAGATGACCTGTCTATACGTCTGGTTAGATAATTCACTAGCCTCTCTATAGGTGGCACAGGATTTACCCTCACCCCAACAACGCCTGCTCAATCTGATCCACAATCCCATGGATACCCATCAGCCCATAACAACCAATCCACATCGCGGCATCAACTGAATGCACCTGCTGTCCCTCAGCCCCACCAACCATTCCCAAGACCCGTTGCTCTGTGGTCGATACCCCATCCTGCATAAGCTGATTACTCAGAAAGAAGTAATGACTCGCTTGTACAGCAGGTAATTTCTCAACCAAGATATGATAGGCCGTGTCGGAGGTGTCTGCTACAAATAACGGAACGCGCAGACCTGGATCACAGTACAGCACCGCGCCTGTCCGATGAGCCGCCGAATGGACGCGCACGAGAGAATCCAGTGGACGGATCAGAGCTACGCTTTTTCCTGCCAATACCGTAGCCAGTTCTTCCTGGCTCAGGACACATAGGCAATAGTCCCTGTGGTGGGATCTGAGGCATTCACCTTCTATAAAACATTAACCTCTCTTCTACTTAACTTCTTAAATGCCGAACATTCCTCCTCAGACTTCATATAGCTTAATATCTTTTCTGCACATGCAGCCGAACTGAGTTCTTCCGTATTCACTTTCAGATCATATTCATCATAAGCGTAGATGTAGTCGAACTGGGAATGGGCAAGTCCAATCTCGCGATCTCCCCTGCTCTGCTCTCTTCTGGCGAGTTCTTCTTTCGAGCAGTGTACGCCTACAAACAATATCGGATAATCTGAAAGCAAATCATAAAAACCGTTAAACCACTTGTCATTGCTGATGACCGTATCCACAATCACATTCAGACCCATTTCCGAAAACAGTTTAATGGTTGCATAGTACAATGAGCCAATCGGGCCGAAAAGGATATCTGACATCACATGAGCTTCCAATTCTCTTGTTGGTTTCATATCTGGATATGTAGTATCGATGAACTGGTCATAATTTTGGAAAAATTGATCTACAGATAGATGATGCAATGGAATCTCTCCCTGCTTTTTCATTTCCATCGCGATGCTCGTCTTACCCGAACTTGATGTTCCGTTTAAAAATATAATGAGTCCTCGTTCCACATCCATCACCCTTATCATTTAAATTGGCTTATCTTTTAGAACATGTTCTTGTATTATCACTAAATCAGAGCTGGTTCAAGTACATAAGCGAAGGGTTCATTCAACTGTGAAAAAGGAAGCCTCCTTGGTCTCCCCTTATTTTCAATTTAGCCTTGATCATCCTTTCTCATGTGTTATCATCAATTTAAAGAAAGACCAAGTGCATCAACACTTGGCCTATACCATTGGCTTGGATGGTTTATTCCCTTCTTTCCTGACCGTTACCTCGCTCCATCTGATGCCCCTCTTTCCTTCTTAATATATTGTTTAAAATATTCCCTAAATACATCATACATGGCCTGCATTTCAATAATTTCGTTCCGAAACTTATGCTGTATCTCTTCTCTTTGTCTATACTCAAGCTCAACATTGAATTCTTCAGCTTCATATTCATTTAATAATTCAAAGAAGTATTCACAAGGCTCTTTCACCGCTTGATTATGGTCTGAATATTGTCCTGACCCCAGCAAAAAGCTGGCCCAGGATATTTCTCTTCTATCGTATTTTATGTACAAACAAGCAATGTATTGATCGAATAATGAGTTACGGTAATCATCAACAAAAGGTTCTGAGAGAATGTATTTGTTAACGATTTCAATAGCACTGCCTTGATAACGCACTGCAGCTAATTCGATGATCCAGTACGGCGGTTTCGTGTATGCAAGGATAATGTCATCACAAAAAGGCTGAAAGTGTTTGTACCAGATCAGTTTACTCTCGAGCATAATGCTTAGCTTACAAGCAAACTCTTTCGTAGGTTCGATCTTCATACCAATAACTCCTTGTTAGGAAAAATATTCAACATGACCTGGAGCGCTTGGAATATCTCCGTTTAACATATCAATGTCTCTCCAGATGTTCTACTTCAAGAGTAAACGTACGATTCTACTCCACTTTCATTCTTCTTTTTCTTGTCCTCTGTTTTGGCTATGGGACGTTCTGCCGCTAATTCCCAGCCCCAACGCTCTTTAACGCCTGCCAATGAATAGCTTCGTTTGAGTCCAGTGAAGGTTATAGCCATAGCGGTATAGCTCAAAGTAAGGATACAGGCAGTCTTCCGCCTCCTGCAAACCTTGATAACGGGGCCATTGCAAATAATAGGCTACCCAATAATCGCAAGCGATAGAATAGTATGCCTCGCTCAAGATTTCGATTGCTTCATCGTAATCGCTGCGTGAGCTGAGCAGGTCTCCAAGTGCTTCGTAAACGGCATCGCGATCTTCCTCATTCGTGCCTTGAATTGCCCTTTGCTCTAACTTGCCAATTTCCCCTTGCGGCAGCACGACGACTTCCGTCAGACAGGCCAAATCCTGTAATGCTTCCTTAGCCATGTCCGCTGCTTCGTCATCCTCCGGTACCATGGAGAACAGGCCTTTCAATCCTCGAATTAACTCCTCCCCCAGACCACGCAGCGTTGCCTCCGAAGCATCCTCATGTCCACCATTGAAATAACCTGGCACATATTCGCCGGTGAAGTCTTCGGGATTCAACATCGCATAAATCGGACGTATTCTGTCCAAGAAACGCTGGCCGTCTGGAATCGGCTCAAACACACGTTCAACATCTGCTCCTGATGGCATAAACCACTGGAAAAATCCGTAAAGATGGTCTGCTTCAATCTGCTCATCATCTTCCGGCTCAAACTCTTCACCGCCCATCGCTAACAAATAGCGGCCATATTCCTGTTGATCCATGAATATCCCCCTTCTTCTCGGTCCGATCACACGACCACTCTCTCCATTTTTCCGTAATATCTTCCCCCCCTCCATATTCAATGATATCTATATTTTACCTGCATCCACATTTACAAACAAGCGTTCTCATGCATGATTAATTGCCCTATTCTTCCCACAGCCTTGTCACTTTCTCTAGCTCCATCTCTTCAAATTCTAATTGGTAGATATCCGGTTTGCTGGTCTGATTCATGAAATCCAATCCGTAACTTGAATCAAAGTAATTCATCATCAACGTCATCACATGTCCGTGTGTGCCGATCGCTATTTTTTTCCCCTTATTATCTTCTAAAATCTGCTTCAATACACCTACAGCTCTACTCTGGCAAACCTTGTTCGACTCGCCTCCCGGTAATGCATAATCAGGATCTTCAAACATCCTTTTCGCAGCAGGCTCAAATTCTTCATCCGTAATCATATCATCTGAAAAATGCCTTTCCCGAAGATCCTCCATAACCTGAATATCTAATTCCAACTCTGCTGCCAACCCCTCCAAGGTTAGAATAGCCCTGGCATAAGGACTTGAGATCATAGACTGTATTCCTTCATCCTTTAATATTTCTGTGATTTGGGCCGCCTTCACCTTACCCTCCAAGGTAAGTCCCCTCGTTCTCTCCGTGCCTTCCGTGTATGGTGACTCCGCATGCCTAACCATGTAAACGATGGTCTTCATAGGTTCCTCCTTGCATAGCAAAGTGTGAAATCGAATTGCAAACTATCCTTACTCACTCAACCAAGTGTCTGTGCCAATCAACGCAGCATACCAAATTATAAACAGGTTTAGGCTGAGGACATATCTACAACACACACAGCTGGTATACAGCATGAACATATAGAGTAATGTGAGCCAGCCATGAAGCTACTTACAAGTAAAGGTTTGATACCTCTTCTCATTATCCATTCTAATTTTTACTTCACCTTCTGAAACTTCTTCTATTACCTTATCCCAGAACTTCTGTGCTGGTACATTCTTTAATAGCTGATAAAGCTCCCATTCTCCACTAGATTTCTTCAAAATGTGTTCTGCAGCCTTTCTCCCAACACCCAATCTCCTATATTTACGAAGAACAAAAAAGTGAGCTAAATAATTGTACTTCCTAACATCATCAATTTCCTTAGTCAAAATAAACCATCGATCTCTCCGTTCACCACTTCGAGTGCAGTACCATCTTCCGATCGCTGTCATCCCCAGTTTGATCCCTTATTTCAAGGGGAAAATCCGGTGATCAGTCTATGCTTCCGATGCAGCTTTCTTTCAGAAAGCTTTTATGCGAACGATTTGCTTCTCCAGATTGGTTCTGCCTTTCCGTTGCCATAAAAAATTCTTTGAATTCTTCGACTAAATCAGCGCTCTTTGTCATACGACCGACACCTATCCTATTTTAGTAAAATCAGACTATTACCCTGCTCTATTTGTCTACACCATTCCTAAAAACCGCAATACACTATATCAACCTTAGAAAAGGAGTGATTTAGTTGGCAAATAGTGATGTACGTCTTTCACTTTGGTCTCGTAACAATTTTTCTGGTCGTCGGATCCTCTTCAGACGTGGAGGGGTTGCGGTTCGTGATCTTGGAGCATTTCGGTTTGACAATGCGCTTTCAAGCTTTCGACTCAGAAATGTTGTGCAAAGCACTCAAGTAACACTTGTACTGTTTTCGGGAATTAACTTTCAGGGGTCATTCCGGGTGTTCCGTGGCAGTCAAAATGTGGCTAACTTGGGTAATTTCAATTTCAACAACGTCACATCTTCGTTAATCTTGGTAGGCCGCAATCTTACTAACACGGAAATATCTCAAATTCAAAGCACTGGAAGAGCACCTCGAGACATTCTTATTATAAGACAATAACACTAAATAATATGGCCTTTTGGGATAGGAAAACGACAGTCTACTATACCAGCGGCAATCTAGGGCTTATTTATCGTCCAAGGCTTACGATTTTATTGAACGCAACAAAGGCTCAGGGTTGCTTATTCTACGCCCTGAGTCTTTTTTCAAATTGAATTTGGTTATTTTTTAACCATCTTTCTCTAACTGCTGAGTAAAAGTAGTTTTACCAGAGCCCGCTACGCCACACATCATTACCACCAATGAAACAGTTGGATCTTTCTAAAGAATCATATCTTTTTTTTCAGAGTTCTCATACATCAGTATTCTCCTTTCATCTTTGGTTTAGCTATGTTTATATTTTTGTTTTGCGCTGATTTCCTATAACGTTCCTGTATTCACGACCCGACGTATGTCGGGTGTCCGGCGAATGCCGGGCCAAGGACGAATGTCCGCAGCGTGAATATTATGTTATGTGAAGTCAATGTTTGTTGGTTTCATCTTCTTTATAAACTATCAATATATCTTTAAGTTTTTCCAACAACGTTTTTTTATATACGTTATCATCAGTCAAAATTATCTCTTTTATTTCATTAGAAAATCTCTTAATAACATTCATTAAAATAATTATTGTTAGCATTAAAAAAGTGCCACTTAATAGCATTACGGTAGCTTCCACTTCAGTCTCTATTGGTCTGTATTTAAAGACTAAGTATTGTATCCAAATTGGTACAAACAAAGAAATGAAAATTCCGGGGTTGATAAGTGGTGAAAGTTTTCTTGCATCGATATCTTTCTCAATCATTTCTATCAACAGTTTAATTTTGTCCTCTTTATATAATGAGCCGCTGATTAAATATTCTTTTATAAGGTTCAATTGCATCTCTTCAAATTTTTCATTTCGCCAAGATAAACCATTTGGCTCAATATTATATTTCTGTTTTAAAATTGTTTTAGCTTGATTGTTCACTAGTACGTCCATAGTTTTCATTACAATCAGCATAAAAATAAAGAAAAATATAAATCCAATTGACAATGTACGAGATTCTTCCCATGCTAGACCTAAAGTTAATCCGTAAATCATCGGCAATATGGATATTACAAAAATTAAAAAAGAGTATCTCATTAGCCGATATTTCACTTTCATAAATCGAAATACTAAATGATATGAAATAACTTTCTTTTTATAAAATTTCAGAAGTAATTCGATCATTATATGTCCCTTCTTAATCTTTTAATTGATTTCACATAACATCTAATTTATGTACTTCGTAAATACTACACATCCTGTACGTTATCCGAACTACGTATATGATAACCCAAAATGTTACATTTGCGTAGAAAAGTTTGAAGAATAAGGGAGACTTCGAGTAGCCCTCAATCCCCCAAATCCATCCGATCCAGCGGGCTTTGAACACGCTGGATATTCTTCAAACTAACATGCGTATATCGTGAGTTGTACGTGCGCTCGTATAACCAAGGACCAACGTGCTCAATTCTAAGTACTAGATCCCCGAGTCTATGTTCTATGATGGATTTCAGATCAGAAAACAGACGATGTCCTGGTCCCTAAGAATCGCTACTTATAAGTGAGGCTTGCCGAACCACCTATGCAGTGACGTCCCGACGGGCTTAGGGGGCTGGATGTGGTCACTCGCTTCTCAGAGTGACCCGGAGCGTCAATATGGTGTTAGTCAAGGGAAGTTCTGGAAGCAGCCATGGCATTTAACGCGTTCTCAAAATAGCTATATACTTCATCTGCAATTCCCAGAAACTCTTCAACAAGTACATTATTACTATCCAAGTAACAAGCATACAGATAATCAACTAAACCGGAGTCAATCTCGCAATACTTTATTATGGCATTCTTCATCTCAATAATGTCATCTTGCCATACACCTGTATCTACTATAACCAAAGAGTATAATGCACGAATTAATCTCTTCGAATACCCTTTAATATATCTAGTTTTCAGCGTGTGATCACTAGCAGTAGAAAGTGAACGACGTACACGATCTACTTCTTCCTTGGTCTCTGTATTTAAGTCTAGAATGAACGCTGGAGAAATAATGATCGGTGGTACTTTTTCACCAATGTCATCACCATATAGGCAAACACAAATGATCTTAACCCAAAAACCCCACTCATTCGGTTTACTTAATACATCGTCAATTGAGCAAATGATCGTATCAATCTTAGTGACTATTGGATATTCTTTCAAAAGCCTGTCTTTAATATTTGACAATCTTTCGTAATCAATATCTTTGGGATTTGCACAGACAATAGTAAAGTCCGCATCTGACTTATAAGGTTTAGCCGTTCCTTTGGGAATCGAGCCACACATATAAATGCTATGAATCTTACCTTTAAATTCGGTAAGTATATTTTCTATATACTTATCAACCAAATCCTTATATTCACTTTGTATTTCAATTCTATTTATAACTTTTTCTAATATCATATAGACTTCTCCTAATCTAAGAACTTCTTTCGGGCTAACGTTGTTGTAATCATGACGTTCTGCCCGATTCTATTCCCCCGAATTGCCTCGGGCAGACCAAGGAGCGTAAGTTCAGCAGCGTGAATACGGTGTTAGCTCATGCCTTCCACTTCTTGGATTTCATAGAAAACCTTCAATTTGACTGTTTCTTTATCAATTTTTCTAGAATAGGTTTTACATCTCTTTTAAAGCTCCCTAGGATACTCTCCTTCATAACAAATAAAGCCGTACATTCTTCATTATTAAATTCAGCATGTTCATAAGCATACAAGATATATTTATATTCTGTAATTTCCTTTCCGCGAGGAAGAACAACACAATAATATGGGGGATATAAATTCTTTAAAAAATACTGTTTAAGTTCTTCCTTAGATCTAGGTTTATACCAATAAATCTTAGTTTGTTGTTCAGGTAACCAGTCAAATATCCACTGTGTACTTAATAATACTGTTCTTTCTTCTATAAACTCCAAGGGAAGGCCACTAATCCATTCTCCAAACAGTAAATCATCCTCGTCCGATAAAAATGAATATAGAACTTCGGCTTCCAGCTCCACATTCTCATTAAAATGTACTATCATATCATCTTGGATAATCATCTTGGATTTTCCTCATCTTTGGTTTTATATTATATCTTTTGGACAGTTTCAGTTAACGTTGTTGTATTCACAATGTCCGGCGTAGCCGGATGTGTCTGCTGAGATACCTCATTGATTTTCTACAAGCAGACCAAGGCTCCGTAAGGAGCCGAAGCTTGAATATTATGTTATGCGAAGTAGATTAGCTACAGTGAAGAATCTTTAGCTTTTTGGAATTGATCATTTATCAAAGAAATACAAGCTCTTATACATGCGTTCCTAAATTGTCGATATGTTAACCCAACTTCATATGTAATTTGATTATATCCCTCATCCTTTTTCAACTTAGCTTTGACTATATTTAAAGTTCTTCCATCATAATCTTCTTCATTAAAATGAAATGTCCAGTAAACTCCTTCATGTGCAACATTATTTCTAATAGATGTCATAAGTAAAGCGAACTCTGACATACTTATTTCTTCTTTATAATAAACTTCATCGTTAATACCAGAAATAGTTATACTTTCTTGAATAATTTTCTTATCATCTTGATTAAAATAGTTCTCAAAAAAGTGAATTGCTATTTCTTGTTTTTTCAGTTTTACTGCTGGAATGAAACCATATAGTGACTCGATACAGGTAATCAAAAAGAAGATACTTAAGTCTCTTCTTCCAGGTCGAATTATATCTATCTCGTCAGATAAAGTTATCAATCTCTGAGCAGTATTTAACATTCTGCGCGGCACTAAACTTTGGGAGTAATTAAGCTTCTCTAATATAAAATTGTTTGCCTCTTCTTCTTCCATAAAATAATCACCGAATAATGCTTGGTGGCTTTGAATCAATTCTGTCTCTAGATTTCTCATTTGTTCTTCAACTCCTTAAATGATCTTGATCTATTTCGCATAACGTTTCTGTATTCACGACCCAGCATATGCTGGGTGTCTGGCGAATGCCGGACCAAGAGCGAATGCTCGCAGCGTGAATATTATGTTATAGGATGTCAACTTTTTTAAAATTCAATTTCGTATGTAGCAATTTTATCATTACCTTGTTTATTTTTTTTGATTTTGATCTCTGATATTATTGAAGTGTCCGTATGTAAACGTCTTGGGTGTCTTGGCTGTTTCTTTCTGGTCAATCCCTCGTTTTTCTTATCCTCAAAAACATAAATGCTTGATCCTTTTTGCACCTTGTATAAGGTAGCTAATATTTTGTTAGTTTCACATTTATGAAGATTAACACATAAGTTTTCAGGACAGTTCCCCCAGCCTAAGATAATCCATTCACTATTTTTGGCCTCCTTCATAATTTCTGTTTGGTTACTACAAAGTAAGTGATCAAGCTTATTTGTTTTTTGTAATCCCTCTATAACTGTTCCTAAAAAAGTTGATCTCGTCTCGTAAGTTGGGAAGAGATTCACAACAACAACTTCTCCAATATTTTTAAATTGGCTATTTACTTCATTCATTAATTTTTCAACGAACTTTAGCACAATATTTACGGTATCGTCTGAGTTCTGCTTATCAGCCTTGCTGGGATTCATTAAACAAAAACAAATTTTTTTTGAGCCAGTAGCTTTCTTTAGGGGAAGTTTTAAAACCTTTCTTATAAAGAGTTCATTTTCAGCTATTTTTTCACTTTTATTTTTTTCAAAAGATAGAAAAGTTTCTACCTTTGCTATCTTTTCTTTATCTGAAAAAATATTTTCACGATCAATAAAATTAGGATACTGTTTATTAGTCATAATAATAACCTCATTCTAAATAAATTTTTCTGTAAACTATATTTAAACTCTGAGTTGATTTACTATAACGTTCCTGTATTCACGACTCGACGCATGTTGAGTGTCCGGCGAATGCCGGACCAAGGACGAATGTCCGCAGCGTGAATATTATGTTATGAGATGTCATCAGCTTCAGCGCCTTACTCACAAATCACTTCTATTGTCTTCTTAAGAAGTTCTGACATTGATAAGATGTTGTGGTGTACCTTCTTCGAATTGTAGTATTCTGTCTCTACCTCTATTACTGCTCCGTTAATATCTTTAAGTCGATGTATGCCAGGTAAATTAGGAGAATGATTATGGGTTATCTGATTTCTATAAGTATTCGCTTTAATAAACTCATCATTCTCTGTTATTTCGCTAAATTTTTAAATAAATCAGGATTTTCATTTTTCATCTTTCTAACTATATTTTTGAACTCTACTTTTTTTACTTTTAGGTTGTATCGTTCCTTAAGTATGTGTCCTATAGCTTCTAAACATGAAAATGCTTTAAGATAAAAAACATCTGAGTAGTAATCGAACTTTTCTTTATTTCCAAAATGATGGGGTTCAAACTTTTCAAATATTTCACTATTATTTTTATCTTCTACGTTATCCGGTATTCCTAATTGATAATAGAAACTTAACATGATATAGCTTTCAAGCAGTGCCTTAAATCTATGCACTAGCAATGATCCATATGAATTGATTATTGGTCCATCAAAAAAGACCGTTGCATCTGAAGCGTTATCAACAAAATCAGTAGATGAAAATTGGAATCCTATAAATGGACTTTGATTCAAAATTTCATGCCATTCTTCTTCAGTCGGATATCTAACGTACTTCATCTTTATCCCCCTTTCTTGATGATTTCTCATAACGTTTGGCATTCCTGACGTTCAAACAGCTTAAGTGACCGTAGGAAATGTGTCGTCAGACTTAGCTGGTTGAATGTATCGCTTGGATAAACTCCTTAGAAATCCTTCTTAGCGATCAAGGGCGAATGCCCGCAGTAGGAATGCTGTGTTATCGGATGTCAGCGCCTTCTTCGAAATATACCTTTCTCTTCTTTAAAGATTTGAGAAGTCAAGATCAGACAAACAATTGTATGTGATTTTTCACATTTCACCTCTAGTTTTTTTATAAACCACTTCTAATAATTCCCATTTTTTAATATTAATTATTATCGATAAAATACAATTGATAGAAGTAAGCCCCAATATCTAGGGGCATCATATTCTAAGCTTTTTCCAAAAAAACACGATATCCTTTGGTAAGTTTATCAGTTTCCTTTTCCTGACCTGTTGAAAAATAACTATCAGTCATTCCTAAAGGAACCAGTATGTTTTCAGTCATGTAATCCTGATAACGTTTGCCTGTAACTTTTTCAATAATCATCGCTAAAATATCATAATTAACTGTAGCATAATTACAAGCTGTCCCAGGATACGTATCTAATGCAATGTCTGACACATTATGTATCGTTTTTTCAAGCATATCCTCCGTGGTACCTTCAGGAATTAACCGAATACTCCACGGTGGAATTCCACTTGTATGAGCTAACAACTGATGAATCGTAATATTAACTTTCTCACCCATAATGGTTGGCTCAAACGATGGAATATAATCTGTAATAGAATCTGAAAGAGATAAGTAGCCCTCATTTTCTAATAAAATAACGGCCAAAGCCGTAAATGCCTTTGTAGTCGATCCCAACTCAAATAATGACTCTTCAGTTACCCTCTTTTGATTATTAACATCTGCATATCCGTAATTCTTATATTCTGTCTTGCCCCGCTCTGATACTACCATAGCCACCCCTGGAGTCGCTGATTTGGCCATTATGGTTTCTACCATATTATCCGTACTATCATAATTCCCTGTCCTTACCAAACTCCCAAGTTCATCCCAACACGCTATAGTGGTAATGATTGCGATAAGTAGGATGACACATACTGTTAATGTGCCTGTTTTACTTAGTATTTTCTTCAATGTGGTTCTCCCTATTGTAAGTCTTCTAAAAAATAATAATAAACCAAACTATATAATTAAGAACCATTAATAAAACCTACTTTGTGCCGTTATGGCTTAGAAAAACATAGTTCTTAAAGCCATTTAATTCTTTGGGCTGATTTCCGATAACGTTCCTGTATTCACGAATCCCAAAGGGGTTGTCTGCCGAACTGCTTCCTCGAAATCCATCCGCAGACCAAGGCTCCATAGGAGCCGCTGCTTGAATATTATGTTATGAGATGTCATTGACCTCTGCGAACTATCCCCAAAACATTCCGTTGTGTCCTTCATCCACTATCTTTAACTGTGTTTCAAAATCTTCATTCGGTTCGATATCATCTATGAAATGCCATTTCCCTTTACTGTCTTGCCAATATATTTTCCATTCATTCTCACCTAATCTAAACTGAGCTACTGGCATCTGCACCCATTGATCACTTTTGAATCCTTGTCTTTCTTCAATCAATGTTACATGATTTCCTCTGATCTTATAACTGATTCTTATTTGGCTTTTCATATGTTCTGGTACTGCATTTTTAGTGTATTTGTCCATGATCTTCATAATCCGCTTCTTCGTAAAGTCATCCATGGTTTCTGTCTCTCCCTCCTTGATCCGTTTTACTCTATTTATATCACAATGATGTCTCATAACGTTCCCGTATTCACGAACGCCTGGCGAATGCCAGGTGTGTCCGGCTGCCTCCCGAAATCTCTCTATCTTCTGTGTAATAACCCATGAATGCTGTAATTATGGTGTCTTTATGTATTCTCTCTGTATCACTATAAATATAGAATTTATTATTTGAAGAAACATTTTTTCATAGTTATCATCAATAAAAACATCATCCCATGATAGATTATGAGCAGTTGAGTTTCTAATTTTGTAGACTGTATTAAATGCTGCAGAAACAAAGTTACTATATTCATCATTTATGAGGGGAATTAAAATTTCATTAAGTTGTTCAATGTGTCCTCCATTGATAGTAAACTCAGGGTATTTACTTACAAACGGACTGGTTTCATGTGTAAAGAGACCATTCAACACCATGAAATCTTTTCCATCTGGCCTTTTATTTGTTCTTTTAATAAGAGTTTCAAATATTACAGCTCCTTTGAATAAATGAATTATCATTGGTTCAATTGTTCCACCGTTGATACTACGCAGTTTAATCATTTCTTGAATATCTTCGAACTCCAATATAAAAGAATACAAAGTAGTGATAATTGCTGTATTATCTTCAATTATTAATTTTTCAACGAATTTATTAGTAAATTCTTGTATAGTAATTTTCGTATCTATCTCCTCACAAAGTTCATTATATTTATTTATTAGATTAAAAATTAAATCAGGCAACTTTCGATCGTTAAATATATTATATGCCCCACTATAGTTAGCTTTTAGTTTAAAAAAATTGGCTGCCCCTGAATGTAACCAAACATCGTTTTTTTTGTGTGTTTTTTTATCTTCTGCCAACGATGCATCTAAATAAAAAATTGATTGATCGTATTGTTTCAATAGAAATGAATACCATCCAATGAAAAAATACGGGACACCCTTGTGAATTTCGTTATAGAAATTATTATCGTATTTCTTGATCTCATTTAGTAATTGTTTATAGAACAAAATAGTTAGGTGATTGTTTTCTTCAGGTTTAAAATACTTTGGTATTATTTTTGAATGAATACAATCAAAGAATCTAAGTTGAAATAATTTTTGATTTTCTTGACCTTCACAATAATTTTCAATTAACACCATTGATTCTTTTAATAATTTCAAAAAATCGTCATTCATTTTACTCACTCCTATTGTTTTGATTTTTATTAAATTATTAAATTCTAATAATTGTATTTTGTTGGTGTCCATCTTTCAGATAACATCTAATTTATGTACTTCGTAAATACCACACATCCTGTACGTTATCCGAACTACGTATATGATAACCCAAAATGTTACATTTGCGTAGAAAAGTTTGGAGAATAAGGGAGACTTCGAGTAGCCCTCAATCCCCAAAATCCATCCGATCCAGCGGGCTTTGAATACGCTGGATATTCTTCGAACTAACATGCGTATATCGCTGAGTTGTACGTGCGCTCGTATGACCAAGCAGCTCCTGAATGTAGCGCAGGTCTGTCCCGTTTTCCAACAAATGAGTGGCAAAGGAATGCCTCAGTGCATGAATACTTCCTTTTTCTCAATACCTGCACGTCGTCTTGCTTCTTCAAAAACCTTCTGCACGCTCCGCTCGGTAAGATGTCGATCAGAAGATTGCCCCGGAAACAGCCAACGATTAGGTCTATATTCAGCTATGTATTTCTGCACGATATCCCAGGCAAGATTTGAAAGAAGCGTCCTCTGATCCTTGTGCCCCTTCCCCTGTCTCACGATGATTGTTTTCCTTTCAATATCCAGATCACTGCAACGCAGACGCAACCTTATTTGCATAGCTATGTTTTCTCCGAAATTCTGAAAAATAAAAAAGGAAGGCTCTCTTCATCCCAAATAGGGAATCAGATAACCTTCCGATGCTTTCGGAACATTTATGATGTTGTAAAAGTAGAGGATAAGCATAGCAAGTTCAATGACAAACCTCTACTCCATAGCATCTACTCAAGCCTGCACCACTGATCAATTTGTCCTGATGAATAACAGTAGACGATTAAACCAGCAGATATTTCGTCAGGGGATATCTCTTTCCCCAAACATATACCGATATTCTTCTTGTCGGCTATAGAATGATTAATTTGAGTAGAATCAACTTCAAATATTTGTTCTTCCCCATCCGTTTTTTTAATGATTATCTGTGCACCAATTATCTCTTTGATTGTTGAAGGAAGTAGTCCATCTAACTCTGCATTGGCACCCATAACGACGGTTCCGAATTCAGGTGTTTCAAAGACTAAACCAACGTCAAACAACATTTTAGCTTCCATTCTTTGACCACCTTATCCTTGATCTATGAATAACTTACCTTTGACATCCTGCATCCTGAGATCGGCATTACGAAGTCTAACCATGGCATCTCTCCATATGCTTAAGTCATCCATTTATCAATTCCTACTTTTCTAAACATACAAATTCCATCCGACGATAAAAACAGCCAATATAAAAGCCGAGATGCCAGACATGATGTACATCACCTTTTGCTTTTTGCCGTAACTGCTCTTCCGCAGTTTATAAATAAGCAAGCCAAGATACGCCACGGCCAGAACTACATATAGTAGGTTAAACCCTAAATGAATGCGTAACGAAGAATAAGCGGGATAACTTGGAAGTCTGGTAAAGATGATAAAAAGATTCAGAAGCAGCAACACACCTGCGAAATGAATGGCAAAATAATATGTATCAAAATGGGTTGGAGGATTTCCTCGTTTTTTAAATTTGTAAAGAAGCATCCGGATGATGTAGCCGATCAAAACACCCAAGCTGAAAATGATAGCTAGCGCAACAGGAATAAATGATATTGTAATCAAGTTTACCGTTAAACTCGATACAGGCAAGTAATCCATGTAAGGAGTGTAGGAAATTTTCTCAACAACGCCATTATGCTCGACCACATTATAAAGACTACTTAACTCCGCTTTTGAAAATTTGGTTATATCCAGCTGCCTAAATAAATCAGTAAATCTAGAGGCGGGTCGTCGTGCAGATTGGAAATATCCTCCTTTCTCAGAAGTAACCGAATTAACGTATGTACTGTTACCGAAAATTTTGCTAATAAGCCCATAATAATAAATTTCCTCAAACGCAATGTTTGTCATGACCACCATTCCAAATTTGGATTTGGGATCAAAGACAACTTTGCTTGAAAATCCTTTTAAATTCCCCTCGTGCAACAGTGTAGGTACCCCGTATTCCATCTCAACGAACCCATGCGCAAATCGCGGAATCGAAGTCCCGTCATAATATAGACTTGTTGACAACATTTCATCTAACGTATCCCTCTTTGCAAATAATACATGGCTATCATCAACAGGCATCAGCGCTGCAAGGAATTTCCCTAAATCTTCTGCTGTCCCCATGGCTGCCCCAGTAGGATAAAAGGTTACATATACTCTGTTCTCAGGGATCCGTTTCAACTCTTTCGTATACCCTTCAATCTCATTCCTTCTTTGCACGAGGTCTGGACGATTTTGCCCTGTTGGATGAATCGTAGTGTCGTTCATATGAAGCGGTTCAAAAATATGTTGATTAACATATTCATAGAAAGGTTGGCCACTTACCAATTCCACGATGTAACCGGCTAGTCCAACGCCATAGTTTGAATAACCAACGACGCTATTCGGTTTGTAGATCTGTTTCGGCTCATTTTTACGCAACGTCTCTCCTAAATCATACGTTTCATTCTCGGCGTAATAATACACTTCGGTCGCTGTTTGATCTTCCCAACCCGCATTGTGATGCATCAGGTTCATTAGGGTAACCGGTTCATCGTATTTGAGCTTTTGGAAAAATCCCTCTGGCAGATATTCTCTGATATCCGTCTCCAAATCAAGCTTTCCTTGTTCGACAAGCTGCATCACACTTGTATAGACCAACAGTTTAGAGATCGAAGCCCATTCAAAAACAGTGGACGTGTCTGCCTTTCGCTGATTCTCAATATCCGCAAAGCCATACGCCTTATTCACAATGGTTTCACCATCTTTGATCGCCACAACGGAAACGGCAGCCGTATACTTCTCATACGAGGCAACATAAGCATCAATCGTTTCCTCTAACTCGGATAAAGGAATCCTGGATGGTGTAGTCTCAACCTGTTCTTCTTCGGCGTAGGCAGGTACCGCTATTGCCATAATGATAAATATGAATGACAGTACACTAGCGATGACTTTGTTTACAGTGTGATACCTTCGACTGATTTGCATGAGCTACACTCCTTTTTATTCAAAATAACGCTACATTTAACCCATTTCATGTTCTTCAGGCTTAATGATCCTCCAATCGGTCCAGATATGACTGCGATCTCGTATACGCTTTCATATGAGTTTATATGTATTTCATACATGCTTTCTCTGTACGTGCTCCACTTCCCCGATAGATCTGTTAACTCTTGTCACTCCGTCACGAAAAAATATTGTTATATAAACCGCACTAATCATTTTCACTAGGGCACTGCGAGTGCAGTACCATCTTCCGATCGCTGTTATCCCCAGATTTTTGGGATTCCCCTTTTCTAAGGGGAAAATCCGGTGATAAATGCGAACGCTTTGCTTCTCCAGATTGGTTCTGCCTCTCCGTTAACGTTTGTTTGTTTTTTGCGGTTTATATAGCTGATATTTCTAGCTTCTAGATATACATAGAAACTAGTTCTACTCGATGATTTCTCCTTTCCAATTAACAATGGTCAACTCTTTATCTTTCAAGAGGCACCAATCCATGATTTCGCCTACTAATTTTGGAGTAATGATCTCATCACTCCATTTCGGTGTTAGTGCTCTCCTATATCCTATATACTCGGTTTTCCAGCCTTCAAATTCTTCTCCGATAATTACGATTACCCAAAATTTCGTATAACACTTTGCCAGTAATCGGGTAACCTCATCTTGTACGGTTTTCGCATGCCCTTTTGAAGAGTAGGTTCCAAAGTTTATTATGTTGTTCCTGCCATCCCTTTATCAATCAATTCGAATCGGGTAAATACGTAATTTCTTCAATATTATTTATTGGCCTCTATAAAATTACATAGATTACTCTCAAAGTCATCTGATCTACAAGACGGTTGAACATTTGGGTTATTTCGAATCGTAAAATCAATAGAATACTGATCGTTCGGATATTCTTCAAAACTTTTATAATATATGAATACTCTTACTTCATACTTAGCTGAAGGCAAGGCATTGATTACGTTATTTAAATCCTCTGTTGTCAGTGTTTCATTATCCTTTCTTAATTTAATCCAAATATCATGCCCATTATTGCTCCAGTAACGTAGAGTTTCGGTTTTGCTTTCTTGATCATCAAATTCCAATGGAGCTATTTTCTCAACAAAACTTGTTTTTAGTTCATTCATATAACTTTCCACATACGGCTTTGCTCGGTGTGTTTGATAAATACCAATCACACTATTACCGACTTCAACAGCTGGCATTGTCAGAAACGCAGCACCAAAAATGATCGCAATACTTGGGACAATATAGGCGTCAGAATGGTAAATGAGCCTGCCAAGCAGTAAAAAAACTATGGTTCCCATTAGCGCCAGAGCAGCAACTCCAAAAGCGGCAGGCTTGTTATCAGCGCTAAATCCTCCATTACCAATATTAAAGATAAAAAATATGTATGAGTAACAGCATCCGATGCCGACACCCACAGCAAATAACAAGTAAATTGTCTTCAATAATGTTCTCACGATTTCCACATCCATGCTCTAATTAAATTATATGAACTCATCCAAGCCATACGAAATCTAATGTATTTGGCTACCTCTACTTCCCCGAAATTCATCGGCCGGACCGAGGGCCGAATGGCCCGAAGCGTGAATATGGTGTCATGCGCCGTTTGTCTTCGAAGCATCACTTAAAAACCTTTGATCAAGATTCCAAATCTATTTTTTACTTCGGTATACAAACTCAACTTCACCATCTAGCAAATATCGATATTCAAATAATTGCATTGTTCTTTCCCTAATTCTCTCCCGTATAACCGTGCCTAAGCTTACTGATCCTTGTGATCCAAGGTAACCATTATCAATAAATGTCTTCTCTACAAATTTTGTTTCCCTTAAGTGATACTTTAACCATTCTTTCTGCGATTCAATTAATGCTTCTCTTGGTTCTCTATCCAACTTAGAAAGAAGCTTTTTATATATTTGATTCAACTCTTTATCCCAGATCTCTGTATATTTGCTTTCCAACGCCCCCCATTCCAATGTTGTAATAATCTCTTTGGAATTTTGAAATTCATTTAATTCCACTTCATAATCATGATCTATAGGATTTCGAAGCATTTCATCATAAAATTCCCCACTCAAATCGTAGGTCCCAATGCTCATGGATAACACTTCATTATTAGAAGGATCCGATTGACCTTCAGTTATTTCTTTCGATTCTGTTCCATTACCTGTACTCACTGCATCAGGAGGCAGTTTAGAATTCATTATTGATTTAGTTTCGCTGTTTAAGGTAGTCGATTGACTACTATTTTGACAAGATGAAAACACGATCGTCATAAAAAATAATAAGAGTATCTTTCCTTTCATAAATTATCCCCTTAAATATTTTCTTTTATATTTACCGGTAATGGCGCATAACGTTGTAGTATTCACGAACCCGAGAGGCTTTAAAGGACCATCAGTAACTGGGTTGAAGACTTAGCCTCGTAGGAGTGTCTGCCTGTTACGACTTCCTCGAAATACCTTTGGCAGACCAAGGGGAGTCAGCCTCGCAGCGTGAATATGTTGTTATATGATGCATCCATCCCCTTGAACTACCTATAAAGTCTTTCCACATTCATTAAGTACTTAATTTACAAATTCGGTCCTCCCATTCGTATAAGACTGGCGAATTTCTCTATATTTAATAACCAGCTCTTTCTTTAGATTGGCATATTCGACTACAAATTCGGGATTGCTAATTAATGGGCATACTTATAGTTGTGAGGCTTGCCGAACACCTATGCAGTGACGTCCCGACGGGCTTAGGGGGCTGGATGTGGTCACTCGCTTCTCAGAGTGACCCGGAGCGTCAATATGGTGTTAGTCGAGGGAAGTTCCGGAAGCAGCCATGGCATTTAACGCGTTCTCAAAATAGCTATATATTTCATCTGCAATTCCCAGAAACTCTTCAACAAGTACATTACTATCCAAGTAACAAGCATACAAATAATCAACTAAAGCGGAGTCAATCTCACAATAGTTTAATATGGCATTCTTCATCTCAATAATGTCATCTTGCCATACACCTGTATCTACTAAAACCAAAGAGTATAATGCACGAATTAATCTTTTCGAATACCCTTTAATATATCTAGTTTTCATCGTGTGATCACTAGCAGTAGAAAGTGAACGACGTACACGACCTACTTCTTCCGTGGTCTCTGTATTTAAGTCTAGAATGAACTCTGGAGAAATAATGATCGGTGGTACTTTTTCACCAATGTCATCACCATACATGCAAACACAAATAATCTTAACCCAAAAACCCCACTCATTCGGTTTACTTAATACATCGTCAATCGAGCAAATGATCGTATCAATCTTAGTGACTATTGGATATTCTTTCAAAAGCCTGTCTTTAATATTTGTCAATCTTTCGTAATCAATATCTTTGGGATTACACAGACAATAGTAAAGTCTGCATCTGACTTAAAAGGTTTAGCAGTTCCTTTTGGAATCGAGCCACACATATATATGCTATGAATCTTACCTTTAAATTCGGTAAGGATCTGATCTATATACTTATCAACCAAATCCTTATATTCACTTTGTATTACAATTCTATTTATAACTTTTTCTAATATCATATAGACTCCTCCTAAACTAAGAACTTCTTTCGGCTAACGTTCCTGTATTCACGACTCAGCGTATGCGGAGTGTCCGGCGAATGCCCGACCCAGGGCGTATGGCCGCAGCGTGAATATTAGGTTAAGCGAAGTATCTGTCACCGTCGAATATGCTGTACGAAGTCTTCTAGTTAATTACTCTTATATCCCCAATGAATTCAATTTTTGTGTTATTTACTACTACTGCATCTCCATCCCTACATAAATAAACTGTTATATCTTTTGCCTTTGCATAACGACTTATTGATTGTTCTGTTTTTTCTGAGCCATCCCAGTGAGGTAAAAATTCAAATTCTACTAAACCTAATGCTTTCATATCTTTTAACCCAACTCCATTTAAGTCTCCATCTTCGCCATAGCCGGCTAATTCGATTGTTTTCGTCATTAATAAACTTCCGGCACTAACCCCAATTAAAATTCCACCATTGCTGACATATGTGCGCAACGAATCTATAAAGCCCCGTTTACGTAACAAGTGCAAAAAATAAAATGTATTCCCTCCAGATAAATGAATCGCATTGTGCTCAAAAATAGTGGAAATAACTATCTCGTCATACTCTTCATCGAGATCCTTATATTCGATATCTTCAATTCCAATCTTGTTATAAAACTCCGTTGTCGCTTTGAAATATGTTCTGTCCGGATCAGAACACGAAGGTATATAAGCAATAGAAGGTTTTATCCCTCCAAAGATGTCTTCTAATTTATTCAACAATCTATCATTTTCTTTCAGGTCACTTAACAAAATCAATTTAGCCATGTATCTTCCCCTTCTTTTCTGATTGAAATCTTATATTCTTAATAATCTTAATGATATTTCGCTTAACATTCCTGTATTCACGACGTTCACCGATTTTGGGTTGATGCATGGATATAAAGTTATCGGAAGTGACAAACCCCTTAGATATATTACTTGTTCTTGTATTCTTCAAAGTTTAATAACCTAAGTCTATTTTCATCATACACTTCTTCTGGAAAACGTAATGAATCAAGAGCATGAAGAGTTCTTGCAATATTAATACATTCTTGTACCTCATTATCGATTTCATATTTTCGTATAAGAATTTGCTTTAATCGATTGATGGTCTCCTCGTCAGCATGTTTAATATCTATTAGAATACTTAGAAACATCCATCGAGTATAACTCTCGCTTTGAATAATTACGCCATCGACTGATGGAATATATCCGGAAAACACCTCAAAGAGTGTGACTACTTTGCTTGATGCGATCAATCCTAATTTTTTTATTTCATCCTCAGCATCATACTCATTGCGGTTCATTTGTTTAAAAGCCCTTGTTCCATCTGTGTCGGCTTCAATTACAAATTCGTATAATAAATTACACCAATGGGTAACTTGTTCTTCTTTAGTTAAAGAATAAATATGGCTTAGATATTGATCATATTCTTTAACTTCGGGAAACGCTTTATAATAGTCTTCAATAGTTACCGTCTTTTTTATGTATTCGTAGTAATCAGAGTCATGTTCTACAATAAACGCTATAAAATCACCAGTCGTATTTAGTTTGGAAAAGGTCGGGGCAAGTTCATGGATTATTTCAACTAACGTATGGATAAACTTCTGAGTTAATTCATTCCATGATTCTTCATCTTCTCGATCAAAACATTCCGAAAGTATTGTTTCATACCATTGTTCAAATTTATTTATTTCTTCTGGTTGTTTCGAATCTTCGTATGAAAAATCCCCAACATTATATTCTACTCCCCTAGAGCCGAGTAATCTGTCTGGAGGATATGAGCTGCAGTGTTTTTCCGCATATATTTTAAACGAATCTACGGTATTCCACTTCATATTAACACTTCCATATGTAGCTTGGCAGTCCAATATCACCGCATACACTTCTTTATTTTCAGTTGTTGTTGCAAATTTCTCCAGATCATTTCTAAAATGATTCAATAATGTACTTTTCCATAGACTGAACTCAGGGTTCTTCATGCTGTTCTTTTCTCCTTTTTTTTCAGAGGGTCCAAAACCACTTGTGGTAATAGATCAATACTTATTCACTGACCAAAATGCTCGCTGGCTCACTGCTTTAAATGATACATACAAGGAGCATAGCCCCATTCTTTTTCAATTCCTTCACGAGGCGTCCATATCTCTCATTTTCCGCAAACTTCGCATATATGAATGAACTTTCTACCCTCGTACCCCCTACAATTTCCAGTGCGTGAAAGTTTGGTTTCTTTAAAATTCACTTTCATATCGCTGCATCACTTCCCACGCATATCGTCTAGCCATTATTTATGATGATAATAATTTCTTTGGGTCATAAGCAGTAAGAAATTGACCAAATCCATCCTCAAGCAAAAACCTTGAGAACTGCCGCATACACTGTCCCTTTCGTTCAGGATTAGGCAGTGGATTTTCGGTTTTAAGAGTGATCGCTATTTCACCGTTTACAAATGCAATCTCCAAGTGTTTCTTAAGGCTAACCTGTCGCTTCGTTGCATTCTTGTAATAAGAATTCAATCGAGTAACTACGGCCTGAATCTGCTTTTGAACAACTGAGTCACTAAGCTTGGATCTATACTGAGGGTTCTTGAATGTCATAGTTAACTCGTAAACGTTCTGATACATACGATCTATTCCTCCCATTCCAGTAAGTTATTCTTGATTTTCTCAATAATCAATGCATCTGTTTCTTGAGCATCATGATCTGACCAATGTGATACGCATTATGAATACTTAAATTGGATACCACGCCCCACCAAGGAGCATTGAAATAGGAAGGAATCTCTTTGATAAGTTTGAGATCATCACTTTCCTCAAGGGCTTTATTCCAACCATTAAAGACTGTTTCAAGTCGCTCTAAGGTCTTTTTCCACTCAAAATCATTTATCGTATGTGGATTCACGTAAAAAGTATCATCATTGTTTATTGAACTATCTAATTCAAATTGTCCGACGTTATACCTCTCAAGCCACTTCTCATTCCAAAAAATAAGATGATTTACGATCGACCAAATGGATTGTTTACTTTCATTTTCCCATGCAGCTTGTGCAGCATTTAAATCTTTTAAAATGTCATGGAGCGGGATGAACCAACTTTTATCGTTATAACAGGCGTTTAATTGGTCTATAAGAATAGATTTATAACTCATCCTTGTACCTCACTTTTCGATTTATCTATAACGTTCCCCGTATTCACGAACCCGAAAGCCTTAAGGAGTGCAGTGACTGGGTCAGAGACTAAACAGCCTTGCAGAGGTGGTTGCCTGAGTCCGTTCATTACTATTCGTCTTTCAAAAACCATTGAAGCATTTTTTGCTTCATTCGATCCGCTATTTCTTCATCTCTTGCCATGATCCATTGATATAAAGGTTCGTTTATAAATTCCAGCAAGTCATTTTTGCATTTCTCAAGACCATCTAACAGCTCTTTATAGGTAAACCTGATACAAAATAATTCTTCCTTCTGTGTTGCTGGATCATCTGACCACACTAAGACATAATCTTCATAATATATAATTCCAGGTGACGGATCATGCCCTAACCATGGACTTTGTTTTGCTTGAATTGAATTAATTATTGGTTGTAGTTCTTCAAGTCCGCAACAACAGCTAGGCATAATAAACGTTTCTTCATCCTGTATAAATGTAACCCCGCCTAAAATAGCAACTTCATCTTTCTCCAAAAGCTCTTTGAAAGATTCTTCAAAAGACATCGATGCATCTATACTGTTGTATCCAAATAAATGCAATAAAAACAATTCAACTTCACTTTCACTGCTATTCGAGGATAAGAAAGCAAACTCCTTCCGAGCCACTTCATTCTCAATCCATACAGGTTTATCATAATAAGGTTCTCGAATTACAGGTTTCATATAAGGCATCTTTGATTCCACCTACTTGGGTTCTTTATAAAAATGTCAATAATGTCTGCAGGAGCCGCAGCCTTAATTCAGCTTCCATTATTGCAAAGTATACATCCATGGCAATTTAAATAGATACTGTGTTTTTCGCATTTAGGGTATCCCCTCTTCTAAGCGGAAAATCCGGTGATAAACCTATGCTTCCGATGCAGCTTTCTTTCAGAAAGCTTTTTGGCGAACCGCTTCGCTTCTTCAGATTGGCTCTGCCTCTCCGTTAACGTGTAGATGTTTTTATATAATATAAATTTTTCTCACTCATGTCTTTCTCGCCTCTTCATATGTTCGGATCACTTCATCTAATTCGTTCTTCAGTTCTCTATGTTCTTCCCAATATCTTTGTCCTACCTTAAGTACCGAACAAAATAAATCTCCCATATACAGATCCCCTGAACTCAATGGGTTCTCCATTAATTTCTCTAAGGCTAAAGGTAAAAGAAAATCCAGACTCATTTGTTGCCCGATCGAAAGCCTTAAATCTTCATTATTCCATTCACAGAGAGGTTTCTTTCTTAATTCATATCCTTGGAGAACCAACCGAGAAGCAAAATTCGGTTCGTTCCACTTTTCACCTTCTAACTCTTCAAGAGTTTTGGTTAAATCCACTTGCTGCATGGTTTCACCCGCTTAAATAATTGGTTTCCAGTATGTCACATAACGTCTCAGTATACACGACGCCCCAATTTCATCACGATCGTTGAGTTGACTAATACATTTTTAGTAATATGTATCTCTTAAATCTTTCATTTAGTATGACAGTAATTATCGCTGATTGGTTTTCGATTTCTGAAGGGATGTTGTTATTATATGATTCCATGGCCTGATCGAATGATTCTTTGATCTGTGCAGAAATAGGACAAGATTGGACTGACAATATCTGCTGTAACCAATTCTACCACTCCTTAGGCATTATGATCTCTATAAAAGAGTACGGGACAATGCCCTCTCCCACGGCCCTATCATAGAACCAAGTTTGAACGAGGGTCATCATCCCAATGTATCAGTACGTTGTTTTTTCCAAGTCTCTTATCCATATCCCCAACGCCTTACATCATGTTCGTTATTCCAGTGTTATTCCCCTTACGCTCATACCAATAACCAGGAATACCATGCGCAAGACGCATTAACGATTCCAGATAGAAATAATCGCCCCAGATCATATGATCATCAGGGGATAAGCCGCCATGAATATGATAAGACCCATGTTTAAGAAAGCCTTCCGCTTCATCGTCACCGATCGTGGCATAGTTGTTGATCAGCGATTCCATGCTTGTTGCCAGCATCTGCTCGAAATATAGACGATCTGGATCACCAACAGCCAAATGGGAGATGAGCTCCGCCAGTCCCGCAGCAACGATCGCTGAGGCTGAACTGTCCCGGTAAGTATCCGCAGCTACAGGAGCGTTGAAGTCCCAATAAGCAACGCTGTCCTCGGGTAAATGTTCAAGGAAGTAACGGGCCATACGCTTGGAAGTCTCCAGAAACGCCTTATTTCCAGTATAACGATAGGATAGCGCGAACCCATATACTCCCCAGGCTTGGCCCCGCGTCCACGTCGAACCGTTGCTGTAGCCTTGATGTGTCGCACCGCCGATGGGAACACCCGACTTCGCATCGAAGAAAAACGTATGATACGAACTATCATCCCCTCTAACGATATAACGCCGTGTTTTCTCTGCCTGGATCTGTGCTATTTCAGCGTACGTTGAATCACCCGTCTGTTCACTTGCCCAATACAATAACGGCAGATTAAGCAGGCAATCAATAATAATCCTCCCCGCTTCTTGCTCGTTATCTGGGGCCCCCCAAGCTTGAATATAACCGCTGCCGTCACTCGTAGTCCGCCATCGTTTCATTAATACATCAGCTGCAGCAAGAGCCAGCTCCCGAGCACGCTCATCGCCAGTTACAATCCACTGGGCTTTGGCCGATAAGCTGTATAAAAATCCGATATCATGGTGATCCAGGGAAACATGCTGCTCAAGTCGCTGACGAAAACGAGCCACTGCCCCTTCTGCTGCCTTCCGGTAGCGTTCATCGTGTGAATATTCATAGCACAACCACAATATCCCCGGCCAGAAGCCATCTGTCCAGTCATCGTTATCATTCAAAATATAAGTTCCATTCAGACTAACATGGGGAAAACGGTTCCCAAACTTATCCATATTGTTTAGCGTTTTCGATAGAGTGTCCTCAATGGCTTGTATATAAAGTTTTTTCTCTTCCGAGTCCGTTGTTTGCATTCCCTCGGTAGACATCGCACTTCAGTCCTCTCTTCATCTATTAGGAGAAATGATCCAGAGAATGACAGCAAACAAGGGATCATCAACCGAGCTCGGTCAATTCGCCTGCCGCAAGCTCTACGACGTCAGTTTCCACGCTTACCCATACACTTTGTGCAGATGGATTATGGACGATCCGGTAATCTGCCGAGAATCGGAGCTGCCGCAATGCATGCATATACGAAACGATTTCAGCATTCGTAGCAAACCAAATATTTTCGTTTCCGGCAACGAGTTCTCCAAACCGATCGATCAGCTCCCAGTTGTTGTCGTTCTCAAATTCATAGCTGTGCCCCCACACATACAGCAAAGCCATCTTGGTATGCCTCTGCTTTAAAGCAAGTAACTGCTGCGCGTACTCCACCATTTGCCGATAATGGCAGGTCGGATGCCATCTCAGGAAATCTGAAGGCATATTGAACCCGAACTCGTTTGCTGCTGTCCGGGCATACTCTATCCCTAGCGAAGGCAGCAGCGAGACAAGCTGGTCGTTATATGTACCAAAAGGATAGCTCATCCCACGCACAGGATAACCAACCAGAGCCTCCAGTCCCTTTCGATCCTCCGTGATTTCCTGAACCATTTGTTCGACCGGCGACTGTTCGAGAAAAGGATGGCTGACGGTATGTGCAGATACTTCATGCCCTGTGAACAGGGGACGTATCTCGTCCCGTGTAAGAAATCCCTCTTTTCCGAGCGTACCGCTGTTTAGGTGAAACGTGCCTTTGAGACCATATTCATTAAACTTCTCGACCAGTCTCCTGTCATGAATCTGACCATCATCAAAACTCAGAGTGATGGCCTTATGCACGCCACCCGGAAAGCGATCATATCGAATTCTCATGCCAATTCCTCCTAACGATGGTTCAAGCAAGCGTATACGAGATTTCTCAAACGTGGATGCACATAGGGCTCTTGATTGTTCAACATATGCTGCGCATACATGACGGTCAGCTGAGAAGACGGGTCCATGATCGCCAGAGCACCGGCTGCGCCGCTCCAGCCGAATTCACCAAGTGGACTGAGCGACCCGCTGGTCTGCTTGGAACAATGGGTGCGAACACCGAGCCCGTAACCATACCCGGCAAGCTGTGACCACGAGAAATGACTGCGGGTGGCCTCCGTCAGATGATCTGTTCTCATGAGATTCACCGTGTCGGCTGCGAGGATTCGAACGCCTTTGGGGCTTGTTCCTTGATGGGTAAGTGCATTCAGAAAGACGGCGTAGTCATCCACCGTGGAGAACAACCCGGCACCGCCGCTCTCATATTCCATACCGATCCGATAATCGTTCCCTTCCATGGGAATAGGTTTACCCAAAGACTCGTTATATTCATACTGTGGAGCCAAACGGCTCCGTTTCTCTTCCGATACATCGAAGCCGGTATCACACATCCCGAGTGGGCCGGTAATTTCATCCCGAACATAGGCGCCGAACCGTCTTCCATCGACAACTTCGACCACAGCGGCAAGAACATCATGGCTTAAACTGTAGCTCCACCTCGACCCCGGTTCGAACAACAGCGGTTCTTCGGCGATGGCCGCCGCTACTTCGCGGGTTGGTGCTCTTCCGCTTGTGCGTCTTACGACTTCCAGGATTGAAGGGGAACGGATATCATAAGAGAGCCCGGCCGACATGGTAAAGAGATCCCGTACCCGGATCGCTCTCTGGGCTTTCTCCAATACCATTTCACCACTCGGCAAGGTCACCTTCACCGCCATCTCGGTATATTCGGGAAGATAATCCGACAACGGGTCATTTAACAGGAGTGCTCCCTTTTCTACCAGCTGAAGGGCTGCCGTACAGGTCAGAATTTTGGTCAGTGAATACAGCCGAATGATGTGCCTGTCGTGGATGGGAATACGTTGTTCCAAGTCAGCATAACCGCTGCGGTAGCGGAAGACCTCTTGATTGCGGTGCAAAACCAAAACCTCCGCCCATGGAATACGCCAATCCGTCAAGCGGTCGATAAATATGGATAGCGGTTTGAAGTCCATCGCTTTGCTTCCTTCCTGTCTCAATATCACTCGTAATCGATAACCACCATCTGATGGCATTCCAGCTTCGGAACGGTGTAGCTAACCGAACCCTTCTCCCACTTAAAGGGAATGGACTGCACTTGCGGTGCCAAATACACATCCTTCACTTGATGGGGAGTCCGGATGGACACCTCAACATCATATAGGGGGATGATATCCTCAATCACTTCGATCTGTTTGCCACGGCGAACAGGGGACGCATACAGCAGATGATGAACCAGCCTTTTCTCTTGCTTTTGATTCTGCAGGGTGGTCACCCCCTGGGCAGGTAGATCGGTGTTCAGCGTTTTATTAGGCATGAGGCGGTTCAGCGCATACAGGATCGTCTCCTTCAGGATCAGACTTCCTTGGTTCGCATAATCCTCGAACACGTTCCAGGCCAGATAGATGCCGCTGCCGCTCTCTACCATGCCCGGTCCGCCATAAACATCGCTGCTTGGCGTGTGCTGGTGCGAACAGAAGGTAAAGACATCGCGGTTGAAATACGGATCTTTCCTGCTTCCAAGCTCCGTTCCGCCGGCAAGTTCGAGCTTCTGGCCTTCCGTATACATGACAAAGGAAGCTTCCCCCAGGCTCGCAGGCTTGAACAACGGATGAAAAAAGTCCGGACGGTATGGATTCACTCCCACATATCTCACTCCGAAATCAATGGCGAAGGACGTACCATCTTGGTTCAGACCTGACCAGCCTGTGGCGAGGACCTTACCTCCCTGCTGTAAAAACAAATCCAGCTTATCCTTCAGCTCGTCATTCACCGCCACATAATCCGGTAAAATCAGCACCTGATAATTCGCAAAATCTTGTTCCGTATCAATCACATCAAATAGGATATTGCCCTCCAGCAGCATGCGTACAGCCCCTGCATCCGAATCGTTCCGACTTGCATCTTCTTGGGCTTTAGGGTGCACGCCCGTTGCTTCCAAGGACAACAACGCTACATCCGCAACGTTCACGGCATTCACGCACCAAGCTTCCTTTCTTTCGACTTCACGGTAGGCCGTACCGATCAATTCATAGGTTGCCGGATCCATGCGGCCATCAGGCTGAAGCTGATCCCCAATCGAACACTTTGCACCATTCGCAAGACTGAGAGCGGTTTCATAGCGAAGTGCGTTTGGATGTTTATATCCGCCGAATTCTCCCCACGCCGTATGAAATTTCCCGGTCATGCCAAGAAATTCGAATCCGAGAGTCTGTACGTACCTGGCCGAAAGAGGGAAATGGTCATACCCCCATCCGCCGGTAGGCAGCGACTCCAGTTCCAAATGGGTATTCATTGCAGCCAAGTCGCGACGACCTCGTTTGATGTGTCCGCCGTTATGAAAAATGGGCAGACCTGGTTTGATCGATTCCACCGTTTCCTTCACCCTGGCTGTGTAATTGGCATATGTGCTCTCCCATAGCCTCTTCATCGCTTCCTCGTTGCGAGGGTCATTCCCTTTACGCCGTATGGTATCCACACAGTTATGACAGTAACATTTGCGTATACCCACAATATCGAGAAACAATCCGTCTGCATCATATCGGAGCAACACTTCCCTAATCTGTTCGATCAGGATATCGAGATAAGGAGAGTTCATGCAAAATTGATGATAGCCTGGCTGCATGAAGCCTTCGGCCCAATTCGTTCGATCATTCATGTCGCGGATCAGCCACTCGGGGTGACGCCGGGCTAGCTTTTCATCCAAACCGGCCGAAAGGTACACTGGTGTTTTTACGTTGATTTCATGGGCTGCCTCAATCTGTGCCGCAAGCAAATCGAAGCTTAACCCCGGATGAATCTCATTAGCCTCCGAAGGATGATACGCCCAGCCATGATGGCACTTGGAGAACACCGTAATCGAGTCGACATGCCCAAGCTTCAACATGTCCTGAAACTGCCTTTTGTCAAAGCGGTCCCCAATGGGGACAATGGCTTCCGAGGTGTGAAAATCCAGATGGACTTGACGGAATCGCATGATTTCGCTTCCTTTCTCGTTCATATATCCCTAATATAGGCCTTCCAGCATTGAACGAATAGGTGTAAAGACGACTTTTTATAGCACAATTTCGACCATTCGCAGTTCAGTCCATGATACAATAGGTGCACCAAGAAGTAATGGAAAGGGCTGGCCTTATGAATTGTCTTGAGCTAACCATCCCCCCACTTCCGCAATTAGTAACGATCGGTCACTCCATCTGGAACCCGGGGCAGCAGCACCTGAGTCGTTCGTTTAACTTGTATGACATGCTGTTTGTGATGAAAGGTACCTTGTACATGACCGAAGATGATATGCCATTCGAAATCACAGCAGGTTCCTTGCTTGTGCTTGAGCCGAACCGTCTGCATGTCGGGCATCGCCCTTGCGAGGAAGAAACTGAAATATATTGGCTCCACTTGGCCCACCCTGAGCCTGTCCGAACGATGGACAGCGGACAAATTCCATGGTCGACTCCCTTCACGAAAGGCTCCAACCTGGATGTCACTCCGCACCGGCAGGTCATGTACATTCCCAAATTCACAAGCCTCCACACACCAAGCATTCTTCCCTTCCTGCAACGAATGATGGAGCTTCACTTAAGCTTGTCGCCCGCAACGTCCTTGCCGCTGCAGGGTCAGCTCGCTGGCTTGTTGACCGAACTGCAGTCAGCTATGCGCCTGCAGTATGCTCCACGTTCGAGAATACTGTGCGATCAAACGATAAACTATCTCGAAGAGCATATTACCCGTCCCTTTGATGCGAAGCATATGGAAGAAACGCTCCATTTCCATGTGGACTATCTCTCCCGCTGCCTGAAGAAATACACAGGACTGAGTCCGCTTCAATACCTGCACGAGCTGCAGATGAATAAAGCTAAATCTCTCTTGGAAAATACGAGCCTTCCCGTATCCGAGATCGGTGTGCTGATCGGGATCGAGAATGCCAATTATTTTATTCGCTTATTCCGAAAAAAGCTGGGAATGACACCCGGTCAATATCGAAGCACCCGCTTGGGCCGCACATGACAAAAACAGCAGGAACGTGAATGGTTCCTGCTGTTTTCTTATGAGTTCATATTGTTTTGTTTTGTTTTGTTTTGTTTTGTTTTGTTATGAGTTCCGTTCCTATTGTTTTCCTATGAGTCCATGTTGTCTTCTTATCAAAACGTTTAGACGTATTTCTCCCGATATTCCGTAGGCGTACACAGGTAAATCTTCTTGAACTGGCGGGCGTAATAATTCTGATCCCGGAAGCCGCTCTCCTGAGCCACTTGCAAAATAGACAGGTTAGGATTACGCAGCAGCGTACAGGAATAGTCCAGCCTCCGCCGGATCACATAGTCCATGGGCGTCGTTTGGAAGTTCCTTGCGAATTCGCGAAGAAACTGCCTTTTAGACAAATAAGCCTTTTCCGCGAGCATATCCAGATTGAGAGGCTCCTGAAAGTGTTCCTCCAAGTACGTAATGGACTCGGCGATTCGCAGCGCTTTGTTCTGAGGCCACCCGTTGTTCGCCACATAATAACGGGAGAGCACACCCATGAGTGCCGTAAAATAGGAGCGGATCAGCATTCGGTAACCTTCTGGCCGCTGATCATGCTCACTCAGAATGACATCAAGCAGACCGGTGACCTGCCGCAGCTGTTCATCATTCAGGGTAAGCATTCCTTTGAAGTTCATTTCCTTCCGGTAGAACGGCTCGAAATAAAATAATGCCTGGAAGCCAGCCATCAGCTTCAGCTCCTGCAGCTGAGTCATCTGGTCAGGATGAAACATGACGTTGACGTACTCGATATGATCCACGTCTTTATAGCCGTGGGACACATTGCCATGGATGAAGAACACCTGCCCGGCAGAGATCGGATACTCCCTTCCTTCGATAATGTGAGTTGCGGTACCTCCAAGAATGACAACGAGCTCGGAATAGTCATGCTGGTGGACATCAAAATCATGAGTTAGAGGGCATTTCTCGATGCGAAAAATAAAATCCGGTTCAAGCCCCAGGTCCAGATAATGGCTTTTTCTATTCATGTCGCTATTATGCTAAAGAAGGTCATTATCGTCAAGGAATTATGAAGCCATTTACAGTAACATGGGGATAAACGACATGAAACTGAGGTGGCTCATGTACCGCTATCATTTCCGTGCGCAGTGCCGCGAGAATATGGACCTGATGCAATTGTTTCGCGAAGCTTTACCCGTACTTCAAACCCAGACGCAGGAACTCGGCGCCCGTCAACTTAGTCTGTTCCATTTCGGAACACAGCTGTTTCTTTATTATGAAAGCCCGGCTCAGTCGGTTGATCCTCACGAACTCTTCGCTCACTGCGAAGACGCTTTGGAAACCTGGCCCGGAACGAGCAGTGCTAGAAGGTGGGTACCGATGATCGATATTTTCCACTATCACAAGCCGGTCAGCGAGAAGCAGTGGTTAAGACAAAACGCTCCAGCCCGGCCTTATGCCAGAATCGCCCATCTCAAGCCGGATCAAGTCGCCAGTTATGTCTTTTACCATTACCAATACCAGGAGGAGAAGCCGGGGGATGGCGATAAGTACGGGATGATTGCCCTGCATGAAAATCTGATGTTCTTCTACTCGGAAGATCCGGCAACCATCGAGAAGCCGTCCTATTCAGGCAAGCTCTCCACATCCCATACGCCATCCGACTGGGCGGGAACGATGGAGCCCCACTTTATACCCTGGGATTCGTCCGATGGGAGCTCCCGGATCTGGCTGGAAATTCCGCTCGTTATCCGGGCATAACGAATGTCAAACGAAAGGAGCATTCTTATCATGCGAACTGAATACTGCTTAAACGGTGAATGGAATTTTATGCCTTTGTATGAGCAGGGTACTGGCTTCGGCCTTCCTGGAGAGCTGGTTTACGAAGAGCAGAAGGTTCAAGTTCCCTCCAGCTGGAGAAGCTCCTACGAAAGGCCTCCGGGAAAGAACTTCGGGATCATTCCTGAATACGAATATGCGCCTTATGATGTATTTCGATATCCGAAGGAGTGGGCGCACGCCGAAGCGGGAGTTCTTCACCGGTCATTCCGGGTGCCTTCGGCCATGTATGAACCAGGGACACGGATCTTCCTCCGTATGGACGGGATCATGCAAAAGGCTGCCGTGTATCTTGACCATCATCTCGTAGCCATGTGGGAGGATGGTTACCTGCCTCTTCTTGTGGAAATTACCGAACTGGTCAGAAAGGATACGGAGCACAAACTTCATGTAGTCTGCGGCAGCTTTGACAAGGTCGAGATTCCTTCAGGTCAACAAAAAATCACGGGCCTTGCAGGCTCGTGGTTCGGTTCGATTGCCAGAGGGATATGGCAGGACGTATATCTGGAAAGTCGGCCCGAGATTTCGCTTGCGGATGTAACAATCCGAACGTCGGTACGGGAGAATCGGCTGGACGTAGATGCTGCGGTAATCCATCCCTTGGCTTCCTCCTTGAAGACATCCCACAAGGCTATTCTTCATGTGCGCGAAAACGGTGATTCGGCGTCCTCCCCCATTCTTCAGGCTGAAGCTGATATGTTAGCCGTGAACGGCCAAGGGGATTCAAGCCGGCTCACGTTCCGCCTGGATTGGGAGGACGCCAAGTACTGGAATCCGGAGCAGCCTTTCTTGTACAGCTTGGAGCTTGTACTTCTGGACGGTGACCGGGCTATCGACCGGGTGGAACAGCCATTCGGCTTCCGTGAGATCTGGACCGAGGGTTCGCAGTTTATCCTTAACGGTACGCCCATGAACTTGCGCGGTGACTCCTGGCATTTCCAGGGTGCCATTCAACAAACACAGGAGTACGTACGCACCTGGTATGGCATGTGCAAGGAGGCCGGAGTGAACTGTGTTCGTCTGCATGCCGCGCCTCATCCGACCTATTATCTGGATATCGCCGATGAGATGGGCATGCTGATTGTGGATGAAACGGCCATCTACGGTTCGAGCAAATCCATGCCTGCGGATCATCCCGCTTATATCGCGAACTGCACAGCCCATGTCCGCAGACTGGTAGAGCGGGACCGCAATCATCCATCCATTATCCTGTGGAGCTTGCAGAACGAGATGCGCTGGGTGGACGGCCGCGATATATTCAAGCAGCATATGCCTTCCATGATGGACCTCATTCGCGAGTTAGATCCTACCCGCCCGATCATCGCAGAAGGCGATAACCGTCTCCTCCCCAAAGAACTCACGGAGGTGGAGAGCAGGCACTATAACATAGACGGCACCATCGACGCGTGGGATCGGAAGAAGCCTCTCGTGTTCGGCGAGCATGGCGGCTGGTGGTATGTCTGCCCCCAGAACAGCAGCATGTACGTAGGCTTGGCTGCGTATCGAAACACGGATGAATGTATCCAAGGTCTGGCCGAGAAGGAGCGGCTGTTCGTGGAGTATGCGAGGCGGCAAGGCGTTTCGGGAATCTCCACTTTCAACTTCGCCCATTATTTCATGCGGGCCATGCCGGAACACGATATTGTGCTTCCTCCATCCGCTCCAGATACGCCGGGGCCGAAACCAAAAGTCATTCCGAAATACGCGCTAACGCTGAATAACGGTCTTCTTCCGAAGGAATATCCGCTTTATATGAAGAACCCGTCCTTCCCGATCATGGAAGCCTCTTTCAAGCCCGCTACCATGATACCGGCAGAATACAATCGTTCCTTTTTCGATGATGAGCCGATTTCCAGAAGCTTCGATGTCTATAACGATACGTTCCATTCAAGTAAGACTCGGATTGAATTCGAAGTACGCCAGGAGGACAGACTCCTTCACCAGGAGCTCTTCCTGTTCAACCAAGAACCGGCGGATCATGAGATCGTGACCGTAACCTGGAAACCTGAGCCTGTTAAGGATGTAACTGCTATACACGTTCATGCCGTAATGTTTCACGATGACAAGCTCGTTCATGAGCTGGATTTGCAGTACAAACTGTATCCCTCACATTATAAAACAACCCCTGTCTCTATAGATCGACCTGTGGCCTTCATAGGTCGGGACGAAGACTTCGATCGGATAAACGTCCTTGTCCCGGAATGCAGACGAATCCGGCTTGAACAGCTTGGCGAGCTTTCACCCAACCACCTCGTCGTTGCAGGCAGCGGGCTGGAGGATGAGGACGGTCAACTGGAGATGGCGCTCCAAAATTATGTACGAAGGGGCGGGCGTCTTCTGCTGTTGGAGCAGCTCCATCTGTCTCTGGGTCATTTGACAATTTCGCGGCAGGATTTCATCCGCGCCCACGCGGGCAGCTATACCCATCCCATCCTTCAAGGCTTGGACAATGATGATTTGATGTTTTGGGACGAAAAGATCCGTGAGGATGGCCCACCTCCTATCATCCACGCCGCTTTCGAGAAACCGATCAAGGGCAATTTCAATATGATCTTGGAGTGCAGCGCAGGGGACTTTGGAGATGGCGGGGATCTGTGGTCCCCTCTACTGGAATACCGGAACGGCAGCGGCCTCTTCATCGCTAATCAGCTGCAGCTCATGGAGCATTTCGACAGCGTCCCTGCGGCCTGCTGCTTGCTGCGCAACATGCTCGCTTATGCAGGAAACGTCGAAGCGATATCGATCCGAACAGGTGCATGGGTTGAACGGGGAGGAGCAGCAGAGCATTTCCTGCGGTCCCTTGGCCTTTCCTTCGACGTGCTCGAGAAAATCACGAGCAGCCTTCTTGCAACATATCAACTTGTTGTCGTGGAGCCAAACCTCCTGTTAGATTCGAATTCCATAGCCGTTTTGAATGAATATGTTCGGCATGGCGGTCAACTCGTCATCCTTCCCGCTTCTCCAGGTCATGAAGCCGCCCTGTCTGCTCTGTTGAAGCGCCCTGTCTCGATCCTGAAGCATGAAACGTACCACTTGGAGGCGAATTACGATAGGCCTGTGGTCCAAGGATTAAGTCCGGTTGACCTGTTCGGTTTCGACAAGGTTTTTCTCTCGCCCAGAGAAGTTGTTAATCGTCCCTTGGCCTCTTACAGTCTGGATACGACCGATGCAGCGGTACTATGCGCAAGCGTAGAAGGGACAGCATGGAAGGATTATTTTGTGCATGGGCATACGTCGGAATACAGCAGGCTGGCATTGGTGGAGCTGAACCGGGATCAACAGCATCCTGCCGGGAGTTTTGTACTGCAAGTGGAACAGGAACAAGGATGTATCATTTTATCTCAACTGCTCCTTGAACCGGATTCCGCCAAATCCATACGCTTATATAGCCGACTTTTGGCCAATCTGGGGGCCGCCATAGACGACGGTCTTCTTCACAGCTCCAAAACAGACGCGCACTGGTCCGTTGAAAAGGTCATGGCGCTGCCTTGCAAGCCGTGGGTCAATTACGAGGAAATGAAGGCCTATTATACGGATCCGGAATTCTCGCTGAACAATCTGGGTGAGGGGCTCTACGGCTGGATGCTCAAGAAAGAGCGAAGCTCTTCAGACGGTGCCTTTCTTATCCAGGATCCTGGGGATGAGCGCTGGTTCCTGAGCTGTTTCGTTCATGGTTTGGACCCTTCATGTAATCCAGTCGATGGTATCCTTCGAGGTAAGCTTCAAGTCAACACGAACTCCGAATATGAGATTTATCTAAACGGGAGTCATGTTCCCGATCCAGAGAGACATATCGAGCTGCGTGCCGGTATTAATCGTCTGATCGCCATCGTGCAAGGATCCGGGGAGGACATCCGGTTCGGTATGGTATTTAGGAACGCGGGCGGTTCATATATGAGGCACCTTCAATATCGTCTGACCTTGGATGATGTGGAGCCCAAGTAAGTTTACTTTTCCGTATCTGTTACTGCGACAAGGATATTAATTAATGAATCATTCCATTTCAGAAGAGGTGGGCTGCATGCATATGAAACATCCGACTGCACTTGAAGTTCTTCTTGATCAAGCAAACGAGAGTCTATCTGCGAACAGCCATGCGATTGCCACTTGGGAGATTCCCGGCTTTTACCAGGACACTGAGGGACACACGCTCGCGAAGCGGCGGATGGAGAAGGATGCCCAAGCGGCCTATACAACTGCAATGGCCTACCGGCTGTCAGGAACAGCTGCTTATGCAAGCAAAGCGAAGGAAATCATCATGGGGTGGGCAGTAGTTAATCGGGAGATTACAGGTGCGGACGGACCATTGGTATCTGCTTATCTGGGGGTTGGACTCATACTTGCGGCGAATGAAATCAAAGAATACGTGGACTGGAGCAAAGAAGAGCAGAGTATTTTCACACAATGGATGACCCAGGTATGTCTGCCGGAGTGGGATCGAATCCCTCTCCGCAACAACTGGTGGAGCTGGAGTCTGTATGCCCAACTAGCCATGTATCGTTTTATGGAGGATAAGCTTCATTTGGCAGAAGAGGTGACCGCGCTCAAAGAACATCTCGACCACTCCCTCTCCATCGAAGGATTCATTCCAGAAGAAGCGTCCAGAGGCAAGCATTCCCTGTGGTATCATTATTTCGCTCTCGCTCCGGTAACGGCTGCCGCCAAGCTCGTCCTGGACACAACGGGAGAGGATTTGTTCCGCTGGGTCTCACCGGGCGGCAAAAGCCTCCAGTATGCCGTCAAACAATTCTTCCATTATGTCAACGGGCATCTGAAGGAATGGCCATATGACGATAATCCGATCTTCCCGGCACAGCTATCTGGCAGCACATGGCCCCTTGATCTGGTTGAGGCGATGGCGAACATCTACAAGAATCCGGACTTTGAACGTTTTGTCGCTCCTTACCGTCCGATCACAGGCAATATTAATATCAACAGCGGCCTTTATCATGCTTATGCCTGGATCTATCCCGAGCTGCAATTTCAACGTTAGCTCTAAGAAAGAAGCCTTTCCGAATATGATCGGAAAGGCTTTTTTTCTGTGGTCTATTCTGTTGTTACAGCCTGCCCGTCCCGAAGCAGGTAGGCTGCTGCTTCCTCCGTAATATGTTTGCCGCTCTGGGCTTGAACCTCATGGAGGAACGCTTCCGTATTCCCATTATCCAGCTTCTTGAGCAGGCTGTTAGCGATCCCGCCATTATCAATCCAGGACTTCTCCCGAAAGAGGGTTACCAGCGCTTTCAGTGAGCTGATGTCTGCATAAGTGGAGAACGTCACAACCGCTTCCTGTTCATTCCCCGCTTCGTCTGTGGCGATTACTTTGAAGGTGTGAGCTCCCAGGGGTAGCATATAGAGAAGCACCGCCGCTCCCTGCTCGATCTGATGATCATCGAGCCTTGCTGTACTCTTCAATTCATTAACCCCGGACACCTCATCGACAGCTGTCCATGACAAATTCAGGGACTCTGCGCTTGTATAATCTCTAGCTAGCGGCTCTGCCACCGAAATCATGGGTGCCGAGGCATCCAGATTAAACTCCAGCGATTTCGCTTCCTCCGCGTTTCCGGATGAATCCAGTGAACGGTATAGAATGGAATAACGACCATCCTGACTGAAGGTCAGGGAGTCCTGATAGTCCAGCCAGGTATCCCCTCCATCCAGACTATATTCTGTCGATGCGGATTCAGAAGAGCCTTCAGAAGAGTGCAAGGCAAGGGTTACAGGCTGTGTATACCATCCACTCATGCCGTCCGGTTCTGCCGGACTCATGACGGCCGTGGTCTCTGGAGCAGTCCGATCGGTATCGATCAGGGAAAACTGGATGTCATCGAACCACATTTCGCTGAACCCGCCTACATAGAAACCTACCGTTCCAGATGGATTGTGCTTGGTATCCGACCCTTCAAGTCTAAGTTCCCCGTTTACGTACACGCGGATGTCGGCACCTTCGACCCAGATGCGGATGGTGTACTCGGTATTAGGCTGCAGGTCCTCTTCAGGCAGATTCGTCGTTTTCAGAGCTGTCCATGCTCCATTATAAAGAATCCATTGCGAAGTGCCGTCCGCCAGCCTCTTGTATGCAATTTTCCCGGATGTGCTGGAGACGGAACGATCATACACATATAGAGTTCCCGTATCCGGCATGACAGCCGGCGTCTTCAGCGTGAAGGTAAGGTCATAGTCGGTAAATGTCTTCGGATGAAGGGCCGAGGCGCCTTTGAGAATTTTATACTTTTTATTGCCATCCACAGTTACGATACTGCGGTTCGGGTCTACCGGCCATCCGTTCGCTCCCGAATCAAAATCCGTAAAGTGCATCACATTCGATACCTGAATGCGCACGGATGCTGATGCTTCCGGGTTGGCAGCTGATGTTACGGTGATTTCAGCCTCGCCTTCCGCCAAGGCGGTTACCAATCCATGTTCATCCACAGCGGCAATTCCCGGTTGAGAGGTATGAAAGATAACCTCCTTATTCTCGGCATCAAGCGGATCAAATTGAACTTGCAGCTGCTTTTGTTCCCCCTTGACCATGTTGACATGGCTCTCACCCAGCAGCAAACCGGATACTTCCCTGCTTGGAACCGTGAATTTGATGTCATCAAACAGGAGCTCACTGAAGCCGCCGGAATAAAAGCCAACCTGGCCGGACGCATTGAATGTCGAATCACTTGCCTTTAGCTTCAATTTGTTATCCACGTAAACACTAATCTCCTGACCCTTAACGATAACTTTCATGTTATAGACCGTATCCGGCTGCAGATCAGGTGCAGCCAGCGTATTCTGCTTCACTGCAACCCAGGCCGCATTGTACAAAAGCCAGGCAGATGTTCCGTTTGCATACTTCCGGTAACCAATCCTACCGCCGCTTCCGCCAGAGTTCAGCCGGTCAAACACATAGAATGTGGCATCATCTGCAATAACTTTCGGCGTCTTCATCTTAAATGTCAGCTCGTAATGGTTGAATTCATTCTCGTTTAGCGTCGTTGCTCCTTTAACAAGCTTATACATATGGTTGCCGCCTTCCACCTCGACAATGCTTCGATTCGGATCTGTCGGCCAGCTGTTCCTGCCGTTTTCGAAATCGGTATAATCGATAATGCCATCCCCAACTTCAACAGTAACCTGAACCTCATCCTTTAAGGTCGGGTTGTCAGCAGAAACGGCTGTAATCGTGGCATTCCCTATGCTAACACCCTTCAGCTTGCCGCCTTGATCCACCTTAACAATCGAAGGGTCGCTCGACGTGTACTGAATAGCGGGGTTCGTTGCGTTCCAGGGAATGACTGCGGAATACAGAGCGAATGACTTCCCAATCCCGATGGTAACGCTTTCGTTATACAACTGGATTCGATCCACAGCAATGTGATCCGGAGCCAGGTATGGACCGGCTTTCCCCTGGATTCCCATCTCACTGAAAGGGATGGCCGGGAAGCCAGGGATCTTTTGGAACACTTCCGCATCCGCCTTCAAATTCAAATCCCCGTTCGCCAGATTAACGAAGCCGGGATCATGATCCGTAATCCAGTTGTTTGCATACTGGAGCAGATTGCGCTTGTCACTTGCTCCCTGATTATTCGTGCCGCTTAATTTCCTCGTCGGGTTATAGATCACATTGTTCTGAAACGTGTTCGTATCCGGATAATACCGGTTCTCCGTGAAGAAATCCGCCAGTTCCGGATATTTCTCCATATGCGGCGTGCCTTCGAAATGGTTGTTCTTTTCAAACAACGCCTTCCATTTGGGCATATAGTTTTTGGATATTTGCTGGTCCGGTTGATCGCCAAGATACATGTCCGAATATTCATACGGTACCTTTGCATCAATAAAAAGATTGTTCCGGGTTTTGATATGGGCACCGCCGTTATTGAGAATGGCATCGTTACCCATGCCGTTAAATATGTTCTCTTCAATGGTAATGCCCATCGTAAAGTTATCCGGATATACCCCTTGAACCCCTGCTTTGCCTTCCCCGATATTGTGGAAATAATTCCTGCGGATTACCGATCCCCTTTCCTGAGGCGACTCGCCCAGATTCATATAGATGGCACCGAGATCCGAGAAGGTTTTGCAGACGTCATAAATGTTGTTGTATTCCACGAGATGGTCATTGCCAAAGATCAGCATTCCCGGATGGGGAGCGTCATGAATTTCGTTGTGGGAAACCTTGTTCCCCGCACCGGTCAGGAAGATACTGGGATTATAGGCTTTATGGTAGTAAGCAAAATCATGGATATGGCTGTTCTCCACGACATTGTTTCCTGGCTCAAGCGTCTTCTTATCTCCCCCATTCAGAATCACCCCGGTCCCGCCGATGTGATGAATATGGGAGCTGATCACCGCATGATTCACTCCGTCCACTTTGGCAAAGTCGTTATACAACCAGCGGCTCTGCGTATTAATCAGTACGCCCCCATTGGAGAAATTACGTATTTCGCAGTGCTCCAATCGGACGCTGTCACCGCCCATAATAACTGCTGCGGAGTCCCGGCCATTCTCCAGGATCAGGTCCTCAAAGGTCACATGCGAAAGATTGTTCGCATTGATCATCGGTGTTTTAAGCATTGTAACCATGATCTCAGGATGATCACTTTCAAAGGCAGCCGTAGGCATGAAGTAGAGCACGCCCTGCTTCCGGTCGATGTAATATTCACCTGGCATATCGATCTCCTCAAGCAGGTTCTGGGCAAAATGGAAGTCCGGGTACCAGTTGGTAAACAGACCGCTCATCTCTCCGTATGCCAAGGTAATTGTCTTGTTGCTTGTATCGATGGATGCCACTTTATTGTACGACCATTCCCAGCTGTAACCGAATATGCCATCCAACCAGATGTCATCCGCTTCTTCCCAGAGATCCGGTCTTTCGTAATTGTAGGTAAAGGTCCCGCCGCGTGTCTGCAAATCCGGGTCACTGCGGGTAGGTCCGGGATCGGTAATGGTGCCCATCTGGACCGTTCCATTGTTCGGCCAGCGGGCAAGGGTCATGCCTTGACCTTCAACATACAGCTCCATCGGCGGAACCTGACTGACGTCATTGGCTTTGTAATAACCATGCCGGCTCATTACACCGTAATCGGTGATGCCTTGAGCTTTCAGATCTGCCTGAAGAACCTTCGTTCTGGCATCCGCACTGATGATTCGGTCCAGGACATTCGTGTCCGTTACCGGAGAAAACCAGCTTTTCTGAAGTTCCAGACCGCCGTTTAACCGCACGCTTTCTCCTGGGTAAGCCTTGTAGGTTATCCGCTTATTCTCCGTACCGGAGTCCTGCTCCTCCAGCAGAAAGCTTTCGCTTCTATTGTAGGTGCCGCCCCTTAAATAGACCGTCACACCGCCTTCAGGCAGCCCGGAACCCGTCTTCAATTGCCGGATTGCGTCCCTGGCCTTTTCAAGTGTGCGGAATGGCTCGGCTTCCGTTCCCGGATTCGAATCATCACCATTATTGGAAATATAAAAGACAGCACCAGGGTTCACCATATCTTCCGCATTCGCTCCCGTAACCGGCAGACAGCCCACCAACAACACCAGGATTAATGCAATAATAATCCGTCTCCTCATCATCTTTGGAAATACCTCCCTTTTAAGATCAATCAGATAAAACGCACATGATCACTAGCCTTTTACAGACCCAATCATGGTTCCTTTTTCGAAATATCGAAGCAGGAAAGGATACATGACGATCACCGGCAAAGAGCTGACAATGACAGCCGCCATTTTCAAGCTCTCCGGCGCAGGTGGTGTTGCAAGCGTCGCCGTAGTAAACGGGTCGAGCTTGCTCTCGATAAGGATCTGGCGGACAACCTGCTGCAGCACGAATTTGGATGAATCGGTGACGTAAAGCAGGTTATCCATAAACGCATTAATGTGGTAAACCAGATTCCAGAGCCCGATCGTCACTAGAGACGGAATGGACAGCGGGAGCAGGATCCGGAACAGAATTCGCAAGTCCCTTGCCCCGTCGATACGAGCTGCTTCGATCAGCGCATCCGGAACGGAGCGAAAAAACGAGATCATTACAAGCACATGAAAAGCATTGGCAGCGGATGGCAGCACATAGACCCAGTGCGTGTTAAGCAGATGCAGTTCTTTGATTAATAGATATTGCGGGACAATCCCGCCATCGAAGATCATCGTGAACAACAGCAGCATGATCAGCAGCCGCTTCATGGGCAGATCGGGACGGGAGAGCGGATAAGCGGCGCAGACGGTAACGAGAAGTGTTAAGGTCGTGCCTACGACCATCCGAAACAGCGTATTCGCATATCCTGACCAGATTAATGGATAGTCCAGCAGCCCGCGGTATGCTTCCCACTCGAAATCCCGAGGATAAAAATGAAATCCGCTTCGAAGAGCTTCTCCCCTACCGCTGAAAGAGACGGACAGGACATGAATGAACGGGTACACAACGATGAGTGCCAGGATGGACAAAATAAGGTAGATCATGGCAGGTGCAATGAGCTCTTGCCATCTTTTTATTTTCATGACTGTCTTCCTCCTGCCTTTACCATAGACCGCTCTCGCCGCGGCTCAATTTTCGCACGGTCAGATTAGCCCCCAGAATCAGCAGGAGCCCTACCAGCGATTTAAACAAGCCAATGGCCGCCGTGTAGCTGTACTGAAACTGCTGCAGACCTACCCTGTAGACATAAGTATCGATGACGTCACCCGTTTCGTAATTGACCGGGTTTAACAGATTGATGATTTGTTCGAAGTTTGCGCTTAGGAAACCACCAAGACTCAGAATGAACATAATAGCGACCGTGGGCATAATGGAGGGGATATTAATTCGAATGATTCTCTGCCACCGATTGGCTCCGTCAATGACGGCCGATTCATGCAGCTCCGGGTTGATCGCCGCCAAAGCTGCAAAGTAGATAATCGAGCCCCACCCGATATCCTTAAGAATCGAAGAGATGACTACAATCGGACGGAAATATTCCTTCTTTCCCATATAAAAGACAGGCTCCCCTCCAAACCACTTCACAATTTCCCCTACAACGCCGGACGTTGGAGAGAGAAAATAAATAATCAGCCCGGACATGACGACCCACGATACAAAATGAGGCAAGTACATGGTCGTCTGGATAAACCGCTGGAAATACCTTGACCTCACCTCGTTAAGCAAAATCGCCAGTATGATTGGTGCGGGAAAAGCAAAGATCATCTGATATAAATTCAGGAGCAGGGTATTTTTAAGTAATCGATAAAAATCCCCATTCTGAAATAATTCCTGAAAATGGCGGAATCCGACCCACGGACTTCCCCATATCCCGTCGACGACCCGGAAATCCTTGAAGGCAATGACCACTCCATATAAAGGGCCGTATTTAAATACGACGAAGAATGCGAAGGCGAACAGAAATAATAAAAGCAGCTCTCCGTGTTTTTTTATCGTTTTCATGGCGCACTTCCTTGTAAACCGAACCGCCAGCCCTCCCGCAAGGGATGATTAAGCCCTCACGGGTGGCTGGGCCAAGTCAGGGTTATTTTTTGAATTGTGCTTGGTACATTTCATTGGCTTCCTTCGTTAATTCATCGCCGCCTTTTGCCTTCCATTCCGTTACGAATGTATCAAAATCAGTCAGAGGAATTTCGCCGCTGATGATTTGTGCAAAATATTTTTGCATGAGTGACGTCAATTCCTGTTTGTATTTTCCGTCCGAAGGCAGCACAGAGAATAACAGCGCATCGGTCCATCTTGGAGCAGATGAATACGTTTTGACCGCCTCATTCAGCTTCGGATCGGAATATTTGTCCCGATAAGCCTGGGTGGTAATGTTACCAAAAGAGAACAGACGGATTCCCAGTTGATCCCGCTGCTCCTGCTTATCGAATCCAGGCAGGAATGTAGTCGCCCCCGAGGTAGCACCGTTCTCAGCAAAATCCCATTGCTCCCCCTTTACCCCAAGGCTGGTCATATTGATGGTCTCTTCATCACTGCTCTGTGCCCGTAGAATTTCGAACAGCTTCTCGAGCTTCTCAGGCTGATCCTTTACTTTGCTGCCGATAACCAGGAAGTTGCTCTTGATTCCCCAATCCCATGAGCCGTCACCGCCAGGTCCCTTCGGATTTTTGGAAAATGCCATCTTGGCATCCGGATTTAGTGCCAGCATTTCCTTGACTGTTACCGATTCCGGCAGAGCGCCTTTGCTGATCTGCTCTTCAATGACGCCGATCCGGTTGTTATACAGTTTCTTACGATATGAATCCTGTGTATCTGTAATAAATTCCGGATCGATGACACCATCCGCATACCATTTGCGCAGCTTCGCCAAGGCTTCCTTGGTCTCAGGCATGATCGATCCGTTTACAATCTGACCATCCCTCTCCATCCACATGGTCGGCTCCACACCGAATGCCCCGAAGATGGAATAGAATCCGGATGACCACGTGGACGTAGCCGTTCCTGTCAACCCGTACGTATCCTTCACACCGTTACCGTCCGGATCCTTTTGTGCAAAGGCATAAACGGCTTCCTCGAATTCATCCAACGTCTCCGGGACTTTCTGAATGCCGACCTGATCCAGCCAGTCCTTACGCCACAACATCCCCAGATCGTAAGGCTTCAAATCGATAAACATCGGGATAGCCCACAGCTCGTTATTGACGGTAACGGTCTGAAAAAGCTCTTTCTTTTTCTCAATATCCGCGTAATATTCAGGCATTTTCTCCATCAACATGTTCTGATCAATGCTCATTAACACGCCCTGATTTTGGTAAGCGATTACATTAGAAGGATCACCAAGCATGAATATGTCCGGTATTTCCCCGGAAGCGATACTGGCGTCCGTTACCTTCACGGGTTTGATCTTTACATTAAACTTCTGCTCCAGCCACTTCTGGACCTCCGAGTCATTGACAACTCCATCTGCGGCAAAATGAATGCCCCAGGAGATTTCAATCGGATTGGAGTTTGCTCCCGGCGTTTCTCCTGCATTTGGACTCGGGCTTGAGGTGTTCGTCTCGGAAGTGCATCCGCTAAGCAAGCTTGTCGCCAAACTTACAGCCAACAAGATAACGCTTACAATTTTGATTCTTTTACGCAAAAGAACCTACCCCCTGTTGTTGGATTGGTTTTGGATTCGAGAATCCCGCATCCTGCATAACGACCCGGCCGGGTATTGGAAACGGTTTTTACATACTTAAAATTTAAGCTTTAACCCTTCCGGCGCACAATCCTCTCATTCCATTTTTTTTATGTTTTTGGCTTCAGAAGCCGCGTAGAGCCACTGACGTTATTCCGTTTTTTGTATGTTTTTCAATTTCGATCTGTTCTAATTCCGTTGGTGTGATATATAATGGACTGCACACAACTGTTGAGATCATCAAATTTTATTGTAAGCGCTACCACTGCTGAGGTAAGGAGGGGATTGCCATGAGGGGACTTTTAGCCATGAAAAATAACTCCATGTTCGTTAAACTGCTCCTATCGATGACTGCCATAGCTTTGATCACTGTTGTTCTCATTTCTTCGGTCACTTACATGATTTCGGCTGATAACAGTGTCCGTAATGCCATCAGTTATAATGAATCTGTCTTGACTCAGCAGAAGGAGCTGATTCATAAGGAGCTGACCACCATCGGAAATGCGGCCAATAGTCTGCTGATGGCTCAATCCTATGTGTACCATACCATCGGAGGCAAGCTCTCTGTAAGTTCATTAATTGATCTGTCCACTCTCGTAGAAGAGCAAAAAAAGCTCAGTCCCTACATCGATTCCATCTATCTATACTACGCCCCGCTTGAACTTGTCCTGACATCACGTCCGGAGGTAAAGACATCTCCTATATCCGACTTTGCTGACCAGTCCTGGCTGGATACCTTAAATCAAGACTCAGCATCTCGTACTGTCTGGTTAACCGGAAGATCGAACGGGTTTTCTCCGGAACATCCTGCGACCTCCCTGATTCAGAAGATGCCGCTGATTGGCCAAGTGGAGGGCGCGATCGTCATTAATCTGAATCTGGATCGACTCTTCGCCGACTACTTAAGTCATTACAATAGCAAGAAAGGCACCATCATGGTCATTGGTCCACAGGGTGAACTCCTCTATTCCGATGCTCATGACAGAGAAGCCCTTCTTCAGCAGTGGGATGCTGAACAGGTAACATCGGACAGCGGCTATTATATTGGCGATTCTGATCAGATCGTATCCTACACTGCATCGGATATGACAGGCTGGCGATTCGTCGATATCACCGAACGATCCGTCCTTCTGCAAGGCATGAACCGAATTAAAGTCCTCATTTGGACAGTCGCCATCCTATATATAACGGCTGCTGTTGCTATTTCCTATGTTTTATCGAGAAGATTATATCGCCCGCTGCAAAGTGTGATTTCCTATATTGTGAGCTCTGAAGAGTCCGAACGACGCGACAAATCGGGCGGCCCAAGCAGCACGGATGAAGCCGGCTTTATCCGTCATTCATTTGAGCAGATGACACGTAACCGCGATATTTTAATCAAAGAAAAGCTGAAAGTGGATGAACTCCTCACCGGAAATCGCACGGCCATTAAGGAAAAGTATCTGAACGATTTAATCCAGGGCAACGTTCCAGAAGAAGCACCAAACAGACCGGACCATGCGGCAGAGCTGCTTGGATTACAGCTTGATTTCAATCGTTTTGCCGTCCTGACCCTTGAACTCGAGAAGCATCAGCCAATGAGGGGATCGGAGGATCTATTCCATTCCCATCTGCTCCAGTACGGTCTGATGGAAGAACTGGGAAAAGATATCGACGGAGAAATTTTTGTCAAAGACAGCAGGCACACGGTCATCCTTCTCTCCTTGCATTCGGATGCCGATGATACCTTTCCTGTAGAACAAGCCAGAAGTCTCAAATCATATTTTCTCAGTCGTTATGGGATCTCTGTGACCATCGCTGTCAGCCGTATTCACTCCGGAGAACAAGCCGTGCGTACAGCTTACAACGAGACACAGGAGGCACTAAATATGAAAATCTATATTGGGAAGGGCGAAATTCTGCCCTATTCGATCCTTGATGAGTGGAAATCGGAAGAAGGTACCTACTATTATCCGTACGAACTCGAAACGAAGCTGCAGCAATCCCTGCTGAAGACGGATAAAGAGGAATGTACTGCCGTGATCCGGGCCATCACCCGGGAGGTGCTGAAGCAAAGGCTGGGTAAAGCCAATATTCATCAGCTGTATGTCCAATTGAGCGGGGAGTTGGTCAAAACACTCGTTCAGACTGGCGGCGAGGTGACCGCTGTTATCGGTGAAGGATCGTCTTATACCGATGCACTGGCGCGGGCCGAAACCGTTCAGGATATGGAAGAATGTGTCTTAACGATATGCAGCAAGATTATCGACTACCACCGGGAGAAGCGCTCCAAAATGACGGATGTGACCCTTCAGCTGGCAACGGAATTCATGGATAACCATTATAATAAGAATATATCTGTGGATAACGTGGCAGAACACGTAAAACGCAGCTCGTCCTACTTGGGTCGCATCTTCAAGGAGTCAACGGGCATGACGGTTAATGACTATCTCATCCAGCTGCGCATCAAACGTGCCATGGAGCTGTTGAAGCAGACAGATGCCTCCGTTGAGGAGGTCTGCCGGGAGATTGGATACGCGAACGTCAGCTATTTCAATAAAATCTTCAAAGCCAGAACGGGACTTACCCCGGGTCAATTTCGGCACCAACAAGCGGCAGATCAACGATTAACGCAGGGAAAGGGTCCCAAAACCTCCTAATTCGGTCCATTCGCGAACCAAGAGCCGAACAGCCTGCCGCGTAGATACTTTCCCTAATTTCAACATATCCTGTGATCTCATGAAATTTAATTCCTAGGGTCTGATGATTCGATTCGAAAAAAGGTTGACCCAACCTCCATATTCCGGTGTTCGTGGCATTCCATGCTCAGCGATATATCACTGGGACGATTCACCTTGTAAGGTGATATAGATAGAAACCGCCCCTTAGGTATATGGTTGCGCCCACTTCCATTTTCCAAGGAACGGTTTCTTTTCGTTTTATAATGTTCAGAATGGCTTTCAAGCCAACAGTGCCTGAGCAATCTGATCGATAATACCATTGATGCCCGTCGGTCCATAACAGCCGATCCATGTCGCGGCATCTACCGAGTATATTCGCTGTCGGTCATCCGTATCCAGCATCCCCCAGACACTTTGCTCTGTTGCAGACATCCCCTCCTGCATGATTTCGCTGCTAAGCAAAAAGTAGTGGCTGGCATGTACAGCCGGCAGTCTGTCGACTGAAATATGATAAGCCGTGTCGGAGGGATCGGCTACAAATAACGGGGCAGGCAGACCCAGGTCTCGATAGAGCACAGCGCCTGTACGATGTGAGGCTGTATGTACGCGAACCATAGACTCAAACGGACGAATCAGTGCCACGCTCTTGCCTGCCAGCACTGGGGCAAGTTCTTCTGACAGCAATGCGGTTCGTCGATGATAGTCCGCAAGTATTTGCTGTGCCTCTGCTCGCTTGCCTGTCAGTTCACCGAACAGGCTCAGAATCGTCTGCCAGCTCTCATTGCGCTTAAACATGAGGACTGGAGCGATTCGACTTAACCGTTCATAATGCGGATCATGCACTTCGGTGCAGATAATGAGATCCGGAGCCAGTCGTTCCACTGCGGGCAGATCGGGGTACTCATAGGTTCCGAGTAATTCGGTTCCCTGAAGTTTTGCCCGAATATATTGAGGGAAATGGAACGCCGCACTCCCCGATCCTACGCTTCCTGCCGGGGACAACCCAAGCGCAAGCAAATGATCTGCATATTGAACATCGAGCACGGCGATACGCCGTGGAGATGCGGTAACCTCATATTCACCTCGCATATGGCAAATCACCGGGCCTTGGGACGACTCATACCAAGAAGCCATGCGGGTTTGCAGTAAGGAATACGCAGAGAGCGCACCTGTTCTGGAAGAGGCATTACGCCGATAGATCTGCGGAGGGACACCATAATATTTCTTAAACGCCCTACTGAAATAATACGTGTCGCGATACCCCATTCTCTCAGCGATTTCGCCGATGGGAGCATCCGTATGACGCAGCATCCGCGATGCACTCTCCATCCGCAGCTGGATGACGTATTCCATCGGTCCGAGCTGCTTCTCTTGTTTGAACCGTCGCTGCAGCTGTCTTACGCTGCATCCGGCAAGTGCCGCCAGCTCTTTAAGCTCCAGATTCTGACGATAATGCCCTGCTATATACGCAGCGACAACATCCACCATGTCTGATTCCGCTCCGCCCTGACCACGTTCATACTCCATAATGAGTTCGTAGAGCATCCCCTGCATCAGCGCATTGGCGTGAAAACGTTCCAGCCCTTCGCCCCGGCTCCATTTGGCCGCGATTTTCTCCGCCATCTGAACCCATTCCGCCTGGGTTCCAGGGTGCTGAACAAACGAAGTGCGCAGCGGGTGTTTGCGATGCGAGGGCAAAACAAGGGAGGCTCCCTCCATGGAGGATGCCTTGTACATGATCACGATATAATCCATGTTGTCTGAGCTGGCAGTCAGCGTAAAGGATGATCCTTTAACCACATGAGCAGCAAAAGAAGCCCCAATGCGGCAAACTTCACCATTCATTGAGAGCTCCCCTTCTCCGCCTCCTGCCAGCAGCAACAGATTCGATGTCAATTCGGTTTCGCTAAGCACACTGCCTGTCTGTAAAATACCGCTATACACGTCAAGCACCTTGATCGTCGTATCACTCCATAGACTTGTCTGTTCTTGCAGCGGCATACTTCTCTCATCTCCTGACAATAGCATCCTTCGCTAACGTGAACCCACCTGACTCAGCATACATCCTGTAAAATTAAAGCGAGCCCGTTAGCAAAGGTAAAGTTGTTGCTGCTGTCATTTTAATTGAGATTCATTCTCATTGTCAATTTTCGGACATTTTCTGCAATATTCCCCGGACATCTGGTAGTAAAAACAACAGGTGATGCGCTTGTTCTTCGCAACCGGAACGTTGTCCTTCTTTTCGGTGAATCGAGTAAACGGATTCTTTCTTAGGCCAAAGGTTTGTCCAGACGCTATTTGAGTCAGATATGAAAAATCAGCTTGAATATGCTGGCTTTCTGGCCCAACATCGTCTACATCAGGAGTATACAGCGGAGCAATACGCACCATCATATTTTCCCAGAGGACACTCATCGAAAGAGGGCCAACGGTAGCAAGCGTCTGTAACAGCGGCGAAAGCCGTACCGCAAACAACTCCTCGATCATCTCTTTCCGCCAAACTTCCCTGTCTTCCGTTAGCGTTTCTGCCCGAAGCCCGTTCACGGCGAGAAAAGGAAAACGTGTTCCGCCTTCAGTAGCTGTAAGAGTCGAATGGTAGAGGTAGCTGTTGTCCAGCGAGAAGGACATTTTCTGATGATGAAAGGTCATCGCGGTCAGCAACGGGGCAATCCACAGATAGCCGATTCGTTTAGCCAGCATAGAAGCGGCAACCCTCATGTCAGGTGCACCGATATACTCCGTAAGCCAGCTTATATACTCGCGGCATGCAGCTTCTTCATGCAACTGGCTTAGAGCAATGGTACGGAGACTATCTTCAGGTGGATCGCCAATCCTGAGTGAGTAGTCTTTCACCGTTTGCTGCCATACGTCCGTCGACAGATAATGGTCCATTTTAATTCGATCCCAACAGCGCTTCCGATGCCTGATCTGCAATAATATTAATGGCAATTGGACCATAGTAAGCGATCCAGAGCGTTGCATTCACGTTATATGCGCGGTTATTTTTGACGGCATCCAGGGATTTCCATACCGAACTGTTCTCCAAAACCTCAGCCTCTGCAGCAAACAACTCATCGGATAGCAGGAAATAATGATCTGCCCCAATATCAGGGACCTTCTCCATCGAAATTTCAACGGAGGTGTCGTCTTTGATCTCCTGGACGAGCGCAGGGGCCTTTAAGCCCAAGTCCTCATACAGAATGCCGCCTGTCCGATGCTCAAGACCATGTACACGAATTCCTTCCTTTCTCGGGCGAATCAGCGCTACCGTTTCATCTCCCAGCTTCTCCGACAGCTTCGCCCGCAGGCCGACGATTTTGTCCTCATAAGCCTGACGCACAGCCTCAGCCTCTGCCTGCTTGCCTGTGATCGTACCGATCGTGGCTAACGTATCCCGCCAATCCTCGTAGAAGTCGAGTACGATCGTCGGCGCAATTTTGCTGACATTCTCATACTCTTTCTCCTGAAAGTCGGTCATTAAAATAAGATCCGGATTCAATGCTACAATTGCCTCCAGGTTGGGCTCGTCCCGTGTACCCAGAACCTCTACATTCCCTAGCTGATCACTCAAATATTCCGGAAATGTGGTATTCCCTCCAGCGATAACGCTACCTGCGGGCTGCTCGCCAACGGCCAACAATTGATCCACAAATTTCACGTCAAGCACAGCAATGGTCTTCGGCTTCTCGGTTAGCGTATATTCACCTTTCATGTGCGAGATCGTAACCGGGTAGGCTGCATTCGTCTGAGACTCTGAGTCCGAAGGCGTCTCCGTTGGCTTTGCAGCAGACTCATTGCCCCCATTCGTACCTGCTCCGGCACCACAAGCCGTCAGCACAAGTACAAGTGCCAGCAGCAAGCCCATTAAAAATCGTGATTTTTGAGCGGCAAATACCTTGCTTCCGGTTGCTCGCCCCTTTGTCCCTTTATTCATGATGACTCCCCCTTATATATGATAATGATTTTCATTATCGAATTATAAGGCGAGTATAAACGATCTCCACATCGCGTTGCCATGTACTTTTGCGACATTTCAGCCGGACTAATGCGACATGATACTCCCACTTCTCTAATTCTCCATTTCAAACCTGGTTTGAAGCTCTTTAACAAATACTTCGATGGGTCTGTTATAGTCGATGGGTTTGTAAATTATTCTATTATTCCACTTGTGCCGTATGTCTTGATCTCTATAATCATTATCTTCAGTTTCAACCGACTTCATCACAAGCATAATTTCATTCATCGTACTTATAACACTTCGGCTATCCGTTTTGGTGATCGTCTTCTCGTTACATTGTTCTAAATAATATTTCGCGAGGTGATCGGGAACTTCCTCAACAGCCAAATAAGCCTCCAAATTCTCTTTAAAGACTCCTGCCAGTTTACTGGCCTGATTCGTTCTAATCCCAGTAACCGTTAAGCTTAATCTGGAACAATCATTCATAAACACATAATGTTTTCTGCCATATAACGTAAAAAAGTTCACATGCCAACTAAAGAAAGAATCCGTATCTTCGATGGTTTCTGGTTTGACATTTAGATCTTTTAATGTTAATTGGGTTGCTTTGAATATAATCATGTACGAATCCCCCTCTTCGTGCTCTCTCAGTATTCATCGTTCCCTATTCCTATGACTGTTCCATGCAGCTAAACTAAAGCCGCTGCGCCTACCACGGTATAACATTCAATTCCGGCCATATTCTTTTCCACTTCTTGTGTTTTGTTATATAAAGTGGCTGTTGTAGGCCACGAGTTAATTGCTTCCTCTAATGATAAATATGGCTTAAGATCAATTCCGAATTTATCTTTGTACCATAAATGAACCCTTGCTTGATTTTTTTCATCAACTTTAATGGGCAGCTTACAATATACCTCTTTACATTTATTTATTATTCGATCTTCTTTTTCATAGGAAAGGTCAGTATCAAAATAAATAATATCAATGTCATCAATGCCGTATCCTAAAGGATTCCCTAACGAGTAGTTCCAAACGGTCTGTGCAATACAGCCAGCACCAATATAATATTCTGTTAACTCCGTTTTTCGAGACAGTTCAAAAACCTCAACTAACATTGGAGAAGAATGGATGATTTCAATTAACTTTTTTTCATACGTTGAGTCTATAACCATAGTACATGCTCCTATTTTAAGGTACAGAACGTAGATACTATGTTATCGGATGTTCTTACCTTCTTCGAACGACTAAACCAAGTCCTTCAATTCATTATAAGCGTCTCTAAGCCATGGATGAATAACTCTTAGGTTTTCTCGCTGTTTCCATAAAAAATGAATATATTCGAATGCTGCATGGTTCAACGAATCATCTAGCTTCTGCGTAATCTGATGTAAATATGGAGGTTCACCAGCTTGATCCCACTCTATCTTATCTGCAACAAACAAAACCTTGTCTAAAATAGTTGAATTTTTCTTGAGTGTCGTGTGACATCCAACTGCATCAAGAACTTCCTGATCCTTAATGTTAAAAATATCTCTAGCCATTTCTTTCGATATCTTCTGATGGATTATCATTGGAAAAGTCTCTTCTTCAGGCAGTACCTCAATACCCAGATCATAAGAAACTTGAATCCTTACATCATTAGAATATACCGCACTTATATCATGTAAATATCCAGCGATTTCGGCTGAATCCTTATCAGCATGATATCGATCAGCTATCTTTCTCGCTTCTTTGCCTACCCTGACACAATGTTCCGCAGTTTTGGGGCAGCCATTATCCACTAAAAAGTTATATATATCATCCTTGAGATTTCCCGACAAGGTATTTATAACAAGATTATTATATACTGACTTCATGGAGTCCCCCCTAAAGATTCATTGATCATACCGTATGAATTTCCGATAACATTCCCGTATCTACGACGTCCGACGGAGTCGGGTATGTCCGGCTGTTCCGGCGTTTGTTGTGCCATATAAATCTTTGAACTGCAATCTCTAATGTAATTGTCCCTAATACTTCGGTTTGTATCGTTCGTTTAAAATCGTTTTGATCTAATCCAATTAGTAGATAGAAAAATCGATGGTGTAGTAATTCAATAAGTGCTAGTGAATTTTCTATTGGTAATCCCTTATAGTCATTTAATTCTGCCCATAGATCTTCTCGTTAGGTATTTGCTAATGGGTTTTCTTCCGTTAGTCCTCTTTTGAATCATAGATATTCGTTCATATCATTATCAGCTATATGATGAATGATTTGTTTTATGGTCCAGCCATTCATTCGATATGGAGTATTTAGTGTGTAATCTTTACGTCCATTTAGCAATGCTTTTAGTTTTATTATTAGTTCTGGAATTTGATGAATGAGATTACATAATTGTTCACCTGATAGATTCTTTTGGGGCTGAAAATGTCCAATGGGATATCTAATTGGATCCATTGAGTTTCTCTGCGATGCGGTTAGTCCGTGCAGGTGTGTCCTGAACTCGCTCCTCTGCCAATAACATTCCGTGAAACAGAGGGCCGAATGTCCTTATGCGTAAATACGTTGTTATACAATGGACCTATTGAAATGTCCACTTGTTCTTAAACTTTCATTTTCATGCTTGTATAACTGGGTTTAAATCCTGCTTTAATCCAAAATTGCTTCCCAATTGTGTTTGATTCCAATACATCAATTTCAATTGAATCTACATCATTAAATCGCTGTTCTTTAAGTAGATTAATGCCCTGTAACCCAAATCCAAGCTTCCTGAATTTTCTCACAATAAAATACTGTCTTAAATATACCTCCTTTATATTTGTGTCGTATTGATTTTGTTTAAAAGAATACAAGGCATAACCGACGGTTTCCTGTCTGGCGATTATCAGATCGGCTAAGTAACTTGTTCCAATCCAAGTACTCATCCTATTTTTTAATTCGTCTATACTCATTGAATTCATACTGCCTTCATCTTCAATTAACTGTTTATTCATTTCGGCTAATAAATCTATATCTGATAAACTGGCTCTTCTTAATTCAAGTTCCATTTGATCATCCGCCTTTAAATAAAATGGTTTCGGTATGTCGTATAACATCTAATTTATGTACTTCGTAAATGCCCTACATTCCTTCTATATATCTGAATTACGTATATGATAACCCATATTGTTACATTTTCGGAGAATAATTTGGCGAAAAGGGGAAATTTAGTTTAGCGATCAATCTCTGTGTCCAAACGATCCAACGGCTTTGAATACGCTGAATATTTATCGTACTAACATATGTATATTGCAGGATTGTTGGCAAACTCGTATGACCAAGCAGCTCCTGAATGTGGCGCAGGTCCGTCCCGTGAAACAGCCAACGATTTGGTCTATATTCAGCGATATATCTCTGTACGATGCTCCGTGTTTGTTTGGATTGGTTATGTTCTTCTCAACAACAAAAAAAGAAGGCCCTTCTTCATCCCCAATAGGGAATCCAATGACCTTCCGATGTTGAATGAAACATTTTTGATGTTGTAAAAGACAGCACGGAACGCGGCTTGTGCAATGCAAGCCGCGTCGGGGTGAGGCGCTGCGCCCGATTCGGGCAGCACCTCACGAGGGATGCACCGCGTCAATGATCTCGCGGTGCCCTCCTCAGGCCGCTGCGCCCTACATGGCAGCGGCTTCTTCTCCCAGCGGCAGCATGTAATACTGCGCCTGCTGCCCTTCATGCTGCTGGTACACCACGACCAGCAGCGTCCGGCCTTTCGCGGCAAGCGGGCTGGCGCCAGCAAGCACCCGCTCAAGCCGGAACGGAAGCACGTCCAGTACGGCGTGCTTCTGCAGCTCTTTTTCGCCGAGTCCCAGATCGGCGAAAGAGCGTGCGCCCATGACCGTCTGTGCGGTCATGGCCGAGGTCATCGGCAGCGCACGCGAAGCGCTGCCGTCCCCTCCGTCCGCCGCTCCATCCCCGGCGGACACAAGCTCGCTGCCGTTCACACCCGCCGCATCCGCGGCAGTGTCTTCCCCGGCAGCAGCCGGACTGGCCGCAGCGGCAGGCGCACTCGTGCCGCTGCTTTCCAGCCATGCCGTGCCTGCGGCGCCGGCAATGCGCGGCAAACGAACGTCTTCCGGACGTTCAGCCAGCATTTTCATATAACCCGCCCACTGATCCTTCTCCAGCGCATCGTCCCACCAGATTTTGCGCGGTTTGTATTTGTGGCCAAGGAAATAGTCCAGCTTCATTAGGCCAAGCACGACATCCATATGGGGCGTGTTCCGCGACTCCAGGAAGCTGTACAATCGGGTGAACAAATCCTCCAACTGATGCCCGATCTTCTGCCAGCCCTGACCTTCCCAGTAGTCCCCGAACGCCTGGAAGAAATCGAACGGCGAATCGAATTCCTGCTCCATCAAATACTTCAACGTATGGTCCATCCGGTGTGCGTTCCAGTATTTCTCCAGCACGTCCTCCAGACGCTTCAAACGTACGATGTCGCTGAACGGCAGCACATGGCTGCCCAGAATTTCGTACGGCGCGTGATCCATATACGTGTAGTTGTACTTTTCCGCATCGAGACGCAGTCCGGTACCGCGCAGCATTTTCAGAAAGCCGAGCTGAAGCTCCTCCGGTCCCAGCGCAAACACGTCGTTAAACGTTTTGCGGAACGTATTGTAATCCTCTTCCGGCAGTCCTGCGATGAGATCCAAATGCTGGTCGATCTTGCCGCTGGCTTTCACCTTGTTGACCGTGCGGCTCAGCTTCGCAAAGTTCTGGCGGCGTTTCACCAGTTCGTTCGTCGGGTCATTCGTCGACTGTACGCCGATTTCGAACCGGAAAATGCCCGGCGGCGCATGCTCTGCCAAATAATCCAGCACCTCGGGACGCATAATGTCCGCCGTGATTTCGAACTGGAACACCGTGCCCTGATGGTTCTCGATCAGGAATTTGAACATCTCCATCGCATAATCGCGCTTGATGTTGAACGTGCGGTCCACGAACTTGATCAGCTTCGCGCCCTTTTCGATCAAATACAGAATATCCGCCTTCGTCCGCTCGATATCGTAATACCGCACGCCGACCTCGATGCTCGACAAACAGAACTGGCAGCTGAACGGACAGCCCCGGCTCGTCTCAAAATAAACCACCCGTTTCCCCAAATGCGGAATATCCTCGTCAAACCGGTGCGGCGACGGCAGATCGTTCAGGTCTGCCTTCGGGCGACCCGGCATCACGATGACTTCTTCTCCTTTGCGATACGCCACGCCATAAACGAAATGATACTTCTGCGTCGTCGAAATTTCGGTCAGCAGCTGATGGAACGTCTCTTCGCCTTCGCCCATGACGATGAAATCGACGTTCTGGATGCGGTTCATCCAATATTCCGTGTCATACGATACCTCAGGACCGCCGAGCACGATTTTCACTTCAGGCATAACCTTTTTCAAAATATCGATAACCTTGATCGTCTCCTCGATATTCCAGATGTAACACGAAAACCCGATCACATCCGCACCGCGCTGGTACAGATCGGACACGATGTTCATGACCGGGTCCTTGATCGTATACTCGGCCAGTTCGATATCAAAATCCTTCTCGCTATACGCCTTCAGACAGCGAATCGCCAGCGAGGTATGGATATACTTTGCATTTAACGTCGAAAGAATAACCTTCATGCTTCACAACCTTTGCCTGGATCACCAGACCCTATTTTTCATTGCCAAAAGGAAAAGATTATCCGCCATTTTGCCTCAGATTCGCTCATTTCCAAGCCTTGCTTTACCATTCTTCAATCATCATTTTTCAAATCATTCATCAATCATCATTCATTCCACATATCACGGACATTTCGCCATTTCGTCCACCAAACAGTGGACACTATTTTCAAAAAGACATCCACTCGCCCGGCCCTTCGAACCGCTATATCTCGACAAACAACCACTTTACCCATCTACATGTTGTGCACCTCGGGAACAACCCGTTCCACCGTAAATGTCCACCCTTTGAAAAGACAATCCAACTCACTTTGTCCACTCCCAAAAGACATCCCAAGCACCCGGCGGCTAGGCACCCCGTACTCAGGTTTGCTCCACGTTCCGACGTCCTTTTCCCATCGAAATCATACTGATCCAACTCCGAACTAATTCGAGCTAATCAAACCTAATCCGAAAACACCCGAACTCATCCGATCCGATCTAAACTTATAACTATAGAAACCGCATTAATCAATCACACAAGGCCACTGCGAGTGCAGTACCATCTTCCGATCGCTGTTATCCCATATTTTTCCAATCCCCTTTTCTAAGGGGACAATCCGGTGATAAGCCTATGTTTCCGATGCAGCTTTCTTTCAGAAAGCTTTTAAGCGAACGCTTCGCTTCTCAGGATTGGTTCTGCCTCTCCGTTAACGTGTGTATGTTTTTTGCGGTTTATATACAGGTAATCTTATCCGTTGCAACTCTAACCACAGCAACCGATAAATCAAATCGTCATGTTCGACCGTACCCTCATTTATATCCAAATGTCCCAACTGATTTCCCCTAGTCCATCCGTCGATGCAACCTCTCATTCATATTCGTAAAAGAGATCGTCATCCAATCCCGCATCTTCGCCCTTCTGCTTTTGGAAAAATTCAAGAAACGGCTGTCCGTACTTGCGGTACTTCACCTCGCCGACCCCTTTGACGGTCAGCATGTCGCGTTCCGTCGCAGGGCAGACCACGCTCATCTCGCGCAGCGTGGCATCGTTGAAAATAATGTACGAAGGTACATGCTCCTTCGCCGCCAGATCGCGCCGGATCAGGCGCAGCTGCTCAAAGATCGTTTCGTTGACCGCCGAAGGCATCGCATCGCGGCCGCGACGGCCGCCGTAGTTCGTGCCCGAGGCGGTGGCCGCCGTTTTGCGCACGACCCGCTGCATCACTTCGCGCTGGCCTTTCAGCACCTCTACCGCCAAGGGCTGCAGCCGCACGACCGGATACTGTCCCTCGGACAGCATCAGATAACCTTCCGATACCATAACGTTGATGATCTCGGCAATCTCCCGTTCCGTACGGTTGCCCATCACGCCATAAGTCGGCAGGGAGTCGAAGCCGTAATCCAGCACTTTTTTCGCTCGCGATCCCTTAAGCACGGACGCCACCAGCGATACACCGTACCGCTCGCGCATGCGGTGAATGCAGCTGAAGATTTTTTGCGCGTCGATCGTCATGTCCACCAGTTCGCGGTCATCCGTGCAGGAGCTGCACATGCCGCACGGCTTGTCCTCATGCACTTCGCCGAAATAATCGAGCTGCGCGCTGCGCAGGCATCGCGTCGTATAACAATAATCGACCATCTGCTGCAGCTTGCGGTAATCGTTCGCCTTGCGGTCGCCCTCCATCGGGTTCTGCTCGATCAGGAATTTCTGCGTAATGATGTCCTGCGCCCCGAACAGCAAAATGCACTGGCTCGGCTCGCCGTCCCGGCCTGCGCGTCCCGCTTCCTGCACGTATGCTTCCATGTTTTTCGGCATATTGTAATGCAGCACGTAACGCACGTTGGACTTGTCGATCCCCATGCCGAAGGCATTTGTCGCGACCATCACCCGGATGTCGTCGTACAAAAACTGCTCCTGACTCTCGGCCCGTTCCTCGTCCGTCATGCCTGCATGGTAACGCCCTGCAGCAAGTCCCGCATGCAGCAGGCGTTGATGCAGATCGTCGACGTCCTTGCGGGTCGCGGCATACACGATGCCCGGCTCGTTCGCATGCTCGAGGGCATAGTTCAGGACGAAGTCCTTTTTGTTCTCGCCGCGCAGCACGCTGAACGCCAGATTGTCGCGCCCGAGTCCGGTCACGAACGTCTGCGGCTCATGCAATTGCAGCAGCCGCAGAATGTCCTGCATGACCTCGGGCGTCGCCGTTGCGGTAAACGCGGCCACCACCGGCCGCTCCGGCAAACTATCCACGAACGGCGCTACCGCCAGGTAGCTCGTCCGGAAATCATGGCCCCACTGCGATACGCAGTGCGCCTCATCCACGGCCACGCAGGAGATGGGCAGCTGCGCCATCTCGTCGCGGAACCAATCCAGCTCCAATCGCTCCGGCGCGACGTAGAGCAGCTTAAGCTCCCCGCGCTGCGCCGCGCGGATGCGGTCGTTCACCTCGCGACCGCTCAGCGTGCTGTTGATGTATGCCGCGGCAATGCCCGCCGTCGTCAGCGCATCGACCTGGTCCTTCATCAACGAGATCAGCGGGGAGACCACCAGGGTCAGTCCCGGGTACAAGAGGGCAGGGATCTGATAACAGATCGACTTTCCGCCCCCGGTCGGCATGATGCCCAGCGTGTCCGCCTGTTCAAGCAGGCTCGCCACAATCTTTTTTTGACCCTCGCGGAAATCGGGGTATCCATAATATTTTTGCAGAAGACCCTGCGCTTCTTCCAAGGTCGCCATGTGCACGCTCATCTAAAGACTCCTAACTGTGTCACCGGCGTTCATTGCCGGCTTCGTTCATCCGATTCTGACATCCGATCACGGCATAAATGCCGTATCCTTGACAACAAAATGGCGTTCTCATGACTTGTCCGTCAAGCAAACGCCGCTTCTTCTAGTTTAACGTTCCACGCCCGAATGAGCAACCGTGTTTTGCAGTTCCGGGCAAGTGAGACAAATCCGGCGCAGGACATCCGCCAGATTACCATTCACTCTATTCTATCCTCTTCGTTCTGTCACAAAGTCGAAGCAAGTACCTATGGTTCCCTTCGCTAAATATGGTATTATATGTAATATATTTCTTTTTACGGAGGCCTCTGCTGCATGGATCATAACGTTAACGACCAGACCGGCAAAACTTCGCGTCAGCCCTGGATCCACCGTCATCCGCTTTTTTCCGCGTTCACTTTTTTGTTGATCGGACTCGTTGTCGCAACGATGCTGTACATTAACCTGCGTCCCTACTTTTCCACCTTTGACCGCTCCCGCCAGGGAGACCTCGTCTACTCCATGCCTTCGCCAAGCGGTGAACTTATCGCCGAAATGTACGGCGTGCCATACGGCGGCGCCCCGGGCGGCGTAACCCAGTGGGTCGATGTAAAAAAACGGGGCTCTGATGACCTTTGGACCACCAAGACGATCTACCGTGCGGAATATCAAGGAAACAACCATTTGCAATGGGAAAACGAACATACGCTCCGGATCGAAAATTGGAGCGAGTTCCGCGATGACAGCGTGACGCTGAACATCGAGGAGGACATTTACGACGGCTGGGGCTTTGCCTGCAAAAGCCTGCGCATGAAGGATGAATACGTCCGCTGCTACGGACCGGACGAATAAACCATAAACCAAAGGGACGGCGCACATGCTTGCCGTCCCTTTTCCATTCTTGATCCATTTTTTAGGAGATGGTACAGGTTGATCCGACACTTGGTTGTACTGTATAAACCACACTAGTCAATCACACTAGGGCACTGCTCCAGCCGCCGTAATATCAAGGCTTTCCGTTCTGGCTTTGGCTCAGTATGGCTTCCAGTTTGGCTCTGTTGCTCAGCAAACCGGGGTCATCGGGTACATACTCCAACGCCTTGCCGTTATGCAGCAAAGCCTGCCCGATGTGTCCCGTATGGGCGTAACAAAACGATAAGCCCGCATGAGGCAGCCAGGTCCGGCAAGCAACGGGCACCGGGCGCAGCCCCGGATCGCGACTGCCGACGTCCAGCGCCTGCATATACCAATAGATGGCGGCTATCCACTCCTGCCTGTCTTGGAAACAAGCGGCGATGGCGCAGCAGAAATCGGGATGCGGCAGGTCGTACTGAAACGACTGCAGCAGACTACCCAGCTTCATGCCGGGATCGCCCAGCCGCCCGTAGCAATCCGCCAGCCGGGCGCAGGCGATGAGCCGGTCTTCGGCATGCCCTTCCGGCCGCCTTAGCAGCTCGGCGTACGCCCGCGCCGCAGCCGCGTAACGCCGGCGGTCATAACATTCGCCCGCATAATAATACAGCAGGCGTCCATGCCCTATCCCTTTTTCGGCGACCCATTTGCGCAGAATGCGCACGTTTCGCGCCGAATGATGGTCCGCTTCGCGGCGATGCGTGACGGCAATGTCTGCCGTCACCGTGCCTCGCGGCGGGAAAGTCAACTGCTCGTGCAGCCGCCCATGCCAGCGGCAGCCTGCGTCGCGCCTGACCAGGCGCAGCCGGCGGTCCGACACGAGCGGACCGCCATCCGGGCCCTCGGCCAGCGTGTAGTTCAAGATCACGCCTGCCGTCTCCCCCCCTGACGGCAGGCGTTCCTTCAAAGCGAGCAGCTTTGCCCGTTCCGCGGGCAGCAGCACATCGTCCGCATCCAGCCACAGGATATACTCCTGCGTGGCTCGGGCGAACGAAGCATTGCGTGCCGCGGCAAAATCGTCCTCCCAGGCAAACGCATAGATCCGGTCGGTATACCGCGCGGCCACTTCCGTCGTGCGATCGGATGATCCGGTATCCACGATGACGATCTCGTCGGCGATGCCATTCACCGAGTCGAGACAACGCGCCAGCGTTCGTTCCTCGTTCTTCACAATCATGCACAGGCTGATGGTGATCACGTTTCTAGCTCCTTCCTTATCCTTACGCGTATTGCCGTGAGGGTGTCTTCTGTACTTTTTTTCTAAATCTATTCCCCGAAATCCATCCTGCTTCGTTCAGACTGCATGGCTCCACCTTTTTGCTTCCGGTTGACGCTCACGGTCTTTGTACTCTCTCACCGCTTTGAAACTTCCTGCCCATCCGACATTTCATCCGTGCCGGTCACGTTCCGTCCTGCCCCTGCTTCAGCTTCCTGAGCTGCTCCACCGCGCTGTCCAGCGCCTTTTTGCGTTGATTCATCTGCTGCTGGTGCCTCTGCTCGATCGCGGCGAATTCGGCATGATCCATGCTCATCCATGCCGCCAGTTGGCTGGCGGTCGGCTGGACGTGCATTTCGGTTTCCCGACGTCTGCGCGCCGCGCAACATAGATATTTATGATGGATCTCGATCTTGTATACATCGAAATACGGCATTAAACAAGTCGCCAGATTGCCCGCATAGAACGTTTGCTTGTGGTCGTGGAAGGGATGGTATCCGTACGGGACGGTTACCACCAATGTCCCGTCGATGCGAAGCAGCCGGTGCAATTGCAGAAGCAGCACCTCGGGATGGGAGAAGTGCTCCAGCACCTCCCCGAGCAGCACGGTATCGAACACCGTCCTGACCCGCCACTGCGTAATGTCCGCCAGCAGGAAATCGACCTTGCTCCGCACGGGCCGGGATTCCTTGGCGAGTTCCTCGCGCGCATACCGGATGCTCTCGTCCTCCAGATCCACGCCGGTCACCCGAAATCCCTCCCGCCCGAGCAGGATGGAGGCAATGCCTTGGCTGCAGCCCACGTCCAAAATGCGCTGTCCCGTCGCTTGGCGGCACATCCAGTGGATACGGGCACGCGTCGCTTCATGCGAAGCCTCCGCATTGACGGTCCCGTAGTAGCGCTCGCTCACCCGATCATGATTCGCCATCGCGCCCACCCGCGGACATCCCTGGCTGCCCAAGCACGACGATTCGCCCGCCTGCGACGCCTGCAGTGGCATTGCGCGTGTCGTAGACCAGCCGGGCATGCGCCGCCAGTTCTTCGTAGTCGAAGCCGCTGTGATCGGTCGTAACGATCACCAGGTCGGCCCATGCCCACGTTTGCGGCGAGGCTGTGCGAGCTTGGGCCATCGTGCCGTCATGCTTGCGGAACGTGGACACAAGCGGATCGGCGAACGCCACCTCCGCCCCGGCCTCCTCCAGCAGCCGGAATACGTCCAGGGCCGGCGATTCGCGCAGGTCATCGATGTCCTTTTTGTAAGCTATGCCCGCCAGCACGATCCGTGCGCCAGCGATGGGCACGCCGTCCTTGGCCAGCAGCTCCGCCGCGCGTTCGGCAATGCGCTTCGGCACGTGCCGATGGGTCTCGTCTGCGAGCGTAATGAAACGCAAGGCTGCCCCTTTCCGCTCCGCCGCCCAGGATAAATAAATCGGATCAATCGGGATGCAGTGGCCGCCGATGCCTGGACCCGGATAGAAGGGCATGTACCCAAACGGCTTTGTCGCCGCCGCATCCAGCACCTCCCATATATCCACGCCCATCTGCTCACATGCAGGCGTCAGCTCGTTCACCAGCGCGATGTTGACGCTGCGAAACGTATTTTCGAACAGTTTCGCCGTCTCGGCCACGGTCGTCGAGCTGACCGGCACGATTTCGTTCAGGAACGAACCGTAGAACCGCTCTCCATACGACAGGCAGGCGGGCGTCGAACCGCCGATGATTTTGGGCGTGTTTTTCACCCCGTAATGCACACTGCCCGGGTCCACCCGCTCGGGGGAATAGCAGACATGGAACTGAAGGCCTGCTTTCCACCCCTTGGCCGCTTCGATCGGCAGCTTGACGCATTCCTCCGTCGTGCCCGGATACGTCGTGCTCTCCAAAATAACGAGACTGCCTTCCTGCAGGTAAGGCAGCATGCCGTCCACGGCTGCCGTAATGAACGAAATATCCGGCTCATGCTCCGTCGTGAGCGGCGTCGGCACGCAAATGACGATGACGTCCGCCTGCGACACTGCCCGGTAATCGGTTCCCGCCTCGAAGCGCCCCGATTCGTTCATCGCCTCCACCAACGCGGCGTCGATGCCGATGACGTACGAATCGCCGGCGCGCAGCCGGGATACCTTGCGGGCATCGATGTCGATGCCATGCACGCGATAGCCCGCCTGAGCCATCTCCATCGCCATCGGCAAGCCCACGTAGCCGAGGCCGATCACCGCCGCTTGAAGCGACCGCTCCCTAATGCCGCGCATGATCCGGTCCGCATCGATCGAGGCAATCGTGCCGGTGGCAACACTCTGTCCGCTCCCTGTATCAGACGTTGCCGAGATCTTCGATCCGACCGGATTTCCCCCATCGATCTCGCTCGCCTTCGGGATCATGAAGCGTTGATGAGTCTCCCCGACCCAAGGTCGACCACCGGCACGGGAAACATGACCTGCTGCCGTTTCCTTTTGTTTCTGCGTTTCTTCCATCCCATCCGTTTCCATGGGTCCTCCTCCCTTCCGTTAGTCGATGAAGCCGCCGTCGCGCAAAAACCGTAAAATCCCTTTGCGTTCCATCATTTCGCTGTCTGAACGATATTCGGCAAAAGCGACCGGGGCGAGTCCGGCGTATTGGTCCCTCAGCCGTTTATCCGGATCCTGCGGCAAAATAACGTAGTACTGCTCGTCATATTTGTACGTGCGCGGCGCTTCGAACGGCGAGACCAGCACCTCATGCAGCTTCTCTCCGGGCCGGATGCCGGTCACCTTGTAATCGCTGGCCGGGCGCCCCGCCTGTTCCAGCATGACGATGGCCAGATCGGTCATTTTGCACGCCTTCATTTTCATCACGAACGTCTCTCCGCCGACTGCCGCTTCGGCCGCTTTGAGCAGCAAACGAATGGCTTCCGTACGGGTCAGGAAGAACCGGGTCATGCCTTCGTCCGTGATCGTGAGCATTTGGCCATCATCGAGCTGGCGACGAAACAACGGCACAACGCTGCCGCTCGTGCCAAGCACGTTCCCCCCGCGAATGCAAACGAAACGCGTATGCTCGCTCAAACCGTTCGCACGAATCATCATTTTTTCGCCAAGCGCTTTGGTCATGCCATACACGTTGATCGGGTCAACCGCCTTGTCCGTCGATACGTCGATCACCTTCGGAATCCGGTGATAGATAGCTGCCCGGATGATGTTTTGCGTTCCGATCACATTCGTTTTGAATGCTTCATCCGGCTGGTCTTCGCAGACAGGTACATGCTTGAGCGCGGCCAGATGGAAGAGCACCTGTATCCCCTGGCTGGCTTCTTCCACGGCGGTGTAATCCCGGATATCCCCGATGACGAAGCGCAGGCGCGGATCATGGCCAAACTCCCGCTGCATCGCGATCTGCGCGTATTCGTTGCGGGACAGGATGCGAATCTCGGCCGGGTCCTGCTCCAGCAGCACCTCAGTCAGCTTCTGTCCCCAGGACCCCGTGCCGCCCGTTATCAGAATCTTTTTTCCCTTAATCATGCTGCATCCTCCAATCAGATCATGAATTTCCGAAGTACGCTTGCCATTTCCCCCCAGCTCAGGCGGTCTTTGAATTCGTACTCCCATGTCACTGCTGCTCACCCTTGCGTGGATCAAAAATACTATTTCATGAAATTAATCTCTATAACGTATGAGAAGCAGTCCAAACCGGAACGGACACTCGTACCGATTTTCATAGAAATAGACTGATATGTACCCTGTTCATTCGCCGTATCCGACAAACGCGCAACAACCTTACCACAACAACGACATAGAATAGAGCAGTTAAATTTAAAAGAAGGGACGGGTTCGCATGAAGTCACGCTATCTTGAATTGGACGCCGTGCTCCTTGAGCTGGAAACGGCGCTGCGGCAACGGTCCCCCTTCTCCCTTGTGAGGGTTGGCGATGGGGAAAATATCGTCATGGCCCAGGAAACGGTCTGGACCATGGAAGAGGTGCTGCAGGAGCGTTGGTCAATCAAAGCCAATAAGGGACAAAAAGGGCTTACTCTGCCCAATCTAGTATTGCGGGATTTGGTTGCCGCTTCCCTGCAGCGCGCCACGATCGTCGGCATTCTCCCGCCGGACGATCAAACGATCAAAGCGCCGGATTATCTAAAAAGGGCTTTGACCGACAAGTTGTTCGCTTATTACGGCATCGAGCCGGCATTGACCTGCCATGCCTGCGTCAATCGGGACTTGGCCCGAACGCCGCGCTTCTGGCAATTGCTTGCAGGCAAACGCGTGCTGCTCGTCACGCGGGAGATCCAGGAGCTTCAGAACGCCCTTGTCCAAGATCCTTATAACCTGAACATTGCGGCAGCGTTGCCTTTTGACGGTTGGGATGATTTGCCGGAGACGCTGCAATGGATCGCGGCGCATCCGGATGAATTCGATGTGGCGCTCTTCTCCTGCGGCGTCAATGCTGTTGTCCTTGCCGAGCAAGCCGCAGCCCTTTCCGGGAAGGTCGCCATCGATTTCGGCAAGGCGAACAATATCATTTTGAAAGGTTCACCCAACTGAATCTGCTTTTTTCATTAAACGCCAAAAAACCATTGATGACGATGAGGTCACCAATGGTTTTTTGACATACATGGAATGGCCTGTCGATCATATCATTCTCCATCTGCAGCATGTATTTTGGAGAAAGTCGTTACTAGAGCAAAACAAAGAACCGTCATGCGAAAGTTCATCTTCGCAAGGCAACTTGTTCTACACCGTCGATGCAATACCATAAAATACTTCCGGTCCGGTACGAATAGACGTAGACACTCCCGAAATATAGGAAGAATATACGGTTAGCAAGGCCGGCGGTGCCAACAGATCCTGTGCTGTAAAGGAATGGAACTCTGGCCCTTCACTTTGCGATACGGTTCCTACCGCCCGGTAAAAGACATTCGCCGGATTGTATACACTTCCCCGGACAATCACGACCTCAAATGTGTCCCCTACTTCGCCTGTCACCCCGACCGTGCCGTTCAGCGTAATGACCGTACCGACTGTTTGCATCGTATCCAATCCAATGATGCCGAACAATGTTGGAGTTGGACTCAAAGCTACGTTAGGCGCACCTGTGCCTGACGAGTTCATCGAACTCTTCATATCAAGAAAGGTTCCCAAAAAGTCACACCTCCAATCCTGTTTGATAGGTTATACTATGAAGCTTCCTCTGACCCCGCTTGGATGAATTACGGAAGGCAACCTCCCATTTTTCATTCATGCCCTTTAATGGTATATTGGACAGCATGGAAGAAACGAACGGATCCGTATCGCACACCCGATACAGCTGTCCTAAAGGAGAATGAATAATAATGAATAACAAACGCAACGGCACCAAGTCCACTCCCGCGGCAAAGCGCGGAAATGATGCCAAGAAACCGAATAAGCACAAACCTCGCCAACGGCCGGCGCATATCCCCGCTCGCAAACCGGAGCCTCCCCGCCAGTATCAGGTGAATGAAGCGGACGAGCTGCTTTCGTTTTTGCTCCAGCATGTCAATTCCGGACGGAACGCCGTCAAATCCATGCTGAGCCGCGGCCAAATTTCGGTCGGGAATGAGATCGTGACCCAATATAACCACGCCCTCGTTCCTGGACAAGTCGTGTCGGTAAGCAAAGAAGGCGTGACCGAAGCTGAGCCCATGGCAGGGCTGACGATCTTGCATGAGGATGACGACATCATCGTCATCTCCAAAGAATCCGGACTGTTGTCCATTGCCGCAGACCGAAGCGATGAAACTACCGCCTATCGCCAGCTGACCGAGCATGTCCGCCGTACCGATTCGCGCAACCGGATCTTTGTTGTACATCGTCTGGACCGCGATACATCGGGTGTCATGATGTTTGCCAAAAGCGAAGAAGTGCAGCAGAAGCTGCAAAACAACTGGAAAGACCAGGTGCAGGAACGGATCTACGTGGCTCTGGTTGAAGGCAAGGTAGCCAAAGAAGCCGGCACGATCTCGTCCTGGCTGAAGGAAAGCAAAACGCTGAAGATGTATTCCAGTCCGCGTCCGGGTGATGGACAGCATGCCATCACACACTACAAACGGCTGCAGTCAAACCGCGAGTTCTCCCTGCTTGAAGTTCGTCTGGAAACGGGACGCAAAAACCAGATTCGCGTGCATATGGAAGAGCTTGGCCATCCCGTTGCAGGCGACAAAAAATACGGTGCGCGAACGAGAACGCTGGGGCGTCTCGGCCTTCATGCACGGGTGCTTTCGTTCATCCATCCGACCACGGGTGAGCTCATGAAATTTGAGACAGACATACCCAAACCATTTTTGTACCCGTTCCGCAAAGACGCCCCGCCGGCGAAGTAACTGGACCATTCGGAAACCGAGCTGTCTGATAGGAGGAACCGATGCTGAAGAACTTGTTGATTACCGGATACCGGGCGCATGAGCTGCAAATTTTCGGACAGAAGCACGAAGGCATTCCGTTTATCAAAAAAGCCATTGCCTCCCGCCTAGTCCCGTTGGTCGAGGATGGATTGGAATGGGTATTAACGCCCGGCCAGTATGGCGTCGACCTGTGGGCATGCGAAGTCGTTATGGAGCTCAAAAAAGAATATCCTCATTTGAAGCTGTCGATCATTACCGCTTTTCTGAACCCGGAGGAACAATGGAAGGAAGACAAGCAGGAGTATTACCGCTCCATTCTGACGGGCGTGGATTATTACGGAGCGGTCAGCCGCCAGCCGTATGTCGGACCGTGGCAGTTCACGGCGCGCGATGACCTGCTGCTGCGCAAGAGCGACGGGCTGCTGCTTGTATATGATGAGGATGCCGGAGAAGGAAGCCCGCGCTTCATTAAGGAAAAGGCGCTGAAGAGGCAGCAAAACGGGGAATACCGTCTCATCACGATTACGTCTGAGGACATTCAGTCGATCGCCGACGATGAGCGCATGAATGACGCAAATACGTACGAAGACTACGCTTTTTAGACGCAAACATGGTATAATTTAGACGCAATGGAAAGGCTGATATGGGCGGTCGGCTAATCTCCCGGAAGGGAGGTGATGCCTGGTGACAGTATTTGAAGCACTTATGCTGATGCTTACCTTCGGTTTGCTAATCGCAGCGCTGCTGTCCGACAAACACAAATAGACCGCCCCGGTCGAAGGTTGCGGTCTATAAGTCTGCATCTCGCCTGTAAAGCCCACCGCCCTTAATAGCGGCTATTGCGCAGAGAGTCGTGTGTCCAGCACGGCTCTTTTTGCAGTATAAGCTCTTTCTTCCCCCATTATAACATCTGGATCAGGCTTTTCAATCCGTGGTTCTGCTCTTTTTTATCGCGCAATGCCGTCGTGGATCCCCGCCTTTCAACCGATTATTCGCAGGGACCCCATGTTTATTTGGCATGGAATAGGGTATACGTAGTAATAATACTGCGATCATTGCGTCGTATGCATAAAGGGGATTGGCCGCCATGAGCTTAACGCCAGAGCAGCGCATTCAGCTGCATGGATTCAACAACCTGACCAAGTCGCTGAGCTTCAATATGTACGATATCTGTTACACCCAAACGCGAAAAGAGCGTGAGGCTTACATTGAATATATTGACGAGCAGTACAATGCGGAGCGGCTAAGCAGCATTCTGCACCACGTTGCCGACATCATCGGAGCGCATGTGCTCAACGTCGCCAAACAGGATTATGTGCCGCAAGGCGCCAGCGTCACGATGCTGGTCTCCGAAGGCCCGATCGTTGAGGTACCGGAGGAATCGTTCGAAGAATCGCCGGGCCCCTTGCCGGACAATGTCGTCATGCAGCTCGACAAAAGTCATATTACCGTGCACACGTATCCGGAATTTCATCCGGGCGAGGGCATCAGCACGTTCCGCGCGGATATCGACGTCTCCACCTGCGGCGAAATTTCGCCGCTCAAAGCGCTCAACTACCTGATTCACTCGTTCGATACGGACATTATGATCATGGACTACCGGGTGCGCGGATTCACGCGCGATACGAGCGGACGCAAGCTGTTCATCGACCACGACATCGGGTCCATCCAGAATTACATTCCGGACGAGATCAAACGGAACTTCGACATGATCGACGTCAACGTGTATCAGGAAAACATTTTCCATACCAAGTGCAAGCTGAAGGCATTCGACCTGGACAACTACCTGTTCGGGTATACGAAAAATAAGCTGAGCGAGTCCGAGCAGCAGACCATCACGGAGTGGCTGAAGCTGGAGATGGACGAAATCTATTATGGAAAAAACATACAGCGCCCTTGAATCCAAAGGGAAGAATGAGCATTGATGAAGGTTCGGTCCTGAACAAAGGATGATCCGGCATTAGCTTGTTCTTCTTTTTTTCGTTTGAGCGGGTATTTGCTTGGTTGACGCTCTTCGCTAAAGCGGACCATCGCAGCACCAGGAACGGCTGCTGTCGCATGTATTGCGGCACAGCCTCTTTCTTCTTATACGGCATTTCATAGTATAATGAAGGCACTCAGCAATACATTTTCTGGACAAAAGAGGTGCCTTATGAGTTATAACGACATGGATTTGTTTCAGGGCACCAAAGTCAGGCTAACGGCCCCGTGCCCCGAGGACTGCCTGCGAATCGCCCGATTTACCGATAATTACGACTACCTTCGCAACGTGGATACCGATGCTGCCGTCCCCCTGACACCGGACGAAGCGGGAACGTCGTCCGTGCGCCGGGACGGCGGTTTCGAATTTGCGCTGCGCACGCTGCAGGACAACCGATTCGTCGGCTTCACGGCCTTGTACCGGATCGAATGGAACAACCGCTCCGCTCGTCTGGCGGTCGGCATTGGCGATCCGCAAGATCGCGGCAAAGGCTTCGGCAGCGACGCCCTCGCCCTTATTCTCCGCTATGCCTTTCACGAGCTGAACCTGAACCGGGTCGCACTTGAAGTCATTTCCTACAATGATGCAGCCATGCATGCATACCGAAAGGCAGGATTCCGCGTGGAGGGCCGTCAACGTTCCGCCGTATTGCGCGGCGGAGCACATTACGACCTGATTTCCATGGCTCTGCTGGCCGAGGAATGGGCTGAACGGACAGGACTTCCGCTTTCCATGCGCCCGGCTTTGCCACATGAAAGCGACCTTGGCAACGCAGATGTGACCTGCGGACCTTCTGAGCCGGAACCTGTGCAGCCCCGCATCGGCGTAGGTGCCGTCATTGTCAACGAACGCGATGAAGTACTGCTCGTTTGGCGCAACCGACAGCCCGAGCAGCACACCTGGAGCATTCCCGGCGGCAAAATCGATCCTTACGAATCCGCCGTAGACTCGGTCATCCGCGAAATCAAGGAAGAGGTCGGCCTGGATATTGAGGTGGAGCAACTGCTCTGCACTGCCGAGACGATTCGGCCGGAGAAGCAGGAGCATTGGATCTCCCTCCTCTACTCGACCCGGATTGTCGGCGGCTCTGCCCGCAACATGGAGGAAGGCGGCGCGATCGGGGAGGTCGCGTGGTTTCCGCTGAACGACCTGCCTTCCCCTCTGGCCTGCTTCGCCATTCCCGCACTCGAGGCCGTTAAGCGAACTAAGGATGGGCGGGCATGAACAGCGGGAACTCGGAACCTGCAAGGCTGCTCCCCTTCATCCTGCATGAATCAAGAGCAAGCTTTGCATGGAAGGGCAGCGGTGCCCTTTCGCTCAAAACGTTCCGTGGAGGAACCACCCTATATGAGGCCGGGCGAGGATACTTTTCCGTCGACGATCATCGTTTCCTCGTGCTGAACGCCGGACAAGAGTATGCGTTACATATCGATTCCCCCACGGAAGTGGAGTCTTTCTGCGTCTTTTTCCCCGACGGATTCGTTGAGAGGATCGGCCAAGACCTCGTGCAGAGCGAGGGACAACGGCTGGACGACCCGTTCGGTTCACGGTCCACGAAAAGCTTCGAATGGGTCGAACGCACGCACTCCATGCAAAGCAGTCTTGGAGAAACCCTGCGCCAACTGCGGCATCTTCATCGCCTTAAAACGCTGGATGCCTGGGAATGGGAAGAACGGATGCATGACCTGGCCGTGCGCTTACTCCGCTTGCACCAGGATGTACGCAAGGAAATGGACAATCTCTCGGCCGCCAAGCTCTCTACCAGGGAAGAGCTGTATCGCAGGGCTTATCTGGGACACGAATACTTGACCGCCTATTACGACCAGTCCCCGTCACTCGCCGACACGGCAGCCGTCGCCCAATTGTCGGTCAACCATTTTTTGCGCAGTTACAAAGCCGTCTTCGGCATCTCGCCCCACCGTTACTTGACAGAATGCAGGCTTCAGGCCGCCATGCGGTTATTGCAAACGACGGACCGTTCGGTCACAGACATCTGCTTCGCCGTCGGATTCGAAAGTCTGGGCACGTTCAGCTCGTTGTTTGCCAGACGATTCGGCGAGCCGCCCTCGCAAGCGCGATTAAACAGGTGAGAATGAAGAAGCAGACGTTCACCCGCATCGTTATAATCAGGGAAGGACGGACGATGCACGATGGATTGTATGCTGCTTCAAAAGCTTGGAGCAGCATCAAACGCCGTGCTTCGTTACACGTTATCTTTTTTGCGAATGGAGGCCTTTGCTTATGACTCAAGACGCACAATCCTTGGAAAAATGGTTCACAGCTGCCCAGTATGGCGATACAGCCACGTTAGCAGCCCTGTTAACCGCACATCCGGAGCTGGCCAATGCCGAAAACGGGGATGGGTTGACGCTGCTCGGGTACGCCGCCCATTTTGGCCAAAGCGAAGCGGCCGAACTCTTGTTGGACCACGGAGCCGATGTCAACGCCGTCTCCCATTCCAAGGTTTCGTATATCCCTTCCAACACGGCGCTGCACGCGGCGCTTGCCGGCGAACGCTCCACCGCCGTAATCCGGCTGCTGCTGGGGCGCGGTGCGGCGACGAACATCGCTGACAGCGACGGACAATTCGCCCTGCATTCGGCTGCCTACCATACGGATCAGGCCGAGATCATTGCGCTGCTGCTCCAGCATGGCGCCGACCCGTCAGCCATGAATGCGGACGGCCGGAATGCACTGGATATCGCGCTGGAGCGCGGCCATGAAACTGCCGCCGCCTGTTTGAGAGAAGCGCTCGGAGCACGATAGTTTGCAGCGGGGACCATGCTCCTTGCGCGACTGCTTCCCTTGATCGTGAAAATGAAAAGCTGACGATCCATCCCGAAACCCGCCGACCGGCAGCCCTGCGACGACAAACCGCCCGCCTCTTTAGCGAGAGACTGGCGGTTTTTGGCATGAGCTCACATCTTTAGCTTTCATGGCCGCAGGCAAGAGCAAGATTTTTTACATAATCGAGAACCGTTTGCCCTCTCTCGCCGTCTAATACGCAACACATCCACGAAAGGAGGAGAGCCTGTGACCCCTTCCGAATTGACCGTCGCCGCACAGAGAGGGGATGCCGAGGCTTTTTCGGCCTTAATGGACTTGCATCGGAACCGGCTGTACCGGATCGCTTATGCTTATCTCCATAATGAAGGGGACGCGCTCGAAGCGATCCAGGAATGCACCTACAGAGCCTTTCGCAAGCTGAAAAAATTAAAGGAACCTGCCTTCTTCAGCACATGGCTGGTCCGTATTCTGCTGAACTACTGCGCGGACGAGCGTAAACGCAAGCATCGGTTCAGCCCGTTTGCCGCACTCGCGGCTGAACCAAGCAGCTGGGATACGCCGCAGGACCCCGACCTCGCCGCAGCCATCGAAGCGCTGGAACCGGGCTGTAAGGATATCATTATTTTAAGTTATTTTGAGGGTTTTCCCCTGACGGAGGTTGCAGATATTCTGGACATTCCGGTCGGTACGGTGAAATCGCGCCTGCATCGGGCACTGGGCCAACTGCGCAATCATTTGGATACGAAAGGAGATACCTCGTTATGACCGATGAAAATAAAACGTTCGAAGCGTTGGAACGGCGGCTGCATGCTCGCAAAGCGGAGTATGACGCGATCCCTGTGCCCGATGAAATCGCTCACCTTGCTGTACAATCGGGCATTCGCAAAGCTACACGGAATCGCAAGTCCAGGCTTCGCTGGGGCCTGAGCGGGCTTTCGGCGGCATGTATTATACTGCTGTTTACGGGCTGTATTCGCGTGTCGCCCGCATTCGCCTCGTTTGTGGAGCAGCTGCCGGGCATGGAAGGGATCGTGAACCTGATTCGCCAAGACAAAGGCTTGCAGTTGGCCGTAGATCAGTCATTGTTACAGACGGTGAATATCACCGACGAGCATGACGGGATCTCTGTGACCGTAAACGGCGTGATCACCGATGACGCACGCATGGTTATTTTTTACACGATGAAAGGGGTAAGCAATCGCGAGGGCGGCTTGTACGACATCCAATTGCAGGATGAACATGGCGAAGGGCTTTCGGTCGGGATGAGTTACGAATCCCCGAGACAAACCGGCAGTACGGATACGTATGAAGGATATATTGATGCATTCATGTCGGAAGAAGCCGTGAAGCCTGATAAAATCACGATACAATTCCAATCGAGAGACACAGCTCAACCCGGAACCTGGAGCGTTACGTTCCCCGTTGATTACAGCCTTACCAAGGGCATGAAAAAGACGATTCCGATTCACCAAACCGCAACGATCGACGGCCAGCGAATCGAGTTTGGCGAAGCTGTACTCTATCCCACCCGACTTAAGCTCGACGTCAAATTCGACCCGGACAATTCAAAGGAGATTTTCGGTCTTCGCAATCTACAGCTGGTTGATGAGCAAGGGCGCGCATGGCGAACCAACCTGGCCACATCCAGTGGTGACGAGCGCTCCATCTTTTTTGAAAGCATGTACTTTGCGATTCCGAAGAAATTGACGCTTCAGGGTTCGGGGTTATCCGCGCTGGACAAAACGGATTTGGATGTCACGATTGATCTGAAAACAGGACGCCTCGAAGGCGGGCCGAAAGGTTTGACGTTTGCGGATAGCGAAGTCAAAGGCAGAGATCGCGTTCTTGAATTCCATCTTTCCCATTTCCAGAACGGCGTCTCTCCCCTGACGTTTAGCACAGCTGCCGACGAACAAGGGAAACACTACGTCATACCCAACACGAGCTGGGAAGCCCCCGATCAAGGGGAAGCCGCGGCATGGTATACCATTGAAAACGGTGCTTCCATCAAGGGCAAGCTAACCCTGCGCATCGGATCATATCCGATGGAAAGCAGTTCCCCGTTTTCGCTGGATATTCCACTGGAATAACAAAACTTACACAATGTACGCCCAATCACCTTTATATAGGCGAATGCATATGCTGAAGCAGGAACCCATTACGAGGAAGAGGTGTGCATTATGTCCGAAACGCCATCCACGCCGACAGCAGTCATTGTGTATCAGGCCCATACGCCATTGCTTCAATCGGTTCAACAGACGCGAAATGCGCTTCATCAGACCGTTCGCCAGTATACCGGTCGGAAGGTTCAAGTCCAGAACATTGACGGGCAAGTCTGGGAAGGCGTCATTGTCAGCGCCGACCGCGGCATCCTTTACCTTCAGGTTACGCCCATGCATGGATATCCGGAGCCGCGCGCGTTGTTCGGTCCAACCATCCTGCCTCTGGTGCTGTATGAGCTGCTGGTCATTACGTTGCTGATGTAATTGATGTGACGCCGTTTCTCCCCGACACGCCAGTCCGATCGCCCCGTCTCCGAAATGCAGCATTTCGGAGACGGGGCTTTTGGGGATGTAACAGCTGCTCAATCCTTCGGACAATCCCCAAGGATCAAACAGGGGGATGCACCACAGGCGCAACGCATTCTTGGTTCACGCTTGAAATATGGTACAATAAGGTCGGCAACAGCCTCCTTATCCTATCCAGAAACGGAGCTTGATCCCGTTGAAATATATGCAATCAGACACTGAAACGTCTCTTTCAAATCCAAGGGAATCTACTCCCCCTGCTAATCATGCTGCAGAGCAGTCGCGCGTTATCGCCATATGCCTGCTTGCGGGCAAAATCATGCTGCAAAGCGGAGGCGAAACCTACCGGGTGGAAGATACGATGAAACGTATGGCGGCGGCACTGGGACTGCCCCATTCCCATAGTTATGTCGTGCCGACAGGCATTTTTTTCTCGGCGGACGCCACCGAACCGGCCAAGCTGATTCGCATTTCGGAACGGACGACCAACCTGTACAAAGTGTCTGAAGTGAATGCCGTCTCCCGCCGCATCGGCCAAGGGGAATTGACCGTGGAGGAAGCCTATGAGCTGCTGCAGCGGATCGAAGGACAACCTTCTTCCTATTCCACGGCCGTACAGTTAGCTGCTGCAGCGTTTTCCAGCGGTTGTTTTACGATTATGTTCGGCGGCACATGGGGCGATTTCCTGCCTGCCCTCTTGTGCGGCGGCGTCGGTTATGCCGCAGTCATCGCCTTTCATCGGCTCGTATTGGTCAAATTTTTCGCCGAGCTTAGCGCCTCGTTTGTCGTTGGCCTGCTCGCCTTTCTGCTGGTGTACATCGGCGCCGGACATGAGCGGGACAAAATCATTATCGGTTCGGTCATGCCGCTGGTACCGGGTCTGCTCATCACAAATGCCGTGCGCGATCTGATGGCCGGACATCTCGTATCAGGATTGTCCAAAGGGGCCGAGGCGTTCCTGACCGCCTTTGCCATCGGCACGGGCATCGCAGTCGTATTTTCATTTTGGGCGTAACACGGAGGAATGCACGTATGCTTCATGTTTTGGAACAAGCGCTGACCAGTTTTATCGCGTCCGCTGCGTTCGGCATCATTTTCAATGCGCCACGGCGCATGCTTCTCCACGGCGGCTTCGTCGGCATGATCGGCTGGCTAATCTATGTTGCGCTGGAATATGCCGCAGATGCCGTACCCGCAACGCTTGCGGCCACCATCGCGGTCGGCGTCATCAGCCAATGGTTTGCCCGCATGTTCCGGTCTCCCGTCATTATTTTCAGCGTCGCAGGCATCATCCCGCTCGTCCCAGGGGGGCTTGCCTACAACGCCATGCGCAATTTCGTGCAAAACGACTACAACACGGCCATGGAGATGGCCGCCAAAGCGTTGATGTTGTCAGGAGCGATTGCGGTAGGACTCGTATTATCCGAGGTGCTGAATCAAACCATCCGGCGGTTGTCCTCCAGGTCTGCGCACGCCAAACGATAATGTTTTTTTCGAAGCTTCACGCATGTCGAACAGCCCATACGAACAGATTGCCTTTCTGTTCGTATGGGCTGTTGTTGCAGCGGAATCTGTACAACAGGTTCAACACGGCACGAGCATTTCTGAGATGAAGAAAAAACGCGTTTTACGGCAGCGCACGCTTCATGACTGCCGCGAAGAGCTCTGCCGCATCGCCGCTGCCGGCCGTCATGTAATGGTCGCGATCCGTATGATCAAACCCCATCCATACAGCGGCTGTCCAACGATCCGTATAACCCGCAAACCACAAGTCCCGGTTCGCTCCCTGCCCGGCTCCGGAAACCCCCGCCTGAGTCGTTCCCGTTTTGCCTGCAACCGGATGACCGATTAGCCGGGCCCGTTTCCCTGTGCCCTGGCTGACTACGCGTTGCAGCATCTTCGTCATTTCCGCAGCAGTTCGGGAAGAGATCACCGATTTGTTTTCAGGCCGGTACTCAACCACTTTCTTTCCCTGAGCATCCGTAATATCGCGAATCAGATGCGCCGTATTGAATTTGCCTCCATTGGCAAATACGGCATAAGCTTGGGCCATCTTCAACGGTGATACCCCCTTATGGAGTCCACCGAGTGCAATGGACAGGTTCCGGTCCTCATCCCCCAGTGCGATGCCTAGCCGTTCAGCGAACTGTCGCGATTCATCCAGCCCGTTTTCGTTGACCAGCCATACTGCCGTACTGTTGATCGACTTCTCCACCGCTTGCATCATGGTCACGCTCCCGCGATAATGCCCTCCCGGGTTGCGGGGCTGGTAGCCGCCGTAACGAAGAGGTTTATCGGGCAGCATGCTGTTCGGCGAATACCTCCCGGATTCGAGCGCTGGACCGTACGCAATCACGGGTTTGAAAACAGAGCCTGGTTGCCTGACATCCGCCGTGGCACGGTTGATGCCCCCTGCGACCGGATCGCGGCCCCCCATCATGGCTTTTACTTCCCCATTATGTTGATCCACGATAACCATACCCGCTTGCACCTGTTCATCCGCCCGGTCGTCCCGAAAACGGGACGAGTCCTGAAACACGCTTTCCATCGCAAGTTGGGCCGTATCGTCCAGGCCTGTGCGAATCGTCCATCCGGCATTCTGAATCTGTTCCTTGCTTCTGCCCGTCAACTGCGATGCTTCCTCCAATACCGCATCCAGAGCAGATATGTAGGCCGGTTCCCCATCCTCGTCCATTGCCGCCTTCGATGACGACGTTTCGTATTCGGCACGCTTTGCTTCTTCCATCTCTCTCCTTGTAATCAGGCCTTGCTCGTGCATAATGGTCAAAACGACGTCCCTTCTTTGCTCCGATCGCCGAGGGTCATCGACAGGATTGTAAATCGAAGGACCTTTGGGCATTCCAACCAACGAGGCAATCTGTCCGATGCTGAGCTCGTTCAGATCCCTTACCCCGAAATATCTCCAGGCAGCAGCCTTCACGCCGTACTGCTGGCGACCCATATAAATGCGGTTCAGGTACATTTCCAGAATGTCATCCTTGGCATACCTCTTTTCGAGCGCAAAGGCAATGGACGCTTCATTCACTTTGCGAATGAGCGTTTTGTTGCCATTCAAATACAGGTTCCTGGCCAGTTGTTGGGTAATGGAACTCCCGCCCTGACTAATATCCATATGCAGCGTATTTTGCAGCAGCGCCCTGCCAATTCCGATGACGTCCATTCCATGATGACTATAGAAGCGCCGATCCTCCGTGGCAAGGAACGCATCGATGAGCAGTTTCGGCATTTCCTCCAAACGGGCATACTCCGCATATCCCTTATAGTCGGTACGCAGCTTCGCTACTTCTTCATCCTCCGCGTTAAGGATCGTCGTTGAAGAAACCTTGGATAATGCGGGCGGATTGCCGCGCACCACCACCTCACCGTAAATCAACATATAGGCGCAAGCCATCGCCATCAAAAACACGATTAGAACGGATACATCATAAATCCGGTACAACCAACGCTTGTGCATTCGTTTCAACATCCCGTGTCCCGTTGTAGCGATCGTTCGCGAGCCATATCGTCTGCCCCCTGCCGCTCCGCGTCTTCCAGCGCATGTTGAAGCAGCACGGTCTGCTCATAGGCCAGCCGGACCCAATGCTGGATCTCCGCCTCATCACGACAACGTCCTTCCAACACTTCGGTGAGAGAGGATCGAATTCCGTACAACGTAAGCTGCACAGGGACATTTGTCGTAGGGCCTGCTTCCGCTACCGCGTCAACATGTTCAATTGGAGATGTATCCTCTGCATGAAAAGCTCCTTGCTCCTCTTGCAACCGATAAGCCACTTCATTCAGATCGGCGGCGATTTGCCGAAGCTCTCCTCCGCTCATCACTTCGATCGTCTTGGGCATCCTGCCGTGCGCCATATCGTGCGTGCCCCGGGCAATTTGCTCCAGATCGGCGCTAACCTTCTGGGAACGAATCCAAAAAAACAGCATAAACAGAACTGCCCCGCCTACAAAAAGAAACGGAGTTCTCCCGATGTGATTGATCACCCAGTGAACGATGCGGGACAACGATCCGTCCCCGACAAGTACATGACGATAAATGAATTCAAACGTTTGAGCCATGACAAACAGGAGCGCCGCACTGAGAAGTGCACTCGCTCCGCAAATGTATGCATACCTGCTCCTTACGCTGTCCATCCGTCTGTTCATTCAGGTATCCTCCTCCATAGCGTAGTCATTTAGAACTCATGGATATAAAGATACCGAATGTTTCTTAACGAAGAAGCGGGGAACTTCTTATCATTTTCTTAAAACGAGCGGAAAACGGGTAACAAAATCCGTTCGACCGTTCTCGCTTGTCGCCATAATCGTGCCATGATGCAGCTCGACCATCGATTTGGCAATCGCGAGCCCAAGTCCTGTCCCACCCGTTTCACGCGACCGGGATTTGTCCACCCGATAGAACCGTTCAAACAGATGAGGCAAGTCCTGGGCAGGAATCGGATCGCCATAATTGCTGATTCGCACCACGGCTTCGTTCTCTTCGGCAGCAATCGCGATCTCCACAAGTTTCCCTCTCGCCCCGTAGCGTATCGCATTGCTGAGCAAATTCTCATATGCGCGCACCAACTCTCCCGGGGCAGCCTCAATCCATACCTCTTGCTGGTCGCCAACAAAGCTATAGGTCATGCCCGCCTCTTCCAGCATTGGCGCGAATTCTTCCGCAAGCTGCATCAAAAAAGGCCAAAGGTTAAGCGGAACAAAGGATAACGGCAATCCTCCCCCGCTTACGCGGGTATACTCGAACAAATCGTCAATCAACTTGCGCAGCGTCAACGATTTGTCGTAGGCAATGCTGACGTAGTGACGAAGCTCAATTTCGTCCCGATAACGATCCTTCTCAATATACTCCAAAAATCCGAGAATGGACGTCAGCGGTGTCCGCAGGTCATGGGAAATGCCTGTAATCAGCTCATTTTTGGCAGCAACGGCGCTGCGTTCCTCCTGCAGCGACTTTTCCAGCCGCTCAGCCATCTGATTGATACTTGCAGCAACCACGCCGAACTCATCCGACGTCTTCACCTCAATCCGGTGGGCCAATTCTCCCTTGGCGACTTCCTGAATGCCTTCCGTAATCTCGTCCAGCACAAGCATAATTCTGCGCGTCAACAGAAAGAAAAACAACACAAAGCCGAGAACGCCAACCACAATCATGAGCGGGACGGACCCGATGTAGTTGATCAACCACCGAATTCCCCGTGCGGGGGCAGAATAGTTCGGATATGTTTGCGCTGCAAGTATGGATTGCACAATCAGGTTGCCCCCGTACAAAATGGCTGCTGTTAGAATGCCGCTCAGCAAAAAGGCATAGATGAACTTCCAGCGTACCGTATTTATCAACTTTGAATTCATGATGCAACTCCCTGCGCGTACCATTCACGCAACATTATACAAACGACGGACGTGCCATTGTTTTATTGTGGTTTGATCATTTTATAGCCGACGCCCCACACCGTCTGGATGAATTTCGGATTTTTTTTGTCCGGTTCAATCTTTTCGCGAATTTTGCGGATATGTACCATCACCGTGTTGCTTGATTCCATGTATTCTTCTTTCCAGACCTGTTGGTATATTTGCTCCATGCTGAGCACAGAGCCTTGGTGGCGGGCCAACAATTCGAGTACCGCAAACTCGCGCGGCGTAAGATGAACCGGCTGTTCATCGACCCACACTTCATGCGTATCGGTATTGATGACCAATTCGTCGATGGTGAGCTCATGTTTCCTTTTTTCCCGGCCTTCATTAAATTGGTAGTATCTGCGCAGCTGCGATTTTGCCCGAGCCACGAGTTCCAAAGGATTAAATGGCTTCGTGACATAGTCGTCAGCTCCGATGCTCAGCCCCATGATTTTATCCATATCCATGCTTTTGGCGGAAAGCATGATGATCGGCATTTTTTGTTCCTCGCGAATTTTCATGCATGCTTCAATGCCGTCCATGTTGGGCATCATCACGTCGAGGACGATGAGATCCACCCGCTCTTTTCTCAATTGTTCAAGGGCTTCGACCCCGTCATGGGCCGTAAGAATGCGGTACCCTTCGTTACCGAAATAAATTTCCATCAATTTGATGATTTCATGCTCGTCATCCACGAGCAAAATGGTTGCTGGCTCTGCCACGTCACTATTCCTTTCGTTCCACGATTCATGATGATTCATTATACCACCGGGGAACGATTCTGCGAAAATCGTCATGTTCCTCGCGAACCCGCTCGATCTTGGCCATCATGTCATCTGTTTCCTCCGGCTTCACTTGTTGAATCCAGACCACCGAGGAGACAAGCGCCATCGCCAAGTACAACGAATACAACGCCCAGAACGTCTCATCAGGCCGGTTCCCCCCACAATAACCTTCCACTTGTCCAATGGCATAGGGAATGCTGGCTTCTACCCCGAACAATCCCAGTTTCAAAAACTCGTGTATCGGGTCGCCTTGATCAAAACGGCTAAAGTCGATGATCCCGGCTAATCTGCCATCCTTTACGATCAGGTTTCCAGGATGAAAATCATCGTGCTGAAACCGATCCGGACGATGTTTCATCAAATGCAAGCGGCTGTCAATAAAGGCCAGGATGGATTCATCCCGTTTCATCACGATGGGGCATTGAACATACTTCTCCATATAGCGTCGATGCTTTTTGCTTTTGCGGACAAACCATGATTCGGGCTGATCCCGAACCTGAAGGCGATGGAGCATTCTCAACTGCGCGCCGGCCTGCATTCCGATATCCCGTTGTACTTTCTCCGATAACCGGGGGAGTACGTCAGAAGCATCCTCGCCTTCAATATAGCTCAGTACCATATACCCTTGTCCCTCATCCAGCCTCCCCATCGCTACGGGTAACTGACTCATCACACCTATCTGCCTGGCACCGTGCATCCATTGAAACTCGGCCTGTTTCTTCGACTCTTGGCTCGAATCATAGGTACGTACAAGATACTGGCCCTGCGAGGGAACAGTCACTTTGAACTTCCGGTCCGGCGAGTACCCTTTCAAAATCGGCTCAATCGCCGTGGCCTGCCGTAATTCCGGCACAACCCTTAGCGCATCCAGCAATCGGTCATGTGAATTGCCCAGTTCCAATTCGATTTCCTCCCAACTCCGTTATGGTTCATTCAAATCCAATATACCTGCATCCTTGCCTATATAAACCACAATAATGAATCACATCAAGGCACTGCGAGTGCAGTACCATTTCCGATCGTTGTTATCCCCGGATTTCTCCAATCCCCTTTTTCTAAGGGAAAATCCGGTGAAAAGCCTATGCTTCCGAAGCAGCTTTCTTTCAGAAAGCTTTTAGACCGCTCCGCTTCTTCAGATTGGTTCTGCCTCTCCGTTAACGTGTGTATGTTTTTTGCGGTTTATATATGTACCAAATGATGTACCAACGTTATGTATTTACCTTTTCATAATGAACGAATTCCCCTTTTCCGGAAGACCGGGAACTCCATTCCTCAAAAGACCAAGTTATTCATTGAAGAACCGCCACTTTCTGTTCCTTGCCGGTCAAAGCAAGCATGGTGTACAGCTGCCCCCTATGATGATAAAGGTGGCCCATGATTTCAAGCAGCCACTCCAGACGGCTATACGAGGCTCCCCAATACGATTCCGTGACCTTTAACAGATCTTCGGTCGTAAATCGGCAGTATCTCAAGTGCAAATATGTCCTGTTATGCAAAAACGCCTTCTTGATCTCGTCGATTGTACGCGGGGAATTCGTTTCATAAAACGATTGCATCTGCGCAAGGGAGGCCCCTTCGGATATGTATAAGTCTGCTCGGCAGATCAAGGACATATGCGACAACAGCTCTCCCAAAGACCGCTTTCCTTCGATCGGAGTCATGGCCAGCTCTTCCTCTGACAGTTGATCGCAGATGTCAAGCAGCGAGTCTATTGCAGCATCAATATGTTTGAACACGGATTCTATCAACGCAAACACTTCCTTTTATTACATTATACAGAACATACGATCGCATAACAATCAAAAATATCCCTCCTTTTTATATAAACAAAATCGCTTCGTTAAACACAAAGCCGGCAAAAAAAGCACCCCTCTCCCGTTAGACGGGATTAGGGGCGCTTTTGTTTCTCATTTCCGCTACGCCGCTGCACATCAGCTGGAATAAATCGAACAGTACGTACGTTCAAAACGGCCTGCCAGCAAATCTTCCTTGCGAATATAGAATTGAAGCTCGCCGCAGTCCCACCACTGAAAGCCGATGCCGTCATGGGTATCCATCTTCAGCAGCAGCAGCGTATCGTCCAACTCGCGTGCTACGCGCTGTTCGTCTCCATCAAAATGCGCCTTCAGCTTGCGCATGCATTCCTGTTCGTTATAATCGTACTCTTCTCCCAACAAAATTTGCAGCAGCGCCTGATGCTCCGCATCCGGATGCTGTCCGTCAGGATACCCGAACATGCCTCCCCAAGTCTGGTCGCTCGGGTGGTTCCAGTCGGATTCGAATTCAATGTACCTGTTAAACAGCTCCTCGCCCGCATCATCCTGACCGGATGACGGAACCGCAAGCGCGTTCAGCGCTTTCGTATCCACATAGGCATATGTAGGTAGTTCAAGATTAGGCAGCACGGTGACGCAGTGGGGCTCGAATTCAGTGTCCAGCGCGGTTTTCCCTTCCGGTGTGCGCCGATTCAAATCTTGAGTATTCGGCTCGTAAATGACACGATGCTCGATATTGTACGCCGGCTCATCCACGCCGATAAAAAAGTATAACATCCCGCGCTCCGGCAAGCTCCCCCGCCCGTTATTCGGCGTATAGGGAGTAAGATCCACCAGATTCAACTGGGCTAAAAAAGTCATCGGAATTCCATCCTTGGTCACCGGCCACTCCATATCGTCCGGCAAATCAGGGTCACCTCCGGCACGCGAGTTCCCGGTTCTCCGGTACTCGTCCGGCGCGTTTGCATCGAGGCGAATTCCCCAACGTCCAGCGGACAACAAAAGATCAGCAGCGGCATCAAGACCGTAGTCCCCCAGCACTTGACGTGCTTTGCGGTTCAGACGCTCACATTGTTCAGGTTTAATCATTATGCTCCTCCTCCTCAGACTCAGACAAAGACATCCCTGGTGAGACGTATTCGGATTCCTACATGTATATTCTGGAGATTGCGTTTTTTTCCCTGCCTGGAGCAAAAAAAAGACCAACATCTATGAACTTCTCTATATACGCAGATGTGCCACAAGATTGGTCTTCTGTCAGAGAGCTCATTCGGACATTGGTCTTGGTTTCATTTCATGTATGTTCGGGCGCTATGTCTCGTCTTCAATCGGTCCGCCCGTTCCGATAACCGATAATATGTTCCTCTCCGTCCAGGAATTCATGCGACTGGTGAGCAGCCATGACGCCATGGTAGCTAATGTCCAGTCCAAGCTCCTCCTCCTCCTCAGTCGAGCGAACGGGAACAAGTTTACCGATCAGCTTCAGTCCAAGCCAGGTCATGATGAATCCCCATAACACCAAGGCGACTAGACCCAATGCCTGTACGCCAAGAAGCTTCCAGCCTCCGCCTGTAAAAAGGCCGCCTTCCGTGGCAAACAATCCGACGGCAATCGTGCCCCACATGCCTGAAACGGCATGGACCGGAAAAGCGCCCACCGGATCGTCGATCTTTCGCCGATCCAGCCAATTCGTGGCCGCCATCATAAGCAGGCCGGAGACCGCGCCGATCAGAATGGCGGCCAGATCGCCAACGAAAGCGCACCCTGCGGTTATCCCGACCAGCCCGGCAAGGGAGCCGTTGATGACCGAGGGGGCATCCGAACGGTTATAGCGGAACAGCGTGTAGAGCAGCGTTGACGCCCCGCCTGCCGCTGCGGACAGCATCGTCACGATGGCAATATGGCCGATGCGCACGTCCGTGGCGCTCAGCGTGCTGCCGGCATTGAAGCCGAACCAGCCGAACCACAGCAGAAACGCGCCGACGGAAGCCAGCGGCAAATTGCTCGGCAGCGCGATGGCACTTACGCCCTGTGCCGTATATTTGCCTTTGCGCGGGCCGATGATCATTGCTGCCGCCAGTGCCGAGAACCCGCCCAAGGCATGGATGACCGCCGAACCCGCAAAATCCTGCATGCCGAGGCTGCTCAGCCAGCCTCCGCCCCAGGCCCAATGGCCGCCGATCGGATAGATCACTGCGGTCATCAGAATGATGTACAGCAGATATGCCCTGAAATGGATCCGTTCAGCCACCGCACCGGACACGATGGAAATGACTGCAATCGTGAATGCTGCCTGAAACAGCCAAAATGTCTCCAGCGATACAGGAACTTCCAGGTGAGAAAGATCCCCGTTCAGGAAAAAACCGGTGATACCCACAATGCCTCCGGCATCCGAGCCGTACATCAACCCGAACCCGATCGCATAGAACAGCAGCGTGCCGATCGTAATGTCAGCAAACACCTTCATAATAATGTTCACGCTGTTTTTATATCGGACAAAACCTGCCTCAAGCAGGGCGAACCCGCCCTCCATAAGCAGTATCATGGCCGCGCTGAGCACGACCCAAATCGTATTAAGGCCCGAGCCCAATATCTCTATCGTCATGCCTGTGCATCCTCCGTTTCCCTAAGCTGCAGAATTTCTCGGATCAAGTCGGGAGCAAGCTCGATTTCGTCCCGCTCGATGATGTCCGGATGCGCGATTTGCCCGGCAATTCGATCCAGTTCGCGGATGCGCCGTTTGATTTGTTCCATCTTGCGGAACCGTTCCTTCACCTGTACCATATATTCGACAGCCTGGTGATGGGAGGCCGGCCTGCCCGTAAACCACTTGCGCACAGGAGAGAGGGATTGGTAAGCTATTTCCTCGGCCCGCCGTTTCTGTTCGAATTGCTCGATTTTAAGCTTGAGTGAGTCAATCTCATTTTCCTTTTTGACCTTAAGCCTTTCGATAAGGTACAATAAATCGGACGATGATATTTGCAATGCTGTATGGTGGTATACCTCATCAATTACTAACATGTCATGTCAGAACTCCTCACATATCAAGTCACTTGCTACCGATTATAAAATGCATAGACCTTACCGTCAATCTTTTTTTGGAGATGGTTTTTTGTCGTTCCATGATTTTCTTGGATTTTTATATATCAAGCAGCACTCACTACAGGTAACAAGGCGAAATCGATGCTATATTGCTTTGCGTTTTGAGATTGCCCATAACTGCTCAAAATCTTCCACTTCAGACCGACCGCATAAAAGCTGACATACCTTCTCCCCTGTACTCTGTTTAAAGGCCTGAAAAACTCCAACATAACTTGCCTGTGATTCGTTAGGAACGGACACATCTAACCTGTTTAACAAAGCAAATTCAGCACACGCAAAAAAGGCCACCGATCTCGGCGACCCTTCTTCCATGTTTATTTATCAACACTCCTCAGCGAGGGTGTCCTGCTTAAATCTTTTTGCCCAGAATCGCCAGATCCCGCTTCACGCCGTCCAGCACGGCAACCTCGGGATAATAACCCCACTGTTCAAAACCATACTTGCGAAGCAGTCCCAGGCTTGGCTCATTATGGCCAAAAACAAAACCGAGAATCGTTGTAATGCACAATCCAGGGCATGCATCAAAAACCGTATTCAACAACCTGCCGCCAGCACCCAGACCACGGCTTTTCTCGTCCACATATATGCTAACCTCAACCGTACCATCATACGCCGGGCGTCCGTAAAACGAACTCAGACTTGCCCATGCGACGACTTCACCATTGTGCTTCATTACCCATAGGGGGCGACGATCAGGGGTATGCTCCTCGAACCAAGGAATGCGCTGTTCTACCGTCACAGGCTCCAAATCGGCCGTGACCATACGACTCTCAATGGTCGAATTATAAATCTCCACGATCCTCGGCAAGTCCTCAAGGCGCGCATATTCAATCTGCGCATGTTCCAGCTTCATCTCTACTCCTCCATCGTTCCAAATCAAACCTCTGATTATAGAGGATATTATAACGGAGAAAAGAAGCCGACGTCACCCTTAAACATCGGGACAGTGAACAAACGAATTTATCGAATTTACTCGGGCAGCCCCTGCACTGTGTTTCCCCGGGTCATCTGCTGACTCTGGTCTGCCCAACGAATGTTGATTGAACGAGAGGTAAACAGATCCGGACCGTCCGATACCTGAAAATGCAGATGAGCTTCACTGGAGTTGCCCGAGTTGCCAAGCTCGCCAATCTGGTCTCCCTGCTTGAGCTTATCTCCTTTTTTGACCGATATGCTGCCTTCCTTGATGTGTGCGGTGATGCTGTATTCTCCATGTCCATGGTCGATGACCACATAATTGCCCGCAGGCTCCTCAGCATTCATCACGCCCGGCGAGTTATCGGGAATATCGTTCTTGACTTCAACGACAGTACCGTCTGCAGCCGCGTACAGCGGCTCACCAAAAGCATAGTAGTTCTCGTTTACCGCTGCATCACCTTGATAACTTAATTGATCTTTCGTGCGCACAACGTCCAGCGCGTAGCGCTGTGTTTCATGCTCATAGTGGTAGTTGGACAAAACGTTGCTGCCTCCCCAGAAAACAAACCACTCCCCCTTTAACGGGAAGTGAAACTCAGTTTTGGTAAATTTAACGTCGGTATCCTCATGGGTTTCCAGCGGCAGAATGACCAAGCCAGCAATCTGGTTGTCCGCTGTAAAACTCACCTGTACACCTTTGACCCCTGCCTTGTCCATCCAGGCACACTCCGTTAAATGGTCTATTTTTGCATCGACTACCTGATCCCAAGATGTCACCCCCTCCAGAAAGCTTTCGGCAGACGCCTTGAACTGCTCCAAGGTTACGACTTCCTTCATTTCAGGGGTAAACTGGCTATAGATTGCGTCCTTCGAACCGTTCATCAGTATATCTATGAAATTGTCTGGCGTTACCATGGCGTCCCCTCCCGGAGTTTCAGTCTGTTCCTGATTGATTTTTTCACTTGATTCATTCGGCCTGGCTGTCTGTTCAACGGGTGGCTGCTCCGCCTGTTCGCCCTGTTCGGACGTTATCGAATGACCGCAGGCAGACAAAATCAAACAACCTCCAAGCGCTATGACAGCCAAACCCCGGCTCTTGCCGTTCTTCGGGTACCCTTTGCACAACATGTTCATTGAGCTTGCAACCTTCCTTTCCGCTAATCAATCTACGTTTACGTTAAGTGTACAAAATGAATCTTATCCTTCGTCTAACTCTTCCTTACATCCAGCTAAACTCGTCATGCTTCCGACGTTTCATAATTAAGGTTCCGTTAAGACAGGAGGCAGCCCAAGAGGTCTTCCGAATGGTATGATTAGCAGTAAACGTCTTGAAAGTACGAGGAGGTCATTCATTCCATGATGAATCATGTCTCATTACTGCTTGTGGATGACGAACAAGCTATTCTGCATATGCTCAAAACCGTTCTGCTTAAAGAGCAGTTTCTGGATATCGATACCGTAACGACAGGCGAAGCCGCATTGGAAGCATGCAGCAGCAAGACCTATCATTGCATCGTGCTGGACATCATGCTCCCCGGCAAAAGCGGGCTGGAAATCTGTCCTTTTCTGCGGCAGGTCACCGATGCTCCCATCCTGTTTCTAACAGCCAAAACCACCGATTATGACAAATTAACCGGGTTCGCCGTCGGGGGCGATGATTACGTCATCAAACCGTTTAACCCTCTCGAAGTGGTGGCCCGAATCAAATCATTATTAAAACGATACTTGCCTTCAAAAACAGCAGCAATTCCGGAACAAGGCGATTCTGACGTAATTGCGTCGTCTCCCGATATTCCAGAGGGGGTATATGACTTTGGACGATTTCAGGTGCTCGAACTGGCTGGCGAGCTTCAGGTTGAAGGACAAGCGGTATCCTGTCCGGCACTTGTTTTTCAACTGCTGCTCTTTTTTTGCAAACATCCCAACCGCATCTTCACCAAATCGGAACTATATGAACGGGTATGGGGCTCGGAAGCCATAAGCGATGATAACACCGTTATGGTTCATATCCACCGCATTCGGGAGCGGATCGAAGCCGACCCTTCCAATCCTGTGTTTCTCGTCAATGTCCGCGGCCTGGGTTACAAACTGATTCAGCCGGACAATGGATCTCGTCCATGAGCATTCGCCGCAGGTTAATGACCCGATTTATCGGGATGCTTGCCGGGACGGTCATTCTTATTATCCTGCTTGGTTCACTGGCCACGTACTGGGTCGTGCAGAAGGTAAATGAAGTGAATCTGGTCGATGATTTTGCCTACAGTGGTCTTGACCAGTTGATCGACACCGCAGAGTTTATGCCGGATGGTACGATAAAGTATGATCCCAAGCTGCTGGAGCAGGTCGACAAAAATCAAGGATGGCTGCAAGTCCTGGACGAACAGGGCTACGCCATTGACGATTACCACACCCCGTCCGACGTGCCTGCTCACTATAAACCGGGAGAATTGATTGCATATTGGGAAGCCGAAAAACCGTTTCCTTATCAGCTCACCATCCTGATCCGTGAGAAAAACGGAAAGAACTTCACCCTGTTATACGGCGAACGGAATTCGGCCAGAGCCTTACTGGATCAAATACGGCCAGATCATTCCTACACTAGCGGGAAGCTGGTTCTCAAACCCGATGCGCAGGAACTCATTTATTCCGCCAACGCTTACCTTCAAGTATTGGACGCGAGCGGACGCGAGCTCGTCTCCTATAACAAACCGGCCATGGGCGTGCCCAGCCAATACAGCCTTCAGCAATTGATTCTGCTTGTCCGTTATCCCAGTCGATCAGGCATATCCATGGCAACCTGGTACGATGAACAGAATGAAACCACCTGGCTGATCGGCGTACCCGGCGACCCATCATTGCCGGGCGACCAGAACCCCTACAATTTCATATTGGAGCCCACTTTGATCGTCTTGATCCTGTCCGTCATCGTTTTACTCATGTTGCTTGCCTTTTGGTATGCAAATCGTTTCGGTTCCCCCATGCTGCATATGCTCCAATGGTTGCAGCGCCTGGAGCGGGGGCATTATGAAGAACCTACAGGGGCCTCGGGCGTGCCTCGCAGCCAGCGTCGCAACGGAAAGTGGAAACGAAAATACCGCGTGTATGCTGAAGTGCTTCGCTCCATGCAGGCTTTGTCCCATACGTTGAAGCAAGATGAAGAGCTTCGCAAACAAACCGAGTCGCTGCGGGAGGAATGGATTGCCGGCATCACGCACGATCTCAAGACCCCCCTCTCCTCCATTCAGGGGTATGCCCATATGCTTGAGGCAGAAAAGTATAACTGGACCGAGGAGGAAGTCAAGGAATTTGCGGGGATCATGCTGGATAAATCCATGTATATGGACAGGCTTGTGAATGACCTTGCAATGACCTATCGATTGCGCAGTGGGGGGTACCAACCTGACGTGGAGAATACTGACGTAAATACGTTGCTTCATGATCTCATCCAGCGCGCTGAACAAAACCCGGCATACGGGGAGGATCGTATCACATTCCAACCTTCCGAAGTGCCTGTGCATGGCCTTGTGCATATCCCTTCGTTCGAACGAATCGTGGATAATCTGACTGCCAACGCCCTTCTCCATAATCCGCCCGAGACCAAGCTCGTCGTTACTGTGCATCCCGGGGAACAAACAGGTGCATTCAGCATCCAGTTTGCCGATGATGGACGAGGCATGGAACCGGAGACGGTATGGAAGCTGTTTGAACGTTATTATCGCGGTACGGACACAGGTACATCGGATGTCGGATCAGGTCTTGGCATGGCGGTAACCAAAGGGTTGATCGAAGCAATGAAAGGCCGGATCGAGGTACAGTCCGCTCCTGATGAGGGAACGATCATTTGGTTAATATGGGACGAAAAATCAAAAAACAAATCGAACCTTGCCCCTTGACCTTTCCTTTTTCAGTCTATATAATCGACACTCAATAACACCTGTTCCAAAAAATTGAACCACATTCATCCCATGACCGACTTCGTCATGACCTGAATATATGGCAATGACCGGAGACATGATTTCGATTGCGTGCTGCCCAGAGAGAGAAGGGATTGGTGAAACCTTCTTCAGCGAACGGATCGAAGTTACCCCTCCGCAGCCGCGAGCTTGAACCCCGGCCTTTCTTCCGGAGCCTTCCGCAAGATCCAGCCGGCCGCCAGTAGAGTTCGCCGTCTGATCCCCGATAACGGATCCAATGAGGGTGATGAATAGACCTTGCTTGCGGCGGCTGGCCGCGGCGGGAGTTCATCGCCGAATCAGGGTGGAACCACGAGCCGAGCGCACTCGTCCCTTTTTCCGGGACGGGTGTTTTTTGCGCTTCCAATTCTAAAAAATGGAGTGTGTTTCCACATGAGTCATTCACAAAAACAAGGCAATTCCGCCAGCCATTCACCGTCTTCGCTTTCTTCCAGCCCATCAGAGGGCCGCATCGAAATTTACCTCAATCAGGCCGAGAGTCGCGTCTTTGAAGCAGGCGTTTCCGTCGGGGGCGTGGCCGCTTCCATCAGCACAAGCCTGGGCAAACAAGCCATCGGCGGGATCGTCAATGGTCAACATGTCGACCTGGACTATGTCTTGGCGCACCAGGATCGACTTGAAATCGTAACCTTGGACAGCGAAGAAGGACTTCGCCGGTATCGCCACACTACAGCCCACGTTCTCGCTCAGGCGTTGAAACGCCTTTATGGCGCAAGCCAAGTTAAATTGGGTATCGGTCCGGTAATTGAAGACGGATTTTATTATGACATTGATCTGGATCAAACGTTGTCCGTAAAGGATCTGGCCGATATCGAAAAGGAAATGCACGCCATTGTCCGGGAAAACCTGGACATCAAGCGCCGCGTGCTGGATCAGGAACAGGCCCTCCGCTTGTTCGAGGAACAAGATGAGCCTTATAAACTGGAGCTGATTCGTGACTTGCCCGCAGATATAGAGCTGTCGATTTACGAACAGGGAGAATTTTCGGATCTGTGCCGGGGACCGCATCTGCCTTCGACTGGCCGGATCAAAGCCTTCAAATTGCTGAGCGTGGCGGGGGCATACTGGCGGGGCAGCTCGGACAACAAAATGCTGCAGCGCATTTACGGCACTGCTTTTCCGAGCAAGGCCGCGCTGGAGGCCCATTTGGAAATGCTGGAGGAAGCCAAGAAGCGGGATCACCGCAAGCTCGGCAAAGAGCTGGAGTTGTTCATGTTCTCCGAGGAAGCGCCGGGGATGCCCTTCTACCTGCCCAAAGGCATGACGATCCGTACTGAATTAGAGCAATTCTCGCGCGAACTGCAGCTGCAGGCCGGATATCAGGAAGTTCGCACGCCATTGATGATGAACAACAGGCTTTGGGAACAATCCGGCCACTGGGATCATTATAAAGACAACATGTATTTCGCGGACGTGGACGATGACACATTTGCCCTGAAACCGATGAACTGTCCGGGTCATATGCTCATTTTCAAAAATCAACTGCACTCGTACCGCGAATTGCCCATTCGCCTGATGGAATTCGGCCAGGTGCATCGCCACGAATTCTCGGGAGCGCTGAACGGCATGATGAGGGTGCGCACATTCTGTCAGGATGACGCCCACCTCTACGTCCTGCCGGAGCAGATTGAAGACGAGATCAACCAGGCGATTTCGCTGATCGGGCGGATGTACGACATTTTCGGCTTCGATTACGCGATCGAGCTGTCCACAAGGCCCGAAGATTTCATGGGATCGCCCGAGCTGTGGGATCAAGCCGAACAAGCACTGCGAAACGTATTGGAACGCCGCGGCGTGAAGTACCGCCTGAACGAAGGAGACGGCGCCTTCTACGGCCCCAAAATCGATTTCCACATCCTCGATGCGCTGAAGCGCAGCTGGCAATGCGGGACGATCCAACTGGATTTCCAGATGCCCGAAAAATTCGACCTGAGCTATGTCGGCGAAGACGGCCAGAAGCATCGTCCAGTGGTCATCCACCGTGCGATCTACGGCTCCATCGACCGCTTCATCGGCATACTGACAGAACATTATGCCGGCGCGTTCCCGCTGTGGCTGGCTCCCGTTCAGGTAAAGCTGCTCCCGGTGTCCGACCATTATGCAGGCTATGCCATGGAAGTGCTGCAGCGGCTGCGGGGAGCCGGCATTCGGGCCGATGCGGATTTGCGCAGCGAGAAGCTGGGTTACAAACTGCGCGAAGCGCAGCTGCAAAAAGTGCCTTATTCGCTTATCGTAGGTGAGCAAGAGAAGCTGGCATCGGCGGCCTCCGTCCGCATTCACGGGCAAGGCGATCAAGGCATGCAAGACATCGAAGCCGTCATTCAGCAGATTCAGGCAGCCGTTCGCGCCAAAGCCTGATACGCCGCCGCACGGTTACAGCCGTTCTTCCGGCCCAAGGCCAACTTGCTGCTCGCTCCATGTCCAGAAGCGTTCGGCTTCCGCATCATTTAGGACGTGGGGCTTCAGCTCCTGTTCCTTTTCGCGGTAGAAATAAGCGCCAGAAATGCCCTGGACATCCGGGCTTGTTGCCAGATAGATCGCCGTTCTGGCCCCCTCTGCTGGCGTAAGGAAAAAAGGCAGTTTGCCCATAAAAGCCATGATGCGTGTGCCGAATCCGGTGTTCCGATTCACGCCGATGCTTGTGCCTACCGCGCCGGGATGCAGGCTGTTCGCCGTAATCCGGGTATGCGACAGCTTCCTGGCCAGGATGCGCGTGAACAGAATGTTCGCCAGTTTGGACTGGGCGTAACTCTTGATTGGATTAAACCCTTGGCGCAGATGGGGATCGTCCCAATGCATTTTGCCCGCCTTATAGGCACCGGAGGAAACATTGACGATCCTTCCCTGTTCCGCGGCCTTAAGCGGTTCGATGAGCAGCAAGGTCAGCAGAAAATGCCCTAAATGGTTGATGCCGATGCATCGTTCGAAGCCATCCTTCGTTTCTTCGCGCTTCGTCATGACTACGCCCGCGTTGTTCACCAGCACGTCAAGGGTGTCGTAGCGTTCGCGGAAGCCTCGGGCAAACCGGCGAATGCTATCCAGCGATCCCAGATCGCACAGCATCAGCTCAATGTGGGTGGAGCCGGATTCGCGCAATGCTTCCTGAAGCGCCTGTCGGCCCCGCTCTTCGCTGTGGCAAGCCATGACAACGCGGTAGTTTTGTTTGGCCAGTTCAATCGTGGTCGCGAGTCCCATGCCGGAATTGGCACCGGTGACGATCGCCGTTTTTATGGACATGATTCGTTTACCTCCTGACCCCGAAGGTCTTATCGATTTGGCATAGCTTTATGCGGGATAGGCATTCGTAAGAACAATATGAGATAATGGAAGCATCGCATCCGGTTCATATGGGAGGACATGACATGCTGAGCAAAGAACAATTCAAAAAAATCAAAAAAGAAGCCAAGCTTGAGTTGAAACGACTGGAAAAGGAATACGCCAACCTGCGGCATACGGCCGAATCCCCCTTGTCTGCACGACAAGACGATTGGACGAACGAAGAGCTCCGAGAAATGGCCCGAAGACGTTTGCATCGCAGATATGCTTCCATCACCATCGAGTGCTGTACCATTGTCGAACACATGCTGCATGAGTTGTACCAGCAATCGTACCAGCAGCCTTTCAATTCGGTCCAATTGATGAAAACTCCTGCCTACCGTTCCCGATCCAACATCGAGATCCTTCAGGCCGAATTGAAAAAGCAGCATATCTCCCCGGTACCGAAGCAGGAGTCGGAACGGCCGGATGAAGCCATCGTCCAGGTGTTTCAGTTGAGAAACAAGCTGATGCTTGAACATTTTGAATTCGCTGCGGTCATGAAAGATCACCACGATGCCTCCCGAACCCTGGAGTGGATTCTCGATACGATGAAGGCATACAGGAAACAATTGAAATACCGGCCGGCATAACCGACGGCAGACTATAAACCTAACCAAGGAGGTGTGCCGGACCCCGCTCCGGAGAATCAATGAACAAACCCATTCCATCCCTGACCGTGCTTCAACTTCATATTCCTACTCCGGCAGGCCTCAATCCGATCCATCCTGTCCTGCTGCGCGACAATGACGGAATTACGCTCATCGATACGGGCATGATCGGACAATTCGCGGAGCTGCAAGCTGCGCTGGAACTGGAAGGCGTGCAGCTGTCGGATATCAAACGCGTTATCATTACCCATCAGGACATCGATCACATCGGCAACCTTGGCGCTCTGCTGGACGCCGTTCCCGGCTTGGAAGTGTTGGCACATGCGGAAGAAGTCCCTTACCTGAACGGCGAATTGCCGTTGATCAAATTCACGCCGGAACGCATAGCACTGCTACCTGCACCGATAGCCGAACTCGCTGATCAGCTGCTTGCGCAGCTGCCCGAAATTCAAATCTCCCGCGTCCTGCAGGACGGGGACATACTGCCGCTTCAGGGCGAGGACGGGATTCAGGTCATCCATACGCCAGGACATACGCCAGGGCACATCTGCCTGTATGTTCGCGATCAACATCTCCTTCTGGCGGCCGACGAACTCCGGGTGGTGGACGACGAACTGGTCGGCCCTGCGCCGACGGTTACCCCGGACATGCCTGAAGCGCTGCGCAGCTTGAACCGCCTGACTGGCCTCAAGCTGGACAAGGTACTGTGTTATCACGGCGGGGAATATACCCAAGACCCAAGCGGGCGCATCAAAGCTCTGGCCGAGGAAGCGCGGTAATCATCGCTTCGGCCAGACGATTTTATACGAATCGATCCGCGCATCTGCCGAAGAAGCCGAGTCCTCTATGTAGGGCTTGGCTCCTTTGCATAGTGTCGCCTCCCATTGAAAGCAACTATTTGGGAATTTTGCGAACATCTCTTATAATAAAACGATGTACATATGAAAGGTGGACGTTCTAATCATGACATCAACCCCATTATCCCGCCTGGAAGCCGATCTGTCGGCGAACGGCCTTGATGCTGTCCTGATCACTGATCCGAAGCATATTTATTATTTGACGGGCTTTGCAAGCAATCCGCATGAACGCTTTCTCGGCCTGGTGCTCGCCCGCGGCGAGGAGCCGCTGTTGATCGTGCCTGCCCTTGATGCGGATGCCGCATCAGCCGCTTCTATCGTTAAAAACATTGTAACGCACTCGGACACGGACAATCCATATAACCTGCTGCAACGTTATCAAGGGAAGCTGGAACGGATCGGTCTCGAAAAAGAATACGTGACGGTATCCCGTTATGAGCAGTTGACCGCCGCTCTCGGCTCTGCCCGCTTCGAAGACGTCGGTTCGCTGCTGCGCGCGCTGCGCGTGAAGAAATCGCCGGATGAAGTGGCCCGCATGCGCCATGCCATTCATCTGATCGAAGAGGTGCTGCGCCAAGGTCTCTCCCACGTGCGTGCAGGCGTTACCGAAATCGAGCTGGTCGCCGAGATGGAATATCAAATGAAGAAACTGGGCGCCGACGGTCCATCCTTCGACACGATGGTATTGACCGGACCCAAAACGGGACTGCCGCACGGCACGCCGGGTGACCGCAAACTGCAGCACGGAGACCTGCTTATGTTCGATATGGGCGTATATGCCGGAGGTTATGCATCCGATATTACCCGCACGTTTGCCTTTGGCGACATTTCGCCGGAACTGAAAACCATCTATAATACGGTGCTTGCAGCCAATGAAGCGGCCATTCGTGCCGTGAAACCTGGCATTTCCTGCGCGGAAGTGGATCGTGCCGCCCGCCAAGTCATCGAAGAAGCAGGATACGGGGAACGGTTTATGCACCGCGTAGGACACGGTCTCGGCATCGACGTACACGAATATCCATCCCTGCATGGACAGAACCAGGACATTCTGCAGGAAGGCACGGTGTTTACGATCGAGCCTGGCATTTATGTCAGCGCTGGCGGCGTGCGCATCGAAGATGACGTGCTCGTGACCGACACTGGGATTGAGGTGCTGACCAGCTACCCGAAAGAGCTGCAAGTGCTCACGGACTAAACCTGAACTGCACTTTGACTCACCGGCGCAATCTGCATGCATTTCGCGCCAAATTGAAAAAGTGCCGCAAACGAACGAATGCGTGGCATTCTTCGTCTTGCGGCACTTTTTATGTTTTAGAACATGCGCGTGTCGTTCAGGTCCTGTGTTTGAACCGGTGCAGCAGGCTCGTCCTTGAACACGAAATTTCTCGCGGCGTACAGGAACGGCGTCCCCACGGCAGTCAGCACGAATTTGATGACATACGTCGTCAGGAAAATCTCGATCCAAACGTCCCATGTATAGATAAACGCAAACGCGATGGTGCAGAACACCAGCGTATCCACGAAAGAGCTGATGATCGAACTTCCGTTGTTGCGAATCCACAGCTGATTCCGTCCGGGAAACAGCTTGCGCAGCCAGGTATAAAGCCGCACGTCCAGAAATTGGCTGATAAAGTAGGCCGTCAGGCTTCCGAGCGCCAATCGCGGCAGCAATCCGAACAGGATTTCCATCGGCTGCTGGGCAAAATCCGTCGATGCCGGATCAAAGAACAATACCATTTGCATCAACACCGTGGTCATGATCAGCGTAAAAAATCCGAACCACACCGCTTTACGCGCCTCGCCCGGACCATATCTCTCATTCAACAGGTCGCTGGTCAGGTACATGCTGACATACATCGTATTGCCAAGGGTCAGCACAATCCCCATAATATCGATCGTCTTCGTCACCTGAATGTTGGCAATGACCGTCGCTACGCCGATCCAGGCATACAGTCCTTTTTTGCCGAACAAACGATAACATAACAGGAAAAATCCATAAGTTACGAGAACGAACAGCGCTCCCCACCCTAAATTAAACATACTATTTACACTGCCTTCCTAGTTTTGATTACGCGGGATGGTTACGAACCGCGGCCCTGGCCCCTTTGGCCAAAACATGAATTACTCTAACACATTTCCCCGCTTTTGAACAGGCTTAAATTCATCCAGCCCTTCCCTGCCGAATATCCTTCGCGAAAAAAAGCCGCCCTTCGGGACGAACCCGAAAGACGGCTTGTTAACCTTGCACTCATACAGCAGCGAAGCGGTTTAACCTGAAAAATGGACGGCCGATAATGCAGGCCTTTTTTACGGGTTGATTCGGATTAGGCCTGAACGGCCGTGTCCAGATCTTGACCGCGATCGTTGTACGTGTTCTGATCGTTCTCTTTCAGAATTTTGCTGGATACGAGACCGGCGGTCATCGAATCGTTCACGTTCAGCGCCGTACGGCCCATATCGATCAGCGGCTCCACGGAGATGAGCAGGCCTGCCAGAGCAACCGGCAGATTCATCGTGGACAGCACGATCAGGGAAGCGAAGGTGGCTCCGCCGCCTACGCCGGCTACCCCGAAGGAGCTGATGACAACGACGAGAATCAATGTAAGGATGAAATCCCAGCTCATCGGGTTAATGTTCATCGTAGGTGCGATCATGACGGCAAGCATCGCCGGATAGATCCCGGCGCAACCGTTCTGTCCGATCGTTGCTCCGAAGGTCGCCGACAGGTTGGCGATGCCGTCCGATACGCCAAGTTTCTTCGTTTGAGTTTCCACGTTCAGCGGAATCGTTGCCGCGCTGGAACGGGACGTAAACGCAAATACAAGCGTTGGCAGCACTTTTTTCACATACGTGACAGGGTTGAAACCGAAGAGCGAAATAATGATGAGATGAATGATAAACATCACGATCAACGCCACGTAAGATGCGATGACGAACTTGAGCAGCTTCAAAATTTCATCCGGGTTCGTCGTCGCCGTCACCTTTGTGATCAACGCCAAAATGCCGTACGGCGTCAATCGGAGTACCAGCGTAACGATCCGCATGACCACGGCATACACCGCGTTGACCATGCTGCGGAACGTTTCCGCCTGCTCCGGTTTTTTGCGATCCAGCCCAAGCACCGCCACCCCGATAAACGCGGAGAAGATGACGACAGCCAGCGTCGATGAACGGCGGGCTCCCGTCATATCCGCGAACGGATTGGACGGAATGAACTCCAGCACTTGCTGCGGAATCGTCTGGTCCTGCACATCCACCAGTCGTTCTTCCATCTTCTGGCCTTGAGCAATCTCTTTCTCGCCGCCCTGAATGTCGATCGCCTTCAGATCAAAGCTGAGGCTGGTCACGATGCTGACGCTGGCCGCGATCGCCGTCGTGATCAATAGAATCGCGATGATGGAAAAGCTCATTTTGCCCAGATTCTGCTTGCCCTTCAAATTCATGATGGCCGAGATGATCGACACCATGATCAGCGGGATAACGACCATTTGCAGCAATCGAACATAACCCGAGCCGACCAGATTGAACCAATCGACCGATTTGGCGATGACGTCAGAACCGGAAGGGTAGATCAACTGCAGCGCTACGCCGAATACGACCCCGAGCCCGAGTCCCGCAAAGACCCGCTTGGTGAAGGAAATATGTTTCTTTTGCATCCAGATCAGGACGCCCAGAAGAACGAGCATAACCGCTACGTTCAGAATGATTTGAAAAGTACTCATTGCTTGAATCCTCCCTTGAAAAATAATTCATTGCCGGGCAACCCGGCTAAGCTTCATGAAGCGGCGTAATCCATCATACTACAAAACAAACTATTCTGGTAGGTTTTTATTATTTAAATGTAACATGTATGTAATTAATCCCGTTATTTCTGAAAAAAAGTTGAACGCTGATGAAAATTATTGTATTCAACCTCCGGTTAATTATGTAATATAGGTATATCCGCTTATTCCCATGATGTCCCAACTCAAACTTTAGGCCTCTTTTTATTAGGAAGAAGGTCTTGACCATACGGAAAAGCGTTTGTGTCAAAGAACATGACGTGAAAGGATGATCTTATGTTTCGAAATCGCACCGTTGCCGGGAAAATAAGAAGTACCCTGTTCCTTGTATTGCTGGTTGCTTCTTTGTTGTTCAGCATCAGTTTTTATTTTGTTTCCATGAACATTATCCAAAGCTACGTGATGCCTCAGTTCGACAAGGTGCTGGATACGTCGGTCCATGATATCTATAAAAACACGTCGGCCTCCAAACTGTCGCAAATCCAAAGCGGGGGCTCGGGCTCGGACGGCGCAGCGTTAACGGTCGAATCATTCCTGACCCAAAAAGCCAAAGAGCATAATCTGGACGCGGCCTACGTCGTAGCCTTGAAGGATGGCACGGCAACGGTCGTTATCGCCAATACGGCATCGGGTATGAAAACAGGGGATTCGGTCAACGTCGTCAATGCCATGGAAGAGGCGGTGCAGAACAAGGACGTTGCCATCAGCTCCGTATATAACGATGCCTTTGGCGTACATAAAGCGGCATTCATTCCGATCTCGGGCGGTAATATGGTCATGGCCGTCAGCATGGATGCCGAGTTTATCCAGAGCAAGATCTCCCAAATTTTCTGGCTGTGCCTGGGCATTACTGCACTTGTCATCGTTCTGGGATGGCTCATTTCCAGCAGCCTGATCAAAAGAATCACGACGCCGATCATCAAGCTCGTTCAGCACAGCAAACAGGTAGCGCAAGGCGATCTTACGACAGAGCTCAACATCAAAGGCAGAGATGAAATTGCCCAATTGGCTGCAAGCTTCCAGGTGATGACCCATAATCTGAAAGAAATGATCAGCCATGCGCTTGCGACTTCCTCCGAAGTCGTCGACGGCTCCAACGACCTGCTGCAGCGGGTCGAGTCCATGTCAGGCATGGTCAAAAACTCCAGCCGCTCTGCGGTGGAAGCCGAGAAAGGCAGTGAGAGCATCGCTTCCAGCGCCTCCGAAAATGCACGGGCCATGGAAGAAATCACGCAAGGCATCATGTATATCGCATCATCGTCTGCCGAGGTTTCCGAACAGATCGGCGATGCGGCCGGCGAAGCCGTCAACGGAAACCGGCTGGCTCAGGATGCGGTCGAGCAAATGGAGCGCGTAGGCCAGACCGCTACCGAATCGCTTCGTTACGTCGAAACCGTGAATGAACGTTCCATCGCAATCGGTACGATCGTTACCTCGATCTCGGTCATTACGAAACAGATTCAGATGCTGGCCCTCAACGCTTCCATCGAAGCGGCGCGCGCAGGCGAGCACGGGCGCGGATTCGCCGTCGTTGCCGGCGAGGTTCGCAAGCTTGCCGAGCAATCGAAACAAGCCACGGAGGAAATTTCGGATTACCTGGCTACCATTCGGGAAGATGCCGAGCGTTCGGTGAGTGCCATGAATCGCGTGACGGAAGAAGTCGGATCGGGAACGCAAGTCGTGCAGCAGGCAGGGGCCGCATTCAAACAACTGAACGAATTGATCCAAAACGTCAATCTGACCATCCAGAACGTTTCTTCCTCTACCCAACAGGTATCTGCAGGAGCTGAAGAAGTCAGCGCCTCCGTGGAAGAAACGGCACAGATTACGTCCAGGGCCCGTCAGAGCATGCAGCAGATTGCTGCCACGGCGGAAACCCAGCTCAGCGAGATGGATTCCCATGCCAATACGGTTCGTCATCTGCATGAACAGGCTGTCGAACTGCAGGCTGCCATGAAGAAATTCAAAATCGACTAACTCTCTATAACTCACCCTGTCGGTTCATTGCTGAATCATATGAACCAGTATAGTCGGATATGCAACTATAAACACCCCCATGGGAGCCGCTTGCCGGTACAAGGCAGCGCCACCTATGGGGGTGTTTTTCATGCCGTTATGATTGCGAGAAAATGATCATGCACCGATCTTCAACCAGTCAGGCCTTCTCTCCCATGCCCATGATTTCATAAACCCGCTTCATGTCCAAAGCCGAACGCACCGAGTCTGCGACCCGATCGAATTCCTTTTCCTTCTGCTCCCTGGCGCTATAGGTCTTCTCCAGCGATTCGAGCCCTTTGGCTTCGCGCAGCCCGTTCAGCCAGGCTCGCCGGAAGCGGTCGCTCTCGAACAGGCCGTGAAGATACGTTCCCCACACTCTGCCGTCCTTCGTACCCCAGCCCTCCATGAATGGTTGACCGTCGGCATGTTGGATTTCAAACAATGCGGTGACCTGATCAGGCCGGTTGCATTCAGTGACACCCATATGGATCTCATACCCCTCAACCGGCAATGCGGTATCCGTACTTTCATGGCTCGCAAGCCGAATGGGATGCTGTTCCAGCACCTGTCCCGCTGCCCTTACCGTCTGTTTCCGCTGGAGGAACGTGGTCGACAACGGCAACCATCCGAGTCCCTTTGCTTCCTGTACCTGCCCCGCTTCAACGGCGAACGGGTCCTTGAGATGCTCACCCAGCATCTGGTACCCGCCGCATATGCCTACAAGCTGTCCATGCTCGCGCGTTACGTGACGGGCAATGGCTTGCTCCAAACCCGATTCGCGCAAAAACTCCAGATCGCCAATCGTGTCTTTGGTGCCTGGCAACAAGATCGCGTCAGGCTGTCCAAGTTCCTCCGGAGAAGTCACGAACCTGACATTGACGTCCGGCTCTTTCGACAAGGCATCAAAATCGGTAAAGTTGGAAATGCGCGGATAACGGATCACTGCAAGATCCAGTTCCTTGTGCTCCGATTTGCCGTGGCGCAGCGAATCGAGCACCACCGAATCCTCGGCCTCGATCTGAATGTCCCTGACGTAAGGCAGCACGCCGAGCACCGGAATGCCTGTCCGCTCTTCCAGCCAGTCCAGTCCCGGCTGCAGCAGGGACAAATCGCCGCGGAACTTGTTGATGATAAAGCCTTTGATGCGCTGAACTTCGTGAGGCTCGAGCAATTCCAGCGTGCCCACGATCGAAGCAAACACGCCGCCGCGGTCGATATCCGAAATCAGGATGACCGGGGCATCCGCCCAACCTGCCAGATTCATGTTGACGATATCCCGGTCCTTCAGGTTGATTTCCGCCGGGCTGCCTGCGCCTTCCATCACGACAATGTCGTAAACCGACCGCAGGCGATCAAGTGCCTCCAGCACCGTCCGCTTGGCTTCCGGCAAAAAGTGCTGCCGATAATCCGAAGCGCTCATCTGCGCAAAAGGCACGCCATGAACCACGATCTGGGAATGCATATCCCGAACCGGCTTGATCAGAATCGGATTCATGTCGGTTGTAGCTTCGATTCCGCAAGCCTCGGCCTGCGCGCCCTGCGCCCGCCCGATCTCTTTGCCGTCGTGCGTGACATAAGAGTTCAGCGCCATATTCTGCGACTTGAACGGTGCCGGACGGAAACCGTCCTGCTTGAAAATGCGGCACAATGCCGTCGTAATGACGCTTTTGCCCACATCCGAGGCCGTTCCCTGCAGCATGATGACCGGCGCTGTATGTACCTCTTTTTCTACCATCTTTCCCACCCCGGCTTTCATCATGATCAATCAGTTTGCAAACGAAGCCCAGAACAAGCCCTGCAGCAGGCTTAACCCAATCAACAGCGCCGTCTCCAGCAATTCGTTCATTGCTCCGTACGTATCCCCGGTCAAACCGCCCAACCGATCGCTGATCCGCCCGGCAACCCATCTTCCGAGCAAATGACACGCCAGCGGCAACAGCATGACGGCGAGCACCGGATAAAGCCACCACGAATGTCCCGACATGCCGCCACCGATCAGGCCATGATGAGGCTGAGTATACCACGCGGCGACAAGCGCAATTAAACCTGCCACAACGGTTAGCCAAGCAGCACGCGCCGTTGCCCGCCGAAGTTCTCTCCGTTCGCCCAAGCCGGCAAACAATGCGGCCAAGCCGTCATCAGCACGGGCATTCGGCCAGCCCGATATCGCACATACCATGAACCAACGGCTCCAAATCATGGGCAAAATCAATAGCGGCACGTATGCCCAGCGGCCTTGGGCAATGAAATCGGCCAGCAGCGCCGCTTTCATCATCAACAGCAGCACGCAGGCAATGACGCCCATGGCACCGACGCGGCTGTCCTTCATGATCTCCAGCATGCGTTCGCGGCTGCGATAACTGAGCAGCCCGTCCGCCGTATCCATCCAGCCGTCCAGATGCAATCCGCCAGTGAGCCACACCCACAGCGTCAAGGTCAGCACAGCGGCGGGCAGGGCCGGCAGCACTGTGCCGAACAAGGCTCCGCCAAGCCAGACGGCAAGGCCGATCGCCGCCCCGACGAGCGGGTAATACACCACGCTTTCCCTTAACAAAGGAGGAGCAAAATCAAGCTGCATCCGGACTGGAAAACGGGACAGAAACTGAAAAGCGGCGGCGGCCGCCTGTTTTTTGCCATATGGATTGGCGCTGCTGCCTTTGCTCATAAGCGGTACTCCCTGCTTTTCAACTCAACGGCAATACCTACGGTAACCAGGAACACCTCGCGGCAAATTGCGGCAACCCGCTGATTCAATATGCCCGCCAGATCCCGGTATCTTCGTCCCAATGGATACTCCGGCACGATGCCGTCGCCGACTTCGTTGGTTACCAGCACAAGCAAGCCGGGATACGCGCGAATCGCCTCTACCAGGGCATCCATTCGTGCTTGCAGTACTGATTCAGGATCATGCTCATGCGCGAGCAATTCATTCGAAAGCCACAACGTCAGGCAATCCACCAACACGGTTGGCGCGGAAGTACCTGCACGGGACTGGCCCATCTGAGAGATCCATTCGGGCAAATCCAGAGGCGCCTCCACCGTATGCCATAAATACCCGGCAGCCTCGCGTTGCTTCTGATGCATGCGGATGCGTTCCCGCATCTCGTCATCATAGGCTTGAGCCGTGGCGACATACCAAGCTTCCGAAGAGCGGTGCATGACGAGACGCTCCGCAAACGAGCTTTTGCCACTTCTCGCGCCGCCTGTCACAAGAACGCTCATCGTGTTCCCTCTCCTTGAGCTGAAGATCCGTCCGAGACGCCTGCGCTTGAAAAGGTAGCCATCTCATTAAGGATACGGCACGCCGCATCGATCAGGTGCAGGCTGAGCACGCCGCCGGTGCCTTCGCCGAGCCGCATGTCCAGGTCCAGCATCGGCTTCAGATCCAATTCGCGCAGCAGGGCCGCATGCCCGTTCTCGTGGGATGTATGGGAGGCGATCATGTACTCCTTGCTCAGCGGAGCCAACCGGCTTGCGATCAGCGCGGCTGCCGTAGAAATGAAGCCATCCACGACGACCGGACAGCCATGGGCGGCTGCCGCAAGAATCACGCCGACAAGTCCGGCGATTTCCAAACCGCCTACTTTGGAGAGCACGTCGAGCGGATCGTCGCCGTTCGGCGCATTCACGCTCAGCGCTTGCCCGACCACGGCCGCCTTGCGCAGTACGCCCGCATCATCCATGCCCGTTCCGCGCCCTACCGCCGCAGCAGGTGCAATGCCGGTCAAGGCACATACAACGGCCGCGCTGGCCGTTGTGTTCCCGATGCCCATCTCGCCGGTAACGAAAAGACGCGAGCCTTTTTCAACCTCCGCATGGACCACGTCCACGCCCGTGATGATGGCCTGAATGGCCTGTTCGCGGGTCATCGCTGCCCCTTTGGCCATATTGGCCGTGCCTTTGCGAATGTTCCGCGAAACGAGACCCGGATGTTTCAGGTCTGCATTCACGCCAATGTCAACGCACACGACTTCCGCACCGGCATGGCGCGAGAGCACGTTCACCGCCGCTCCGCCCGCCAAAAAATTCATCACCATCTGCGGCGTCACCTCTGCCGGAAACGCACTGATGCCTTCCTCGACAACGCCATGATCGGCAGCCATAACGATGACGGATCTGCGTTCAAACGAAGGGCGCACCTCACCTGTCATGCCAGCGAGCCGAATGACCAGTTCCTCCAGTTTGCCCAAGCTTCCCGGCGGCTTCGTCAGCATATCCACATGAGCTGATGCTTTTGCGGCCGCTTGAGCGTCAATCCCTTTGATGTTATTGATGAGCTGCATCAGCAGCTGTTCGTTTTCCATTCCATCCAGCACTTCCTTCTATACTAGAATTAGGACCATGACAGCCCGACTATAATTGCAATGATGCTACTCTGGTTTACGACGCAGCAGCAATTGAGGCAGACCGCTGTCAGGATGCCGGACCATCGCCGGATCGACCCTAAACAGCTTCCGGATGTGATCTTCCGTCATCAGCGCTTCAGGCGTTCCTGCTCCGGCACATGCTCCATCACGCAATGCCAGCATATGATCGCAAAACTGTGCCGCCAGATTCAAATCATGCAGCACGGCCACGATGGTAATGCGATTCCGTTTACGCCATGCAGACAGCAATTCCATGAATTGCAGCTGGTACTGGATATCCAGAAATGTCGTCGGTTCGTCCAGCAGCAGCAGCCGCGGTTCCTGTGCCATCACTTTGGCCAGCGCTACCCGCTGCCGCTGTCCCCCGCTGAGTGCGTTCAGCGGACGATCCGCCAGTTCCGTCAGCTCCAGCTCAGCAAGCACGCGTTCCACGATGGCCTCCCCATCCGCCGAATCGCGTCCCATCCAGTTCTGGTAGGGGTACCTCCCCATCTCCACCACATCCCTTACAGGATACGAGATCGAGGGCAGCCCGTCCTGCTGCAGTACCGCAATCATGCGCGACAGCTCTTTGCGACCGTACGAAGCAATGCTTTTCCCTTCCAACAGGATGCTGCCCGCATTCGCGCGTTCGGTTCCAGCCACCAACTGCAGTAGAGTGGATTTGCCGCTGCCATTCGGACCGACCACGCCCCACCATTCCCCTTCCTGGACGCTCCAGTTCACGTCATGCAGGGCATGATGGGAGCCATAGCTTTTGCTTGCGCCCTTCACTTCGATCAGAGATTGGTTCCCGCTCACGGCATCATCCCCTTTTGCAGCTTTTTGTTGCGGTGCAGCAGGTAGGCGAAGAACGGTGCTCCCACAAATGCCGTGACGACGCCGAGGGGAATCTCGGTCGGTGCCAGCAAGGAACGGGCAATCGTGTCGGCCCATACCATGAAGATCGCACCGCCTATGGCGGAGAGCGGCACCAGCAGACGGTAATCCGGGCCGACGATCAGCCGCAGCATATGCGGAATGACCAAACCGACAAAACCGATCACGCCCGACACCGAGACGGCCCCAGCCGTCAGCAGCGTACCCACGCCGAGCACCGTCAGCTTCAATCGGTCGACGCGAACGCCGATGTGGGCAGCCTGTCTTTCGCCCAGCGCCAAAATGTTCAATGAACGAGCTTGGCTCCACAGCACGAGCAAACCAAGCAGGAAATATGGGAAAAGGATGGCCGTATACGACCATCCACGCAGTGCCAGACTTCCCATCGTCCAATATATAATTTCGTTAATCGTTTGTTTGGACATGGTGGACAGGAAGGATACGACCGCTCCCAGGAAACTCTGCATCACCACGCCGGCAAGAATGAGGCTGTGCGTCGGGATTTTGCGGCCTTCGCGCGCCAAAGCCAGCACAAACCACAATGTCAGCACTCCGGTCACGAAAGCAACCAACGGCAGCGTCCAGACGCCGATCAGCGCATATTGCAGGCCGAAAAAGATCAACACGGCTGCCCCCACCGACGCTCCGGACGATACGCCAAGGGTGAACGGGTCGGCCAGCGGGTTGCGCAGTACGCCCTGAAATCCAGCGCCGGCCACGGCTAATGCTGCGCCGACGAGAACAGCGAGCAGCACCCTCGGAAGGCGTACCTTCCATATGATCTGTTCCGCTGCAGTCGTCCAATCCGGAACGATCCGGTCACCCAGCCATGGAACGTGATGCAGAATAATACCTGCAATATGCCGGATCGGCAGCGAGACCGAGCCGATGCCGGTGCAGATCAGCACGGTCAGGACAAGCAGCACCATGCCTGCTGTGCCGTACACTGCAAGTTTGCGGCTCATTGGAACAAGTCAGGATAGACCGCCTTGGCCACTTCCTTCAAACCTTGGGTCACGCGAGGACCTGGACGAGTCAGCAGGTTGGCATCCAAACCGATGACCTGATCGTTTTTGACGGCTGTAATTTGATCCCAACCGCTGCGGGCCTTGATGATTTGATCCAGTGTTTTGGAGTCTTCCACCACGTCGTCCGCGTACAAAATCACATCCGGATTGGCGGCGATGATGTTTTCTTCGTTGATTTCATTCCAGCCTGTCATGTCGGAAGCGACGTTCGTAGCACCGGAAAGCGTGATGATTTCATCCATGAACTCTCCCTTGCCCACAGTCCAGCCTGGGGAGAACTCCACGTACACTTTTTTCTTGTCTTCCGGTTTCACCGATTTGACCGCTTCCGTCACGTCAGCCACATCTTGTTTCATCTGTGCGGCCAATTTCTGGGCTTCTGCCTGACGGTCCGTAATTTTGCCGAACGTTTCGATGTTGTTGATTACGTCATCGACCGATTTCGGGTCTGTTTTGAAAATGGTGATACCCAAGTCGCGCAGCTTTTTCACGGCTTCCTCGCTCATCGAAATCCCCGTTACCACGAGATCGGCATCCGCTGCAATGATCGACTCTTCGTTCGGCTTGGACACGCCGCCCATCTTCGGTTTTGTCGTCGCTGCTTCCGGATAATCGTCGAAATCGGATACGCCCACGATCTGCTCGTCCAATCCGAGCGCGAACAGCGATTCCGTTTCGGCTGGCGATACGGAGACGATCTTTGTCGGCGCCTTTTCAAACGTAAACGACTCGCCCGTTGCATCGGTCACCGTGAGCGGATACTGCGTTTTAAGGTCCGTCTGCGCCTGTTCCTGGGATTGCCCCTGTGCCGGCTGCTGCGTGCCTGCGCCTCCTTCGTTGTTCGTTGTTGCCGCTCCGCATCCTGCGAGAGCGAATGTCAGCATCGCTGCGCTCAGCAGGGACGCCATGCCTTTCCATGTCGTGAATCTCATGATTGGATTCTCCCCTTTTTCTGTGTTTGGTAGATCGAAGACTGTGCTTCCGCCCGTGTCTGTCCCTTGAATGGCCGTTTCTTGAAAAAAAATCCCCGATCCTTGCGATCAGGATCAGGGATAACGTCTCGCATATGGCGATCCGCGCACGACAGCACAAGGCCGCATGCATGGAGCATTGCCCGAAACGCTGTCCTTTCCTCGAAGGAACACCGATGGTTAAACGCCCTGGGCAGGCAACCTGACTTTCCACGCCGAATCGGCTGGATTACAGTGGCGGGACCGTGCCGGATTTGCACCGGCTTCCCCTGTTTTACCCGTTTGCCCTCTCCGGATCGTCCGAACGGACGCCGTGATTTTCGGGAGTAACGGGTCCCATGGTCGTTGATATTGCATCACCATTCAAGTGGGTGTGCATCTGCTGCCGAACGCCTTCGCCAGCTCTTGAAACGATGCTTGTACCGAAGCCACACTTCTGTTGTGATTATAGGTGATATCGACCGTGCTTACAACCCGATTTCGGGAAAAGAAAGACGGATCGCCTTCCACCCGTCAGGCGAACGTTCCAATTGAAGCCGGATCGCTTGCCCCGGAATGACCGAAACGTCCCAGAACGACTGACCTGGCAGCAGGCGAGTCAGCATGTAACGAATGACCCCGCCATGCGCAATGACCAGTTCTTTCGTCTGCGCTGTTGTTGAATCGCTAGTTCTCTCATCCCGAGGTTCCGTCCATACTACTTCATTCAAAAAATCATCAATCCGGGCCGCAAACGATAACCACGATTCCCCGCCGGGCGGAGTTACCGTTTGCGGTGAATCGATCCATTCCCGGTAACGGGCCAAATGCTTGAGTTCCTCATAGGTACGCCCTTCCCATTCGCCAAAATGGATTTCTCTCAGCCGGGAGTCCATGTGGGCTTGCCCTGCGTGCAAGGGCGCGATCCGTTCCAGCGTCTGACGGCAGCGAAGCAGATCGCTGCTATGGACCGCTCTCCACTCGATGCCGCCCAACTGCACGCGCAGTGAGGCCAATTCCTGCTCCGCTTCAGGCTGCAAACCGATATCGGTATGCCCAAGGTACCTCTTTTCCGTGTTCCATGCCGTCGTGCCATGACGAACCAACCATAATTCTTTTTCCCATCCATCGTATGTCCCTTGCTCATCTTGTGGTTCTCCCCGTCTTGTCATCATGTCCATAACAACGAGCCTCCGCAGAACCAAACCAGAAGATTCACCAAGATGCAGAGCAGTACGAACGATCCGGCCGACCAGAACATTAAGCGCGACGTGCGCACGATGTCTTCGGCCTCCATTGGACGAGTGGGCTCACCCATATATGCACGAAATGAAGCTACGCCATGGTAAACATTGTGCCCGCCAAGCCGAATGCCGAGCGCCCCGGCGACAGCCGACTCGGGAAACCCGCTGTTCGGACTTGGATGCAATCGTGCATCCCTGGAGACCATGCGTGCCGACTGCCTTGCATCCAGCTTCATGACCCAGGCACCCGCGATGAGCAATAAGGCCGTGATCCGCGCCGGAATCCAGTTGGCCCAATCGTCAAGACGTGCCGAGGCCCAGCCGAGATGCAGGTACTTCTCGTTTTTGTAACCGACCATCGAATCCAGCGTGTTGACCGCACGGTAGGCCATAGCTAGCGGAGCTCCGCCGAGCAGCGCATAGAACAGCGGGGAGACGATGGCATCGACGATGTTTTCGGCCACCGTCTCCACCGTCCCGCGCACGATCTCCGGTTCCTCCAGATGCTCGGTATCCCTGCCCACGATCATGCCGAGCGAACGTCTGGCTCCCGGAAGGTCGCCTTGTGCCAAATGGCGATAAACCTCCATGCCTGCATCCTTCAATCCTTTGGAGGCAATGGTGGTCGCTATCAACAGGATTTCAGCCAAAACGGCAAGCAGCGGATGGATCAGGCCCAGTACGATGAGCAGCAACCATGTCAAAATAAAAGCGCCGCCGGCAATCACGATCGGGAACCATAATCCGGCCTTTTTGAGCCCTTGATCCGAATGAACCTTAGCACGGATCCATCGTTCTAAAGCCGTAATGCCTTTGCCCATGCCGATGACCGGATGGGGAATCCAGCGAGGATCACCGATGCAGCGATCGACGATGTATGCCGCCAGCAGCACCCAGGCACCCGTCATGGCGGTCCATATCGGCCAAGAAGCGAACGCGAATATGTTTGTCATCGCGGTTCCCCCTCCTGCCGCCGTACCCATTGCCCTGCCTCAAGGCTCTCTTTCACAGTGTCATACACCAGTCTGCCGATGGCTGCGCCCATGACCGTTGCCGTACCCGCGTATTGGACCAAAGGTTTGTCTGCATGATCCTGCCGGACGGCGAGCACGATGGCATCCGTCGTTGTCCCCGTCGCCGACAGTCCGTTGTCGGCGTCACGCACGCCGCAATCGGCCAGCGCCGCGGCTTTTGCTTCCACAGCAGTCTGTACGGCATTGACCATTGCTCCCGGCGTCATGCGCCCGTTCACCCACAACATGATGTTGATGGTGCCCGGCACATAAACGGCGTCCCGGATCGAATTCTCCTCCGCTTCGTTACCGCACGCATCAAAGACGAGCCGGTCCGAACCGGCACGGGCAGCATTGGACACACCTGCGGTTGTGCAGCACAGCAGTCCGAAATCCGATCCGTCCCATTCCTGAATGGACGTATGCTGCAGCTTGACCGCTGTCAGCAAACCGGAACACAGATCACGCGGCTCCTGCCATTCGGCCAGCAGCCGTTCGATGTCCCTCAGAGGATCATCACAGCGGTAGTGCTTGTCGACGTAAATGTTGAACACGCGGTCCAGCTCCGTCATGCCTCCGCCAACGATCGCGCTGGACAGGGCCGGCACGGGAGAAGGCACGGACGCTTTGACATGACGCTCATGAATCGTAACGCGGAGGCCCGGCCAAGTCACAGAAGTATAAGCGGTCCCCGCCGCGGCAAGGTTGCCCTCCACGTCGCGAAACGGCAATGTCATTGGACGCCACCCCCCGATTTTTGAACCGGGTCGGGTACAGCTTCGATCTGCTCATCCGTCCCGACCGGTTCCTCCGTTTTCGAAGTTTGGGCGGTTATTACACAGCCCAGCGCTTCGATCAACCGTTTGTTGGACGGCTCGTCTTTAACCGCAATGCGGACATGACGCTCCGTAAGACCCGGATACATCGCACAGCTGCGGATGAGGATGCCCTGCCCGCCAAGCGCCGCCTGCATGGTGGCAGCAGTCCACGGGTCGGGCAAACGAACGAGCAGGAAGTTGGCCTCTCCAGGCGTTACCTCACAGCCGTATCCTTGCAAAGCATCACTTAGCCGCCTGCGTTCCAGCGCAATCTGCCGCAACGTTTCCCGTTCGAACGACTCTCCGCTGCGCAGGCAGGCTTCCCCGGCAATCATCGCAAGGCCGTTGACGCTCCACGTCACCTGCTTGGCTGTCATTGCCTCGATCAGTTCAGGCCGTCCCAAGGCGTAACCCAGACGCAGTCCGGGTATCGCATAGAACTTGGTCATGGAGCGGATGATGACAACCTGCGGAAATTCATGCAGCCTTGCCGCAAGCGAGTGACGCTTCTCCGCCGGAATAAAGTCCATGAAGGCTTCGTCCACGACGAGCATCGCACCCGTTTGCCCAGCCTTGAGAGCCAAACGTTCCAGTACGGCTACCGGATACTGCACGCCGTTCGGGTTATTCGGCTGGCCCAGGAAGAGCATGTCCACCTGTTCCAGCAATCGTTCGATGTCCTCCGTCTCGGCCCGCCAATCCAGCTCTTGCCGTCCACGAACGCTGATCACTTCTGCTCCGAATTGCCGGGATAGAGCGGCATACTCCGAAAAGCCCGGTTCCACGGTTCCCACCCTGCGGGGAGCCAGTCCAAGCAGCAATAAGGCCATGTTCTCCGCCGCGCCGTTGCCTACGGATATACAATCCGGAGCGACTCCCAGCCTGCTGCCCAAAGCGGATTTCAACGCGCGATGTCCCGGATCGGGATAGCGCAGCACCGCATTCAAACCCTGTTCCAATGCACGCAGCACTTCCGGCGGCGGACCCAGGGGATTGATGTTTGCGCTAAAATCGAGAAAATCGGCGGGATCTCCCCCGAAACGGGATGCGGCCGTCTCCACGTCCCCGCCATGTCCGAAAACTTCAATGATATCGGTCATTCTGTCCGTCATCCTTTCTATGTATCCTGTTTATTATGGCGTCCGGGCAAGGTGTGGTCAACGCCGAATTGTCCGATCTGAGCCTGCTTCTTTGCGTGTTTTTACATGATTCGGTGTAAAATAACAAAATATGATATCGCCGGTCGTTTTCTTTTTCGCATCGAACCGATGGAGACGTTAAGCGTATGGCGATTCTTATCGCAACGGCTGTTCAAGAGAAGTTTTCCGGTAATTTCTGAAAGCCATGCGCGGTTTACGATACTTTCTGATATGATAGTAGAGGAGCTTCGGTTCCGCGAGAATCACTACATAAGGGAGACTTCTCCCTCACATACATTAATGGAGGAATGACCATGCTGTTTGTCGACAACCAGGGCATCACGGATCCTTCGGTAAACCTCGCCATCGAGGAATACATCCTGAAGCATCTGCCGATGGACGACAGTTATTTGCTGTTCTACATCAACCGCCCTTCCATCATCATCGGAAAACACCAGAACACGATTGAGGAAATCAACATCGAGTACGTTCAGGATAACAACGTTCAAGTCGTGAGACGTCTGTCGGGCGGCGGCGCCGTTTACCACGATCTCGGCAATCTCAACTTCAGCTTCATCACGAAGGATGACGGCCAGTCCTTCCACAATTTCCGCAAATTCACCCAGCCTGTCGTCGAAGCGCTCCATGAACTTGGCGTCAACGCCGAATTGACCGGACGGAACGACCTGCAGGTGGGCGAACGCAAAATTTCGGGCAATGCTCAGTTCTCCACCCGCGGCCGCATGTTCAGTCACGGCACGCTGATGTTCGACTTGAACCTGGACCACGTACAGGCTTCCCTGAACGTCAATCCCGAGAAGTTCAAATCCAAAAGCACCAAGTCGGTCCGCAGCCGCGTCGCCAACATTCGCGAGTTGATGAGCAGCGACATGACGATCGAAGCGTTCCGCGGCGAATTGCTGCGCCACATTTTCGGTATGGAGCCTAACGAAGTTCCGCAATACCATTTGACCGAGAAGGACTGGGAGAAAATCAACGAAATCTCTGCCGAGCGCTACAAAAACTGGGACTGGAACTACGGCCAGTCGCCGGAAAGCAATGTGAAGCATTCCCGCAAATTCCCTGTCGGCATCATCGATCTGCGCATGAACATCAAGGACGGACGCATCGAAGACATTAAAATCTTCGGCGATTTCTTCGGCGTAGGCGACGTGGCGGACATTGAGGACATGCTGCGCGGCAAGCGTTACGAGGAAAGCGACGTGCGGGAAGCTATCAAGGACCTCGACGTCAAGCATTACTTCGGCAACCTGGAGCTGGAAGATTTCATCGGCCTGATTTTCCTGGAAGAGTAGAACAATGATGCATCGCCCTGCAAAATAAAAGCGATACTGTCAGATTCGATTCACCTCATCATGCACAGATAAAAAGGAGAGAAACCGGATGACTTACAAACTGATCGCCATCGACATCGATGACACCCTGATCAACGACGACAAAGAAGTGACCCCTGCCACGCAAACCGCATTGGAGCAAGCCGTTGCTCACGGCGTGGTGGTTACGCTGGCCACCGGCCGCGCTTACGCCTCCGCTCAAGCGTTGGCACGCCAAACGAAGCTGAACGTGCCGATCATCACGTATCAAGGCGCCCTGGTCAAAAACCTGCTGGATGAGCATGTGCTCTATGAGCGCTATGTTCCGCAAGACGCTTCCCGCAAGCTGTTCGACTACTGCCTGGAGCATAATCTGCACCTGCAAACGTACATCGACGACAAGCTGTATGCCCGCGAAGAAAACGACAAGCTGCGCGATTATGCCAAACTGAATGGCACGCAGTACCACATTGAACCGGACTTCATTAAAGTGATCGAGCAGAAAACGCCGAAGCTGTTGATCATCGACGAGCCGGATTACTTGGATAAAGTGGCCGTAGATCTGCGCGAACTGCTCGGACCTGAGGTGCACATCACCAAATCCAAACCGTACTTCCTGGAAATCATGCACCGCGAAGGAACCAAAGGACATGCCTTGACCTTCCTGGCCGAGCATTTCGGCCACGAGCTCAGCGAGTGCATCGCCATCGGCGACTCGTGGAACGACCATGAAATGTTGGAAGTTGCCGGATTAGGCGTGGCCATGGGCAATGCGATTCCTGCACTGAAAGAACTGGCCGATTACATCACGCTGAGCAACAACGAAGACGGCGTAAAACACGTTATCGAGAAGTTTGTGCTGAACGCGGAATAATCGCCCGGCAGAACATCTTCCCTTTCATGGCCCCGATTGTCTACAGCAATCGGGGCCATTTACTTTATCCAACAAAAACAGCCTGAAATGCGCAGCGCGCATCAGGCTGTTTCCCCTTTGAACAGATCTTTTCGGGTCTTATCGATAAAACACAGCGGTCGTAATGACCTGACTGGAATTCAAAATTTCGGAAGGCCGGATATAGGTAAGGGGATCTACGCTTGTACCGCCCCATAGAAGTTCTTTTCCTGTGCCGATTGAACATGTATGATTTATCCATAGAGGTGATAGAGTCATGAAAATCAGCAAAGGAAAATTAGTTATCTTCCTGTTGTTTGCTTTGATTATTGGAATATTTGCATTTTTATGGAATATTCAAAGAAGTAGGGAAGCAGAAGTACAAGCCTATCTCGTTGACGTCAAGGGATACAGCAAGGCAGACATTCTAGCCATTGACACCCATTTCGGCAAAGCGCCGCTCGTTAACACCGAGGTCATATTCAAAGATGAACCAAACGCAAGATATTTCTATAAAAAAGAGAATGGTGCTATATTTCAATATAATAGCGCACCCGTAAATGGGGTAAATCCCGATTATTCATATAAACACCTTGAACCTGTTCAACCTTAGTCAAGCGCTCCACCGGAAACGCAGAAGCCCTCTCCTATCTTTGTGAACAAATAGGAGAGGGCTTTTCTACGCGGACAATAGCTTATAAGGGTTTTGCTATCATCCAACCCGTGCTTTGAATTGTACTTTTTGAATCCCTGCTCGCAATGCGGATATGACCTTGTCGTTCATGGCAAGCAGGCCGGAAACGATCAGCACGACGCCCGTCCACGTCATCCAGCTGACATGCTCGTTATAGAGCACAGCCCCCAGAACAACGGCGATCGGCGGGGAGATATACAGCCAGGTCGCCGGGAACAGCGGATTGGTGCGCGACATGATCCAATAGAACAGACTGTGCCCCACCATTGAACCGATCACCGTTAAATATAACAGGGACAGGATGGCAGGCTGCCAATCCAAGGTGCTTATGCTCATCTTCCAAGGCTCGGTTACAGCCGAGAGTCCCAAAAGCAGCACGCCCCCGTACATCATTTGCACGGCATTGATGGCCACCGGATCGCTGTCGCTGAACTGGTTAATGACCTTTTTCGAATATAACGCCCCTGCCGAATAACATAATTCTCCCACCAAAACGGCAATGCAGCCCAAGAGCCACAATGCACCTCCCCCGAACGATATGCCTGGCAGAACGACCAGCACCACCCCGCCAAAGCCGACTAAGTACCCCGCCACGATGCGAAGCGATGTTTTTTGCCGTAACAGCGCGGTTTGCATAATCATGATCATGAGCGGCCCCGTCGCCGACAAAATGGCCCCCACGCCGGAACTGACATATTGTTCAGCCCAATACAGCGTCGCAAATGTGCCGAAGGTCAATCCCATGCCTGTTAACAGCATTTCTTTCCGCCACAACAGGGAGAGCTTCACGCGTCCTTTCATCCACATCCATGCAAACATCAGCGCTCCGGCGGCCACAAACCGCAGTCCTGCGGACAGAAAAGGCGGAAGCCCTGCCTCCACGCCAATTTTGATCGCCAAAAACGTCGTACCGAAAATCAAACACATTATCGCAAATGCTGCCGCTACCATGCCAGCCCCTCCTTCAACTGTTCACCATCATACCTTACCGTCAACAGAACAGAATGAAGAAAACAGAACAGTGATCTGCCGTTTGGTGTTACAATGGACTGCAAAAGGAGCGTGGGCGGGTTGAGCAAAGCCATTTTGATGTCTGATAACAGTCTGAAACTGTATGAGCAAGTCGTGCATTATCTTGTTGTTCGCATCGAAGCCGGTGAATGGGCCGAACATGAAAAGATGCCTTCCGTACGCAGCTTGTCCGAACAGCTCGGCGTTCACCGGCTGACCGTGTTCAAAGCCTATCAGGAGCTAAAGGAGCGCGGACATGTATATGTCAAAGACAAAGCGGGTTATTTTGTCAGCCCGGCCGATCCCGCTCCGGTGACCGACCAGGCGGATGACCCTGCCGTTTCGGCGTGGCTGCATTGGGATTCGCTCGCGCGGGTACAGTCGCTTGAAGCAGACTTCCAGTTTTCCAAATCGCTGATCGATCCGGCCCTTCTCCCCAATCTTTACTGGGGAGAGCTGATGCGGGAGCTGCTGGACCAATATCCGCGGCTGCTCGGAACCTACTCGACCATTCAGGGCGATCTGGAGCTGCGAAGCGCGCTCGCCGCCCATTTGACGGCAAAGGAACGATTCTTTGTCTCGGCGGATGAAGTGCTGATTGCGACAGGCGCGCAGCAAGCCATCGACCTGATTGCGCGCAGCCTCATCCGGCCCGGCGACCGTGTCATGGTGGAACGGCCGACCTACGGCCCCGCCATGGAAATTTTTCGCAAGCAAGGGGCGCGACTGGTTTTTGCGGACATGCATGACGAGGGTTATGACATGGAACAGATCGAACGGCTGATGCGCCAAGAGAAACCCCGGCTGTTCTACCTGACGCCGACGTTCCAGAATCCGACGGGATTGAACATCGGGGCCGAGCAGCGCAAACAGCTGCCGGAATTGGCAGAACAGTACGGCTGTTTCCTGTTGGAGGACGACAGCACCTACGACATCTATTTCGGCGAAAAACCGCCGCCGCCCATTTTCACCTACGATACGACCGGACATACGCTGTACATTCGCAGCTACAGCAAATATGTCGTACCGGGCCTGCGCATCGCGGCCATCATGTGCCGGCCGCGCTTCATGCCCGGGCTGCTGGCCATCAAAACGCTGGCGGATAACGGCTCCCCGCTGCTCAACCAGAAGCTGTTTCTCCGCTATTTCCAATCGCCGCGCATGCACCAGCATCTCTCCAAGCTGCGGACCGCGATCCAGTTGCGCATGGAAGTGATGGAGCAATGCCTGCTGGAAACGGATTGGGTCTGGACCAAACCGGAAGGCGGGCTTAATATTTGGGCAGAGCTGCCGGAAGGCATCGATACGGGCCGTTTGCTGCACCGATGCATGGAGCATTCGGTGGCATTCGTGCCAGGCACGGTGTTCGACCCTTCTGACGCAAGCGCAAGCCGCAAGCTGCGGCTCTCCTTCTCCTACGCGCACGAACAGCAAATCCGCGAAGGCATGGGTCGGCTCATCGAGATTGCCCGGAAAGCATGAAACGTCCTGCTTGCTCTGCACGATAAACGAATAACCCGAATGGTCCGGTTATCGCGACCCCTCGGGTTATTGTTATGGTTGAAGCGTCTCCGTTCCTTGATCAGGTTCCGGAAATCACCTTGTCAATCAATCCATACTCCACCGCTTCCGCCGAAGTCAGGAAGTAGTCCCGGTCCGAATCCTTCTCGATGCGATCCAGCGGCTGGCCCGTGCGATCTGCCAGCAGTTGGTTCAAACGCTGGCGGTGCTGGATGATCCGGTTCGCATGAATCAGCATATCCGACGCCTGGCCCCGCGTGCCGCCATGCGGCTGGTGGATCATGATCTCGCTGTTCGGCAGTGCCATCCGTTTGCCTTTGGTGCCTCCGACGAGCAATATCGTGCCAAAGCTGGCCGCCATGCCTGTGCAGATCGTGGAAATATCGGGTTTCACAAACTGCATCGTATCATAAATCGAGAACCCGGCTGTAACCGAGCCTCCCGGACTGTTGATGTACATTTGGATATCTTTGTCGGGATCCTCTGCGGTCAGAAACAACAGCTGTGCCACGATGGCATTCGCCATCTGGTCCTCGATTTCCCCGGACACCATAATAATGCGATCTTTCAACAATCGGGAGTAAATATCATAGCTCCGCTCTCCGCGGGCTGTCTGCTCCACTACGTATGGTACTACGTTCATGCTTGTCGCCTCCTCGGTTTATGCAACCATGCAGACGGCCAAGCCTGCCCCAAACATGCGCGGAACATCCTGGCCATGCAGCACGGGCTGCATCGTTTGAGACGGCAGAGCCTGCAAAATCGTGCCGGCGACGGCCATCGGGTCATCGCTCCGGTTCAGGCACAGATCGATTAGCGCCACGGCATCGCCGGTGCGGAACGCCCTCAAATAGCTGCGCAGCTGCTCTGCGCCTTGCTCATCTTCCCGCAATCCATAATCCGGGCCGGTCGACGGATCGTCGGAACCCGAATCATGCAGCCTTTGCCTGATCTTTGCAAGCGCGGCTCGAGCCCGGCTCAGGGCAGCTTTGACCGCTCCCTCCGTCGTATCCAGCAAATCCGCTGTCTCTGCCGCCGTATATCCCAACAGATCCCTTAACATATAAATGACCCTTTGCCATGGCGGCAGCCCGTTGACCAGCAGACGGACCGCCAGCTCCAGGTCTTCAAATCGTTCTTCGTGCTCCGTGTCCGCAAGCAGCGGTTTCAGGCTGTCCAGCTTCCGTGACAAGCGTGCACGCTTGCGAAGCTGGTCAATCCACGTATTACGCGCCGTGCGGACCAGATAGGCCTCCCAGTTCATTTCCGGGTTTGCATCCTTCTGCCCGGCATATGTGGAGGACCATGCTTTAAGACATGTTTCCTGCACCAGATCTTCCGTCTCCCAGACGGAACCCGTCAGCGTCATGCAATAGGCATACAGTGAACCAAGCGTTTCGGTCAGACTTGCCGCTGGCGCTTGGTTTATGCCTGTCTCCTGCTGCGCATTCCCGGTCGAAATTCCCGGATCGCCAGAAAATGCAGACATTGTGATCGGTTTGGTGCCATGGTTCATAATTCGGTTGGCATTTCGCTTTTGTTCATCAAGTGGTCTGTTGATTCTGCAATCGACGGACTTCACAAAGGCCATGTAAGGGGCCCCCCTTTGTTGGTTCCTGATTGGTCTTACATCTTGTAAACGAACAGCGGTCCGCAAAGGATACGCAGATTAGCGATTTTTTTTCAACAAGGTTCCGTTTCCTTATCCAACGTTATGGTCATTCCTGCGCGAGCCAGCGTAATACCGCCAGGCAAGCCGTAATCTTTCCTTAGATCCACATCATGGGACATGTGGGTGAAATATGCATGCCTAGGCTTCACCTCGTCAAGCAGCTCTTGCGCTTCGCGCATGTCGTACACCGAGCGTGTGGAGAATTCCGCCTGCTCGTGCACAAAGCTCGTTCCAAGCACCAGCACGTCCAGATCATGCAGCAGTTCCTTTTCGTTCGGCTTCAAATCGATGGCATCGGAGCAATAGGCCCAGCGGTATCCTTCCCGTTCCAATCGATATGCATAAGAATATCCGTTTTTGCCGTGGCACACTTTCCAGGAGGAAATCTTCCATCCACCCAGCTCAATGCCCTCATCCGTTTCCAGAAAGTCCATATGCCTGGACAGCCACGGAAATTGACCTTGAATGACCGCAATAACCTCGCGCGGTGCATACAACCGTCCTTTAACCCCAAGCCAGCGGCATGCATCGGCCCATTCCGGCAAACCTCCGATATGATCAAAATGCGCATGGGTGATCAGCAGCGTATGCACCATTCGGAGACCCAGCCCTTCCATCTGGGACCGCCAGTCCGGTCCGCAATCGATCAGGATCCTTCTTTCATCATCTGTACCGTGAAGCAGCACGGAAGATCGCCTGCGCCGGTTGACGCCTGTGCTCCGGGCTTCCATGCAAATCTCGCACTCACAATATACGCGCGGAACGCCCATCGCATCACCTGTGCCTACAAATGTCATCCGATTCATCCAACTCATTCGTATTCCCCTCTCGTCACGTCCATCTTAACTACTGTTGATTATATGTCATCCTCGCTTTTTTGCAAAAAAAGACCACCCTGATGCGGTACCGCTTCCGCATCGGGATGATCCTCTGACTCTTCGCGAATAACCTTGCTATGTATTGCTGCTTGCCGTTACCTGAGACTATGCCAAGGCGCGCAGTTTCAGCGTAAGCTCCTTTCCTGCGGGCACGTCCACGGATTCCGCGACGATCCAATTGCTTGCCAATCGCCGTGCCAGTATTTCGGCTTGTTCCGGCTTCAGGCGCAAACCGGTCACGATGCCTTCTCCTACGGTGAAGTCTTGATCGGCCTTCAAACCAAAGGCTTTCTCCAGCCAAATGCCGAGTCCACCACGAGTATTAAAGGTCATTCGGTACCCGTCCTTCACGGCTTCTTCCAGACGCTCGCCATGCTCTGCAGCATAGGACAGAAACTCGTCGTACACGTAATAATCGTCAGCCACTGTATCGAAGCCGGACGCGTTCTGCGTCCGAATCGCCTCCAGTATGGCCGCATCCGACATGCCGTTGATGCGTGCATGCTCCACGCGGATCGCCGTGCTTTGTGATAATTTGACTTCAGTATTCATTCCATTCACACCTTCCTGTAATAACGCTATGTTCATCGTCCCGATTCATTATAGCCTGTTCGTTCCGTCAGGTACAAAAAATGCCCCGACCGCAGCCAAACGACAAAACCTCCAGCGAGGTGCTGGAGGCTCCATGATGATCCGGTATGATCCGACTGCCGCTTCTATAGGCCTGCCAGCACCTGGTACCATACGCCGCGTTTGGAATACAGCGTATTCCGAACCTCATCCCATCCGCCAAGGTAGTCGATGTCGAACAAACCTTCGGGAACCGGGAATTCGGATGCCGTCTCCGCAAAAACGTCAGGGTCGACCGCACGAAAACCGTGCTTGGCGAAAATGCGCTGCGCTTCTGGTGTACGCAGATAGGCCACAAAAGCTTCCGCCAACTCGCGTTTTCCGTTTTTGTCCGCGTATTTGTCCACGACGACCGCCGGATTTTCGATCAGGATCGTATCTTTCGGCACCACGATATCATACTTTACTCCTTTGGCAATCCGGGCGAGCAGCTCATTCTCGTATGTTACGATGACGTCGCCCACGCCGTATTCGAAGGCTGCCATCGACGACCGGCCGCTCTTGTCCAGCGATTCCACATTTCGATGTACCTTCTCCAGAAACGCCTTCGCGGCCGCCGGGTCTTTCTTGCCTTCCTGCTCCTCCGACTGTTTCAATCCAGCGCCGTAAATGGCATTGATGTCCCACTGGGCTCCGCCTGACGTTTTGGGGTTAGGATACAGCACCTTGACGCCGGGTTTCGTCAAATCTTCAAAGTCCTGAATGCCGAGCGGATTTCCTTCGCGCGTGCCCAACACCACGATGGAACGCGTGATCATGCCGTTGTAAGGTGACTGCTTCCATTCAGGCTGCACCAGATCCGCTTTGACCAGCTTGTCAACATCGCCTTCCATGGCCAAAAGCGCAACATCCGCCTCGAATCCGCCCACGATGGCTCTCGCCTGTGTGCCCGAAGCCTCGTAGGATTCCTGGAAATGAACGGTTTTGCCCGTCTTGGCCTTCCATTCCTCCTGAAACTTCGGCAGCAATTCCGCCATGGCATCTTTGACGACGCTGTATGCCCCAATGACCAGCGTATCCGATTTCGCTTCTGCGGAGGAGCCATCCGCTGCTTCGCCTGTTTCCTGCCGGTTGCTGCAACCTGCCAGCGCGCAGACCAACAACAATAACAATGCGGCATATACCAGAGCGATGCTTTTTTTCCTGGTCTGCATGTACAGTCCCTCTTTTCAAAATTCAGCTTAGTTGACTGCTTGCAATCACATATGATTGTCGATCGGTTACTTGAACCGAGCAATCATTCATCCCTAAATCATGACCGGCATCGGATCTTCCTTGAGCGCATTTTCCACAACCCAGCTGTCCGAATCGTTGAACAGATAGGCCCGATGCACCAGCACCCGGATCTCCTGCCCGATCTCCAGCGTTGTTTTCTCCAACGAGCGGTACGTAATGAGCTTGTGGCCTCGCACTTCCACTTCAACCATCCATTCGCTGCCACGGAAATGAAGATGCTTTACGGTACCTTTTTCCGTTGCCGACAGCATCGTGAATTCGTTCTCGAGACCGATCTCGATATATTCCGGACGAATCAGTGCCCGGGTAGCTTCTCCTTGCGCCGCTCGTTCAAAACCTTTAAGCTCGGCAGCATTCTCCACCACGGTCGATTCGCCGATAAACGTAGCCACAAAAGGGGTCTGCGGGTTTTTGTAAATCTCCCACGGCGTGCCCTTCTGCTCGACCCGTCCCTGACTGATGATCATGATCTCGTCCGCCACCTCAATGGCCTCATCCTGGTCATGGGTAACAAAGATGGACGTAATGCCTACGCGCTCGATCAGCTCTCTCAGCCAAGAGCGCAGCTCCTGGCGGATCTTGGCATCGATGGCGGCGAACGGCTCATCCAGCAGAAGCAGCTGCGGCTCCGGCGCCAACGCTCTCGCAAACGCCACGCGCTGGCGTTGTCCGCCGGACAACTGGTGCGGATAACGCTGCTCGAACCCTTTGAGTCCGGTCAGCTCGACCAGCTCCATGACCCGATCTCGAATTTGCGCTTTGGGCGTCTTTTTGACCTTGAGCCCGAAAGCGATGTTATCGAATACGGTCATATGCTTGAATAACGCGTAATTCTGGAATACGAATCCGATGCCGCGCTCCTGTGGAGGCAAATGATTCACCACGTTTCCGTGAAAACGGATCTCTCCGGAGTCCGGGCTTTCGAGGCCGGCCAGCATGCGCAAAATCGACGTTTTGCCTCCGCCGCTCGGACCGAGCAGGCCGATCAAGTGACCTTTGGCAATATCGAACGAAACATCCTTGACCGCATGAAACTGACCGAAATGTTTGTTCAGATTCCGAACCTCAACATGCATCTCAATGCACTTCCTTTCGCTTCTTGGCCCATTCCATGATGAGCAGTAGTAATGCGGAAAACGTTACGAGAACCAATGCCACCCCGTTGGCGGCCGAAACGTTGAAGTTTTCGACGTCCTGATAGACAAGCGTTGTTGCGGTTTGCGTTTTGTTCATGATATTGCCGGATACGACAAGCACGGCCCCGAACTCGCCGAGAGAACGGGCCACGGTCAACACCAGCCCATAAATGACGGCCCAGCGGATCGAAGGCCAGGTCACGCTCCAGAAGGTTCGCCAGCTGTATGCCCCCAGGGTAGATGCAGCCTCTTCCTGTTGAGAACCCAATTCCTGCAGCACAGGCATCACCTCGCGGACCATGAGCGGAAACGTGACGAACAGCGTCGCAATGACCATTCCGGGGAAAGCGTAGACCACGTTGAAACCGATCCCCTCAAAAAAACCGCCCATGATGCTGTTCGGTCCGAGCAGCAATACAATCATCAATCCGCCGATGACAGGCGATACGGCATATGGCAGGTCCACGATGCTGTTCAGCAAACCTTTGATCCGATCGCTGAGCCATCCTGCACGAACCAGATAGATCGCCATCATGATGCCGAACAACGTGTTCAGCAGCGTGACAACGAGCACGACCAGCCCTGTCATCATTAGCGCATGCAGCGCTTCAGGCCGCAGCAGCCCATCCAGCAATCCTCCGAAACCATCTTCGAATGCACCGATGATAATCCGTCCAAGCGGAATAATCAGCAAAATAATGAATACCAGAAAGGTAAGTCCGATCAACAGTCTTCTCATCTTCTTCTCCCCCGCATCTGCACCAGATTGATCAGCCAGAGGATCAGAAATGACAGTGTTAACAGCAGCACCGAGACGGCTGCCGCTCCGGTCGGATTATCGCTCTCGATTTCCCCGTAAATAAATACGGAGGCGGTCAGCGTTCTGCCCGGGATGTTTCCCGCCACGAGTACGACGGCCCCGAATTCGGCAAGGGCTCTGGAGAAAGCGAGCATGCCTCCGCTAATCATGCCCGGCAGCATCGATGGCAGAATCACCTGCATAAAGGTACGGGCCTTGGATGCTCCCATCGTATAGGACGCTTCTTCTTCAGAAGGATCGATTTCCTCCAGCAAAGGCTGAACCGCACGGATGACAAAAGGAAAGGTCACAAACGTCATCGCGATGACGATGGCCGGCTGATGAAATACGATTTGGAACCCGAGCGATTCGGCCAACTTGCCGATGGCGCTTACCGGACCGAGCAGCAGCATGATCATTAATCCGCCCACCGCCGTCGGGAGTGCAAAAGGCAGGTCCACCAGACTGTTAAGCAGCGATCTGCCCCAGAAACGGTAACGCGTGAGCACCCAGGCAACCATCGTGCCGATAACCACGTTGATCAGCGTAGCAATCACCGCCAGCCGTATAGTCAACAGCACGGCTTTCCAGGCAATCGGGTCCATCACGCTTTCCGCAAAATTGGCCCATCCCTCAGAGAATGAGTTCACGTAGACGCCAATGATCGGAAGCACGATCAACACTATGAAATACAACAATACGGTACTGCGGAATCCCCAAGTCCATCCTTTATGACGAAGAACGGTATTCATTACTGCATTCCCTCCCAGCCTCCGGCTTACTCCGGTCGGCGCTCTTTCCGCTGAATACAACGATTTCCCTTAGTTGGTTTTTATTCCTTTAATATTATTCCCATTAGTCTACTTGGTTTTGACTTATCTGATACTTTACCAGTTTACAGTACAGGTCGTCAATGCTTTTTCGAGAAGAATTGCTGGGGTTCAGCGGTTTGTTTCAACGCTCTGGATTAAGGTACAATTTGAGTATGTAATAAAGATGATCTTTCTTATAAGCAAACCATTTCAAATCGTGGATATGTAAATGAAAAGGAGTGTCACCACCATGCTGCAAACGATGAATCTGTCCACAACAAGACGGGACGAAATGAAGGATATTACGCGCGAGGTTGAGCAGGTTGTCCGCAGAAGCGGCGTGCAGAACGGCACCGTGCTCGTCTACTGCCCGCACACGACGGCAGGCATTGCCATCAACGAAAATGCGGATCCTGACGTAAAACACGACGTGCTGCTGCGCATGGATGAAGTCTACCCTTGGGAGCATCCGCAATACCTGCATGCTGAAGGAAACACCGCTTCCCATCTTAAATCCATAACGACCGGACCTTCACAAACGATCATCATTCATGAAGGGCGGTTGCTGCTGGGTCGCTGGCAAGGCATTTACTTTTGCGAATTCGACGGACCTCGTTCCAGGGAATATTTCATCAAAATCATGGAGGGCTGAACAAACACGAACAGGCGGTCCGCCCTCATTCGGGCCATAAACCGCCTGCTCTTTTCTTTTCTGCATATTAACTTTCGTAAGATAACGTAATAAAGAATTAATGTTATGACAATTCACCGCCCTGAAGTATGAAGTGTGACGAAAGCGCCATTATTGGACGCCAGGCTGGTGTTGAAGATTGCGGCATAACACTTTTACATGTGTCAGAGCTGCTGCTTCGATCTCGGCAAACGTCAATCGGTCTTGTATATAGTAAGAGATAAATCCATGCATCGACAGAAACAATGTCCTTGGCACACATTGAATGTCTTCCTCCGGGCAGCCTTCCTCTTTCATGTATTGGCGCACAATGGAGGCAAACAATTCGAAGCAGCGTCCCTGCTCCGTCCTGCAATAAGACAATAATTCCTCATCCCGAATCATAAACATGATCTCATACTGATACGGATTTTCCAGCGCAAAACGAATGAACTCCATCATGATCTGCTCCACTTTGGTCAACTCGCTCGTTCTAGGCCTGACCATGGCTTGCAGCAGCAGATGTCCCAAGTGGTTGAAATCTTCAACCACGATGGCATAAAACAGTTCTGCCTTTTCCTTGAAATGGTAATACAGCGACCCATGACTATAGCCCAGATGCTGGCCGATGCTCCGCATCGAAATGGCGCGGTATCCTTTGGTTATAAAAAGATGCCTCGCCGCCTCCAGTATCCGCTCCCTCGACAACTCCTGTTCGACTGCTCTTCTAGCCATATATTTTATTCCCCTTCAATAAAATAAAGCCGCTGTCCCTCCGTGACCCGGGATTGCCCTTGCGTCAAATCCGTGATCCAGGCGATGAATGCCTCGGTCTCACTATCCGGCGGAAGACAAGTCAACGTAACCTTATCGGTAAAACTCGTTTCACCTGTACGGACTTCCCGGCTCCTTAATTCATTCTCCACTTTGCCCAGCCACGTGTAATCCAGCTCCACGAATACTTCGCGATGCAGAACCCGCGTAATTCCTTCTCCTGCTTCGATGGCTGCAACCGCACCATCCGTGTATGCACGGATGAGCCCACCGGCGCCGAGCATGATTCCCCCGAAATAACGCGTGACGACGATGGCCACATTTTTCAATTGCTGGTTCCGGATGACTTCAAGAATCGGCTTGCCCGCCGTACCGCTCGGTTCGCCGTCATCGGACTGCTTCTGAATCTCATCCCGCTCGCCAATCATGTAGGCTGAACAGTTATGCGTAGCATTCCAATGTTTTTTCTTGATTTCATCGATAAAAGCAATGGCCTGCTCTTCAGTCTCCACCGGCATGATATGCCCGATGAAACGCGACTTCTTTATGACGATTTCCTTGTTTCCCGGTCCGCGGACCGTACGATAACGTTCAAGCATGTCGTTCCAACTTTCTGATTTGATCCATTTTACAACAAAGCAGTTCCCCGCGTAAACGCGGACGAACTGCCCTGTGTTCACAACATCGGACCTCGGCAGCCGAAGCTGCCTAAATCCGGAATGCTGTTCCATCCTTTATAACCAATCTATATGAGCAAAACGATGAATTATTCGGAAAGTCTCGCTTCCAGCGCTGCTTTCTCTTCTTCATAGCCTGGTTTGCCCAGCAATGCAAACATGTTTTTCTTGTAAGCTTCAACGCCCGGTTGGTCAAAAGGATTGACACCCAGCAGATATCCGCTAATGCCGCATGCTTTTTCAAAGAAGTATACCAGATAACCGAACGAATATGGAGTCATATCCGGAATGTTGACGATCAGGTTTGGCACTTGGCCGTCCGTATGCGCCAGCAACGTTCCTTGGAATGCTTTTTTGTTGACGAAATCCATCGTTTTTCCTTCCAGGAAATTCAGTCCGTCCAGATCGTCCGGATCGGCTTCGATAGAGATGTGTTCCGCCACTTCAGCAACCTGGATTACGGTTTCGAAGATATTGCGGCTGCCTTCCTGGATAAATTGTCCCATGGAGTGCAGGTCTGTCGAGAAGTCGACGGAGGCAGGATAGATGCCTTTGAAGTCTTTACCTTCGCTCTCGCCGTACAGTTGTTTCCACCACTCGGACACGAAATGCAAGGATGGCTCATAGTTTACGAGAATTTCCGTGCCTTTGCCTTTGCGATACAACGCATTACGAACGGCTGCATATTGGTAGGCTTGATTTTCGGCTACGTTCGGGTTGCTGTATTCTTTGGAAGCGTCAGCCGCGCCCTGCATCATTTCTTCGATGTTGATGCCTGCAGTCGCGATTGGCAGCAATCCGACAGCCGTCAGCACGGAATAGCGTCCGCCCACGTCATCCGGAATGATGAAGGACTCATAACCTTCTTCATTAGCCAATTTTTTGAGAGCGCCGCGCTCTTTGTCCGTTGTTGCATAAATGCGTTTGCGAGCTTCTTCTTTGCCGTATTTTTTCTCCAGTTCAGCGCGGAAGATCCGGAAAGCAATTGCTGGCTCCGTTGTTGTACCGGATTTGGAAATGACGTTCACGGAGAAGTCTTTGCCTTCGATCAGGTCCAGCAGATGGCTCACATAAGTGGAGCTGATGTTGTTGCCTGCAAAATAAACTTCTGGCGTTTTGCGTTTTTCTTTTGGCAAATTGTTGTAGAAGGAGTGTGTCAGCATTTCGATCGCTGCGCGTGCACCAAGGTAAGAACCACCAATACCGATTACGATCAGTACATCGGAGTCGCTTTGGATTTTGGCGGCTGCCTTCTGGATGCGGGAGAACTCTTCTTTGTCGTAAGCGGTTGGCAGGTCGATCCATCCCAGATAGTCGGAACCCGTTCCTGTACCGTTATGAAGCTGCTCATGTGCCAGGCGGATCGGTTCAGCAAAATAATCCACTTCATGCTGGCCTACAAATTGCAGGGCAGTGCTGTAGTCAAAGGTCACTTTTTTAGCCATGATATTAAACCCTCCTGATTATATGTGTTTGGTCCGTTTCAATGAATCAACTTAGCATTAGGATACTGCAAATCCACGGGGCTGACAAGCTTGCGAAACCAACTTTGTCATCCGGCAAACGAAGTAAAAAGGGTAAACCGGACCTTGCTCGCAAGGCCCTGCTTACCCTTATTGTGTTATTCCGCCGGGTACGAGCAGCAATAATCGGTAACGCTGCGTATCTCCAGTTTGAATTTGGAATTGGCAGGCACATGGAATGTGGCTTCGCCTTGAATCTCCAGCCAGTTTTCCTCGCCCGGGAGCAACACTCTCAGGTCGCCGGACAGAATCTCCATGATTTCGCGGGAATCCGTACCGAACTCGTAGCTGCCTGGAAGCATGATGCCCAGAGTGACTTTGCTGCCATCTCCCAAAATTACCGTTCTGCTGGTTACTTGGCCTTCATAATAAATGTTGGCCTTTTTAACAACGCTGACTTGATCAAACTGTGACATTCGTACCCGCTCCCCCTGAAGTTAAATAGACGTTATCTTAAGCGCTGTGGTTATTACAGCAATGCTTTTACGCGGCTAACCACGTTTTCCACAGTGAAGCCGTATTCTGCGATGACGCGGTCTCCAGGCGCGGATGCACCAAATGTGCTGATTCCGAGAATGTCGCCTTGGTCGCCAACGTATTTTTCCCAACCCATCGGGTGAGCCATTTCAATCGCCAGACGTGCTTTGACATCAGGCAGCAGGACGGATTCTTTGTATGCTTTGTCTTGTTTGTCGAACAAATCCCAGCTCGGCATGCTGATGACACGAACTTGAATGCCTTCTTCAGCCAGCGCGGCTTGAGCTTTGACAGCCAGCTGCACTTCGGAACCTGTAGCGATGATTTGAGCAACGGCTTTGCCGTCTTTCGCATCAGACACAACATAAGCACCGCGTTTTACGTTCTCGCGTGCGCCTTCTACCGTTCCTTCGAGGATCGGCAGGTTTTGACGAGTCAGCACCAGCGCAACCGGGTTGTTTTTGTTTTCGAGCGCATAAGCCCATGCTGCGGAAGTTTCATTGCCGTCAGCCGGACGGATGACCGTCAGGTTAGGAATGATGCGCAAGGAAGCCAATTGCTCGATTGGTTCGTGAGTCGGTCCGTCTTCACCAACAGCGATACTGTCGTGAGTCAGAACGTACGTTACAGGCAGACCCATCAGAGCTGCAAGGCGTACAGCCGGACGCAGGTAGTCGGTAAATACGAAGAACGTACCTCCGAATACTTTTACGCCGCTGTGCAATGCCATACCGTTCATCGCAGCAGCCATGCCGAACTCGCGGATACCGAAGTAGATGTTGCGGCCGGAGTAATCTTCTGGCGTGAAGTTGGCGATGTTGTTCAGGTGTGTCATTGTGGAGCTTTCCAGGTCGGCAGAACCGCCTGTCAGATAAGGCAGGTTAGGTGCCAGACCGTTCAGGGCGTTACCGGATGCCACGCGTGTGGATACCGCTTTGTCTGTGGCCGCGTATTTAGGCAGATCGCGATCCCAGCCTTCAGGAAGTTCGCCGCTGATTGCCGATTCGAACTGAGCTGCCAGCTCAGGGTATGCTTTTTTGTACTCGGCGAATTTCTCGTCCCAAGCTTTGTTTGCCGCGATGCCGCGCTCTTTCACTTGTGCGAAATGGTCGCGAACTTCAGCAGGCACGTAGAAGTCCTCTTCGTATACCCATTTATAGAATTCTTTGGTCAGTTTGGCTTCTTCCGCACCCAGTGGGGATCCGTGCGTACCGCCGTGGCCGCCTTTACCTTGTTTGTTCGGGCTGCCGTAACCGATCACGGTTTTCACTTCGATCAGTGTAGGACGAATGCTTTCCGCTTGTCCTTCCTGGATTGCTTTTTCAATTGCAGGCAGGTCGTTGCCGTCTTCAACGCGCAGCACTTGCCAGCCGTATGCTTCGAAACGCTTCGCGATGCTTTCGGAAGAAGACAGGTTCAATTCGCCGTCCAGCGTGATGTCGTTGGAGTCGAACAATACGATCAGTTTGCCGAGGTGCAGGCGTCCGGCAAGCGAAGCCGCTTCATGGGATACGCCTTCCATCAAGTCGCCGTCGCCGCAGATCGCATACGTATAATGGTTAACTACATCAAAATTGTCTTTGTTGTAGGTTGCGCCGAGTTGTGCTTCAGCCATAGCCATACCTACAGCCATTGCAATCCCTTGGCCGAGTGGTCCTGTCGTAGCATCAACACCCGCAGTGTGCCCGAATTCCGGGTGACCAGGCGTTTTGCTTCCCCATTGGCGGAATTGTTTCAGTTCTTCCATAGGCAGGTCGTAACCGCTCAGGTGCAGCAAGCTGTACAGCAGCATGGAACCATGTCCTGCGGACAGCACAAAACGGTCCCGATTTACCCATGTCGGGTGAGCCGGGTTATGTGTCATCGTTTTAGCAAAAAGCTGGTATCCCATCGGAGCGGAACCCATCGGCATGCCCGGGTGTCCGGATTTTGCCTTTTCGATGGCGTCAATCGCCAGTGTACGAACCGTCGTGATCGACAGGTTGTCGATTGTGCTGTTTACGTCCTTTTGAATCGCTTCGTTCTTGTCAGTCATGGTTTGTCCTCCTCATGTCTTTAGATAAGTCGGGTGCGCAAGCGAATCCCTCTCATCATACAAGCAAACCGTATATAACAATAAGTAAATCCGCTTGAGTGTTTCATTTTGACTTATTCACTTTTGTATTGTATCACTTGGCGAGGCGCTTTTCCATAACCTCTTTTCGGCGAACAGGGAAATTCGGTCGTTGGAGATCGTGAAAGTGGCTTCCGCTCAGCTTTGGGGCGCAAATTGCCCGCCATATACCAAATTTGCCCAGGCCATGCCGATCCCCTTACATTCCTCCACAACTCGGATCGCCCCATGCTTCCATCGGATGAAGTATAACCCGAAACCGGAAAACCATACTCTTTGTGGAACAATGCCATAAAAAAAGACGAACTCCCCTCTCAATGAACGGGAGCCGCCTTCAACAGCCATTATGCATGGCTTTACAATTGCAGATTAATCCTGCACAGCACTAAACTATAAGGTTAAAAAACGACCGTTTTATTTTCGTGAACCAGCACCCGGTCCTCCACATGCCACTTCACTGCCCGTGCCAGCACGACGCGTTCAATGGTGCGTCCGATGCGTTTCAATTCGTTCACGTCGTCACCATGGCTTACACGCTGCACATCCTGCTCGATAATCGGTCCGCCATCCAATTCTTCGGTAACATAATGCGCCGTCGCTCCGATGATTTTTACGCCGCGCTTGTATGCCTGAGCATACGGTTTGCCGCCGACGAACGCCGGAAGGAACGAATGATGAATGTTAATGATCCGGTTGCGATAATGTTCAATGAACGTTGGCGAGATGATTTGCATATAACGCGCAAGAATGATCACGTCGATATCGTCGCCGATGACTTCCAGCTGGCGTTTTTCCGCCTCGGGCTTGGTCTCTGCGGTAACCGGAATGTGATGGTACGGGATACCGAAAGATTCCACGTAATCTTTCATATCCAAATGGTTGCTTACGACCAGGGCGATATCGGCATCCAGGTCGCCGGCCTGCCATTGCCATAACAATTCCACCAGGCAGTGGTCTTCCTTGGATACAAAAATGGCGAGTTTCTTTTTGCGGCTCACCGCCGTCAACGTCCATTCCATCCGGAACTTGCCTGCCACTTCGGCGAAGTCTGTCTCGAGCTTGTTCAAATTGTCAGACAATTGCGGCAGATCGAACTCGACGCGCATGAAAAACATGCCTCCGGCCGGGTCCATCGTATATTGGTCGGACTGAACGATGTTTGCACCGTGCTGGTGCAGGAAATGCGATACGGCTGCTACGATTCCGGGTCCATCCGGACAGGAAATGAGCATCCGCGCCCGGTCGGCGCGGTTTTGTTGATCAGGACGTAATTGTTTGGCATGAATCTCCATCGGGTACTTTTCCTCCTTAAATTAAGCCGTGACGAGCAGCTCTTTGCCGGCCAGCCAGGCGATCAAACGATGATTCAGTTGTTCCTCGCTCAAATCCGGGAACAGGGCAGATTCCGTCACCATGTCGTACAGGCGCTCCAGCGGCTCGCGCGGATCGGCCTTCTTGGCTTTGGCATCATTTTTGAGCAAGTTCCATACATCGAGAATATAAGAGCGCGGATTGATTTCCTTGCCTTCGAAGAAGTGATGCAGCTGCTCGACTTCAGCCAAAAATGACTGGCCGAAACGGCCGGCAACATCACCGCGCAGCAAAGCGATTTCCACCTCATACATCGGGCGCTGCGTCTTGGCATCTTTGCCGATCCACGGGGTTTCCAGAATGAACGGACGCCCCTGAAGCTTCTCGTGATGCACAACCCGGTTAATCGCTTCGAACCCGATCCATCCCGAGCCGATCGGGGTGTGGCGGTCCTTGCGTGCGCCCACCGGATTTTTGCTGTCATTGATATGCATGACGGCAATGCGATCCAGTCCGACGATGCTGTCGAATTGTTCGAGCACGCCGTCCAAATCTCCCACGATATCGTAGCCTGCATCGTGAATATGGCATGTATCCATGCAGATCGTCAATCGTTCGTTATGCTTGACCTTTTCGATAATCTGTGCGATCTCTTCGAAGCTGCGTCCCATCTCCGTACCTTTGCCGGCCATCGTTTCCAGAGCGATATTGACATCCGTCTCCTTCACGCCGTCCAACACCTCGTTCAGGCCTTGAGCAATGCGCTCAATGCCGTAATGCGCATCCTTGTCGGTGAAAGCACCGGGATGCAGCACGATATTTTTCACGCCGATGGCATGCGTCCGCCGAATTTCTTCCTGCAGGAAGCTGACGGCCAGCTCGTACGTATTTTCTTTGTAAGAGCCCAGGTTAATGATGTACGGCGCATGCACTACGATTTCATCCATGCCCGCAGCCTGCATGGCCTGTTTGCCTTCTTCGATGAACATGGATTCAATGGGCTTGCGGCGCGTATTCTGCGGAGCACCCGTATATATCATAAACGAACTTGAGCCGTACGAGGACGCCTCATTCGTTGCACTCAATAATCCCTTGTCCGAAAAGGACACGTGAGAGCCTATTTTAAGCATCATTCATCCCCCTTTGTTTGAGTTATCCCCTATTCTAACGCGATTATCGAAATAAATCTAGAAATGCGATATAATTCGGAATACAGGCTATTTTTAACAGCATTCCGGAACATGGGTAGCGGAGGGTTTCTTTCGCAAAATTCAATGAACCGAGGTGACCTTTTACAGTGATGTTCGATCCACTTGTTTTGACGCTGGCTAGCAGCTCGCCCAGCAACTGGTTTATGAACACGATCGCATTTTGGACAGTCATCCTGTTAGGCAGCATGTGTATCGGCGGTTTTTTTATGATGCGCAAATTTCTGAAGGTATTGCCCAAAGCGGACGGCAAGTCCAAGCTGGATTGGCAAAATCACTGGGTCGAAACCAGCCGGCATTTATGGACGGACGACGCCAAAGCCTTTTTGGATCAGCTGGTGGAGCCGGTGCCCGGACCGTTCAGGGACATCGCGAAGCATTCCATTGCGGCTGAAATCGGCAGAATCGCCATCGAAAGCAAAGCTTCCGAAGTCACCCGCGACCATTGCATCAAGGGATATATTATCGCCACGCCCAAGCGGGACAATAAGTTTCTTGTCCGTTTTTTGCAAAAAAACGAAATTGATTATTCGCGTTACGAACATTTGATGAACAAATGAAAAAGGATAAGGTTTTAAGAACGTCGCTTTTGGTGACTCCTCATGATAAACGAATAGAATCCCACACAGGCTCCGGCAGGTCAAGTTTCAGTTCATTCTTACCGATCGGGGCTTTTTTCCAATGATCGTTGTTGTTGAATACCTGCGATAGATACGCAAAAGGGAGTGCCCACTATGAAAATAGCCATCTGCGGCGGAACCGGATTTATTGGAAGCGCATTGACGGATTACTGGCTGAAGTCCAATCACCATATCATGATCATCACTCGAAAGCTGCCGGAAAATAAACGAGCGGCATATCCGAATCTGGAATATGTATCCTGGGAACAGCTTGAAGTTCAGCCGGAACGTATGGAGGGCTTCGATGCGTTGGTTAATCTTGCGGGAGAAACGTTGAATCAACGCTGGACGGGCAGCGCCAAGATGCGGATTCTGGAGTCGCGCGTAACGACCGCAGCCAAGGTGGCCCGCCTCGTGTCTTCGCTTGAACGCAAACCGGAGGTGGTCGTGCAGGCTTCTGCCATGGCGATCTATGGAACATCGGCAACGGAAACCTTTGACGAGGACAGTCCCCTTCATGCAGCGGATTTTCCGGCACGCGTTTCGGAACGCTGGGAAGCCGCCTCCAAGGAAATTAAAGGCACAAGGCTTGCCTTCATCCGGATCAGTCTGGTGTTGGGTCACAAAGGGGCTTTTCCACTCATGAAGCTGCCCTACTTGGTTGGATTTGGCGGCAAACTGGGCAGCGGCAAGCAGTGGACGAGCTGGATTCATATTCACGATATGGTGAGGCTTATTGATTTCACGGTGCAAAACAAAGCCATTTCCGGTCCGGTAAACGCGGCTGCACCGCATCCGGTAACGAATGACGAATTTGGAAAAACCATCGGAAAGGTCTTTCGCAGGCCTCATTGGTTTCCGGTACCGGGCTTCCTGATCCAGGCACTGGTAGGGGAAATGTCTATGCTTGTGCTGCAAGGGCAGCGCGTCATTCCCCAAAAGGCGCTGGATCAGGGTTTCCTGTTCACTTATCCGACGCTGCAAGAAGCGTTGGAAGACCTTAAATTACACTGATTGGACCGCTCGGTAGGTGTAGACGGACTCTGCCAAAATGAAGGAATCTCCGTCATGGAGCGGATATTCCTTGTAAGGGGCAAGCAGCTGCCCCTGAAGGACCGTTCCGTTCACGGAACCGAGATCTTTAATGGCATAACCGGTTTTGTTCCTGCTGAGTTCAACATGCGCACGGGATACTCCGACCGCTGCGTCAACCCACTGTACCATGTCTGCCGACCTTCCAATAACAAACGAGGCTCCCCTTATGTCCATCCGCTCGCCCGGCTCCCCTGCAGGGGATCTACGCTCCAAATAATACAGGGGCAGTCCCGTGTCTGCGCCTTTGAAGCCGCCGGCTTCTTTCATGGATTGCAAATTGACGGTAGCTTCTCTGGACACGTCAAAACGCATGCTGTTCTCTGTGGATGCTGCCGAATCCTGTAACTGTTCTTTGTCCGAAAAATGCGGGTGCGGCAAATCCTGTACCATGCTTCCCTGCCGACGATTATACGGCATATCCATGCGATGAACATTCGTGTTCAGATGCGGACTTTCCGGGGCGGCGTCTGACCCCGGCAATGGATCTTGCAACTTGCTGGGGTCATCGCTTCGGCGGGCTGCAAACGGACCTGCATGGCCTGCTTGATTGTTCCAACGCCAGCTTTCCTGAAACATCTCTTCTTCGCCGCCGCTTTCCCGTTGGCGTTTACCCAGGGCAGGAAACGAAAACCTCCCTCGCCCTTTCCACGCCCATACTGCTGCCCCAAGCAGGATGATGCTCAGAGCGGAAGATACCATCATTTCCATCTGTCCGGGCTGTTCCATGTAAATGAATCTCCATATCAAAGCCATGCCTACCATGCAGCCCAAAGCGATGTATGTCACTTTGGCAGACCCCGCATCTTTACCTTCGTCATCCACGTCCGTCTCAAGGTTCTGGTCCTCACCTGAATCCACAGAGCTTCGCTTGAACATCCTCTTCTTCGAGTCATGGTTGGATGGCTTCTCCGATTCTACGGCAGAACGCTCGCCGGATCGCGACAAAAAGGGCTGCGGCTGTCCCGTTTCCAAAGCTGAAGACATTATGCCTCTGCGTTTGAACAGGAAAGACTCCGGCTCCGATTCCAAACCTTGATGCGTGCCATGGGACACAACATGAAGCTTCGCCTCCATTCCGGACACGGCAGCCGGATGAACGGAGGACGCAGTTGTCTTCTCTGGATCATCCTCGCTTTTTTGCCCGTTCGCATACAATTCCAGCAACAGCTCCCGAAGGTGCCTGATATCCCAGCTCTCTTCATGGCATAACTGGAGCACGCGCTGAATCCCTTCACCCTGCAATTGCTGCACATGGGCCATCAAACGGATAACAAGCTCCCGAAATTGCTGAGGTATATCTGTCTGGGCTGCATCCTGGATCGGAACGTAAATCATGCCGATTCCCCCTTGATCGAGCGACCCGTTAACGAACAAATAATCCTCCTGCAGAATAAACTTGCATGACTCCAGCATATATTGCCTGCTCTCCAATAGCGTGTCTGCGATCTGGAACAACAATCCGTACAGCACGTGAAGTTTGATCTTTTCCGTCTTCAACGCATGAGAGAGCATCTTGAATCCCGCGATATCATATTGAAGAGTCACCTTAAGATCCACTTCGCGGATATGGACCGGCAACACTCTTGCAATGCGATTGGAGGCCAGCATTCCGACCTGCACGCTGCTTAACTCGTCCATCCGCAACCCATCGGGCCTCTCCAGCACCATGAACACACCGCCGTTGCGAACAAAATCCCTCGTCAATCCAAACATCGTTCTATTCCTTCCTCCTTCCTCAGCCGATCTACATCAAATATAAATAAGTGCTGACAAATCCGGGCAATACCGCCAGCATAAACGGAAATTTCAGCGTTTTCCCCTTGCCGACCAGCCTGATCGAACCCAATAGGAAGAAGCCGGCCAGGCCGCCAACGATGCTGCGAAATCGCCTTGCCGCATCTTTTCGGAACAACACAATGACAAGCCCGATCGCGCCCGCATATAACACGGAATAAACGACGACATGAATGCCGAACAACAGCCCGGTCCAGGACCCGATTGCACCGAATAGCTTCACATCCCCCGCGCCCACGGCACCGATGGCATACATCGCAAACAGAACTGCAAAACATACGGCAAATCCCGCGGCCGAGAAGAACAAGCCATCCCAGCCGCCCCAAGCGGCATGTGCCGCCGTCCCCACCAACATCGCAGGCAAGGTGAGACGATTCGGAATCTTCATCGACCGAATATCGGTGACGAAGGCTGCCATTACGACCAGGCCGCAAACCAGATAAAACCATTCCATGCTCCGCCCTCCCTTCAATCATTTGGATGCCACGTCAAAACTGGTTTCGGTCACTGCGCCATCGGCCGTCTCGACCACAAACGTCCATGTGCCTTCCGTCGTCCTGGTGCCGACGAACCAGTTCCATTCGATGACACCATTCTCGTCCGCCGTGGCCCAACCGATGTGTTTGGCCGTGCTCTGGCCGGATTTGTAAAAAATCGTAAGGTTCGCGCTTATCCCGGGGTCCACCTTGACTTTCACCGTGGCTTTGTTGCCAACGTACGCCGGCTCCGGTTTGGACAATACAACCGCTGCTGAACTTGCCGAATTAGCCCCCTCACCGGAGCCGCCAGAGCCTTCTCCCGTATCTCCAATCCATGCACGTTCGGCCGCGGCAGCCTGGATACGTAACGATTTGCCCAAAAAAGGAACCTTAACGGGAAGCTCATAACTCAATTCCACCATAAAATAAGGATTCTGCTTATTGCGAAGATCGGGAACGGAAATACCGTTCACGTGAATTCGTTCATAATCAAGGACACGTTCATTAATGAAAGGTTTAAGCATCGGTTTTACCGTTGGATCAAGCACCGATTCCAAAACGGAAGTTTTGATTTCCTGTAAAGGCTGTTCGCCGCGGGCGGCTGCCGCTCGAACCCAGTCGTTGAGAGGCTCGGGAAGTGAAGAAGCATATTTTTCCGCCCACTCCTCCAGAGACAGCCCTGGCAGTTTCCAGCCTCCCCCTCCCTCCCCGCCTCCGGCCGAATCGCCGGGCGAGAACGCGAGTGAGACCGGATAGATCTGGGCAGCCAATTGCTTCACCGCCTCGCCCGCCGTACTTTGCAATGAAGTGGAAATAAGCGTCATCTGCACGATATATATAAGGAACATGACGAAGAAGAGAAATACCGGCAGCACCAACGAAGCCTCCAAAACGATGCTCCCCTGCTCTTGGGGCAACGGAGCCATTGGCATGTTTGCCCGTAATGATTTCCTTTGATCCTTCTTCCGCCAAATCGTAAGAGTCCAGCGCAAGTGCAGCTTCCCTCTCATTCGCCATGCCTTGCCCGACTGCTGAAATTGCTGCTTTCGATGGAGTTGCTTGTCCATGTTCCCTCCATGGAATCATCATTAAATTTAATAGGAATAATCCGCTCGGCGTTCCACGAACAATCGTCCGTCTTCCACCTGTTCCTCACTGCCCATTACGGCCCCTATGCTTCGCACAACGCCAGGCAAAAACCATAATCTGATACTGCTGCGCGTCGATCCCGCTGCATAGGTTTGCTTTTCCTCCGGATTCACCCCGGTATTCCATCGGATCAAAGCGAGCATTCTGGACAATTTGCGTTCATTGTTGCTATGCATCAACAAAAACAGGCGAAGATGATCCCGGTATGTAAGTTTGATCTTGATCATTTTGGACAACTCTACGCTGCCTTCCTTGGCTAATGTGAGCATGTCTTTGATGGCATGAGTAATGCCATGCAGTATGGCGGCAGACAATACAAGCAGCGGATTCCCAAGCTTGCTGTTTTCGATCAATCCCTCTGCCGTACGAATGGCAAGCCTTATACCGAATATTTCCGCGTATGCCGCAGCGATGTTGCCTGAAGAGTTGTGAAAGCCGTAGATGATATATTCCAACTCCTGATTTTTCAAGTCAAATACGTCATCCGCTCCTCCATCCCCTTCGGTCCATCCGAGCAATTGCCCGAAATCCATCGAATTAAAGTAAGCCAAAGCATATTCATTCTGAAACAGCTCATCTCCCAGATTTTCGAGCAGGCCTGACATGCCCCCGAACAAGCTGTCCATGCCGCTCATCGCATTGCCGCCGGACTCGTACGGATCACCTGCGATTCCCGCCTTTTCGGAGGTACTGGCGCCCGCCTGATTAAATGCAATGTTGGCATTGTAAAACTTCTCCAACGATTTGAAAGCCTCCGACGAAGCCGAACCGCCGTTTTCGATCCGCGCCAACACGCGCCGGACCTCCTTCAATTTGCTCTTGGACTCCTTGTCATTGGCTTTGCGCTGCGCATCGGACCCGCGACCGCTCTCCAGCTCGCGTTTGCTCTGGAGAATGACATTGGAAGCGCCATTGCGCACAAAGCTGTCCATATAACGCTCCGTCGCTTGGCTGGCTTGTCTGACTGCCTGTTTAATCGGAACACCGTGCTGGGAAGTCACGTTGCGAAGCTGGTTGTTAAGTTCTACGCCAGCCTGTCTTACTTGAGTAAAGTCAGATGTCTGCGCGCTGACACGCTCACCCAATCGGTCAAACAGACCTTCCTCCCTCACCAGTTCGGAAGCAAGGGAACGTGTATCTCGCGCCTCGTTTCCGTTTCCGGTGGAGCCGGGGCTCTGGCCCGGCAAATCGGAACTGCCCACTTTGTCATAGTCGGCATTCTGCAGACGATTCTGCCCTTCGGCAATGACCCGTTTCATTTCTTCATTGATGCTGCGGGCCTCTTCGATTTTGGTGATCGCCTCCGGCAAGTTCGTCTGATGCGCTTGGGTCGAGGACTGCATGCTAGCGCTAATCCCCATCACTACATTGTTCACGCCCGAACGATATCGCCCCAACTCCGATATATATTGCTGTTCCAGAAGCGGCAGTCCTTCATCTGCTGTTTTTTTGCTCCAGAAGTCGGTATAACGTGCTGCAGCCTCGGCGGCAGTAACAGGCGCTTCCTCAAGCATTTCGTCGTAAATGGCCCCGTTTGGCGGATTCATGACAAGTTCCGGCAGGCCCTTCAGCTTCGCCGCGGATTGTTCCTGTATTTCGATGGCCTCGTCCAGCAGTGCCTCGCGCTTGTCGTACAGCTTCTGCAGTTTTTTGAGCAAATCCACCGTATGAGCCGCTTCCTTCATCTCTCCCGACATCGGTTTGAAGCGGTTGATCACTTCAAGGGTAAAGTCGACGGGAGCCCGGTACTTCATGTCTTCCTGGATTTGTCGATTGAAGATGGCATACTTGCCCAATTCTCGTTCCATGCCAAGAGAAGTGGTGTCCCACTGAATATCAAGAATGGGAAAGGCGTCCTTCACCGCCGAAGGTTTCACGCTATCGTTCAGCACTTTGGCCATCATATTTTCCCCGCTGCTATCTCCGTATCCGAATAGCCCGTATTCCCGAAGCGCAGGGTCATATGCCGACATTACAGACCTCATCGCAGCATGCGTCATCCGTTCAACCTGTACCTTGAAAGCCGCAATGCGCGCATAATCGATAAATACCGCCATGAACATATACACCCCCGCCAGAATCAATATTAAAAACAGGGTGACTGCCCCTGATTCGCCATCTCTTTTTCTGAACAGCAGAGCCTCCTCCTTTGCTACTTTTTGCCGTTCCCGAAATGCTGAATGACTTGCCCCGCTTCTGTTGCTGCTTCTGCGGCCGCTCCGCCCCTGCTTTTAAACTTAGCAGCGTAATAGCGGGCCAAATCCACCGTTCGAATAAACTCGACAGGCTCAACCACGGCGGAAGCACCTTCAGTTTGTACCTCATCGCCCGAATCAAAGAGAAAAGAAGGCAACGGCAATGAAATAACCTGGTTAAGACGGACCGTGACTTTCCGTTGCAGCAGCGAATTCGCGTATTCGATCGTGCCGGTCATGCCGGAGGGCATGCCCTGTACGGCTTGAGCCAATTTTTGCTCGGCAAGCCCTTCTCCCTCGCTAGCTGGTATGGAAACCTTAGTCACGTTGTCGGCTCCCGCCCAGCCGAATAAAGCGCCCAATAACTGATCATCTTTCAAACGCCAATACAAACCGTCAACATCTGAAACAGCGTACTCGCCGGTCAAGGCTTTTTTGTGGCTGTTGTCCCAACTGTAGGCCGCTCGCTCCGAAGCGGCATAGGCATGCTGATTCAGAAACGTTCTTTGGTACATGTACATGCCAAAAAACAATAGCAATGCCAACACAAAGAGCAGCACAGGAAAGACCAGGGAGGCTTCGATGGTGAAGCTCCCCTCATCGTTCCTGAATCGTCTATTCGAAAAATTCATTGCTTTTATCGCTGACTTGACCAAGCAGCCTCGTTACCAAAGCTTTGATCTGATCCTTGAAAATCAGAGCGATGATAATAATGACGCCAATAATCAGGATCAGTTCCAACGTCCCCAAACCATCTTCTTCCTTCCAAAATCCTTCGATTTTTCCTCGTGTCCATTCCAGCATGCCGATTCCTCCTACATATTCATCATCATAAAAGCAGGTGCCCCGATCATGACCACGATCGCGAAAAAGATCACCACCATCGGAAACACCAGTTTGGAAGAGGCCTGCTCTCCCCTTGCCCGACTGACTGCCTTACGCTTCTCCCACAGTACGTGTGAAAGATCACGCAGCGCCAACACAAAGTCACCTCCTCCACGCCGGAAATTCAGCAGTACGGTCGTCGTAAAAATCGTGACCTCCTGAACCCCGCAGCGTCGGCTGAACTGCTCGAAAGCCTGGTGAAACGAATATCCGTTATTCCAATCCGCAACGGTTCTGCGCAGTTCGTTATATAAAGGATGATCCCGATTTCCCTGACTGGCTGCGCAATGTACGATGGATCGCTGAACCGTTTCTCCCGCGCCGACCAATAACACGATCCGGTTCAACAGTTCCGGCAGCTCCATCAGCATGTCTTGATCCCTGCGCTGCACTTTGGAATTCAGGTCTCTGTAAAGCGCAAAGGGCAGCAGCATTGCCATAATCAGTCCACATGCCATTCCCCCGATTCCGATGCCTTCAATCAATGACAACAGGCACCCCAATATGAGCATCAGCCATGCATACGCCAGCATTTCGGCACAATAAAGCATTGTTTTCTCGCCGCTGTGCTGGACGCCGTATATTTTCTGAATGGCATGCTGCATGCGAAACATCAACACAGGCAATCTTCGTACCGCATCGAATCGTTCCAGCAAAAAAAGAAACGGACCATGCAGCTGCTTCAGCCTGATTCCGGGCATGTCCAGCTTGCGCAAATGTCGATACGCCCTTCCCCGGGCACGATCGAGCACGATCCATCCCAAACACAGCGCTCCGCCTGCAAATACGGGTATCAACATTTCGATCTCACCCCTATACCTTGATATCCATAATGCGCGTGATCCACAAATAACAGCCGGCAAGCATCACCAAAGCTCCGGTAGAGATCAGATACCCCATGCCGCTGTAGAGCGGTGCCATAAAGTCCTTGGCGGTGAAATTCAAAAAAAGGAGGAAAATGAACGGTGCGGCGAACATTGCCTTGGATTCAAACCGTTTCTGGGCCACCGCAACCATGATATCCTGCTGGATATCCAGCTTCTCCCCGATCACGGCTGACGTGCGTCTCACCACCTCGACCAGATCGCCGCCTGTCCGCTTGCAAGTAATGAACACGTCCGCAAAATTGGTGATATCCTCGATCCGGGCACGATCGGCAAAGTCCTGCAGCGCTTCTTCGATCGGTTGGCCGTACTCCATCCGGGTGCGCAATATCGTGAATTCCCGAATCAAATCCGTATCCGTTTCCGGATTGAGCATGCGCAAATCTTCGACGGATTCCCGGAAGCCGTTCTCTACCGATTTTCCCGCCGCAAGCGCGGACGACAACGCATACAGCGCTTGTTTAAAGTGCAGGCCGAGCGTCGTTCTTCTGCGGTCCAGCAGCACTTTGGTCCAATAACGGGGCACCCCGAGAGCCCCGACTGCCAGCACAATCCCGGCAATCCAGTGATGATAGAACAACAGACCTACCCCAAAGAACAACAGTCCGCTGATCCCAATACAGCTCCAGCGCTGCCTTCGAGATAACACCAATGTCGTATAATCCGTAAGTGTTTGTTTGGCTTCATCCACCGAAACCACCTCTGATTAGTAGTTTATTTACGTTGTTATATGACCTGTTCAGCCAGGAATCGGGTTTCGCTGTGCGTACTCCTCCAACCATTCTCCATAACCCGCCATCTGCACTTTATGTACTTGCTTTAACTTCCCCACTTGAACAAGACCACCGACAATCTTTCCATCCTGCTCTCCTTGCTCCTGGAAACGGAACAACGGATGAAGCATCACTTCCCCCTCATGCATGCCTGCAACTTCACTGATTTCCGTTACGCGGCGGGAACGGTCGCGAAGCCGGGACAAATGAACAAAAATATCGATGGCCGAGCTGATTTGCTGCCGCACAACGGAAATAGGCAGATCGGCGCCGCTAAGCACCATCGTCTCCAGTCTGCTGATCATGTCAGCCACATTATTCGCATGGGCGGTACTTAAAGATCCGTCATGCCCGGTGTTCATAGCCTGCAGCATATCCAACGCTTCCGCTCCCCGAACCTCCCCAATCACGATCCGGTTGGGACGCATGCGCAGCGACGACTTGATCAAGTCGCGAATCGAAATTTCCCCTTTGCCTTCCGTATTGGCATTGCGCGTTTCAAGCGATACCAGGTTGGGCACGGTCACGATCCGCAGCTCGGCAGAATCTTCGATCGTAATAATGCGCTCATCGGCAGGAATGAACTGGGACAGCGCATTAAGAAACGTCGTTTTTCCCGAGCCCGTTCCGCCGCCGATGAAAATGTTATATTTGCTGCGGACCAATTGCTGCAGCAGTTCTGCTGCTTCTTCGTGCAATGCTCCTTTATCAATCAGGTCCGACATGCTCATCGGCTCGCTCGGGAATTTCCGGATCGTCATGGTTGGCCCTTTAAGTGCGATTGGGGGCAAAACGATATTGACCCTTGATCCGTCCTTCAATCTGGCATCGACGATGGGAGACGATTCATTCACGATCCGGTTGACGCCAGCAACGATCATCTGGATGATATCCTCAAGCCGCTCCGTGGATTCGAATTCCAATGGCACGCGCTCTACCTCCCCGGCCTTTTCCACGAAGATCTCCCTATGGCTGTTAATCATGATTTCCGTGATCTCCGGAGAGTCGACCAGCGGCTGCAAAATGTCCAGTCCGCGAAACGAATCATACAGCCGCTTGACCAAGGCATGTTTTTCCCCTGAAGTCAGTTCTTCCAATTGAGCGTCGGACAGCACCCTGCGTTCAATGGATTGCCACAGCTCCTCGTCTCCGGCAGCGGAAGTCAGGTTCAAACCTGCCCTGACTTCATTGCGCATGGCCTGAAACAGGTCTTCACGTTCCGGGACGATCATTTTAACCATGGCGTACCTCCGCCATTGAAGGAGCGAGTCCTTTGATCCGCGAATGGTCATCCTCGTCAGGCAGCAGCATGGCGCATACCTGCCTGATTTCACGCTGGAAGATCGGAGAACTGAGCAATACTTCCTCTTGACTGAGCTGTTTCCAGGAAGGAATCCACGGAAGAATCGCGTCCAGTCGCAGATCAGCACGGGGAAGGGCATTTATCATGCGGCCCTGGACCTTGTTGGCTACAAACCTGGCACGTTCCATCACGCTCTCGTAACGTTCCGGATGAATTCGTTCCATATGTCTCATCCATTCTCCCCAGCGGTACATGGAGGCAAGTTCGTCCTCAACGAGCCATACAAGCGTGTCCGCCGCTTCAAATACAGCCTCGCTGCGCCCATCCCAACCCGAGTCGCCATCCGTGACGATCACGTCATACCGACCGCAATCCACGGCATGCTGCATCAGCGCTTTGGCGTCCTCGCAGGACATTTGCAGCAGTTCTTTGCGGTTGTTCGGCGGCCAAAACATGTCTGCCTTCAATGCGTCATGGCGAAACACATAATCGTCCAGAGCCCCTCCCTGTTTGGCTGAAGCATTCTGCTTCTCCCCTCTAGCCCCGGAATGCTTCTTGCCAGCCTTCAGGTCGTATAGCAGCCGCGACAAACCCGATTCCGCTTCGGCATACCGAGGATGGCTCCGCAACAAGCCTTTCTCCAGAAACGGCATGGTGCTGTCCAGCGTCTCCAGATTGAGATACAGCACCGCATATCCCGCAACACCCAATTGTTTGACCAAATGCATCGCTACCGTTGTTTTGCCGCAGCCTCCGGAAGCCGATACCACTCCTGCCAAAAGGGTGCCGCGACCCGCCTTCAGCTGTTTCTTCCGCCGTGGTTGGCGGCAGGCATTCAAGGCCGCATCCAGCAGTGCAGGCAAAGGTTGATACTTTGCCAGAAGCTTCTCTTCCTGTACCCCTTCCTTTCCTTCCCCAAGCATCAACCATGGGATTTCTCGATCATGTTTCGCCCGTTCCAGCCAGGGCTGCAGAAATGCAGGCTCCGCAATGACCAGATCAGGCATCTCCCTGTCCACCTGTTCGTACATGTACTCCCTGAAAGCTTCCTCATTCGAAAACGCCGTAAAACGGATATCCGCGGCATATGCGCTTTCCCGCACATAATCCAGCCAGGCATCAATATACTCTTTGTCCCCGGAAGCAAGAACCGCCTTCAGAACACCCAATATGCCTTCCCTCCCCGAAAAGCACAAAAAACACCGCCCATACAATCGCACAAACCGCATGCAATGTAAGGACGGTGCTTCCGTCACGTGCTATGAATTTATCGATAATATATCATACAATTTCTGGATGATCAAGTGATTTGTGAAAAACCGGAAATTACGCTTCCCTTTTACGAGCCGTAAGGAGCGCCGAACTCGATAATGTTTCGATCCGGGTCCAATATGAAAATTTGCGCAAATCCGGCAACGCTGTCCGGCCTGGCCTCGTATTCGACCCCCTGTTTCTCAAGCCACTCCAACGTTTCCTTGTGGCTCTTCACCCAAATCGCGAAATGGCCATCCGTCGTATCGATGCCGCCCTCCCGCAGCGTATGCCCCTGCGGATGCTGCAATAGATGAAGCTGCTGGCTGCCGATGGCATACCAAGTGCCCGTTGAACGGAAAGGTGGACGCTCGATCTCCTGCAGTCCAAGCACCTCCGAGTAAAACCGCTTTGCAACCTCCAGGTCGCGCACGGCCAAACTGACGTGGTGAATATGCGAAAAATGAATCATTCCCGTTTCCCCCTCCTCTTTCTTTCCCTTGCCGGATCTCCCTCGGGTTATGCAAACATGATGTTCAAGCCGATAGAATATACCATAGCATAACATAATGATTCTTCGCCAGACCCGAGGTTTGCTCAAACAACACAAACCCTGCTGATTGAATAAGTTTCCTTTTTCTTTGTTATAACCTGTAGTTCGATAACCTTCTTTTTGGTAAAATAGCTTTGTAATTCACTTAAACGATGAAGGGAGTATATGAAGGATGAAAAAAAAATTGGTCTTTACCGTGTTAGCTGCTATTCTGGTTGCCAATGTTTCAGTGCAAGCTATGCCTAAAGTTGAAGCGAAAAAAGTGTACTACAAAAACTGTGCTGCCGTGAGGAAAGCCGGGAAAGCACCGCTTTATAAAGGAGAGCCAGGATACCGTAAAGCCTTGGATCGAGACGGAGACGGCGTAGCTTGTGAAAAGAAATAAGTAAACAAGGTCCTAAGTATCCGTCCCCGTTTTTCAGCCTAAAGTTGAAAAACACAAAGAACAAAGCTGGCTTAAGGTTGCACCTGAATACATAGCTGGTCTCAAGCAAGGATAGAAAAACCTCGAACAACTTGTATACTTCTCTAGACGGATCATCGAACGAGAAGCATATACCATATATAGCACTCCGGATCGGGGTGCTTTTTATGTCCGCAAACCATCCGGAACGTTGCAGGCAGAAAGCATAGAAAATACGAAAAACACCCCTCGCAGAGCAGCGCAAAACGTACATTTCCTTGCGCTTTCTCCTTAAAGGGATGCATCTCTAAACCTTCCGGATTGATTCAACTCGTTACTTCGCGCTGTCCAGCACTTCCTGAGGAACCTCGATGTTCTCCACGGTGTTGTGGTTGCTGTACGTGCTGGTCATTTTCATGTCCATCTTCATCTTCTGACCCTCTTGCTCCATGTTCATGACCATGTTGAGGTCTGTTCCCGTTGGCAAATATGTTTCTTGGTTGACCATGTATTTCATGGTCATGCTGGTGATGTCCATTTGATCGATCATCGTTTGCATTTGCGGGTCTGCCCCGTTTTGCTCCAGAACCGATTTGGCCAGCTCCTTCACATTGTCCCCGGACACCGTAGCGTTGATGACATAGTTGTCGCCCTCGGCCGTAATTTTCGTGTCTTCCGTGATCGATTTGAACTGCTCCAGCTCCTGTTCCGGATTGACGCTTGCTTTCATTTGCTCGATCAGCGGCTGGGTTTGCTCTTCCGGAATGGTCACCCACTGTTCGCCCACCTGCGAATAGATGCCATCGTTAGTAAAATACTGCTTGATGGTCTGCGCTTCCTGACCGGGCATTTCCACTTTCATTTCCTGGTAAGCTGTCAATGGATCTTTGATGACGTCCATCTTGATGCTTGTCGTTAACTGCTGCTCCTGGCTCTGTTCGCCGGCTTCGACGCTAATGTTCTGCTCAATGCTTGCTTCGGAGGAAAAACTCTTTAGTGTCTTCGAAGCTTCGCTCGATTTTGCAATCAATTCGTCCAACGTAGGAACCGCCGCTTCCTGTTCATTTACTGCGGCATTATTGCTCGTTGGATCGTTGTTTGCCGCTGTTTCTGATGCATCATTGCTTCCCGCCTGACCTCCGCATGCAGCCAAGCTTAGTGCCATCCATGCCCCGATAAGTACTGTCGTCCATTTCTTCAAATGATTATACCTCCAAAATGGTTGATTTCCCCAATCATTACCCTGTCTTTCCTCATTTCAAACCCATTTCACAGAAAACGATCCTTGATGTCCGGTGAAGGAAGCATGCACGTCTCATCCTTGCCGAACCAGCGGTACCGATTGCGGGCAATGACGCCATATACCGCATCACGCAGCGGCCTTGGTATGATCACGAATCCATACAGCAGCGGGTAAGGAAACTTCAGGCCTTTGGCAAGCTTCAGCGCGGCAGTAGACCGCGTGTAATACTTCCCGTCTTCAATCAGCACGAATGTATCCATGCGATCGACCGGAAGCCTTCCTTGTTCAAGCAATCTTTTGGCCACATCCGATTGAAGCGAGGCGAAATGGTACTTTCCTTTCGGGTCGCGCTTGATGATCCATTTGGTGACTCCCTGACAAAAGTGGCATACGCCGTCCACAAGCACGATGGGATGCTCCTGTCGTTTTTTCGATTCATGTTCGGACATTTTCTCAATCTCCTCCAGCTATTATAGAAGCTGTGCACCGCTCGCGATGCATTTAAAGGTACATGTTCTTCCGTTCATATAGAAAAAGAGCGCAGGCTTGCGCCCACGCTCGTATCTGCCCGGCAATTACTCGGCAATTGCCTTTTCTACCCACTGGTCATCCATCATTTGTTGATGGAGGTCTGCTGCATACTGGTCCATGCATTTGCAAATGAAATCTTTGCGGCATACTGGACAAGGCGTTTTCTGCAGACGGCTGATGTTGGTCAATTTCCATTCCGGAGTACGGGAATAGAACACGCGGCAATGGGTGCCGTCCACCAATTTCATCGTAAACTCGTACAATCCGTCTTTTTCGTTTTTGCTCGCGATTTGCAATGTTGCAATGCTCGGTCTATAAGACATGGAGATCACCTGTCAATTCAAATTTGTTCCTGCATTAGCTTTCTCAGTACTCAAACATATTAAAGAAATTTTAGCTTAATGTCAACTCGCCTGCCATGCCGCATTGCCGGGATCTCCATATCAGAAACGCGGGCGCACCGGATCTTCTCACGGGAAGCCTCATTAACCCCCGAACAAAATATCCAGAATCGTCCCGACCTGGCCTTGCTTTTTGCCTTTCAACACGCTTGGGTCAAACACCTCGACATAACCGCAGGAAGAACAAGAGACGAACAAATAATGGTTGTGCTGGATATCGAACACTTTGCTGAGTCCTGCTCCCGACATGGACACTTCCTTGATGTCGCAATCCGTCCCCCGACATTTCGAACATACGAACCGGCGCTCAATCATTTCTTCAATACTCATCAAGCGTTCCCCCTCTTCTTTTCTGGACGTCGGATCAGACAGGTTTGGGTTTATGTAAAAGAGTACGATATGCATCATGCCATTTCCTGCTATGAAATGCTTATTGTTGAAAAACAGGACCCTGCCGGATTGCGGCAGAGCCCCCGATTCGGATCCGATGTTAAAGTTCGCCCAGCGTTATACCACGTTCAACACAACGTCGATATTGCCCCGGGTCGCCTTGGAATACGGACAAAATTCATGCGCTTTGCGAGCCAGCTCCTCCGCTTGGCTGCGTTCGATTCCTTCCATATTGACGTCGAGTCGGACCGCCAGCTTGAAACCGTCGTCTTCCGGGTCTTTGCCGATCGAAACGTTGCTGGTGACGACGACGTCCCCAAGCTTCACTCCTGCCTTACGGGCCACATTGGCCAGCGCACTCTCGTAACAGGCTCCGTAACCTGCTGCAAACAACTGCTCCGGATTCGTACCTTCACCGCCTGATCCGCCCAATTCCTTAGGCATGGCGAGCTCATGTTTGAGCACTCCGTCCAAAGAAGCTACCGAACCCGTGCGTCCGCCTTTAACTGTTGCCGTTGCCGTATATAAAGCCTGCATCGATGATCTCTCCTTTAACATGGTTAGTATTATCGCTTATGTTCCAATTAAACCGCTGAGTCGTTTTGAAACGTTATTCATCGCTATTCCGGTTCTGACAGCATCGAATGGGTTAACCTATCGTCTGAAACACCGCCCGCCTTCTTTGCAAGCCGCCAACTATTCCTATCCATTCTTTTTTGTTTGGCGCCACTTCAGAAAAATTGTCCTTTTACATAAAAGTTGCACTAGACAAAAATATTTGAGGGTGTACAATGTAAACAACGACATATCTTTTCGGACATAAGCTTCTCGTCATTCCAAACCTTCATTTCATCGAAACTATAGATAATCGTTATTAAATCCATTAAAAGTCAGGTGATGATTCCATGAGCAAAAGAAATCCATTCCACACCTCCTCAGCCGAACAGCTTGCAGCAGCAGGCGCGATGCCTTCCCTCGGGGAAGCCCATAGTTCCATGAGAGTGCCCAAAAACGCGGCCTGGTGGAAAAAATTCCTCGCCTTCGTCGGCCCGGGTTACATGGTTGCCGTCGGATATATGGACCCCGGCAACTGGGCGACCGACATATCGGGAGGCTCGCAATTCGGGTATACGCTCCTGTCGGTAATCCTCATTTCGAATCTGATGGCCGTTGTGCTGCAAGCACTCGCAGGCAAACTCGGCATCGTTACCGGACGCGACCTTGCCCAAGCTTGCCGCGAACGGTTCAGCATGCCTGTAGTCATCATGCTGTGGTTGTTATGCGAACTCGCGATCGCTGCAACCGATCTCGCCGAAGTGATCGGGTCGGCCATCGCCCTGAAACTGTTGTTTAACATTCCAATGCTGTATGGCGTCATCATTACCGCAGTGGACGTGCTGCTGGTCCTGCTTTTGCAAAACAAAGGTTTTCGGGCCCTTGAAACGCTCGTCATCGTGCTGATGGCCACCATTGCCCTCTGTTTCGGCATCGATCTGTTTCTCGCCAAACCGGACATGGGCGGAGTGCTGCACGGCTTTGTACCCAGCGCGGAAATTTTGCAAAACCCAGCCATGTTATACATCGCGATCGGCATCATCGGGGCTACCGTTATGCCCCATAACCTGTATCTGCATTCGTCCATCGTACAGACCCGCCAGATCGAGCAGACATCCCGTGGCAAAAGAGAAGCAATCCGTTACTCCACCATGGATTCCACGATCGCTTTGACGCTGGCCCTGTTCATCAATGCCGCCATTTTGATCGTGTCGGCGGCCGTTTTCCACAGTGCAGGCATGACGCAGGTCGCCGAAATCGCCGATGCCTATCACCTGCTGACGCCGCTGCTGGGCACAACGATCGCAAGCGTTCTGTTCGGCGTTGCCCTGCTTGCTTCCGGCCAGAATTCCACGCTGACAGGAACCCTGTCCGGACAGATCGTCATGGAAGGTTTCCTGAACATCCGGATTCCCGCCTGGCTGCGCAGGCTGGTTACACGGCTTATTGCCA